>QCCX01000005.1 GCA_003278845.1 Prochlorococcus sp. AG-347-O22
CAAAATTTGGGTATGACAGTGATAAATATTAAGTCAAAAAGGGTGTTTAACTATTTAGAAGATTTATTCAACAATAACTTTACCTACCATTCCAGCGCCTCTATGTGGCTCGCAATAGTAATCATAAGTTCCAGCAGTATCAAATGTTTCTTCCCAAGACTCTCCTGGAGCAAATGCTAGATCCGCATGACTTAATTCCTCATGCCCATCAAAAACAGCATTGTGGGGGGCAAGTTTATTATTGACGAATTTAACTGTATCACCAGCACTAATGGTTACTGTACTTGGTTCAAATGCAAGCATGCCAGCATCTGTTCCAAGCTTTACTTCAACTGTCTTAGCTGAAACTGATGAAATACCTAGACCTAGAGTTAAAACTATTGCAAATAAACCTGCAAAGATAGAGCGTAACATAATAAAAAATTTTCTTATCTATACATATTACAAGGCTTTGGTAACCTAACTGCGAGAATTTTAATTGTTATTACAGCTTGGTAACTTTGATAACCTTAAAATATCATTCAGTGACTTGGCATAACTTTTAAGTTTAAAAGTCTCAGGATTAGTGATGGGGACATGATTAAAGTCATATTTTTTGATACTGAAGCTATCCCAAGGAGTAGTTTGGATGGGGAGAATTCTTAATAATATTTTTAGAATTTTTTTTGTAAGCGGTATCGCAAAAAATCTCCTCATATTATGTTTCTTTAAAAGTGTAATTATGGCATTATCAATTGAAATGAATTTTTGACCTAGCACAAATTTTCTAAAGCCTTTGTATTGCTCTTTTTTATGATTTTTAATTAGAAACCCGCAAATCTGGGCGATATCATTTGCGTGTATAAAGTGAAATTTAGAATTGAGTTTTAAAAATCTTGCTAACCAAAGCCATTTCCCAATTTCTTTCAATCCACTAGTTAAATAACTCACCGGATATTTACTTTTTTTTCCAAGATTCCCTCCAAAAACCAAGGTAGGGAAAACAGCGAATGTTTTTTCTGCAAATGAGCTTTCTCTAAGTCTCTGGAAACATTCATATTTTGTTTGAATGTACTCTGTTCCATAAATCAATGATTCCCTCATTAATTCTGTTTGGTTATCCAGAATACTAGCTGTTGAAAAATAAATAATCTTTTCTAACTTTTCAATATCAAGCATTTCTAGTAATTCTTCAAAAGCTTTAATATTTACTTCATAGGCTCTTTTGGGATCTCCCCAAGCTGTAGCAGTATGTATTAAGTAATTAATTTGACTAATTTCCTTTTTATACCTATTTGATTCCCTTATATCGCACACCATTAACTTGACTTTTTTATTTTCTTGAACAGAAATTGGTAACTTACTTTTGTCTCTTACCATGAGATAAAGCCTGAATTTTGTGTTTTTCAAAAACCAATCAACTAAATATTGGCCAACACATCCATTAGCGCCTGTTATTAATAAGTTTTTATATCCCAAGACTTTGACTAGTAATTGAGTTTTTTTCCATGTTCAAAAAATGTTTGTGCATTTTCTTCTGGAGTCCCAGGTAAAATACCATGACCCAAGTTAAGAATATATTTCCTGTCTTTAATTTTATTGAAAGTATTATCTATCCTTTCTTTTATTGCTTCTTCGTTTCCGAATAAAATGCCAGGGTCAACATTACCCTGAATTCCAATCCCCCTGGGGATTCTTTTACAAGCCTCTTCAATATCTACTGTCCAGTCTAATGAGATTATATCTACTCCAGTTTTTGCCATTCTTTCCAGTACCCCAGCACTCCCTGAAATGTAAAGAATTATCGGTGTTTCAGGGTATTCCGATTTTACAATTTCAATAACTTTTTTTTGATAAGGCCCAGCAAAGATATCGTAATCTTGTGGACTTAGTTGGCCTGCCCATGAATCAAAAATTTGTACTACTTGCGCTCCAGATTTTATTTGATACTTAAGATATTCACCAATAGATTTTGCAAAATGATCAAGAAGTTTATGAAGTAAATCTGGTTCATTAAAAGCCATTGATTTTATTAAAGAATAATTTTTACTGCTTTTACCTTCAACTACATATGCAGCAAGAGTCCAAGGTGCGCCAACAAAACCTAAAACTGTTGCCTCATTATTCACATCTTTTTTGAGTGAAGTAAGAACTTGTCCAACAAAACCTAAACTCTCACTTGGATTTAATTCTTTTAAATTTTCTACCTGGTTAAGGGTTCTTATTGGGTCCTCAATAATTGGACCTTTACTTTCTATTATTTCAAAATTTATTCCCATCCCTGGAAGAGGTGTGAGAATATCTGAAAAAAGGATCACGCCATCCGGTTTGAAAGCATGAAAAGGCTGCATTGAAATCTCATATGATAGTTCTGGATTCTCAGACCTCTCTCTAAAGCTTGGGTAACGCTCCCTTAAATCTCTATAGATTTTCATATATCTTCCTGCTTGCCTCATCATCCATACTGGAGGCCTATTTACTTTTTTACCTAGTGCGGCAGAGAGTAGTAGTGGTAAATCTTGACCCATTTTTCAATTCAATATTTTTAAAAAAATTAAAATCCAACTTAAAAATCTTACAATGTAAAGCAGAGCAAAAGCGTTATATGAACATTTATATGAAGCACTAAGTTAAATGAGCCTTCTTATTTTTTTGTTTGATGTTTGAAGATACTCACGCTTAATGGGGGCAAAGCAAGTTCTAGAGCATTTTGATAATCATGAATATTGTAATTTATAGTTTCTTTACCACCCATATTTCCTTTGTTACTGCCTCCGTATCTAGAGCCATCTGAATTAAATATTTCTTTATAGAATCCTTCCACAGGAACACCTACTTTGTATGACCCATGAGTATTAGGTGTAAAGTTAGCAACAACAACAAGCCACTCATTAGTATCGTTTTCTCTTCTCATGAAACTTATAACCGAATTAGATTTGTCATTACAATCAATCCATTGGAATCCATAAGGATCAAAGTCATTTTTCCATAGTGCAGGTTCATTTTTATAAAGAACGTTTAGGTCATCAATCAAGTTCCTGATACCTTTATGAGGATCAAATTCTAGTAACTCCCATTGCAGATCATCCCAAACATTCCATTCTTGTCTTTGCCCAAATTCCATTCCCATAAATATCGTTTTTTTACCAGGGTGGGTCCACATATAAGTTAATAATGCTCGAGTATTTGCATATTTCTTCCAGTCATCGCCAGGCATTTTATGTAAAAGATGACTTTTCCCATGAACTACCTCATCATGACTAAGTGCAAGCATAAAGTTCTCTGTATAGTTATATGTAATTGAGAAAGTCACACTATTTTGATGGAATTGCCTAAACCAAGGATCTATTTCAAAATAATCAAGCATATCGTGCATCCATCCCATATTCCATTTCAAGTTAAACCCTAGTCCTCCCATGTCAGTTGGTTTGGTTACCATTGGCCAAGTTGTTGATTCTTCTGCAATAGAAAGTGCACCTGGGAAGTGTTGGAAGAGTACATGATTAGCCTGTTGAAGAAATTTAACGGCTTCTATATTTTCATTCCCACCATTTTCATTGGGTATCCATTCTCCATCTGGACGTAGATAATCTCTATAAAGCATTGAAGCTACAGCATCTACTCTTATGCCATCAATATGAAACTCTTCAAACCAATAAACGAGGTTGGCTACTAAGAAATTTCTTACTTCGTTTCTGCTGTAATTAAATATTAGGGTTCCCCATTCTTTGTGTTCACCTATGCGTGAATCTCCATGTTCATAAAGATGGCAACCATCAAAAAATGCTAAACCATGCTTATCTTTTGGAAAATGACCAGGCACCCAATCAAGAATTACGCCTATTCCCTCTTCATGACATTTATTTACAAACTCTCTAAATTCGTTTGGGGTGCCAAATCTACTTGTTGGTGCATACCAGCCTGTAACTTGGTATCCCCATGAACCATCGAAAGGATGTTCAGATATTGGCATTAGTTCAATATGAGTGAAGCCTCTCTCTTTTACGTAAGGGATGAGTTTCTCGGTTAATTCTGGATAAGTTAAAAATCTTGTTCCAGGTTTTAAATCCGCTGCTGGCACTGGGTCTCTTGGTTCACCATTATCCTCCAAATATTTATTATCTGTTGATTCATGGAGCCAACTTCCTAAATGCATTTCATAAACTGAAATTGGCTTGTTAATTTGGCTAGAAGAATCTCTATTTGAAATCCAAGAACTATCATTCCAATTAAAGTTGTTCAATTTTGAAACTATTGAACCATTTTGAGGTCTAATTTCATGAAGGAAACCATATGGATCAGCTTTCTCATAAATATGACCTTGTTGTGTTCTAATTTCGTATTTATATGTGTCTCCCTCTTGCATTGTTGGCATGAATAGTTCCCAAATTCCTCCTAATCTTTTTTGCATTGGATGATGTCTTCCATCCCAAGAATTTGTATCTCCAATTATCGAGATTGATTTTGCATTTGGAGCCCAAATGCAAAACATGACTCCTTTTTGATTCTTTTCTTCAATGAGATGTGCTCCCATTTTTTCCCAAATATGATGATGATTACCCTCTGCAAAAAGATGTCTATCAACTTCTCCCATCCACTCTTCTCTATATGACCAAGGATCATCTTGTGTATGTGTGATGCCTCCTCGTGAAATATTTATTTCGTAATTAGAATTCGGATTTTCAGGCAGAATAGCTTCAAAAAGCCATCTATGGTTTATGCTTTCCGCCTTATAGGTATTGTTTTTAAAATTTATTTTAACTTCGTCGGCTTCAGGCATCCATACCCTAATTACCCATTGTTCTTCATAAAAATGAGGACCTAATATTTTTAATGGATTATCATTGCAACAATTTTCTAGGTTGATAGCTTCTGATTTAATCCAGTCTGCTTGAATTGTCTCGATCATGACTGGTAGATATTAACGATTAATAATATCAAATGATTAACCAAAAAAATAATTATTTATTAAAAAAAGGGGTCATTTTCATAAATGTTTTATCAAGGCTAAAATTTAGAGTAATAACTTTATGATTTGCTGAAGGAGATCCAATATTTCCCTCCCCAAATCCAGGATTAACTCCAATAGCGGGATAAGCTGCTGCAGATATAGATAAGCGAAGCTTGCTATCTTTAATTAAACAAATATTTGTTGGTTGCATTGTGATTTGATAAATGCATTCTTCACTTATCTTGGAATTTTTAACCCTTAAGAATCCTGTTGAAAATTGATTCACCTTTTCATTACCTTCTTCAACTAGAGATAAAGCAAGGCAGATATCGAAATTGGGCTGATCACTTTTTACTTGGATTTCTAATTTTGGAACCCCTCTTAAATATTGATCTTCTTCAAAAGAATTGGTTTGAAAAACGCCTACATCCAGTCGTCTATCAATAATACTTCTATTAAATTTTCCTGGATTTGGACCTAAATGACCACCGTCAGAGGGAGTAGGTCTCCATGGGTCATTAACAATCGTGAACCATCCTGATCCTTTTGAATTTATGGTAAGACTTCCATCTTCAACGTCTACATTTGCTGTGCCAACACTTTTGAGCCCAAAAATAAATTCAGGGTGAAATTTATTATCTAATTCTTCCCATTTATTTAATGAAATATTCCATATTTTTTTTTCGTCTTTAAAGTTCTTAGAATTAAATTTTTTATCCGATTTTAAATGTTTATCAAAAAATTTTAATAAAGATTCTTGTGATCCCTTCCACCAATTTAGATGTGTAGCATTCCCAATAATAATCTCTGGGCTGCCACCGGCTTCTTTAGATTTTTTATAAAGATCAAAGGCACCTTTTAAATGAGGATCCCAAAGTCCTCCAATAATTAACATAGGTTGTTTAATCCATGATGAAATTGGTTTAAATTCTTCAAATGGGCAAGCATTATTTAAATTTTTAAGCCATTCCAAAACAAAGCTATTAGGATCATATTTTTTTAAAGTATCAATTCCTTCACTTAAATAACTTTTATTTTGTAAGGTTAATCTTATCTTTTCCCACTCAAGAAATTTATTTTCTCTTTTCAATTTTAGTGCTGCGATTTGAAGTCCCCATGCAATATTGTTATGCCACCAATAGGCCCCCCCATCTGAGCACCAATGATCCTTAATATTCATCCCAGTCATTGCTGGAGATAAACAATCGGGCGGCTTTGAATTTAATTCACCAGTTAGTTGAGTAAATCCTTGATATGAAAAACCATATAAGCCAAGTTTTCCATTACATTCTTTTAGAGACCTTACCCATTCATGTGTTTCTGAAGTATCGCTAGCTTCTTGGGAAAAACCTTTAAAAACTCCTTCAGAAGAACCCATACCTCTAACATCTTGAATTATTACCATATATCCCTTGGTTACCCACCATTCTGGGTGAGAATAGGTAATAGTTGAAGCTATTTCCCTGCCATATGGTTGTCTCATTAATAACGCAGGCCATGGCCCATTATTAGTATTAGGTAACCAAATTCTGGATATCAGTCTTACTCCATCTCTAAGTACTAGAGACTTGTCAAACCATCTTGAACCAGACATTTAGACTTTAGATAATGTCTGGGCAGTGCAGCCCAATGACGTAAATTGAAAAGATCTCTGCGTTAACGGGAGTTAACTTTTTTTTGTTTGATACATACTCTATAGCTTTATCTGAACTAGCTGATATGCCTTTTGAATTAAATTCTCTAAACTTGTTACATAAAATCCTAGCTTCGTTTGGATTCTTTTTTACAGTTTCCAATAAGTTAGATTGACTTAAGACAGGGTATAAAGAGTTGGAGAACAAAAATAAAAAAAATAACAAAGATTTCATTATCACTAACTTTTTTCTAAATTCTACATTAAAAAATTTTTTTATCAAAGATTTCTAATAGATTTCTCGATTTGACTAGCTTTTTTAATCCATTCTTTTAAAAGAGTAAAAGTTGTATCTGTCTCAGTTTTTACTCTAAGAATTCTTTCTAATCTACCAATTTTGCGTTCTAATTCGTAAGGGGTAGATAGTGATAATGATTTAAGAGAAGATATACCGCAATGTAAAAGTAGATATGCTTGCGGTGGAGAAATTCCAATTTCTTTTTTAAAAATTGCTATGGCTCTAATTTTCTTTAGATTATTCAATGTACATAGTGAAGATTTTCTCTGAATCTCATCTATATCTAAGTCCGAAAGATTACTTAATTTTTCAAAGTCAGTTAGATTATTTTGAATAAAAAAAGATTTCTCATGTCTAAAATTAGTTGGCAAAAAATCTAAAAAGGTTTTACTTTCCATTTTTTAAAAGACTAATTCATTTTGACATTTTTCTGAATTTCTCCAATAACCACTGGTTTACTTACACCATCTGAAATTTTTTCAATTTTTCTTATCTTTATTTTTACATTCGCACCAGATCTGCTACCGTTCATCAAGTTTTCCGATAATTGTTCTAAAGTTGGTTCTATAGATTCCTCTGGAAAGTCATCATCTGCTTTAGCAATAATCAAATCGAACCCATTGTCATAAACAATTGGAACATATTTTGCACCTTCTATTACAACCTTTTCGGAGTAACTTTGTATAAATGCCCAACTACTCAAAGAAAGCAATAATGAAAAGATAGTTGCTCCAATTATTCGAAATTTAAAACCAAAATTAAATATAAAAGCTGCAATTGTGCAAATGAAAAGAAATATTCCAAAGAATCCAAAAATTTTGGGTGTGTTCTCTAATAGTTCAAAAAAAGACATTTAGTGGCTTTGACCTGATTAATTTCTTATATTTTGTAAGCCTACTCTATTTTTGGGTTCTAAATTGAAAAAAATTAGATCTCTAAAATTAAATACTAAGATTCTTTTGGTAGGGATGCTTTTACCTTTAGGTTTTTTAGGCACTTTTTTATTAAATAATTTTTTAAAAGATACTTATAGTTCTAGGAAATTAGAACTAGAAAAAAGTATTGAGAATCTTTTAGAGAAAAATGTTGATTTAGGAGATTATGTCGGGATTAGATTTCTTGGTATTTCTTTGGGTAATTCAAAAATTAACGATAAAAAAAATATAGATTCTGAAATTACAGCCAAAAATGTATATGTGGGCATCATGCCTTTTAGATCTTTTTTAAAACAAAAATGGATTGTTAAAATAAGTCCTAAGGAAGCAGCTATAAATATAGATAGAGATTTTTTTAAAAAAGACGAATCTTATAAAAATGATCGAATTACAAAAAAATCACAATCAAAGTATGAATTGAACTTTAACTTAAATAAATATTCAGACCTGAAGTTTAATAAAGCAGGATTAAAAACAAAAGTAAAAGGTAATGTTATTTACAAGCCAAGAAATAGACAAATCATTGCAAATGTAAAATCAAATTTTGATGAAAAGGGTTTTTTAAAACTTAAATTTAATGCAAAATTAAATCAAGACTTTTTAAAACTGGATTTATTTTCTAAGGGTTTAGATCTTGAGAATTCTGAATATATTATTGGTAATAGAAAAATTAGTTTTAAAGAGGGTACCTTTAAATCTAACTTTAAATTTTATAAATCATCAAAGCGTACATTTTGTGAAGGAAGATTTTCTTTTTCCAATTTAAAAATAAAACCAGAAGATTTCGAAGAGATTATAAATTCAGATTCAACTAGGTTTTTTTGTAAAGATAATAATTTAATTGGGAATACAGAAAAATTAAATTATGGAACTTTGACTTCTAATTTTAATCTCAATGTACCATTTAATAAAAGTTCCAATAATATTAATCTAATAGGAAGTATTGGATACATTAATAGCCTGAATCCAGATATTAAATTATCGGGTAATATTCCCTACTGGTTTGATAGAAGAGGTATTAATATTGGAGATATAGATACTAGTTTCAAAATAAATAGAACACAATTATCTAATTTAAATATTTTCCGAAAAAATGATATAAGGGGTTTCATTACTGCTAAAGGAGAATTAAAAGGAAAAATTACTGATCCTGATATTTCTATAAACTTTAATGTAGATTATCCGCACTATAAAGGTATCCGCATTAGAGAAACATGGGAGGGCGATATTAAAAATAAAAATAATGAATTTCTGCTAAATATGAAAAATAGATATTCTCCAATCCCTTCATTTCTTTCAATTAAGTTTAATTCTGATCTTAAACTAGATAATGCAAATTTTATAAGAGTTTTTAACTCAAATAAAGGGACTGTAGGTATTGTCAAAGAGGAAGATAGTTATAAGTGGCGAGCGGATAATTTTCCTCTTGATGAACTTGAATTATCATTATACAAAAATCAATTTGATAAAATTGATGGAATAATTAGTGGTGAAGGATCAATTTCGTCAGATCAATCATCGCTAGTTGGGCGACTTGCTTGGAGTTTAGGTAAATATAGAAATATTAATCTAGCCAATTCATTATTTGATTTCAGCTTCAAAGATAATTACTTTTATATAAATTCTTCACTTTATCCAATTGATGGAGGAGTAATTGAAGTCGAATATGATTCAAATAAAAATAATTTTATTAATTCAGAATTCACGAATGTAAGTACTAGATGGACTATTCTTACCGCTGTGGACGTTTTTAACTTTGATAATAAAAAAGTTATTCCCCTAAGTAAATCCAATATTTTAGATGATTTGGAAATAAATAATTTTAATAAATCATTTAAAGAGAGGATTGATTTTATAAATAACTTTGTTGAAAATAGGAATGTGCTTGAGGACAAATTTAATTATCAAAAATATTTAAATAAATTTAAAAGTAGATACAACGGAAAAATTACTATTCAGGGCAATAAACCAGAAAATTATAAATTGAATGCAAAATTAAATGGCTATCTTGATATACCTAAAGATGACTTCAAGAATAATAAAGAGGAATTTTCTATTGATTTGGAAGGCGGATTATTAAAGGGTAAAGGTTCCTTAAGAATTAATAAATTACCATTAAGTACCGCAAATATCTTTTTAAATAAACAAAGAGATTTTCTTGGAGGGTTAGATATCAATTTATCTTATGATATTGATACAAAATCTTTCTTTAGTGAAATTTCTTCTAATAATTCATCAATTAAAAACAACACAATAATATTTGATAAAGGTCTAGTTGAATTTGATAACTCTATTTTTGATATTAATTTTTCGATTCTAATAAATGATTCTAAAATCCCAATTAATATTGAAGGCTCAATACCTATAAATAAATCAGATAACTTAGATCTAAGATTGATTGGGAATGGAAAATTTGTTGAGTTAATAGATATTTTTGCAGATGAATACTTCACTTTTAAAGAAGGTGATGTGAATCTAAGAATGATTCTAAAAGGTACCTTAAATAAACCACTTTTAAATGGATTTATCGTAATTAACGATTCTGAAATTGATTTTTTCAATAATAAAATAAAAGATATTAATAGCATAATAATTTTTGATTTTGATTCTTTAGAAATCAATAATCTAAAAGCAAAGACTGAAGATTCTGGGGAAATTTTTATAAAAGGCTCTTTGCCTTTTTATAGTAAGAATAATTCCGACAAGGCAAAAATTAATTTGAAAACAAATAGATTTACTTTAGAAAAAGATAATTTTAATTTTTTAATAGATTCAGATATCGATTTAAGTGGATCATTTGAAAGCCCTGTTTTGGGAGGCTCTCTATCTTTTAATAATGGATTTATTAATTTTAATAGCACCAATCAAAATATCAAAAAAGAAAATAATCTCATACGAAAAGATGATAAAAAAGATTGGCCGGAACTCTATTGGAATAATAAAAAAAATATTGAAATAATATCAAATGAAACAATTTTGAATTCAGTTCTTCTAGGAGAAACTTTGCCTAATTATCTAGATAATTTGAGTTTTAATAATCTTAAATTAAAACTTGGACCAGAATTTAAACTTCAATATTCAGAGATAGTTCAAGCTTATTTAGATACTAAATTAGACCTTACTATAAATGGTGAGGTAGGAAAAGATTTAAATGCTAGGGGCCTTATTTACCTTAAGAAAGGAAGAGCAAATCTATATACTACCCCGTTTAAACTTAATAAAAATAAAGACAATTATATTTTATTTGCATCAAGAAGTGGTGTGGTTCCATTTATAAATTTTTCTTTAGTCAGTAAAGTGCCAGATTCTATAATACCTATAAGTGAAAACAATCAGGATTTAAATGTATCAGGTGATGTAGCTGTCGACGCTGGTTCAAACGGTTATGGTGCATTTGGAATTGGTAATACTAGGCTTATCAAAATTGAAGCATCATATGAAGGATTTTTAGATCAATTATCTTTCGCTGATGAAAATAGAAGAATCCAATTAAGGAGCACGCCAAGTTATAACAGATCACAAATAATTGGTTTGATTGGAGGTAACTCTGCAAATTTAATAAATAGAGCATTTATTTCTCAACTAAATAATGCTGATGCATTTAGTGAAAGATTTCAGTTTTCTTTATATCCAGCGTTAATAGAAAATAATGATTCATTAAATAATATTTTTTCTAATGAAAATTTAGATATAGAAAATGATGATCAATCATCTTCTAATGAGGAATTTTCTTCTCAAGCTTGGATAGCCGAAATAGGGCTTGATATTACTGATGCGATAAATTTTGCCTTTCAAACCGTTCCAGGTAGAGATGATATTTCACCTTTAGGAATTTTGACTTTTCAGGCAAATCCAAACTTAGAATTATTAGGTTCTTATGATTCCAATGGGGATTGGAAAAGTCAAGTTCAGTTATTTTTTAGATATTAATTTAGAAAGAAATTTACTTTAAAGAATCTTTAATTTGAATTATTATTAAATTAACTAAAAAAAATTATGGCTAATATCTTTGAAGTTCCTCAACCAGGTAATGATCTTTTAGAAAAAGCTAATAAAGTTCGTTCGGCATCAATAGAAATAAGTCAGACTGAAAATCAAAATCGAATTAAAGCCTTAAATTTTATGGCTGATTATCTAGAAAAAAATTCTAATGAAATATTAGAGGCTAATAATGCGGATTTTTCAAGTGCGCAAAAAAAGGGTATTTCTAGCGCTTTACTTTCTAGATTAAAGTTATCAAAATCAAAATTAAATTCAGGAATTGAAGGAGTAAGAAAAGTTGGAGAATTAGCTGATCCTGTAAATCAAGTTCAAATTAAAAGAGAGCTTTCAAAGGGATTGATCTTAGAAAGAAAAACTGTGCCAATCGGAGTCTTGGGGGTTATTTTTGAATCAAGGCCAGATGCTGTGATGCAGATTAGTTCATTAGCAATAAGATCAGGTAATGGAGTAATGCTAAAAGGTGGTAGTGAAGCTAATTTAACAAATACAGCAATAGTCAAGGCATTGCAAGAAGGTTTAAATGAATCAGGTCTTGATAAAAATGCAATATGTTTACTAACAAGTAGAAAAGATAGCATGGCGATGTTAAATCTTGAGAAATACATTAACTTAATAATTCCAAGAGGAAGTAATGAATTAGTTAAATTTATTCAGGAGAATACAAGAATTCCTGTGTTAGGCCATGCCGATGGAATTTGTCATTTGTTTATAGATATTGAGGCAAATCTAGAGATGGCTTTATCAGTTGCTTTGGACAGCAAAATTCAATATCCTGCAGCATGTAATGCTATCGAAACTTTATTAGTCCATAAAGATATCGCACCAGCATTTTTAGAAAAGGCCATCCCTTTATTTAATTCTAATGATGTTAAATTAATTGGAGATAAGAGATCAGTTGAATTAGGTTTAAAGTATGAGGCTAGTCTAGAAGATTGGAAAACTGAATATTTGGATTTAATTTTATCGATAAAAATTGTTGATGATCTCGAGGAAGCAATCACACATATTCAAAAATATAGTTCAAAACATACAGATGGAATAATTACTGAAAATTCACATACTGCCAATAAATTTATGAATGTAGTTGATAGTGCTGGTGTTTTTCATAATTGCTCTACTAGGTTTGCAGATGGCTTTAGATATGGATTCGGAGCAGAAGTTGGTATATCTACTCAAACTCTTCCCCCAAGGGGACCTGTAGGTCTTGAAGGTTTGGTAACTTATAAATATTTCCTAAAGGGCGATGGGAATATAGTTGATGATTTTTCATCAGGAAAGGCTATCTATACACATAAAGATCTTTAAAACTTTTAAAGATGGAAACTTTTTTGAAAATTGAAAATATTAAACTTTGGGCTAGAGTTGGCGTACTTGATGAAGAAAGGGAATTAGGACAACTATTTATTTTAGATATATTTTTGTGGACTGATTTTGAAAAATGTACAATAAATGATGATATAAAAAAAACAGTTGACTATTCAAAATTAGTTCAAATTTTAAAGGATCAATCAAAGAAAATATATTGTTATACAATCGAAAAATATTCCAACGCAATTTTAGAAATCATTGATCAGGAATTTAAGATTTCTAAAATTAAAATTATTTTGACAAAATGCAACCCTCCAATCACGGGTTTCGATGGTAAGGTGTCAATAGTAAGAATTCTTGAAAATAATTAAAGTATTGGAAAGAAGAAATCCTATCATATTGATTCATGGCCTTTGGAATACTTCAAGTATTTTTTCCTCTATTACCCCTAAACTTGATAATTTTGGTATTGAATATTTTGCCCCAAATCTTGAGCATTCATATGGAATGACTCCAATACTTGATTTGACTAGTAAATTAAACGAATTAATTTTGGAGAAATACGGTTTAGAAAAAGAAATAGATATTTTGGGATTTTCTATGGGAGGAATAATTGGTAGGCACTGGCTTCAAAAATTTAATGGATATAAAAGAACAAGAAGATTAATATCTATAGGGTCCCCTCACAAAGGAACTTTGATGGCTCAATTAATACCTAAATACCCTTTTAAAGGTATATCAGAAATGAAAATTAATAGTAAGTTTTTGAGAGGACTCGCGAATAATGATTTTTTTCTTGACGATATTGAGTGTATAAATTTCTTTACTTACTGGGATTTGATGGTTTTCCCTAGCTGGTGGACAAATTTAAATTTTGGAAAAAAAATATCAGTAAAAGTATATAAACATAGAAATCTTGTAAAAAATAAATCTGTGGTGGATAAAATAATCAATGAAATTATTATGTAGCTTCAGATAAGCCTAAGTGTCTTATTAAGGAATCTGTTTTGGGCTCCCTTCCCCTGAATAGTTTAAATATGTCTAAGGGAGGTAAGCTCCCACCCAAGCTAAGTATTGTATCTTTGAATTTTTTTCCTATTAACTTTAAATCTTCAGAGTTTTCTAAATCAGCTTCTTCAAACATTGAAAATGCATCAGCACTTAGAACTTCAGCCCATTTATACGAGTAATAACCTGCAGAATATCCGCCTGCAAATATATGACTAAAACAACAAAGAAAGTGATCTTCTTGAATTGGTTCAATAATAGTAGTTTGTTTTGCAATTTCTCTTCTTATTTCATCTGCTGTTTTACCTTCGTTTTTATCAATACTACTGTGCAATCTGAGGTCTGTAATTGCAAAATGTAGTTGTCTAAGAGTAGCCATACCACAATTAAAAGTTCTATTATTTAGAAGCTTCTCAAAATTCTCATCGGATAATTTTTCTCCTGTTTTGTAGTGCTTAGCAATATTCATAAGTGTATTTTTATGAAAACACCAATTTTCCATAAATTGACTTGGAAGTTCTACTGCATCCCACTCAACGTTGTTGATGCCAGCTGCTTGAGGAAGATTTACAGTAGTAAGCATGTGTTGAAGACCATGACCAAATTCATGGAAAAGTGTCTGAACTTCTTCAAAACTCATCAAACTAGGTTTATCTTTTGATGGTGGAGTCTGATTACAAACTAGATAAGCTACAGGGAGAGTCTTTTTGCCAACATTATTTTTATTCAAACATTCATCCATCCAAGCCCCTCCTCTCTTTGATTCAGGCCTCGAATATGGATCCAGGTAAAAAGATGCTATTTTCTTATCTTCTTTATTTAGGATATTAAAAAATAAGACGTCATCATTCCATAGAGGAGCTTCATCAGTCGCCTCAACTACTTTAATTTCAAAAAGCTTCTCACTTAATTTAAATAAACCTTTCAAAACATCATTTAAAGGGAACCAAGGTCTCAAAGACTCTTGATCCAAATTAAGCTTTTCCTTTCTAAGCAGTTCAGACCAATAACTAATGTCCCATGGCTCAATATTCTGCGATTTTGGAAACCCATTAGCTTTAGAAAAATTATCGAGTGTTTCTAATTCAATTATTGCGGTTTTGAATGCTGGTTCTCTCAATTCTTCTAAAAGGTTTTCTACATTTTTAATTTCTTTTGCCATTTTCGTTGACAAACTTAGTTCTGCCCAACTTTTATAACCTAGAAGATTAGCTTGTTTAGTTCTAAGAGATAATATATCTTCAATGATTTGAGAATTATTTTTTTCTCCTTGAGAAGCCCTACTAACAAATGCCTTGTATAATTTTTCTCTAAGATTACGATCGGTGGCATATGTCATGAATGAAGTATAAGTTGGAATATCTAGACTTAATTTCCAAGGACCATTTTTAATATCAACATCTTCATCTTTTTTTAAGTGATTGTGTGCAGAAATTGCCATCAATTCAAGTACCCTCTCAGGAAGACCATCGACTTCAGATTTATTATTTAATATTAAGAACCATCCGTTAGTGGCATCAAGAACATTATTACTGAATTCGGTTGAGAGCTTTCCTAGTTTTTCTGAAATTTTGTTAAATTCATCTTGATCATTTTTTTGTAGTGAAATTCCTCTATGTTGCATCTCAAGAATTTCTTTATCTAAAATTCTGTTTTTAATTTGATCAAAGTTATTTGTTTCTTTAAGTTTGACTAAAGAATTATAAATTATTTTGCTTTGCCCGAATTTATTGCTCAAGCTAATAATCTCTGGAAGAAATTTTGAATAAATAACTCTTAAACTTTCAGAATTATTTACGGCATTTAGGTGACTTATTACTCCCCAACTCCATCTAAGAATTTCATTTACTTCATTTAAAGGATTTATTACCTTATCCCAATTTAAATCATTTTGTATTAAATAATTAGATAAATTTTTTTCTATGTTATTAAATTCTTCAGTTATCTTTTCTAGTACTACTGGAAATTGTTTACTTATGCTTTCTGGAGTAAATTTTTTAAATTGTGGCAACTCTCCATATTTAAAAATTGAGGTATCCATTTATTAAGATAATTTAATTAACTAAAGTTGGTATTAATCCAACCAATTTAGCTAATGTAAGCTGCTGACTGAGAGCATTGGTTGAAGATTCGTATAAATTTATGGCAATTTTGGGCCAAAAACCTATTACCAATGTAGGCAACAATAAACTAAAACCAATGGTCAATTCCCTACCATTCATCTCTTTCACTGTAGCTAGTGCTGGAATTCTAGGGCCAAAGAATACTCTTCTGCACATTGATAATAAGTATATAGGTGTCAGAACTAATCCTATGGCTGCAATTAGAATCGTGATTGATCTAAAGATAGAGCTAAATCCTTCTTGACTAGTGATACCTAAAAATACAGTTATTTCACTTATAAAACCGCTCATCCCAGGTAGTGCTAGAGAAGCCAATGAGCTTGCTAAGAAAAAAGCAAAAGTTATTGGCAAGACCTTTGCTAAGCCGCCCATATTTGGTATTGAAAGAGTATTTGTTCTTTCATAGAATGAGCCCGTAACAAAAAACATAGCTGCAGCTATGAGTCCGTGACTGATCATTTGTAGCATTGCTCCGCTAATACCTAGAGCATCTACTGCTCCAATCCCTAACAGAACAAAACCCATATGACTTACAGAGCTACATGCAATTCTCCTTTTGACATTATCTTGTGCAAATGCATTTAGAGCTCCGTAAATAATATTAATAATTCCAAGAATAATTAACGCAGGTGCAATTTGAAGATGTACTTCAGGTAGTATTTGAACATTGAATCTTAAGAGAGCATAACCTCCCATTTTTAATAGTATTCCAGCTAGTAACATTGAAACTGGAGCATTAGCCTCTCCATGTGCATCGGGTAGCCAAGTATGTAATGGAAAGATAGGAAGTTTTACTCCAAAACCAATTAAAAACCCTAAATAAGATAACAAAGCTAGGCTGCCAGTTACATGTTTATTGGTTAAATCGGTAATATTTAAAGTAAAGGTATCACCACTCAAGGCAAGTGCTAACCCACTTATGAGTATTAATAAAGAAGCTAAAGCTGTATAGAGAATGAATTTAGTTGCCGCATATAATTTCTTTTTCCCTCCCCAAATCGCAATAAGAAGATATACCGGAACTAATTCAAGTTCCCATGCCAAGAAAAACAATAGGAAATCTTGAGAAAGGAAAACTAGTGCCTGTGCTGATGCTTGTACTAATAAAAGAGCAAAATATAGATTAGATTTTTTCTTAATTTTCCAACTAGCCGCAGCCGATAAAAATGTAATTAATCCACTTAAAGCTACTAAAGGAGCAGACAACCCATCTACGCCAAGAGACCACTCTAAGCCTATAGATGGTAACCAAGACGTTCTCTCTACCAGTTGTAAAGAGCTATCTGAAGTATTGAATTTTTGAAAAAGGATGCCGATTATCAGTAAAAAATCTATAAACAAAAAACTTAATGAGATATTTCTAGGGAGTGTATTATCTTCTCCTTCTTTTGAATGCAAGAAAGGCATTATTAATGCCCCAATTAAAGGCAGTAAAACAATAGTTGATAGCCAAGGAAAAGATTCTAAATTCATTTATGTAATGAATAATTTTTTTATTCTAGTTGAAGTTGTACTAGCTTGAGACTATAACATTAAAAATGCCTAAGTAAAACTACTTACCAGAGATAGTGCTAAATTGGCTGCCGGTTGTTTGAATGTTTAAGAATGGCGCTCGGCTTGCTACACCTGACTTTTCCCATGCTTTCACCATGGCTTGACTGACGTTTTTACCATTTTCTTTTTTACACAAAGCTAAGATACTGGGACCAGCCCCACTAATTGCGCATCCTAAAGCACCTGCATTTAGTGCTGCATCTTTAACATCTAATCCACCCTTAATAAGTTTCCATCTGTAGGGTTCATGGAGCTTATCAAACATTCCCTCTTTTATAAGTTCCGCATTACCTGCTTTTAAGCCGTTTAGTAACAAAGTAAGTGCCCCCATATTTGTCACTGCATCAGATATAGGTACGTTCTTGGGCATAACCTTTCTTGCTTCACTTGTGCTTAAACGAATTGCTGGTATGGCTACTACAGCTTTAATTGAATCGTGCCAATCACATCTAATGATTCTCCATCTCTGAGAAGAAGACCTTGCTGTTAAACAAAGCCCACCCAGAAGAGAGGGAACTACATTATCAGGATGACCTTCTATATCAATGGCAAGTTCAAGGAGTTTTTCTTTGGACAATGGAGAGTTCATTATTGCATTTGCTCCGATTAATCCAGCAACTATTGCTGTAGCGCTACTTCCAAGCCCGCGTGCAGGTGGTACTGCCAACTTAACTCTTGCTTCAAGTGCAAAAGGATCCATATTTGCGCTCTCCAACACTTTCTGAGCTGCTCTAAAGACTAAGTTTTCAGGTCCTCCTCTTAAGTGATTACCATCTGTACTTTCCATTATTAGATCAAATCTATCTCCACCACCTTCAATTCTTGTAAAAATAAACTCATTATACAAATCTAATGCTGCTCCAAGGCAATCGAATCCAGGCCCTAAATTGGCAGTTGTGGAAGGCACTGTTACTCTTATTTTTTTACCTACTTCTGGGACAGACATTTTTTGTTTTTAATTTTTTAAAAGCATTTTTGCTCTGCAGGCTGCACTAAAAAGTCCAAACTCTTCATCTAAAATTACTTTTATAGGTATTGTTTTAAGAATATCTTTTAATCTACCCTTGTCGAAAAATTGTTTAAAAAATAAGTCTGATTTAAAGTTTTTGAAATGTTTTGATGCGGTTCCTCCAGAAATCCATAATCCACCAAAGCACAATTCTTGAAGAGCAACATCTCCCAACAAAGAGGCATAAGCGCCCAACCAAATCCTCTCAACTTCAATCATTAGAGGATCACCTTCTTTAGAAAGATTACAAATTTTTTCAGGTAGTTCTTTTCTCGCAGCACCAAAAATTTTAATTTTTTTTAAATATTTTTGTAGAGGATGGTTTTGGGCATCAGGTTTGCTTAGTCTCCATTCGGCAATTCTTGATAAACCAGTGCCACTAATAATTCTTTCACAAGATATCCTTTCAACTTTTAGGTAATTCTTAAGCCAAATTTTTAAATCCCATTCTAATTTTGACTTTGGGGAGTACTCAACATGACCACCTTCACTAGCTAAAACTTTTACTTTTTTCCCTGATATAATTCCTCTTGCAATCCCCAAGCCAGTCCCTGCTCCAACAATGGCATGCAAATCATTATTAGCACCTTCAGAATTCGATCCATTTTGGATAATAGAATATTGATTTTTTTTTAAAAAAGGTATTCCATAAATTTGTACAGCGAAATCATTTATTAGCTCGCAGCTTTTAAAATTAAATTTGTTCTGTAAAGCATTTCCAGAAATATTCCATGACAAGTTAATAATTTTTGCGTTGTTTTTAGATAAAGGACCAGCTACGGCGAAACATGCAGAAGAAGGATGAGTAATATTCTTGCATTCATTTTTGAGAAAATCTTCTAGGATTAGTTCAAAAGAATCCCAATCAGAAGATATATATTTCTTCTTGAATAACAATTTAGGCGAATCATCATTTATTACTCTCTCGAATATTCCCAAAAGAACCTTGGTACCTCCTAGATCACAAGCGAGAAAATTCATATATTTTAAATTATTCTGTTCTCCCTTTTTTTTCTATTAATTCATCCATTAATTTGTATAAATTAGGTAGGTCGAAAATTCCTAAATTTGTTCCATCTAAAGCTCTTAAAGCGACTGAATCAATTTCCTCTTCTTTATCTCCAATAACTGCAATTAAGGGAACTCTCCCGAGAGTTGCCTCTCTTATTTTATATCCTATTTTTTCATTCCTAACATCAACTTTTGATCGGTAACCATTATTATTTATTAATTCATTAAACTTTAAACACTTTTCAATATTTCTATCAGTAATGCTCAATAAAATTATTTGATAAGGCGCAAGCCAAATTGGAAATTTCGCCTCATATTGTTCAATTAAGATTCCAATAAATCTTTCAAAGGATCCTAAAATTGCTCTATGAAGCATAACTGGATTTCTTTTTTCATTATCAATATCTACATAAGTGGCATCCAATCTAATAGGCATTGAGAAATCAACCTGAATAGTACCGCATTGCCAAACTCTATTAAGACAATCTTTTAAGGAGAATTCTATTTTTGGACCATAAAAAGCACCCTCTCCTGGCTGGAGTTCCCACTTTAGGTTCTTATTATCGAGAGCTTTGGTAAGAGCCTCCTCTGATTTATCCCAAATCTCTTCACTACCTACCCTTTTTTCAGGACGGGTTGATAATTTGATAATGATTTCATCAAAACCAAAAGTTTTATAAACCTCGAAAACAAGATCTATAAAAGTTGATACCTCTTCTTGAATTTGCTCTTCTGTGCAGAATATATGTGCATCATCTTGAGTAAAGTTTCTTACTCTCATTAAGCCGTGTAGTGCACCAGAGGGCTCATTTCTGTGACAAGAACCAAATTCAGCAAGACGAATGGGTAAATCCTTATAACTTTTTAAACCTTGATTAAATACTTGAATATGGCATGGACAATTCATTGGTTTAATTGCATAAGTTCGATTTTCTGAAGCAGTAGTGAACATATCGTCTCTAAATTTTTCCCAATGACCGGATTTTTCCCAAAGCGATTTATCAACAGCTTGTGGTGTTTTGATTTCTAAATAATCATTTTTTTTGAGTATTTCTCTTATGTACTTTTCCAATACCTGGTAAATTGTCCATCCATTTGGATGCCAAAAAATCATTCCTGGAGATTCTTCTTGTATATGAAATAGTGAATGTTTTTTACCAAGTTTTCTATGATCCCTTTTTTCCGCTTCTTCAATTCTTATTAAGTAGTCGTTGAGCTCTTTTTCTTTTGCCCATGCAGTCCCATATATTCTCTGTAATGATTCATTCTCACTATTGCCTCTCCAGTATGAACCTGATAATTTAAGTAATTTAAAATGTCTCAAATGTCTAGTATTGGGTACGTGAGGCCCTCTACACATGTCGATATATTCTTCGTGTTTGTATAAATTGATGAGACCATCTTCAGGAATTTCTTCAATTATTCGTAATTTAAAAGTCTCATCTCTTTCTTTAAAAGTTTTAATTGCCTCCTCTTTAGAAACTTGTAAAATTTCAACGTCATAATTTGTTTTTATTAATTTATTAATTCTATTTTCGATTTTTATTAAATCTTCAGGAGTAAATCTGTATTCTGAGAAAATATCGTAATAAAAACCATCTTCAATTACAGGCCCAATTGCCATTTTAATATCAGAGTAAATTTGTTTAACTGCATGACCAATAAGGTGAGCGAAAGAATGTCTTATTATTTCAATTCCTTCTTTATCTTTTGATGTGATGATTACAACTTTGGAATCTTTATTTATAGGAATTGTTGCATCAAGAAGAACATCATTTACTTTCCCAGCAATTGTTGCTTTAGCTAATCCAGCGCCTATACTCTGGGCAATTTCTAGAATAGTTACAGATTTTTCGAAAACCTTTTTTGAACCATCAGGCAAGGTAATTATTGGCATAATTTATTTCTCCATTTCAAAAAATCCCAATTTTGATTTAACTCTTTTTAAAGTCTGATTCGCTAAATCTTCAGCTTTTTCCTTCCCTTCATTAAGGATTTTATTTAGTTGATAGGGATCATTAATTAATAATTTATATTTTTTCTGAATAGGTTCTAGTGATTCAATAAGTTGTTCGGTAATTAATTTTTTAAATGTCCCCCATCCAGTCTCTGAGAATTCATTTTCACATTGAGAAATTTCTTTGCCAGATAATATTGAATAAATCATCAAAAGATTTTTAGATTCTAGTCTCTCAGGGTTGTTAAATTCAATTCCAATAGAACTGTCACTTTTTGCTCTTTTAATTTTTTTTGTGATTATTTCAGGTGGATCTAATAAGTTAATGCGACTGCCCTCATTAGGATCACTTTTGCTCATCTTTTTTGAACCATCAATTAAACTCATTATTTTTGAACCATTCTTCATGATGATTGGTTGAGGGATCTTTAAGATATTTTTATCCTTACTAAATCTGGCATTAATTCTCTGTTGTGCAATATCTCTCGCAAGTTCAAGATGTTGTTTTTGATCCTCACCTACTGGTACGAAGTCAGCATCATAAAGAAGGATGTCTGCAGCCATAAGTATTGGATAGTCAAATAATCCAATAGATACATTATTACCTTGTTGTATGGATTTTTCTTTGAATTGAATCATTCTTTCCATCCAATTTATTGGGGTCATGCAATTTAATATCCAACAAAGTTCTGAATGTGCTGAAATCTGACTTTGGACAAAAATCGAACATATATTTGGATCTATCCCACAAGCGACGTACAAAGCCGCTGTAGAGATTGTGTTTTTAGATAATTCTTTGGGATTATATGAGGCTGTTATTGCGTGCAAATCAACTACACATAGAAATGTTTCATATTGCTCTTGAAGCGTAACCCAATTATTTATGGCCCCTAGCCAATTCCCAATATGTAAATCACCAGTTGGTTGAACTCCTGAAAGAATTCTTTTTTTATTTGCCATCCTCTTCTACTTCGCTAGATTGGATCTCTTCAGTCGATGTACTTTTTACAGGTCTTGCAAAAGGGTCAGGTGCTGTTTTTGTCTTTTCTTCATAAGAATTTTGTGATTGTCTACTCGGAGAAGAGTTTTTATTATTTTTTGCATATTCTTTGATTGATTCAATCAATTTTTCATCTTTGATCATTTCGCTAAGTGTTCTAACAGA
Organism: Prochlorococcus sp. AG-347-O22; assembly: GCA_003278845.1. Taxonomy (GTDB): domain Bacteria; phylum Cyanobacteriota; class Cyanobacteriia; order PCC-6307; family Cyanobiaceae; genus Prochlorococcus_A. The sequence continues at coordinate 22,934 of QCCX01000005.1, forward strand.
GAAACCCAGAACTGCAACGGTTGATCTTAATTGAAATGTCTCTTGTATTGATTTAACAGCTTTCATTTCGTTATCACTCAATCTTATGCGGAATCCTCCTCCATCTCTTCTGCCGCCCGATCTATCTCTGAAATTAGATCTTTCATTGTTAGAACGACCTCTGTAATTTTCTTGTCCAGGATTATTGCTGAAATTTGAATTAGACATCTTAATGTTTCTTAAGTTATTTAAATAGTCTATTAACTTAGCATCTTGTTATGCAATAAGTCTTTTTAAAAGGCTTAAATTTTTATCTTTTGATTAACGACTTATGAAATTTTGCTTTTCTCATTCACAACTTGCATTAATATAAAATTAGAAAAATAAAGTATTGTGTTTGATATTAGTAATGACAACCTTTTGAAGGATTTCATAAAGTTTCCAAAAAAAAATCTTATTATTATTTTATTATTGTTAGGTTTTGGGGAATGGTTTGTCAGTGACTTAATTCATTTTGCAGGAGGCTCAATAGGATTTTTTGCGTTGTGTTTGGGGGGATATTTTTACTTGAAGAATGATAGGCCTAAATTTAATGAGCCAAGTAATTTAGATGGTTGGATAAACCTATGTAATGAAGATTTGAATTTTTTTGAAGAACTTGAAGCAACAAATGAATTAGAAAAACAGAATTCAAAAAGACAAAAAAGACTTGAATCTATTCTTAATAGATGTGAAAAAGAAAAAATAAGTTGCATTGGACAAAAAGATTATCAAAGTTTTCAATCTGTTTTGCAAAGTAATTTCAAAGCAGATAAGTTTGACTTTGATTTATACGAAAAACTGCCTAAATACAATTCTTCTCAAGTTATTCCAGAAGAAGCTTTGATGAGTGATGCAATCTTGTATTTTATAAACTTGCCTTTGTCGGCAAATGATTTTTTGTGGCTGGAAAAGTTTCCTAAAAATATGCCAATCTGGTTGGTGGCTTTAACTTCCAACCAAATAGAAGCCAAAAATCAGATAGAAGACTTAAAGTCTCAAATTTCAAGTGACTTTACAAACAAAATTATTACTTTTGATGTGAATAAGAGTGAAATAACAAATATACCTTTTTCTTTAAGGAAGTTTTTCATAAGTTCATCTAAAAATATTGAAAATACAAAAAAAAGGCTCTTGAAAGAACTTCATGCTGCCTGGCAATCTGAAATTGAAGGTATAAGAAGAATGCAGTTAAAAGGTATACAAAGAAAAAATCAGATTCTTGTCGCAACAACTGTTTTCTTATCTCCTATCCCATCAATTGATGTTATGGCAATGACAGTATTAAATTCTTTAATGATTAAAGAAATTAAGTCTATATGGGGATGTAATTGGTCTCCTGAAATTTTAGATAAAGTATCCAAAGAGATTTTAAAGACTGCAATTGCTCAGGGAGTTATTGAATGGAGTGGACAGACTCTAATTGGTATAACAAAATTACATGGCCCAAATTGGCTTGTCTCTGGAACATTTCAGGCTGTCAGTGCTGCTTATTTAACAAGAGTAGTATCGAGTTCTTTGGCTGATTTTATGGCAATAACAAAAGGAGTAGAAGAACCTGATTTAGATTTCATAAAGAAAAATTCTGAGAAAATTGTTGAAGAAGCTTTTGAAAAAGAAAAAATAAATTGGAAAGGATTTATTTCTGATCTTAGAAAACCACTTATGAAACTATCTTTTAATTCATAATCTTGGGATTGATGTTAAAAATGAAAAAAAATATTTTTTTTTTAAGTTTGATACTTCTGCTTTCTATTGCTTCAGGCTCATGTAAGAGAATATCAAATAAAAATGAAACTAAAGAAGTAATACTGGTAAGTTTCACTGTTTTGGCGGATATGATTAGCAATATCGCTAAAGATGATTTTATTGTTAGATCAATAACGAAACCTGGAGTTGAAGTTCATGGCTACCAACCAACACCAAGCGATTTGGTAAATGCCTCTAATGCTTTTGTTTTTATTGATAATGGATTTGGATTTGAATTATGGGCTGAAAAATTTGTTTCTAATTTAAAAGTTAAAAGAATTACTGTCGCGGAAGATTTGGATCCTATTTTTATCAGTGAAGATTTTTATAAAGGGAAACCCAATCCTCATGCCTGGATTTCTCCAAAAAGAGGGATCCTATACGTAGATATTCTCGTGGATTCTTTATCAGAATTGAGGCCATCCAAACGAACATTATTTGAAGAAAATGGAAAAATTTATAAAGATAAACTATCTAAAATAGATAAAGAATTTTCACTTTTTATTAATAACTTAAATAAAGACAGGAGGTATCTAGTAAGTTGTGAAGGTGCTTTTTCTTATCTGACAAATGATTATGGATTAGAGGAAGTTTATTTGTGGCCAGTTAATGCTGAGAGTCAAATTACTCCCAAAAGAATGGCAAGAACAATTTCACTAGTTAAAGAAAAAAATGTTCCATCTGTATTTTGCGAAAGTACTGTAAGTAACGAATCTCAAATGGTTGTTGCAAACGAAACTGGGGCTAATTTTGGAGGAAATCTTTTTGTTGATTCATTATCTGATGATAGTGGGCCTGCTAGTTCCTATATAAAAATGCTTGAGCATAATTTGGATTTGATTAAAAAAGGACTTTTTTGAATTATGGAAACAATCAATTATCAAAACTTTAGGATTGAGGCAGAGAATATTTGCGTAGATTACAACGGTAAGGTGGCTTTGTATGATGCCAATTTAAGATTGAAACCTGGCCAGATTTGTGGGTTAGTAGGGATGAACGGGGCTGGTAAAACAACTTTCTTTAATGCTTTAACTGGCTTTGTAAATATTTCAAAGGGAAAAATTAGAATAAATGGAGAGTCTGTAAGATCTGCTCAAAAAGATCAGACAATTGCTTATGTTCCTCAAAATGAGGGAATTGATAGTCAATTTCCAATTAGTGTTTGGGATGTAGTGATGATGGGAAGATATGGTTCGATGAATATTTTTAGGTCTCCTAGAGAGTCTGATGTTCAGGCGGTTAAAGATGCTATTGAGAGAGTTGATCTTACTGATCATTTATATACACCTATTGGAAACTTATCTGGAGGTCAGAGAAAACGAACTTTTTTAGCTAGAGCAATTGCGCAAAGAGCATCAATACTTCTTCTTGATGAGCCTTTTTCAGGTGTTGATATAAGAACTGAAAAACTTATCTCGGAATTATTTATTCAATTTAAAAATGAAGGGAAAACCATATTATTATCAACGCACGATATGATTCATGTCCGTGAATTTTGTGATTTGGTTCTTTTAATAAATAAAACTGTTGTAGCTTATGGGGAAACCTCTGAAGTGTTTACCCCTGAAAATATTACAACCACTTTTGGAGGGATCTCACCTGATTTCTTGTTTGGACCTGAATCCTAAATTTTAATTTATATGGAGCTCTGTTCTTTTTTAACTTTAGATTCATTCATCACAGATCCTTTAACTCATGACTTTATGAGAAAAGCCCTTCTTATGAGTTCATTAGTTGCAGCTGTTTGTGGTTTTCTATCAAGTTATTTGACTCTTAAAGGATGGGCTTTAATGGGAGATGCAGTGTCACATTCGGTTATGCCTGGTGTTGTGGTTGCTTATGCATTAGGTCTTCCTTTCTCATTAGGGGCATTTATTTTCGGAGTTGGTTCTGTAGCCTTGATAGGGTTTATTAAGCAGAAATCTAGAGTTAAGGAAGATACTGTTATTGGGTTGGTATTTACTGGATTTTTCGCTCTTGGAATAGTATTGGTTTCTAAGATTAAAAGTAATATTGATTTGCACTCTATTCTTTTTGGTAGTCCATTAGGAATATCACTTTCAGATGTAAAACAAACTATATTCATTTCTTTATTAGTAGTAATCCTTTTATCAATTTTCAGAAAAGATTTAATGCTTTATTGTTTTGACCCTAGGCATGCAAAAACAGTTGGGATTAATGTATTTTTTCTTCATTATTTACTTCTCACATGCTTATCTTTGGCAGCTGTTGTGGGGTTGCAGTCTGTTGGAATTATTTTGGTAGTTGCAATGTTGATTACACCAGGGGCTACAGCATATTTACTTACGGATAAGTTTGATAATATGACAGTAATTTCAGTATTAAGTGCAATCATCTCAAGCCTTATAGGAATCTATGTTAGTTTTTGGTTTGATCTTGAAACAGGTGGATCAATTGTCTTGGCACAAACTTTTATATTTTTATTTGCTTTTTTATTCGCTCCAAGATATGGAATATTTAAGTTAAAGAAATTATTTGCTGGGTTTAAATGATTGTGTTGGATGAAACTTTAAATAAAAAGTGGAATTGGTGGCCATTATTCCCCTTATATCCTTATGGAAAAAAGAAAACAATTTTAAAAGAATTAATTCCTGATCAAATTTGGTCCTTGGAACAAATACAGGGACTTTATTATGTCGCGGTTCCAATAAGAATGACGGTAATAAAGGTTGATAATGGATTGATGCTAATAAATCCATTGCCTCCAACAAAAGAATTAATAAATGAGTTAGAAAAATTAATTGCGATTCATGGCAAAGTAAAAACAATAATTCTACCGAGTGCCTCTGGACTAGAACATAAAATCGGACTGCCAGCTCTTTCAAGAACTTTTAAAGATGCAGAAATTTGGCTTTGTCCTGGACAATGGAGTTTCCCCATAAATCTACCACTAGATTTCTTAGGAATTCCATCAAAAAGGTCAAGAATACTCTTTGAGGAAGGTACTCCACATACAAACTACTTTAAATGGTCTTCATTAGGCCCTCTGAATTTAGGACTTGGAAGATATCAGGAGATAAGCTGTTTCCATTATCCTACGAAAACACTTCATGTGACAGACGCAATAGTTGGAATAGACTCCACTCCCCCTGGGATATTTGATTTTGATCCAACGCCACTTCTTTTTCATTCTAGAGAGAGAGGAGATGAACCTTTGATTGACTCCATCGAACATAGAAAAAAAGGATGGAAAAGGTTAGTCTTGTTTTCATCTTTTTTAAAACCAGGTAAATTAAATATTCCACCTTTAAAAAAAATATTTAAGTATTCATTCAAAAAAGACCTGAGGAATTGGAGATCTCATTTCGGTATTTATCCCTTTTTATGGGACGAAGATTGGGAATCTTCCCTTGTTGAAATAATGGGTAAAGATATTCCTAAGATTCAAATTGCACCAGTTTTACAGAAATTAATTTTTCCGCGTTCAAAAGAAGTTTTACTCAAATGGTTAGAAAATATCAAGTGTTTTGAAGATATGGAATATTTAATTCCAGCTCATTTTACGGCCCCTATAAAATTTACAACAGAAGATTGTCAAAAATTAATTAATGAAATTAATTCCCAAAAGTGGGACAAACTTCCTGAGGATAATAAATTTTTGATGGGTTTATATAAAAAGTTGTTTGAACTAGGAATAATTCCTGAAGAAGTAAATCTTTAAAAACAATTATTCTTCAATAGACATGTTCTCATCATTTTTAAGTGTTTGTTCCAGCTCTTTTCTTTGCTCCATTTGTCTTAAGAAATATCCTGTCATCATTGCAGAAGATAATAAATTAGCAATGTTGTCTTTTGAAGATGTTATTTTTACATCAAATTGATCTGAAGGAAGCATTCCCAGAAGACCTTGAACATTATGTCTAATAATTTCTTGAATATCTTCACTAGCTGATTTTGCTACTCTTTGCAAAACCTCTGGAGATTGTTTTTGTAAATATTGGATTAAATCATTCTCATCGTTTGGATCATTATTTTCAGTAGCAAGAAATTCTGGATTAAACATTTCTACAACTTCAAGATATAAAAACCCTACAACATCACGTACCCATTAATCTAAATTATTAAGGGCAGGGAACCGAATAGGTCCAATTTTATTAAACGGCCAATATCTAAAAATAGCTTTACCAATAACCTTTTCATAGGGTAAAAATCCCCAAATATGGGAGTCCATACTGTTATTTCTATTGTCTCCCATCACCCATAATGACTCTTCTGGGACAATAAAAGGCCCTATAGAATAATTAATATTTTTGTCATAAACGTAATTTTTTTGAGCGATATCATTTAAGTAAAGATTACCTTCTCTCACTTCTATCTTGTCTCCAGGTATTCCAATTACTCTTTTTATTAGTGCAGTATCTGCTTCGTAACCAGCATTAATTAATTGTTCCGGAACGTTAAAAACAACTATTTTATTTTTTAATTTTGAAAGATTTGATTTGGATGTGATTTTGGGAGTTACTTTCTCAACAAGAATTTTATCTTGTATTTGAAGAGTTGGAAGCATTGAACCGGATGGGATCCATCTTGGCTCTATAACCTGCCATCGTATAATTAAGGCTATAAATACCCAGATTAAAAGATTTTTTAAATCCTTTAGTATTGAATTTCTTTTTTCTTGAGTTGTAGACATGTTTTATTTAATTCAGTTATTAAGGAAAATCCCAAAGCATTTATATAAATTATGACATCATCTATTGAATGCAAAAATTTTCTTAGAAGTTTACAACTTTTAAATCTCCTTATAAAAATAGGAGTCCAAAATTTAATACTATGTCCAGGTAGTAGATCAGCACCTTTAGCTATAGCTGCTGGAGAATTAAATAAATTAGGACTGGTAAATATTTTTAATTCAATAGATGAGAGATCTGCGGGATTCCACTCTCTTGGGATTTCAGCTGCATCAGGGAATCTTTCTTTAGTTATTACAACTTCTGGGACTGCAGTAAGTAACTTATTGCCGGCAGCAGTTGAGGCAGACCGATCTTGCAAAGGTATTATATTTCTTACTGCTGATAGACCCTTAAGATTAAAAAATTGTGGCTCTAATCAAACAGTAAATCAAGAAGATTTTTTGAGTTCAGTCTGCAGAAGGGTTTTAAGTACAAATCTAAATGGACTTCATGAAACACAAGAAAATGAAATCTTGAATTTAGTTCGAATTACTGAGAAACAAATATCAACTTTCCCAGGTCCTATTCATTTAAACATTCCTATTGATAAGCCTTTAAGTATTTCATTTTTGAATAAAAAGAATGTTTTAGAGGTTTTTGAGAGAATTTATTTAAAGAAAAAATACATATTTCAGAAAGTTGAAAAAAAGTCTGATAAAAACAAATTCTTAGAAATTTCAAAAAGTTTAAATTTAGATAAATCAGGCATTATTTTGGTAGGTCCCTATCAAGGTTCTATAAATGATTTAACTTCTTTCAATAAATCTTTGGAGCAATTACAAGAAATTACTGGGTGGCCAGTATTTGCTGATCCTGTTTCCGGCGTTTATTCTGATTTGAGAGGTCTAGTTGTTAATTGGGAATTAGTCTTAAGAAAAAATAAAAATTTAGTAAATTGTCATCAACTTTTGAGGCTTGGCCCTATGTCATCCTCAATTGATTTGGAGAAGTTTTTAACAACCTTCGAAGGGATACAAATTCTTATAAAAGAAAAAAACTATAGAAAATTGGACCCTATAAAAAAATCATTTGAATATGATTTTGGGCTATCAAATTTTACTACTCTATTGTTAGAAGAATTATCAATTAATGAAAAAAATAAAAAGTCTCTTACTCCGATGGCTCTAGATTTAATAGAGGAAGGCGAGCAAATTAAAGAAATTTTAAAAAAGAAAATTACTCAAGATAATCAAATTACTGAGTATATGCTTGCAAATCTTGTTCCAAAACTTTGGCCAGCTGAAAATCCTATAATGCTCGCCGCGAGTAGCCCGATTAGAGATTGGCTTACATTTTCTGAAAATGGTACTTTGACAAGAAATTGTTTTAGCTTTAGAGGAGCTTCCGGCATAGACGGTACTTTATCTCTTGCATTAGGTATTTCTAGAATTAAAAATCCTCTACTTCTTGTGACCGGAGATTTGGCTTTTATTCATGATATAAACGGTTGGCTGATTGAAAATTCAACCCACGTGAATTTAACAATTCTTTTGATAAATAATAATGGTGGAAATATATTTAATCGTATTTATAAAGAAAATTTAAAAGAAGATGAATTAAAAAAACTTTTTCTTATGCCAAAAGAAATAAACTGGTTAAAACTTGCAGAGGGCTATCAAGTAAACTTTAAGAGTGTGGCAAATTTTAAAAAATTACGAGAGGCATTCGATTGGAGCATTTCTATCCAGAAATCTGTAATAATTAAAGTTGATGTTGATCCAGAAAGTGAAATTTGTGAAAAAAATGCCCTGCTAGAAAAAATAATTGGCAGTTAAAATTTATCATTTTCTATTTTTGAATAATTAGGTTTCATGAAAGTATTACCAGGTCAAAAAACTTTAAGTTGGTCAGAATGCAAATCTTATGAAGATATATTGTTTCACAAATCAGATGAAGGAATTGCGAGAATTGCAATTAATCGGCCTGAAAAAAGAAATGCATTTAGGCCACAAACTGTAGATGAACTAATTGACGCATTTAATATCGTGAGAAATGATGAAACTATTGGCGTAGTTCTCTTCACAGGGGCGGGACCTGACAAGAAAGGTATTTATTCTTTTTGCTCTGGAGGTGATCAGAGTGTAAGAGGTAAAAATGGATATAAAAATGATGATGGGAAGCAAAGATTAAATGTACTTGAACTTCAAAGATTAATAAGAAGTTTGCCTAAAGTGGTTATTGCCTTAGTGCCTGGTTTCGCAATTGGAGGAGGCCAGGTACTTCATTTAATTTGTGATCTCAGTATCGCCTCTGAAAATGCAATATTTGGTCAAACAGGTCCAAAAGTTGGTAGTTTTGATGCTGGTTTTGGATCTAGTTATTTGGCAAGACTCGTTGGGCAAAGAAAAGCAAAAGAAATTTGGTTTTTATGTAGAAAATATAATTCCAAGGAAGCTCTTAAGATGGGCTTGATAAATGCAATTACAAAGATTGAAGAATTAGAAGCTGAGGGTGTAATCTGGGCAAGAGAGATTTTACGAAATAGTCCAACTGCTATTCGTATTCTTAAAGCTTCATTCAATGCGGAGAATGATGGGATTGCAGGTATTCAAGAATTATCTGGTTACACAACTCAATTATTCTATTCGACTGAAGAAGCTCAAGAAGGTAGAGATGCCTTTCTTGAAAAGCGTCCACCAGACTTTTCCAGTTATAAGTGGACACCCTAGTTTATTTTCAAAAGAACTTTTTTAAATAATTATCAATGAGAATTCTTCTTGCCGCTGCTGAATGTGCTCCAATGATCAAAGTTGGAGGTATGGGAGATGTGGTTGGTTCGCTACCTCCATCTTTGATAAAACTTGGTCACGATGTAAGGGTAATAATTCCAGGGTATGGAAAATTGTGGAGTCTTTTAGAAGTATCGAATGAACCAGTCTTTAGATCAAATACAATGGGAACTGATTTTGCCGTATATGAAGCAAAACATCCCATTCATAATTTTGTGATTTACCTAGTGGGTCATCCAACATTTGACTCTGACCAAATATATGGAGGCGACAATGAGGACTGGCGCTTTACGTTTTTTGCCAGTGCTACTGCTGAATTTGCCTGGAATTGTTGGAAACCTCAAGTTCTCCATTGCCATGATTGGCACACTGGAATGATTCCTGTGTGGATGCATCAAGATCCCGAAATTAGTACTGTCTTCACAATTCATAATTTAAAATACCAAGGCCCTTGGAGGTGGAAACTTGAAAAAATGACTTGGTGTCCTTGGTATATGCATGGAGACCACACAATGGCTGCGGCAATGTTGTATGCAGATAGGGTCAATGCTGTTTCTCCGACTTATGCAGATGAAATTAAAACCCATGAATACGGGGAAAGTCTTGAAGGATTACTTAATTACATTTCAGGTAAATTAAGGGGAATTCTTAATGGCATAGATCTTGATGAATGGAATCCAGCAAAAGATCCAGTTTTACCAGCAAAATTCAGTATTAAGAATTTAGAAAATAGACTAGAAAATAAAAAAATTCTGCAGAGAGAAATGGGTCTCGAAGTTAATTCTAAAAAATATCTTTTAGGGATGGTCAGTAGGTTAGTTGATCAGAAAGGGGTTGACTTGCTTTTACAAGTTTCAAGAAGACTATTAGCTTATACAGATTCTCAAATTGCTGTTTTAGGGACTGGAGATAGATATTTAGAGTCTGGATTATGGCAACTGGCATTAGATTACCCAGGAAGATTCTCAGTATTTCTTACCTATGATGATTCTTTATCAAGGCTTATCTATGGAGGCTCAGATGCATTTCTAATGCCAAGTAGATTCGAACCTTGTGGTATTAGTCAACTTCTCGCTATGAGATATGGCTCTATTCCAATAGTTAGGCGAGTTGGAGGTTTGGTTGATACAGTTTTACCTCATGACCCAGAAAATAATAGTGGTACGGGATTTTGCTTTGATCGCTTTGAACCTATAGATTTCTATACTTCTTTAGTAAGGTCATGGGAAGCCTTTAGGCATAAAGATAGTTGGCAATTACTGCAAAAAAGAGCGATGAGCCAAGAGTTTAGTTGGCAAAGATCAGCTCTTGAATACGAAGTTATGTATAAGGATGTTTGCGGTATAAAAGAACCATCGCCAGATGTTGCTGAAGTTGAAAAATTTTCTTACGGACAATCAGCTGATCCATCTTTAAAAAAAAGTATGACTTAATTTTTTAATGGAATTCTCTTTATCAGAATTAAACGATGTTTTGGGGGATATTAAAAATCTGAGCGAGGGGAAAAGAGATTTTTTAAATTTTAAGAATATAAGTATTGATAGTAGAACTTTAATAAAAAATGAACTTTTTATAGCTATCAAGGGTAAAAATTTTGATGGACATAGTTTTCTTCCAGAGGTTTTAAATAAAGGAGTTAAATCTGTAGTAATTAAAAAAGGGATGCAGAGATTACTTCCTAGTAATTTTCCTTATTGGGTTGTAAATGACACAACAGAGGCATTTCAAAAATTAGCATTGCTAAAAAGAAAAAAATTAAATATTCCTACTGTTGCAATAACTGGCTCAGTGGGTAAAACAACAACAAAAGAAATGATTGGTGGAGTTTTAAATAAACTTGGAAGAATTAAATTATCTCATGCAAATTTTAATAATGAGATTGGAGTTGGTCTTACTATTCTTGCTACAGAAATAGAAGATAAAGTTTTAGTTCTTGAGATGGGGATGAGAGGTCTTGGACAGATTGAGAATTTATCTAAATATAGTGAACCCGATATTGCAGTTATTACTAACATTGGCACAGCTCATATTGGATTGTTAGGCTCGAAAAAAAATATTACTCATGCAAAGTGTGAAATTAGTAAATTTTTAAATCCCAAAGGAGTTGTAATAATCCCAGCAAATGATCAACTTCTTGAAGAAATTTTAAAAGAATACTGGAAAGGTAGGGTAATAAAAGTAGAGCTGTTAAATATAGAAAATCAAAAGGAGAATTTTAAGAGAGATGATAATTTGAGAGGGTTTTATAATTCTTCGAAGAAAACAATTTTTATTGAAGAAAATACCTTTGAAATTTCGTTTGAGGGATTTCACAATGCTTCGAATTTCTTATTTGCATATGCAGTTGCTAAAGAGTTAGGCATTGATTTTGCAAGTTTTAATAAATTTGATTTTGTAAGTTTAGGTGGAAGGAATAAGATTCTTAAATCAGTAAAAACAACAATATATGATGAATCATATAATGCTTCGCCAGAGTCAGTAAAAGCATGTATTAAAAACCTGCTTGAAAAACCGAGAAATAAATTTTTTATATTTGGAAGTATGCAAGAATTGGGGAAAGAATCTGAAAAATATCACAAGGAAATATTCAACCTAATAAATAATTCAGATATAGAAAAATGTTTATTTATTTGCGATAAAAAAAATGTAAAAATTTACTCCAATTATTTAAAAGATAAGAAAAAATTCTTAGTTTTAAATCATATTAAAGATATACCTCAAGAGATAAACAAATCTACAAAAAAAGGTGATTCTATCCTTATTAAAGGGAGCAGATGTTGGCAACTTGAAAAAATTATTGAATTAATTAACTAGATTAGGATTTCTTTCTTTCCCAATTTTCTATATTTACTTGTTTAGTTCTTGAGATTGCTAATGAATTATCTTTGGAGTCTTTTGTGATCACTGAACCAGCTCCTGTTGTAACTGATTCCCCGAGATTTATTGGCGCTACAAAAACTGTATTTGCACCAATACTAGAATTTTTACCAATTTTTGTTTGATGCTTTTTCTGACCATCAAAATTTGCAGTAATAGTACCTGCTCCAATATTTGTAGATCTTCCAATAATAGAATCGCCAATATAACTTAAATGGTTTACTTTAGATTCTTCCTCTAATTGGCTATTTTTGATTTCAACAAAATTACCTATTTTGCTAAAGGAAGATATTTTGGACTTAGGTCTTATATTGCTGTAGGGACCAATCTTTATATGATCTATTATTTGCGAATCATAAACTGTGGAATTGGAGATTTCACAATGTAATCCCACATTAGAATTCTCAATAAAAGTATTTGGTCCGATAATGCAATGACTATTTATTTTCGTATTTCCTCTTATATGTGTATTAGCCTCTATTATTACATCCTTTCCAATTTCAGCTTCTTCACTAATTGAACAACTTGCTTTATTTATAAAAGTTACACCATTAAGCATATGCTTTTCTTTAATTGAATTCTGAATACTTTCCTCGCACTCTGATAATTGAATTCTGTTATTAATTCCTTGAAGCTCTCCATTATCTTCTATCTCCAAGCTTAAGGAGTTTTTTAGCAAAGATATTGTATCTGTTAAGTAAATCTCTTTTTGATTATTATTGCTTTGCAGGGTATTAATAATTTTTGACAAATTACCCCAGTTAAAACAATAAACCCCTGCATTTATTAATGGATTTTCTCTTTCTAGATCATTGCAATCTTTTTCTTCAACAATTCTCTCGATAAGATCCCTCTTTAAAAAAACTCTGCCATACCCATAGGGATTTTTTTTCTTAGTGGTTATTAAAGAAACATCTGCATTTTTTGAATCATGTAAATTTAGAAGTTTATTTAAAGTCTCAGGCTTGATGAGAGGCACATCCCCATTAAGTACTAAAAGTTTCCCTTCATTTTTTTTTACTGCTTTACAAAGTATCTGGATAGCATGACCAGTTCCTGATTGGGGATCTTGGATAACGAATTGGATCTTTTTATTTTCTGTTATTGACTCTTGTACTTCTATTGATTTGTGTCCAGTAATTACGAAAATTTGATCAGGATTTAATTCAACACATGAATCAATTACTCTCTGCAAAAGACTCTTACCAGAAATTTTATGTAAAACTTTAGGCAATGAGCTTTCCATCCTAGTGCCCTTACCTGCAGCCAATATCGCAACACTTAACATGTTTATTAGAAATCCTAATTTAAATCTAACTCTTAACGGATAACTTCGTCATTCCCCATCGCTCTCTCCACTTATTTGTACATGATAGATTTGAGAGTAATTGCTCATCTAATCTTCTCCTGATTATATCGTCTTTACTTGATTTCAAATCTTGATCTCTATATGGAATACTAGCTTTAGTTAAGAGATGTTCTTCTTCCATTAAGGATAATTTTTCAAAATTGAAATTAGGTTTCAATTTATTCTTATCAAATTTTGATATTGCAACAGTTCCCTGACTCCAAAAAGGTCCGTTTTTAAAACTCGGCTTAATAGTAAAAATTTCTAATCCAAGATTTCTTAATGTTTTTCTCACTGCCGCTGATGAAGAATAAGTTATTAAATAACTCTGAGGATTAAGATTTTCTGTGACTTTGGATAAAAATTCTATTGTCCATACTTGTGGGCATTTTTGAGGGGAAAAACCATCTAAATAAATCAGATCGAATTTCATGGAGGAAGGAATAATGTTGATTTTTTCTCTAGCATCACCCCACAAAATACTGCATTTAAAAAATTGATCCTCAAAGTAATCTTTTCGATAAAGTGATTCAAATATTTTTTTGACTTTTGGATCCCATAATTTAAGGAAAGATTCATTTCTAAGGGAATATTCGAGAGGCTTTTTATCAATCTCCAATGCATACAAATTTAAAGATGATTTTTGTTTAATTAATTCATCTAATAAAGAAGCGGAATTATATCCTAAACCAAAACATATATCCAAAACATTAAGAGATTTGCCCTTAAATCTTTGCAAATTAGAAGTAGCTGTAAACTTTGACTTTGTTTCCTCCAATGCGCCAAATAAACTATGGAAGTTCTCTTGAAAAAACACACTTCTTAAAGAGTAACTACCATCTTTAGTTAAAACTTCTTTTAATTCAGACAAAAACTTTATAAGTTATTTAGTTAGTTTAGCCAGCTCTTCCCAGAAAGTGGGATAGGACACGCTAGCAGCATTAGATCTCATGATTTTTGAGGTACCTTTAGCAAGAAGTGAAGCAATAGCAAGACTCATAGCTACTCGATGATCTGTCTCACTATCTACCTCCGCAGAATGAAATTTTGATTGCCCATTAATAATTAACCCATCCTCTTTTTCTGTTATTTCAGCGCCAAATTTTTGTAACTGTCGTGCCATGACTTTTAATCGATCTGTCTCCTTAACTCTTAATTCTTTTGCATCTTTAATTTCAGAAACTCCATTACAAAAACAGGCAGCTACAGTAAGGATAGGAATTTCATCTATAAGTTTTGGGAGAATATCTCCTTCAATAGTGAATGATCTTAAATTATTTGAAGTATTTACTTTAATAGATCCAATAGGTTCACCTGCAATAGTCGATTCATCTAAAATCTCATAATTACACCCCATTGAATCCATTATATTTAAAATCCCTGTTCTAGTGGGATTTAATCCGACATTCTCAATTAAAACCTCGGAATTTGGAACAATAGATGCAGCAATCATCCAAAAAGAAGCAGAGCTTATGTCTCCAGGAATCAATATTCTCTGACCAATTAAGTCGCTCCCTGACTTGATAACTACATTCCTTCCTAATTCTCCTCTGATACTGATGTCTGCTCCAAATGCTTTTAGCATTCTTTCAGTATGATCTCTTGAAGATGCTGGTTCAATTACAGAAGTAGTTCCAGAAGCATTGAGGCCTGCCAATAATATTGCCGATTTCACTTGAGCACTTGCCACAGGAGTCCCAATAACACATCCCTTAAGTTTTTTCCCATCAATTGAGATTGGAGCTTTGTTACCGCCTTCCCTTCCATAAATTTTGCCACCCATCAAAGATAACGGTTTGCCAACTCTCCCCATAGGCCTTTCGTTTAGCGAAGCATCCCCTTTTAAGATGAAATTCTTCCCTTCTTGTGCGGCTAACAAACCCATTAATAACCTCATAGTGGTTCCTGAATTCCCACAATTGAGAATTTCTTTTGGCTCTTTTAATCCATCAAGACCTAATCCTGAAATTGTAAAAGGCTCATTTTTTTTTATTTCTGGTATGTTTACACCTAATTTTCTAAGACAATCAGCAGTTGAAAGTGGATCTTCAGAATGTAAGAATCCCTCAATAGTTGTCTCACCCTTAGCAATACTTCCTATTATTAGAGCTCTATGAGAAATAGATTTATCTCCAGGTACTTTTACTTTTCCTTTTAAATTAACTCCACCTTTTATTGTGCGGATATTATTCATTTTCAAATTAAATACTTGCTAAGATTTCTGTAAAAACAAATTAATTTTATATTATCAATAAGTTTGTTTTTAAAAAAAAAATAATCAAATTAAGTAACTGTTTTCTATAATAAATGCAGATAAGGATTCGATTATTAACCTTACTTATTATCACGTTGCGAAGGATGTTCCTAAAAATAATCCAGATATCGCAGTGGTCATTGATGTTTTAAGAGCCACAACCACAATTGCTTGGGCTTTAAAAAATGGAGCTGATTCAATACAAGTTTTTGCAGATTTAGATTTATTAAAAGAATCTGCAATTAAGTGGCAATCTGAAAAGAGACTTATGCTTGGAGAGAGAGGCGGAAAGAGGATTGAGGGCTTTGATTTAGGAAATTCTCCTTTATCAGTTACAAAAAAAGTTGTTAATGGTAAAAGACTATTTATGAGTACTACTAATGGGACTAAATCATTGCAAAAAGTTCAAAATGCTAAGCATTTATTTGCTATGGGCCTCCCAAATAGGAAAGCTGTTGCCGAAAAAATCATTTCATTAAAAAGTGAAAATGTTTTAATACTTGGTAGTGGTTGGGAAGGCTCTTATTCACTTGAGGATTCTTTAGCTGCTGGTGCTTTGGCCTCATACCTAAAACAGAAGTGTGATTCCGAAATTAATATTCTGAATGACGAATTACAAGCTGCTTTGGCACTTTGGGATGTCTGGAAAAATGATATTTTGAAATGTTTAAAAACAGCAACCCATGGCAAAAGATTGACAAGTCTTGGAGATTATGAGGATGATTTTAAATGTTGCTCTGAACTTGATTGCTTAGATATTGTTCCAGCTCAAGTTGAAAGAGGTGTGATTCGTGCCTCATGATTTACGAATTGGTTCATTAGGAGTTAGGTCTTGACTGATTTTTTAGTAGCTGCATTGCAAATTACAAGTACTTCAAATGTTGAAGCAAATTTTACTGAAGCAGAAGAACAGATTGAATTAGCTGCTAGAAGAGGTGCTGAGTTAATAGGATTGCCTGAGAATTTTGCTTTTTTAGGAGAAGATAATGAAAAACTTAGATTAGCTTCTGAATTGTCAGAGAAGTGCGCAAATTTTCTAAAAACTATGTCACAAAGATATCAAGTATTTCTTTTGGGAGGAGGGTATCCCGTCCCTGCTGGTGATGATAGTCATACTTTTAATAGGTCAGCCTTATTTGGGAAAGATGGGCAGATCTTGGCAAAATATGACAAGATTCATTTGTTTGATGTTGATTTGCCAGATGGAAATTTATACAAGGAATCATCCACTATTTTATCTGGAGCAGAGTATCCACCTGTTGTAGATGTTCCAGGTTTATGCAAGATAGGATTGTCGATTTGTTACGACGTCAGATTTCCTGAACTCTATAGATATTTGTCTTCCAATGGCGCAGAGCTAATTATGATTCCCGCAGCTTTTACAGCATTTACTGGAAAAGATCATTGGCAAATCCTATTACAAGCAAGAGCAATTGAGAATACATCATATGTAGTCGCTCCAGCTCAAACTGGGATTCATTATGGAAGAAGACAAAGTCATGGCCATGCTATGGTAATTGACCCTTGGGGTACAGTTTTATCTGATGCTGGAAAAACTCAGGGTGCTGCAATAGCACCTGCTGATAAAGAAAGAGTAAAGAAAATTAGGGAGCAGATGCCAAGCCTTAAACATAGAAAAATCAAATTGTTTTCAAACTAATGATTAAGTTTTTAGATAATAAACTTTTTCGTTACTTATCCGTTTTTTTATTTTTAAATTCTTCAATCCTTCCTGTTAAATCTTCAAGTGCTCTTGCGGCATGGTCTATAAATACTAATGGGGTTTTAGAATTAAGAACTAAATCAAATTCAAATTTAAAAGCATACTTTCAGAAGGCTAACCAAATATCGGGAGATAGATTCTGGGTAGATTTTCCAGGAGAATTAAAAAATCCTAGGACAATAAAAGGTAATGGCCAAATAAAAGAAATTAGATTAGGTAAACCAGATAAGGGTAAAACAAGACTAGTAATTGAATTTAAGGAAGAGACTTATTTGAAACCTTTGACTTGGCAAATGGTTGGCTTAGATCAAAATAGATGGAGAATTAAATTATTTAACCCAAAATATTCATTTAAAAAGATTGGTGAAGGTTTAGTTGAAAAGAAAAGAGGAAATATCAAATCAAATCAAGATTTAATTCATAATAAGAAAAAAATTTATGGTTACTTGGAACTACCAGAGGTAGAACGAAACAAGTTTGAAGTTGTAATCGATCCAGGGCATGGAGGTCCTGACCCAGGAGCAATAGGTATTGGGGGCATTAGAGAAACAGATGTTGTTCTAGAGGTTTCAAAAATAGTTAAAAACTTACTTTCTGAGAAAGGTGTAAAAGTAAGGTTGACTAGAACAAATGACGTTGATTTGGATTTACCTCCAAGAGTTTCCATTGCTAATAATACTGATGCAGATATCTTTGTAAGTATTCATGCAAATGCCTCAAGAGGTAAAAGAAGAGACATAAATGGATTGGAAACCTTTTATTACAGAGGGTGGAGAGGAAGATTACTCGCGAAAAGAATTCAAAAACAAATTTTAAGAGTTTCCCCTGGCAGTCCTGATCGAGGAGTTAAACAAGGTCGATTTTATGTAATTAAAAATACTAGGATGCCTGCAGTCCTTGTAGAAATTGGATTTTTAACGGGAAGATTAGATGCGAGAAGATTAGAAAAAATAACCCATCGAAAAAGATTAGCCTATGCAATTGCAAAAGGAATCCTCGAATATCTAGATAAAGTAGTGTGAAACTGAAAATAGGTATTTTTGATAGCGGAATAGGTGGTTTTACTATCCTTAATTCTTTACTAAAAACACGAAAAGATGTTGAGGTTTTTTATTTGGTGGATACAAAAAGAATACCTTTTGGGAACAAAAATTCTAAAGAGATAAGATTAATTGCAAAGGAGATTTGTACTTTTTTTGTTGATAAGAATTTAGATGCACTTTTAGTGGCTTGTAACACCACAAATGCGTGTGCGCTTGATATTCTAGAAGATAATCTAAAAGTCCCTTGTTTTGACCTTATAAATTCAGTATCGGAAATAGTTGATAAACAAATAATTGGTGTCATAGCAACGCAAACAACTGTTCGATCATCGTATTATAAGAAAGCTATAAATTCTAAAAAAGAGAATACGGTAATATTTCAGCAAGAATGTCCAAAATTTGTATCAGAAATTGAAAAAGAAAAATTAAATCTTGATAAGTTAAATAGTCTTTCAGACTTATACTTAAGACCACTAATAAACAAAAATATTGAAGAATTAATACTTGGATGTAGTCACTATCCCTTAATTTATGACTTTTTGAGAAAAAAATTAGATTCAAACATAAAAATTATTGATCCATCGGTAGCATTAATAAAAAAATTTAATGAATCTTTTGCTATTCCAGAAACTGACCGCTATGAGAGTATTTCTTCCGAAAATGTAAAATTTTTTGTTACTTCAAAAAGAAATGAATTTTCCAATAAAGTAAAATTTTGGCTTGGAATTAAAAAAGAAATTAGGTTGGTTAACCTCCGAAGTAATGTTTGATTCCTTAAGATATAGAAGAGGTCAATCATGAATACAGTAACAGAGCTATTGCAACCAGTTGAAAATGATCTTGATGATCTTATTTTAGAACTGAAAAATCTTATAGGAGCTGGTCACCCAATTCTTCAAGCTGCAGCAGAACACCTTTTTAGTGCTGGGGGTAAAAGGTTGAGACCTGGTATAGTTTTATTGATTTCAAAAGCTATATCTCCTGAATTTTGCTTGACAACCAAACATAAAAGGCTTGCTGAAATAACTGAGATGATTCACACAGCCTCATTAGTCCATGATGATGTTGTTGATGAGGCTTCTACAAGAAGAGGAGTAGATACGGTTCATAGTAGATTTAATACCAGAGTAGCTGTTTTGGCGGGTGACTTTTTATTCGCTCAAGCAAGTTGGCACCTAGCAAATCTTGACAATGTAAATGTGGTTAAATTACTCAGCAGAGTAATAATGGATTTAGCAGAGGGTGAAATTAAACAAAATCTAAATAGATTTGATTCGGCTCAATCTTTTTCCAAATACATCAATAAAAGTTATTGTAAAACAGCATCATTAATAGCCAATAGTTGCAAAGCTGCTGGAGTTTTGAGTGGGATTAATGACGAAAACTTAACCTCATTGTACGATTTTGGCAAAAATATTGGTTTGGCGTTCCAAGTTGTAGATGACATTCTTGACTTTACTGGAAATGATAAACAACTTGGAAAACCTGCTGTAAGTGATCTTGCTAGTGGTTATCTTACCGCCCCAGTTTTGTATGCTTTAGAAGAAAATAAACATTTGTCAGTTCTTATAAACAGAGAACTTGCTGAAAAAGATGATTTAGATGATGCTCTTAATATCATCATGAATTCTAAAGCTATTGAAAGTTCAAGGAAACTAGCTGAAGATTTTGCAATGCTTTCTAAAGAAGCTATAGTCTGGCTTCCTGATTCGGAATATAAAAGAGCTTTAATGGCTCTTCCAGAATTTGTTCTAAGCCGTATTTATTAGATCTATTAGAAATAAATCCTTGAGCTAAATTAATATTAAAATTTTTGATAACTCTAATTTTTTCGACTAAATTTATTAAGCATAGATTTATTTAATGTCATTAGATAAAAAAAATTCAATCAATAACATACTTGAAGAAAAGAGAATTTTCCCTCCATCAAAAAAATTTGCAGAAAACTCCAATATTAGTACTCAAGAAGAATTACTAAGTCTAAAAAAACAAGCATCAGATAATCCTATTCAATTTTGGGAATCTTTTGCAAAATCTGAATTAGATTGGTTTGAGCCATTCCAAACGGTATTAGATAACGAAAATGCGCCCTTTTTTAAATGGTTCAAAGAAGGAAAACTCAATATTACATATAACTGCTTAGATAGACACATTAAGAGAGGGCATGGAGGAAAGACTGCACTTATATGGGAAGGCGAACCAGGAGATAGCAAAAAATTTACTTATGAAGAACTTTTAAAAGAGGTATGTAAAGCAGCTAATGCATTAAAAGCAATTGGTGTAAAAAAAGGAGATTTGGTATGTATTTATATGCCGATGATTCCTGAAGCGATGTTCGCGATGTTAGCTTGTGCAAGAATTGGCGCGCCTCATTCAGTTGTCTTTGGAGGATTTTCTTCAGAAGCTTTAAAAGATAGGTTAATTGATGGAAACGCCAGATTTGTTGTTACTGCTGATGGCGGTTTTAGAAAAGATAAGGTGATTGAACTTAAGAAAGCAGTTGATGCAGCCATTGAAAGTGGGGCAGATAAAGTTGTTGAAAAAGTAGTTGTTGTTCAACGATCCCAAAAAAATATTTCGATGGTTGATGATAGAGATTTTTGGTGGCACGAATTATTAAAAGATCAAAAAGATTATTGTGAACCAGAAATAATGAATAGCGAAGATAGGCTTTTTATCCTTTATACCTCAGGCTCTACTGGAAAGCCCAAAGGTGTAGTTCACACGACAGGTGGTTATAATCTTTGGGCCCATTTGACATTTAAATGGATTTTTGACTTACAAGATGACGATGTTTACTGGTGTACTGCTGATGTTGGTTGGATTACGGGTCATAGTTACATAGTTTATGGACCTTTATCTAATGGTGCCACAACCTTAATGTATGAGGGAGTGCCAAGACCCTCAAATTTAGGGGCTTTTTGGGAAATTGTTCAAAAATATAAGGTTTCTATTTTTTATACTGCACCAACTGCAATAAGAGCATTTATGAAGTCTGGGCGTGAAATACCTGATAAATATAATTTGGAGAGTCTTAGACTTTTGGGCACAGTTGGTGAACCAATTAATCCTGAAGCATGGATGTGGTACAAAGATGTTATTGGTAAAGATAAATGCCCTATTGTTGATACTTGGTGGCAAACTGAGACTGGTGGTGTGATGATAAGTCCCTTGCCTGGAGTCGTTGCTACAAAGCCAGGTTCAGCTACTTTTCCTCTGCCAGGAATCGAAGTTGAAATCGTCGATAAAAATGGAGATAAGGTTAAGAAGGACGAGGGTGGCTACTTAATTATTAAGAAACCATGGCCAGGAATGATGAGAACAATTCACGGAAACTCAGAGAGATATTTGGAGAGTTATTGGGAATATATTTCCTTTAAAGGAGAAAAAAATGTTTATTTCGCTGGAGATGGAGCACGTATTGATGAAGATGGATATATATGGATTATGGGAAGAGTTGATGATGTCATAAGTGTTTCAGGACATCGATTAGGAACAATGGAAATAGAATCTGCTTTAGTAAGTCATAAATCAGTGGCAGAGTCTGCAGTCGTTGGCAAAAAAGATGATTTAAAAGGCGAAGTTATAGTTGCTTTTGTATCTCTAGAGAAAGATGTGAAAAGTTCTTCAGAACTAGTAGAGAATTTAAAGAAACATGTTGTTAATGAAATTGGAATTATCGCAAGGCCTGAAAAAATTATAATTTCTGACTCTCTTCCTAAAACACGTAGTGGAAAAATTATGAGGCGAATTTTAAGATCTTTGGCCGCTGGAGAAAAAATTAGTGGTGATATAAGCACTCTTGAAGATAGTTCTGTTTTGGAAAAGCTGAAAGAATTATCTTAATCAGATTCATCAATTAAATTTGAAATTCTTTTTATAGTATTTCTTTTGAATTCATCATCTGCCCAATCTCCCAAAAAATTTTCTCTTAGTCCTGCGCTTGCAATAATAGTATGTGTACCTTTTAACATTACCCCCTTAGAATTATCTTCTTTTCTTGCTTTCAGACAAGAAAATAATTTATCTGTTTGATCTAATTCGTCTGAGTTGAATTTTATTAGAAAGTTATTTTTTTGATTATATGTTTTTTCAATTAGTCGCAAAGTTCTTTCAGGGCTTGGGCTGAATTCACTATTGAATTCTAATTTTTGAGAAATTTGTTTCAATAATGGAATTGATTTGTTAGCACTGAAGTTATTAAAACTAATTGATATGAATTTTTCGCAATTTCTTCCTCCATCAGGGGAAATTAGATGAAGTTTGCAGCCTAGGCTATGACCAATTCTTATCGAAGGAATTGATGAACCTATTCTCTTGGATAAAGATATTCGACAATTCTTGAAATCCCTCCATGCTTTAATAGCAAGTTGTTGGTGATCAAATTGTGGAGTGTATTTATAGGCATGTACTGCATAGTTTTTACTAATTAAACTCTCTATGAATCTTTTATATGTTAAATCTGGTTTAGAAGCTAGATAACTTCCACCAATAAATTCCACAATTTTTTTAGGATTTGAGGGCCAATAACAAAAATTATTAAATTGAAATTTTGTAAAGGTCATCTTTTATAAACTAAAAATGTTTCAAAAAATATTTTCTAGACTGTTTTTTAATTTATATTAATTTAAAAGAAATATTTATTAAATGCGTCAAGATAAATAAAAGTATTTTGAGTTAATTGGAACTATTTAACAAAAAAGAATTAAATCAATTGGATTTTCTTCATGATCAAATTAACACCAATCCCTCTGAAGAGAGAGTAACGAATAAAAATAAAAAAATTGAAAAAATTTTAATTCTTGATACTGAAACAACAGGTTTAGACGAAAATAAAGATGAAGTTATAGAAATAGGTTGCATCTTATTTGATGTATCTTTTAAATGTGTACTTTCACAAGTTTCTTTTTTATTTCCAGTTAATAATAATGAAGCCGAACATGTAAATGGTATATCTGCAGAAGTAACTAATATCTCTCAACCATGGGAAGATGGATTGAATTTCTTTCTAAAACTTGTTGATTCTTCAGATTTCATCGTTGCTCATAATGTGGAGTTTGATAAGAAATGGTTTGGAAAAGGAAGATTGCCTAAGCTTAATAAGAAATGGATATGTAGTTTAGAGGATATTAATTGGTCTTTTCAAAAATCACTAAAAACAAGACCTTCAGTAACTGATCTAGCCTTATCTTTTTCAATACCAGTTTGGAATTTACATAGAGCTTTATCTGATTGCTTTTATATATCTGAGGTCTTCAAAAAATGCGACAACTTAGAGGAACTTTTACTTAAAGCTACTGAACCGAGGTTTTTATACAAGGCTTTGGTTAGTTATGAAGATAGGTCTTTGGCTAAAAATGCTGGGTTCAGATGGAATAGTCCTGTGCAAGGAGCTTGGTCAAGAAAATTAACTACTGATGAGGCAAAAAATCTTGATTTTAGAGTTGAGATTTTGAATTAATATTTATTTAATTTTTGACTAAGAAAATATTTAGTGCATCTTACAAGGCATCCATTTATTACCCATTTTATGTGCTCCAATACATCCGTATTTTGAAGCAGCCTTTTCAGCTTCTTGTTTAGTGTTAAATAGATCTGACATCATATTTTCCTTTTTTGAATTTGAAATTTGTTTGGAATGATTATGATGATTTTTATGAGAATTAGGTGAATACTCCCATATCCCCATAGTAGTAACACCGGCAGAGATAATTCCCATCCCGACTACTGATAAATTGACTATTCCCATTGCGACTGCACCAAAAGAAAATACACCCATTGGGACTACCCCTATACTTATTACTCCCATTGGCACTATTCCTATTGAAACTATACCAAGGGGTGCTATTCCAAAAGCAATTTTTTTTGGTTTTGTACCGCAATGTTGATTCTCTTTACTTTTATTAATTCCCAATAGTTTTTCTAAATGTTAAATTAAAATTGTCTCACAAAATAACCAATCAAAGATTAATTTCTAGATGAATTAAAAATTTTGAATTATTTTTTAGAACTTTGAATAACTTAAAAAACCTAAGAGGAACAGTAGATCTATTTCCTGATCAATTAATAAAGTGGCAAAACGTTGAAAAAATTTTATTAGAGCAGCTTTCTAGAGCATCCATCAAAGAAATAAGAACACCAATATTGGAAATGACCGAATTATTTATAAGAGGAATTGGTGAAGGAACAGATGTTGTCAGTAAGGAAATGTATACATTTCTTGATAGGGGGGAGAGATCTTGCACTCTAAGACCTGAAGGAACAGCGTCAGTCGCACGAGCGTTAATACAAAACGGAATATCTTCTAATCCTCTTCAAAAACTTTGGTACATGGGTCCTATGTTTCGATACGAAAGACCTCAAGCAGGCAGGCAAAGACAGTTTCATCAATTAGGTGTTGAGTTTATAGGACATGAATCAGTTAGAAGTGATGTTGAAATTATTGCTTTAGCTTGGGATATATTAGGCAAATTAGGAATAAAAGAACTCAATCTTGAAATAAATACGTTAGGTGATACTAATGACAGATCAAATTTTCAAAAATCTTTTTTAAAATGGTTAAAAACAAATAAAGATTCTCTAGATTTAGATTCTCAGAATAGAATTTCTAAAAACCCTTTGAGGATTTTGGACTCAAAGAATATTCAAACTAAAAAAGTTCTTGAAAATGCACCAAGATTATTTAATTTTTTATCTGAAAAAAGTCATAACAGATTTTTAGACTTAAAAAGACAATTAGAGGTTTTAAAAATACCTTATGTAGAAAATTTTAATCTTGTAAGAGGTTTAGATTACTACACTCATACAGCTTTTGAAATTACTAGTGGGGCTTTGGGCTCTCAAGCTACAGTTTGCGGAGGAGGGAGATACGACGATTTAATAAAACAAATGGGAGGGCCAAATACTCCCGCAATTGGTTTCGCTATTGGTTTAGAAAGATTAATTTTACTCGCAGGAAAAGAGCTTGAAATTCCAAGAAATACTGATATCTATATCATTAATCAAGGCTTAGTTGCTGAATCATTAGCAATGGATTTATCTAGAAAATTAAGAAATTACGATTTGTTAGTTGAGTTAGATTTAAGCGGAGCCTCATTCTCTAAGCAATTTAAAAAGGCAAATAAACTTAAATCTAAAAGTATTATTGTTATTGGTGATGATGAGGCAATTAATGGGGAATTTATTATAAGGCTCTTTGATCAATCAGGTAATGGGAATGAAGAGGAGGTTATCTCTTTTGAGAATGATATTAAATTAGAAAATTGGATAAACAATAACTTACTTGTAAAGTGATGTTCTTGAAGATAGTGATAATTTTTCTTTTTATAATTATTTTTTTTAATTTAAGGAATTTTCTTAAATTAAATAGAAAACAAAAAGTTTTTAATTCTAAAAAAATAACAACTTTCAATAAAAAGAATCTTAATAATTGGATGAATTTAACTAAAAAAGAGAGATATAACTTAACAAAACAAGATTCTCTTAACTACATGGATAAAAGAAAACTTTTGTTAGATGAAATTAGAAATGAATATAAGAAAATATCTAGAAAAAATTCTGAGGGGAATATTAAAAAAAAATAATTATGGAAAATTACTGGACTTCTAATAAACCTATAAATGGATTAAGACATTTTGTTTTAGTAAATGAGACTAAAGAAAAAGGAAATATTAGTTTTTTAATGGTTTCTGTCCTTGATTCTGAAATTAACTTAAAAACTACTTGTGAAGAATTAATAAATAGTGGAAATTGGCAGAAGGGTTGGATCAATCTTTCAAAGCATCTATCGATTACAGAAGAATATTTTAACTATAAATCCATCAATAAAGGTAAGGGTATCGATGAGATATTCATTAATGAAGATTCTTTATTTAATATTTCTTAATTTGATATAAATCTTTCAAATCTCTTTTCTTTGTAAATACTAGGTTTTTTGTGACTTAA
This sequence comes from Prochlorococcus sp. AG-347-O22, assembly GCA_003278845.1. Taxonomy (GTDB): domain Bacteria; phylum Cyanobacteriota; class Cyanobacteriia; order PCC-6307; family Cyanobiaceae; genus Prochlorococcus_A. Next base: position 49,313 of record QCCX01000005.1, read on the forward strand.
TAATTATTTAAAAGTTTTACCCCTTTCAAAAAAATAAAATTAACGTTATCAAGGATTAATTATATTTACTAATTCAATGTTAGGGGATATGTGGAGCTCATCTGAGTTGACCTCTGAAAAACTGGGAATCACTGAAATTAAACTCTCTTTTTTACGTGAAAATGGAATACTCAAGCCTGGGATTCATTGGAAAAGCTCTCCACTCGGTCAGAAAAAACCTTGGAAACCCAAAGCGCTTTACAATGTAAAAATGTGCAGAGAAATAATTAATAAATTTTATTCTGAAGAAAACTATAATATCGCAGCCTAAAAAATTATAATATCCTGATTAATTTGGGAAAATATATAAAATGTTCATTCGATTAGATTCTCATCCTTACACTCAATAAGAGTGTTTTGCAAAGTTGGATATAAGTTAATCATATTTATATATTGTTTCGATTTTCTGTAAGATTTTGCAGCCTTTTTGTAATGAACTTCAGATTTCATTTCTAGTGAAAATTTTCTAGAAGACTCTTGAGAAGTAGTCATAATATTAGATGTCTTATCCCATATTTAATAATTGTTTGAAAATGAGGCAATAACCACCATGGTGTAATGAAACAAAACATCGTTTAATGTCAGCAAAATGAAATTTATTTGACTTATTTGAATTTAAAATACTGGTTTATTTGATAGAACTTATATCTCTGAGAATAATTTTTCTTCATTAAATCTACCTTCTTTACTCTTGTCTTGCCCTACGAATAATTTTTGTTTAGTAATAGTTAGGATTAATAACCTTTACAATTTTGTTATGAATTCAACTGTTTGGTGAAATATAAAGTATTCTCAAAACGTTTAAGCTAATCAATTCCTAAATGCAAACCTATGGAAATCCAGATACTACCTATGGATGGTGGGCTGGTAATTCAGGTGTAGCAAATCGCTCAGGAAAATTCATCGCTGCTCATGTAGCTCATGCGGGATTAATTGTTTTCTGGGCGGGTGCATTCACCCTTTTTGAACTTTCACGATTTGACCCAAGTGTCCCAATGGGTCATCAACCTCTAATCGTTCTTCCTCACTTAGCAACTCTTGGAATAGGGTTTGATGCTAATGGTGTTGCGATGGGAGATACTAAACCTGTTCTAGCGATAGCAATAGTTCACTTAGTTTCTTCTATGGTTTTAGCAGCCGGAGGACTTTTACACTCTTTACTTCTTCCTGGAAATCTAGAAGATTCTGATATAGCAAGAGCTAGAAAATTCAATATTGAATGGGATAATCCAGACAAATTGACATTTATTCTTGGTCACCATCTAATTATTCTTGGTTTCGCAGTTATTGCTTTTGTCGAATGGGCAAGAGTGCATGGAATTTATGATCCAGCTATTGGTTCTGTAAGACAGGTTGAGTATGAATTAAATTTGGCCAAAATTTGGAATCACCAAACAGACTTTTTGACTATTGATAGCCTTGAAGAAGTAATGGGAGGTCATGCTTTCCTTGCTTTCGTTGAGATCACTGGTGGTGCTTGGCATATTGCTACTAAGCAAGTTGGTGAATATACCAAATTCAAAGGTAAAGGACTTCTCTCAGCAGAAGCTGTTCTCTCATGGTCACTAGCTGGAATAGGCTGGATGGCTATTATTGCAGCTTTCTGGAGTGCAGCTAACACAACAGTTTATCCAACTGAATTCTTTGGTGAACCACTTGAATTGAAGTTTAGTATTTCTCCTTATTGGGTAGATACTGTTGATCTTCCTGATGGTGAGTACACTTCAAGGGCATGGTTAGCTAATGTTCATTACTATTTTGGATTCTTCTTTATTCAAGGTCATCTATGGCATGCTTTAAGAGCACTAGGCTTTGATTTCAAGAGAGTTACAAATGCTATCAGTAATATTGATAGTGCAACAGTTACTCTTAAAGATTAATTTTCAAATTTTCTTACCAATATCAAAAGGCTCCTCCTATAGGGGCCTTTTTTATTTGAAAAATTTTGTTTATTAATTTAGATTTAGAATTATATGTTTTTGAAATCATTGAATATTTTTTCGATACAGAATAAAGATATTTTTTCAAATTCTCTATTGATAAGTTTTTTTGGATTGTTAATTATATTTTTTTTGTTGATTTTTGGAAGGAAATTTAAACTAGCTGTTCAACTCGAGAGATTTGGATTGCCGATAGCCGTCATATCAGGAATTTTAGGTATATCTATAGGCCCATTTGGTGCGATACACTTTTTACCAAAAGAAACAATAAATGTTTGGAGTAATTTTCCTACTCCTCTTTTATCATTAGTCTTCGCAACTTTAATGATGGGAAGACCTATACCGAATATAAATGGTTTAGTTAAACCGATTTTTAATCAATTTCTATTAGCTCTTTCACTAGGTTTCGGACAATTTTTTGTCGGCGGCCTTGTTGTTAAATATTTTCTGCCTCCATCTATGGACGCAAATCCTCTAATGGGTTGTTTAATAGAGGTAGGTTTTGAGGGCGGTCATGGAGCCGCATCAATAATCGGTGAAAGTTTTAATAAACTAGGTTTCCCAAATGGTTTAGATCTTGGTTTGGCTATGGCAACAATGGGTCTTTTATCCTCTTCAATATTGGGTAGCATATTTATCTTTATTGGTAGAACTTTAGGCCTTTCAGATACTGAGGAAATTCTTGAACAAAAAGATACTTTAAATGGAAAAAATAAGATTAGAATTTTTGCAGATTTTAGAATTTTTATAATAAATCTTGGATTCTCTGGTTTGGCAATTTCTTTTGGTGTTTTGCTTCTTAATTTTTTAAGGTATATTTCAAGTTCTTTTGGTGATTTTTCGAAGGAAATTATTTTTTCACTTCCAGTATTTCCTTTTATCCTTATAGGTTCGCTCCTTATTAGATATATTTTAGAAAAAACCAAAAATACAGAATTTATTTCAAATATTCTTCAAAGGGAGATTGGTATTTTATCAACAGACTTATTGATTTTTACAGCTATGGCGAGTTTAGATATTGCAGTTGTGTTTGATAATTGGATACTTATTTTAGTATTTACTATTTTCGGTTTATTTTGGAATTTAATCTGCATTGCTTATTTCGCATACTTTATTTTCGATGATTATTGGTTTGAAAAAAGTTTGATAGAGTTTGGTAATTCTACTGGTGTAGTAGCTTCTGGGTTACTTCTTTTAAGGCTTGCAGATCCTAAAAATATTTCTAAGACTTTACCAATTTTTACGTCAAAACAGCTATTTGCTCAATTAATTCTTTCTGGGGGATTATTCACAGTTCTTGCACCATTAATGATTTCTAAAATTGGGTTAGATTATTGGACAGAAATTTGTGCCTTAATTACATTCGCAATTCTTTCTATCGCATTGATTTTTAACAAAGTAGAGATGAAAAAGTTTCAATAAGAACTCTAGAATGGTAAAAAGCCTAAATTTTTTATTTTAATGTCATTTTCATCCTACGATATTCCACCCCAAGAAAATAAAGGTAAGTGGTTTAGGAGTCATTTACTTGGAAGGGAAATAGAACTTGGTGAATTGTATAGTCTTGGATCAAATGATTTAGATTTGCTTATGGCGGAGACCGCAGAAATCAGAAGCGATCTTGATTTTAAGGAAAAAAATATAGGCAAATTTAGGACCGCAGGATATTTTTTGGAGTTAGCAAGAATAATTGAGAAAAGGAAGTTGTTAGAAAGTTAATTAGATGGAAAATAATTCTTTCTAGAATTTGGTTCCCATAATTCGTATTTATACATTAACGACTTAAATTCTCTATTTTTCTCAAACGAATCTAACCAGTTTTTTATTGATGATTCAAAATAATTTGTTCTTTTTTGACTCTCACAAGCGATTCTAAATTGTCTTACAAAAGGCCAAATAGACCAATCAGCGATTGTTGGGCTATCTCCAAAAAAGTATTTTTTTTCGGCAAGAAGTTCGTTCCATCTCTTTATGAATTTAATCGCATTTGTGAAATGATATTCTTGATCACTATCTTTATATCTTGTGGCATATTTAAATCGATCTAAATGATATTTGAATACGTTATCGTTTTCATTAATTATTTCAAAAATAGCTTTCTTTTTGTTCTCAGGTAAATAAATTAATTTGATGTTTTCCTTTTTTGACTCTGAGAGTGCCCATAGGATGATTTCAAGACTTTCTTCAATAACTTCACTATTTTTTTTTATAAGAATTGGCACCGTTTTCGTCTTTGAATTATTTAAAAAATCTAGAGGTTTATTTTTTAATTCAATTTCTCTTATCTCTACTTTTATTTCGCAAATTAATAGGGCCCATCTTGCACGAATTGCATATGGACATCTTCGAAATGAATATAAAATATCGTTTTTCATATTGTAAAAACTTTTAATTTCCCTAATTCTTTTAGTATTATCTAAGTAGGAATATTATTAATTTTACAACGCAAATGTCGGGATATGTTTACCTTATTAGAGTAGGAGACCTTTATAGGATTGGGAAAACGGATAATCTTGAAAAGAAAATTAAAAAATTAAAGCCAGATGAATTATTAACATCAATTATGACTAAGGAGCCAGAAACTCTTGAAGCAAGATTACTAAGAAAATATAAGTCGCAAAGAATTCCTGAAACTGGTTATTTAAAGCTTTCTAAAAGACAAATTAGAGAATGTAAAAAGCAATTTGAATTAAAGGGTAGCTTACCTCACACTTTAGATGCTGAAGTTTCTATAACTCTATTCGCATCTTTTTTATTGTTTTCATTAGGTTCTTTTATTTTAAATTATTTAAATTTTGGATTTGTAAGATCTATATCTTATTCTTTCGGAATGGCATCTCTACCAATGGTTATATTATTTATTACAGGTAGTTTTGGCGGATACTTTTCTGAAGATTTATCTCTTTTTTCATTGTTAACTAATCGAATAAAAGGTTTATTTATTGCTATTGCAATGCTTTCAATGGCTTACTTAATTTTTAATTTAGGTTAAATTTCATAGTTACAATTTAAGGCGATTTCAAATGGAACTGATTGGGTAGGTAACTTAAGAATAGTTGAGCATATTTCAGCAATATCTTCAGGTTGTGTCATGCTCGATTTATCTAGAGAAGAGATATTTTGGGCCATTTCTGTATTAACCCAACTTGGACAAATTGCTGAAACCCTTATATTTTTATCCCAACCTTTATTTTTCATTGTTTGGCATAATCCCATTAAAGCAAACTTTGAAGAAGAGTAAGCGGCTAAATCCCCTTTAGATCTTTTCCCACTCATTGAAACTAAAACAATAATTCTTCCTCTGCCTGAGGCGCATAAATGATCCCAAGAAAGCCGGCATAAATTCCAAATTGCCAAAAAGTTAATATTTAGTGTATTTAAAATATCTTCTTCGTCACCATCTTTGTATAAGAAAGGAACTTTCGATAATACTCCAGAACAATTTATTACTGAATCAAATCCTCCAAATTTATTTACGGTATTCTTTATCCAATTTTCGGCTGTAATTTTTTTTAAAGCATCATAGTGGTTGATTATAATTTTCCCTTCTGGCCATTTTTTTGGATCAATAGTGCTTCCTTTTAATGATTCTAAATCTCTTATGCCAACACTAATTCTATTGCCTTCTTTTAATTCTTTATGTGCAATACTTAGTCCAATACCTCTACTTGCTCCACTAATTAATATGGTTCTCATTCTTTAACTATATGTTTGGAAATATTATCCTAAGTAACATTTTAAATTCTCTTCCATGCATAATCATAAGACCTTTCTTTACACTCCATGGAGCCTTTATAAACATTACGCACATAGCATATACAATCTCTTTTAAAGAAAGAGTATCAGTTAGAAACCCATACCATTGATTTTTAGGTAGTTGGAAAAAACTGCCAAAAAATTCTCTCAATAGTTTCTCATCAAACCTCATGAGTTTTTCTAATCCAAATTGGTAAAGTGATTTCTTCCTAATTAATTCTTTTGACCATAAAGTTTCCCAACCTTTTCTAGCAATATAATAGGTACTTAAATTTTTGTTTTTAATTGCTTCTGAGACTGCCTTCGCGACAAGTGGAGCTCTTCTTAAAACATTACCAATTAAATATCCAGATGCAGGATGTACCATTGAAGCAGCACCACCATATCCAAGTATTTGTTGTTTGAAATCTGGGATTGGCATATTCATGGGAAGAAATAAGCCAAGCTCTTCGTGCTGCATGCTTGTGATTGATATATTTCGATAAGAAAGCCTCTTCTCTAGTCTCTCTTTTAAATTTTCCATTGTTAGAGGATTTACCAAACCAAGAGATGTCTCTTCAAGAAAATATTTCCCACCTCCCATATCCATGGCATAAAGAAAAGTTGGAGGCTCTTTTTTTTGCTCATCGTTAAGATGATCATTTCTATAGTCCATTAATACAAACTGCCCTTTCTTAAGTGGAGGTTTACTAAAATTACCTACTATCCCATAACAAGTTTGGACTGCCAAAGGACCACAGGATTTTAATTTAAGAAAAACAGGATCATACCCTGTTGCATCTACTACTAATCTTGCAGAGTAAGTTTTGCCATCTTTTGTAGTTACTGTACTTTTGTATTTTTCAAAATGTATTTTGTTTGCAAAGCCTTGATGCCATTTAATAAAAGACTTATTGCATTCTTTAAACCAATAATTGTGGAGTTTCTTCTTATCAAATAGTCCATAATCTAGGGAATGTTCCGTGGCTTTATTCTCGTCGTCCTGCTCTTCTAAAGCGCCATGCCCAAAAAAACTTACAGTATTTTTCCATCTATATTCAAGTAAATCCTGAAGCCCGAGTTGATCAACTTCTTCCCCCCAAATACCATATGTGTTTGGCCAAGGTTCATCTGGTCCATTTGGCGAAAGCACTTCAACATCTAATTTTTCCTTCCCTAAAGCTGAGGCAATAGCCATGCCCGCAGGCCCTGCACCCAAAACAAGAACATCTGGCATATTTTCTTTTGACATTAAATATAAATCTTATGATTAAAGAGATTTATGGAACAAATTATTACTTCTGAACCCAGAATTATATTTTTCATCCAATACTTATAATGAGAGTAGATTTATAATAATCAAATTACTCAAATACTAGCGACTAAGTTTTCAGTGTTTTAACAATAATTTATAAGATTACAAAATAAAAAAAACTTTATTTATTTTTTTATCATAAAAAAAATATAGGAATTTAAATGATTAAAAATAAAAATATTTTAATTACTGGAGGTAATTCAGGAATAGGGTTTTTTGCCATTATTAATTTACTGAAGACGAAAAATATTTTATATGTTGTAATAAAAAACGAATTTAGAAAGAATGAATTTCTCAGAAAAATCGAGAAACATTTTGATAAAAATTACCTTAGTAAATTTTTATTTATTATTGAAAATTGTGATCTTTCTGATCTAGAGAATATTAAAAAAATTATAGATTACTTTATTATTAAAAAGATTTTTTTAGATGTTCTTGTTTTAAATGCAGGATTGCAATATACAGGCTCTTTTTACCCTAAAGTATCAAAACAAGGCATAGAACTAACTTTTGCAGTAAATCATCTTGCACATTTTTATTTGGTAAATCTCCTAAAAGATTTTATTAGAGATAAAGAAGAATCTAGAATCATTATTACATCATCAGATGTACACGACCCTAAAAGTTCAGGTGGCAATATAGGAAAGAAAGCGGGACTTAATAACCTAGTTAATTTGAGAAAAAAAGTAACTGGGCAATTTATAAATTTTAATGCTGATGAAGCTTATAAAAATAGTAAGTTATGTAATATTTTGTTTGCTAAAGAACTTGAAAAAAAATTAAAAACTTCCTCGAGTAAAATTTCTGTAATTACTTGGGCTCCTGGTCTAGTAATACCAAATGATGATCTTGGTTTTTTTAGATACAGTAAGCGTTTTAATCTCTTTGGATATTTAATTTTTTCTAAAACTGCAAAAAATATTTTAGGAATTTCTGAAAGTATAGAAAATGCTGGTAGGATACTTTCTGAAATTGTTTCTGATTCAAATTTAAATAATATTGGTTACGTTCATTTAAGCAATAAACTTATATCTTTTAAAAAACATAAATTAGTTGAAAGTAATGTTAGTGAAGAGGCAAATAATTCTGAGTTGGCTTCAAAACTCTGGATTTTAAGTGAAGAGTTTTGTAGATCATTTGGCTTTGTTACTTTCAATATTTAAGGTTTGTGTTGGGAATGCAAACTCTATATTATTAACCGCAAATTCCTCAATAATTCTTAAATTTATTGATTGTTGAGCTTCCATTGCGGCGAGATAATTATTCGTTGGGATGTAATAAACAAGTTCGAAATTAAGACTGAAGTCGCCGAAATCTGTGAAATGACATCTATCAAAAGAAGCATCTTTTGTCTCTTCAACTATTTTTTCAATTATTATTGGAATCAATTTCATAAGTTTTGGAGAGGTTTCATAAACAACTCCTAATTTATGCACTAACCTCCTTTTTTCCATTTGTGCGTAATTTGAAATTATTCCATTTGTTAGGGCGCTGTTGCTCATTACTATTACTTCTCCATTAATACTTCTTATCCTTGAGGATCGTACTCCCACTCTCTCAACCATTCCGAGGACTCCATCAGATTTTATAAACTCACCTTTTTGAAAAGGTTTATCAAGCAAAATTGTTATATATTCAAAAAACTCCTGAACTGGATCTTTCAAAGCTAATCCTGCCCCAATACCCCCGGCACTTAGTAAAGCCCATATAGCAGTCATTTGAACACCTATATTTTGTAAGAAAAATATTGAACCAATAGTCCATGTTAATGCTTTTATCAATGGAGTTAGTGAAGATACCATTGAACTAATTGAGGAATCATTAATTTTCGAGGTCGATTCTGTTAAAGATCTTATTAAAACTTTGTTAAGAGCTTTTATGATGATTATTAATATAAATAATTTCAGAATATTCAATAAGACAGAGATGAAAGTTATTTCATCAGGAAAAAAATAGTCAATTGAAAAATAAAATGAAAGGAGGAAACCTATAGGTTTTATAATTCCAGAGATTATCTCAAAAATAAAATCATCGAAATTTGTTTTTGTTCTTTTGGAAATCTTTTTAAAAAATATTTTTGAAAGTTTAGAAATTATTATCGACAATAAAGTTCCAATAAAAAAAATAGATATTGCCAGAAGGAAGTTTTCAGTAACTAATTTCATATTCAAATAAACCCTAAAAATTTATCTCTAATAAAATTTTAAATTATCTCTCAACAACAAACCAGTATTTATTTTTCTTTAACTCATTATTATATTTCTAATTTCTTTAAATTCTTTTCTATCCGCAGTTTTGCATAATTCAAAAATTATTGATTCAGTTGTTGTTAAGATCGCCCCACTCTTAGTCATTCTTTGTAATGCTATTTCATGATCTACCCTATTTCGACTTCCGATGGCATCTGATATGAGAATAACTTCAAATCCTGTTTGTAAACAATCTAAGACTGTTTGTTGAATACAAATATGCGTTTCGATCCCACAAACTATCAAATTACTAATTTTCTTATCTTTAAGTTCTTTTAAAAATTCTTCTAATTTAGCTAGGCTAAATTCCATTTTCTCAAATTTTCTAAATCCATTTTTGGGCAATAATTCAGGTATCGTTGCACCCAATTTGAATGGGTTCTGTTCAGATAAAAAAATGTTTTCTTCTAAAATTTGGTAGGCATCTATTAGCTTTTTGATGTTTTTGGTTATTAAATCCTTATTAAATATTGGTCTTATTATCTTTTCCTGAACATCTATGATTAGTAAAGCATTCACTTTTGGTGACAGTTTGTCAGAAGATTTTTCATGCTCCTTCATCATTTGTATTTAAAGATATATTCAACATAGTATTTTGAACAACTTTAGTAAACATTTTAAATCAAAAAGTTGTTTTACTCTCATCTAGAGTTATTATTGAGAATAGCCATGGGTTAATTTTGTCATTATCCTCTCAATACAAAGTCATCACATCTCCTCTTGGTGATGGATTACATAAAGATGGGAAGAGATTAACTCCTCAGAGGCTAAAAGTTCTTAATTTATTTGAAAATATTGGCTCTGGAAAGCATCTTAGTGCTGAAGAGGTTCATGAAAAATTAGTTAAAACAAGTTCCAAAGTTTCACTAGCAACAATTTATAGAACTTTAAGACTTTTAGTACAAATGGGGTTGCTTCATGAATTAGAACTCAGTGAGGGTGGACACAGATATGAATTGCTTAGTAACGAAACACCTGATCATCATCATTTGATTTGCATTAGGTGTGGAAGAACAGAAGAATTCGAAAATGATGAGGTTTTAGAGGCAGGCAAAGTTGCAGCAAAAGTTAATGGTTTTAAACTAATTGAATCATCTTTAAATGTAAGAGCGATTTGTCCTAATTGCATTTAGCAGGTTTTAACTTAAAGACCCTCCACAACTTGACCCAGCTCCTGCAGTGCAAGCAAAACAATGCTCTTTTACAGCTACCCCGTAGTCAAAAGTAAATGATGCATCCAACAGATCAAAAAGTGTCTTTGGTCCTTTATTCTCTCGGAAATTTATCTGTTGGTTAAAGTCACAATCATAAATTTCTCCTAGCCAATTTACGCTAATTGTCTTTTTACACATTAGATTTTCTAAATTTTTTTCATTAAAATTTTCTTTTAGTAATTTGTAATAAGTATTTAGTTTCCCTTCTCTTCTAAGAGATTCTTCATATCTATTTATTGGCATATTAGTTATTGTGTATAAATTATTAAAAACGATATTGTATTTTTCGAATAGGATTTTTTTATAATCCTCCTCCAATATTTCCTGAGAAGGAGGAAGAATTGGGCTTACAGGATTGTAAACAAGATTTAATTGTAATCCATTTTCTTTCTTTCCATAGCCTAAATCATTAAGAATTTTTATGGCATTAATACTTTTTTCAAAAACGCCAAAACCCCTTTGAAAATCAACATTATTTTTTTCATAACATGGTAGCGAAGCAGTAACAATCACTTTATTTTCTGCAAGAAATTGAGGAAGATCTTCATAACCTTCTTCAAAAAAAATTGTCAAATTGCACCTATCAATAATATCAACCTCTTTTGTTTTCAAGCTGGTTATTAGATTTTTAAATTTTGGGTGAAGTTCTGGCGCACCGCCTGTAATATCCAAAGTCTTGATTTTGTATTTTTCAATTATCTTTGGAATAAGAGATATCATTTCATTGGACATCTTTTCAGTCCTTAGTGGACTCGAATTGACATGACAATGCTTACAAGCCTGATTGCATTTATAACCTATGTTAATTTGCAATGTTTCTATAGGTTCTTTATATATTGAGGGGAATTTTTCTTTCATGAATCTATTATTTATAAATTGTCATTCGAAAATAAAAAAGTCAACTATTTTTTTTAAAGTTTGATCTCTCATTAGCAAGTTCAATAAACCAACTTATGTATTCTTTGGGCCCATTTTTAAAAACTATGTCAAATTTTAAATTGTCATGAACATCACTGATCCCTAATAAACCAGTTTTTTTTGTAGAGGGTCTTTCAACTTCACCAGAACTACTATCTACAAAAATTATTTTATTCTTAATCCCAAATTCATTACCTAATATTTGTATTAATTCTAGAAAAGACCTGTCACTTCCTCCTCTTGAATAACTTTTTTCATCATTATTTTTTTTTGATGTGACTGTGTCACCAACTCCTACAATCAAGGGCATATCTTCTTTTTGAATAGTTCTTTTGCATAAATCAATTTTTTCCGTAACAGAATTTGGAGAGTTTCTAAAATTAAAATTTCTTCCAAAAGGAGCTTTACCAGTTTTATCCGCAATAAATTTATTTAAAAGAAATAAAACTCCATAATCTTTAACTGCTCCTTTAATAAGTAATTGTATGTCTGTTGATCCGATATCATCTTGAGAAGAAAGTTTGATTGTTTCTCTACCATTTTTATTACCTAAATTTGGTGAAATATGAAGGAAAAATGAGTTTTTGAGGCCTTCGGATTCAGCTTTTAAAATGATTTCATTCATCATTTTTTCAAAACTAATTTGAATAAGATTTCTTTTATCAGAATCTTCATTAACTAAATCAAACAGACTATTGAAATTAATAGTTGGCGAGAAGCGTGTTTCACATATTGATTTTACTGCGTGAAAATTGATATCCTCTTGGCTAAGTTCAGGAAAAATATTCTTAACTATATAATTAAATTTTGGTCTTATTAAACTAGGTACTTTAGATAAAAAACTTAGTTCTTTTTCTGAGACTCCTTCAAAATTTATTTCACCATTACTGTCTTGATACTCTACTCCACAGGCAGCTAAACCTCTTAAATAAAGTCCTTTGTTTTTAGGCTCAGTAGCGCTTTCTAAACTCCTCTCTATTATTCTGTTAACTCCTCTTGGACCTTCATGTTCACCGCAAGTTAATACAAAGAATTCCTCGGCAAATTCTTTTACTGCATAGATATATTTTGATTCTAACTCTCTAGTTAGTGGATCTTTAACTAGAGGGATACAAACTCCGTCAATGTCTTGAATAAATAAGATATTTTTAGAAGAAATTAATTGTTTTTGTTCATTTAAATTACTTTCCATATATTCCATATTTATAATTAATTTTTTTTTAATTCCCACCTTCTCAGAAATTATAAATTAAAAAAATCAATATTTAAAATAAATAATTTGCTATGGTAAAAATTGCTTTAATGTAGAAAAATGTTGGTATGGGTAATAAATTAAAAAATTTATCAAGAATTTCCAAAAATGAAGAATAATTTCATAGAAAACATAAATGATAAAAAATATTTTTATTCATTGATTGAAGATATAGAGAATAGCAAAGTTGGATTTTACAGTGTTGGTTTATATCCTGCATCATTAGCGTATAACTGTGCTATGCATGGAAATTCAAATAATATTCTCCTAGCTCCTAGGGAAGATAGAGATTTGTTAGGTGCTTTCTCAAATGATGTTCTTTCTGATATGGATTATGAGATTATTGAAAAGATTAAGAGAATGGGAAATTATTCTTCAGAGGGAAAAATAAAGTCTTTTGATCTAAAAGATCTTCTCTTGGGATGCGAAATAGTTATTCTTGCTTCAAATAGTAATCACATACAAGATGATGTTAAACATGCTTTAGAACTAAGAAAAACTTTAAAAAGAGAAAATGTGGTCCTTGGCTGTCTAGTGGGTTCTTTTTGCATTGATAATAAAAGTAAAAACCCTTTTATTCTTTGTAATAAATATCCAAATTTAGCTTTTTTTACAGGATTTCATCGTCACGGTGCTTTACGAAATCCTAATGATAGTTTTACTGCAAATTTCTGCCATCCTGATGCCTTAACTGCTTTAATAGGAGCTCGAATTTTGAATCAATTGTCCCCAAAAATTCAAGTTTCTCCTGGAGTTCATAATATTGAATGTCAATATATAAAATCAATAAAAAATATTTCATCCATTTTCGCAGGCTTTGTAAATAACTTTCATTCCGATAAGCCAGGAATGCTACCGAGCATTAATACAATTTTGTTGACTCAATCTTTAGATCAGGCCGCATCAGTATCATTACAAGTTAGAAAAGAAAATAAATTTGAAAACAAACATCTTTCATTAAAAGAACTTGGTTATGGTCAAGAAATAATTAGTGCAAAGGAAATAATTAATAATAAATTTTGTGAAAAAGGAGATTATACTTTTTCTCAATTAAATGCTGTTAAGGCTGATGTCTTAGGTAGTATGACTCTACCAACTGAGGGAAAACCAACGCGGAATTTTCAAGCAGGACAAGTTTTATCAGATATGCTTTTGCAACTCAATAGATGTCCAAAAGATGTCTCGGAATTTGTAAATTGGTGTAATAAATACTCTCTCAGTCAAGGAGGATTAGAAGGTTTAAAATCTTTAAAATTTTGGCCAGACATTTATAAAGAATTCAAAATCAAAAATAATATTTGTTCAATGATTAATCTTATTTATTTATGCTTTAATGCTAGTTCAGAAGAAAAAAAAGAAATTTATAAGGTTTTAATTAGTTCAGAAGAGATCACTAATTTTTGCCAAGAATCTGTGAAATCTGAATTGTCTTTAGAACTAAATGAAAAATTAAATGGAGATTATCTTTTTAATGATATTGAAAACCTTTACAAGAAATTTTTTACTAACAAAGAGGAAAATGATATTAAAAAAAATGAATGTAGTAATAAAATTTCTAAAAATTATCCAAGCTATATCAATGTATTGAAAATTATCAATAATTATTTTAATAATTGATTATTTATTTAATTTATTAAAAAGCTAAGTTCTTCATTTATTTACTAATCTTGATTGCGGGGTTAGAATTATTATGATTTTAAAAGGTTTTTTTGAAAAAGGAATTATCACATCGTTCTCATGAACTGAAAGCTCTTGGTTGGAATCAAGAAGATTTAACAAGATACGAAGATTTATGGGACTACAGTCAAAGATGGGGATTAATAAATTTAGAAAGAGAAGACAGACAGTTTTTAAAGAAGGCAGAAAAGTTACTCCCAAAGATTCAAAATAAAAAGATATCAGTTAAAAAAACTATTGAAGAAAAATCATATTATTTATGGTTAAATTTTTACCTCGATGAAATTAATACTTTTAGTAATTCTAATCTTCCAAAAAACAAACATGGTGTTTGGACACTCTTAATTGAAGAGGAAATAAAACTTCTTAAGGAATTACAACCAGTTATGGGTCTTCCAGATACTATAAAAGCCAAAAATCTATTTGAAAATAGAAAGGAGCTTATAAAAAAAGCTTTTAATGAATTTGAAGCTAAAAACAACGATAAGTTTTTCAATTTTGATGATGTTCTAAACAACTCTGAAAAAAATGTTGGTAAGAATTGGAAATCAATTACTGAAAAAGATCCCGAAGCTAATAAAACTTTTCCAATAATAGATTCTGCAAATATTGACAAATTCAGATCTGCGATAAAAGAGGATTTGAGTTTTTACATGAAGGATAATTACCCTTCATTAAAAAAGGATTTATAAATATTTATCTTTTTTTTGTTTTTTTTTGGGACTTTTTTAAGTTAAATAGATAATAGGATTATTAAAAAAAATTTTGAGCAACCAAAAGTTCGAGACTCTTCAATTACATGCAGGTCAAGTGCCTGATCCAACTACAAATTCTAGAGCAGTTCCCATTTATCAAACTAGTTCCTATGTTTTTGATAATGCCGAGCATGGCGCGAATCTTTTTGGATTAAAAGAATTTGGAAATATTTATACTCGACTTATGAATCCCACCACAGATGTCTTCGAAAAAAGGATGGCAGCTTTGGAGGGAGGTATGGCAGCACTTGCAACATCCTCAGGTCAAGCTGCTCAATTCTTGGCAATAGTGAACTGTATGACTGCAGGGGACAATTTTGTCTCTACTTCTTTTCTATATGGTGGAACCTACAATCAATTTAAAGTACAATTTCCAAGATTAGGAATAGAAGTTAAATTTGCAGATGGTGATAGCATCGATAGTTTTAGAAATAAAATTGATGATAAAACCAAAGCAATATATGTCGAATCAATGGGAAATCCTCGATTCAACATCCCAGATTTTGAGGGACTCTCTTCTTTGGCGAAGGAAAATGGAATTCCCTTAATAGTTGATAATACCCTTGGTGCTGGTGGTGCTTTAATAAGACCAATTGATTTTGGAGCCGATGTTGTTGTGGAAAGTGCAACAAAATGGATCGGTGGACATGGAACAAGTATCGGAGGGGTTATTGTTGATGCCGGAACCTTTGATTGGGGTAATGGTAAATTTCCACTAATGAGTGAGCCAAGCGCTGCTTATCATGGGCTCGTTCATTGGGATGCTTTTGGTTTCGGTAGTGATATCTGCAAATCTTTGGGAGTACCAGATAATAGAAATATAGCTTTTGCGTTAAGAGCAAGACTTGAATGCCTAAGAGACTGGGGTTCAGCTCAAAGTCCTTTTAATTCTTTCTTGCTATTGCAGGGTTTGGAAACTCTCAGTTTAAGAATAGAAAGGCAAACTTCTAATGCTCTTGAATTAGCAAAATGGCTAGATTCTAATTCTAATGTAAGTAGTGTTAATTATCCTGGCCTAGAATCTGATCCATATTATTCTAGTGCCAAAAAATATACTACTGGAAGGGGAATGGGTTGCATGCTTATGTTCTCTCTCAATGGGGGTTATGAAAATGCAGTAAAGTTTATTGATTCCTTAAAATTAGCGAGCCACCTTGCTAACGTAGGTGATTCAAAAACATTAGTAATTCATCCTGCTTCAACAACTCATCAGCAATTATCTGAAGAAGAACAACTATCTGCGGGTGTAACTCCCACAATGGTAAGAGTTTCTGTAGGAATTGAGCATATTGATGATATAAAAGCAGATTTCGAACAAGCACTTTCACAAATCACTTAGAAAAGGAGATTTATTGGCTTTAATAATTCCTAGTAACTATCACAAGATTAGTGATGTTGAGAAAAATCATATATCTTGGATCGAACCAGAATTGGCAAAAAGACAGGATATACGTCCTCTTAGGATTGGTATTTTGAATATCATGCCTCTTGGCAAGCAGTATGAATTTAACTTACTACATCCACTTGGTTTATCTCCTCTTCAAATTGAGCCAGTTTGGATAAAGCTTAAAACTCATTCTTATAAAACATGGGATCTTAATCATCTAAATAATTTATATATAACTTGGGAAGAAGCAAATAATCCAGAACCTTTAGATGGAATCATTATTACTGGAGCACCTATTGAGCACCTAGCCTTTGAGGATGTTAAGTATTGGGATGAATTTGTGAAAATTGTAGATGAAGCCAGAAATTCTTGTGCGAGTACTCTTGGATTATGTTGGGCTGGCTTTGCGCTGGCTTATTTGGCAGGGGTTGATAAGAAAGTTTTTGACAGGAAGTTATTTGGGGTATTCCCTTTAAAAAGTTTAGTTCCTGGACATCCTTTGATGGGAACACAAGATGATGAATTTATTTGTCCTCAAAGTAGATTTGCAGGATTACCAGATTTGGAAATGGAGAAGGCACAAAAAGAAGGGAAATTGAATTTGTTGGCTTATGGAGAAAACGTCGGATATACAATATTTGAATCTAAAGATCAAAAACAACTCATGCATTTAGGCCATCCTGAATATACGGTGCATAGAATTATTAGTGAAATAGAAAGAGACAAAGAAAAGGGAGATGTTCCTCCTCCTGAAAATTTTGATCTGAATAGTTCAAAAACCGCTTGGAGATCTCATAGAAATTTGCTTTTTCAGCAATGGCTTTGGTTTTGTTATCAAAAAGTTAGTCTTAATTAACTTTTTTAATGAGCGCTTTCTAAACCACCTAGTCTCTCAAATAAGTTAAGACTTTCTTTATTTAATCCGACAATCTCAACTTTAGAACCACCATTCTGGAATTTTCTAATAATTTGCTCAAGAGCGACAACACCACTTTGATCCCAAATATGAGCTGAAGACATATCTATTACAATATTTTCTGGATGTTCATGAATATCAAATCCTTGTAAAAAATAAATTTTGCTTACAAAAAATAATTGTCCGTTTACTTTGTAGGTAGTCAAATTATTTTCTTTCGCTCTCGAGACAGTTATAACTTTCGCGACTTTTCTGCTGAATAGAATTGCAGCTAATGCAACTCCTGCAATAACTCCAAGTGCAAGATTATGAGGTTTTGTGAGCATAGTAACTGCAAAAGTCATAAGCATGACTGCAGTATCACTTTTAGGTATTTTTCTAATATTTTTTAATCCATTTATATCTGCTGTACTTATTGCGATCGTTATCATGATTGCTACTAAAGCAGCCATTGGTATTGCTCCAATCCAAGACTTCAAGAGGATAATCATAATTAGTAGAGATATACCTGAGGAGAGGGTTGATAATCTAGATTTACCACCATTCTCAGTATTCATAACAGATTGCCCAACTAAGGCACATCCTGCCATTCCACCAAACAAGGATGCCACAATATTTGCGATTCCCTGTCCTCTTGCTTCTTTATTTTTATTAGAACCTGTATCAGTTACATCGTCTAAAATGTCTTGAGTTAAAAAGGTTTCCATTAAACCCACGAGAGATATCGCGAGTGAAGTCGGCAAAATAATTCCTAATGTTTCAATACTAAAAGGGACTTTCCCATTTTCTATTGATCCAAAAGGAAGTGAAATACTTGGTAATCCATCAGGTAATTTACCCAAATCGCTAACAGTTGGGACATCTAGATTGAAGAAAATGCTTATAAGAGTAATTACTACTATTGCAATAAGTTGAGATGGGACTACTTTTGTGATTTTTGGAAGCCCATAGATAATTGCTAATCCTAGGATTACAAGAATCCAAACTACTGGAATCTGAGAGTTAACTGGATATTGACTTATAGTTTGTTCAACTAATTCTTTTGATTCTTTAATACCTATTCCTAACTGAGGGAGTTGTGCTTGAAATATTAAAAGTGCTAGTGCATTTACAAATCCACTTAATACTCCTGTTGGCACGAATCTCATTTGGTAGGCAAGTCTTAAATATCCCCAAAGAATTTGGAATATTCCAGTTAATATTCCAGCTGCTATAAGATATGGGACTCCTAATCCAGGAGCTTGTGATTCTCCATAAGCAACAAGTCCAGTCATTAAAAGAGCTGTTGAGCCTGTGGCTGAAGTGATCATCCCTCTTCTTCCTCCAACAATCGCAATTGTTATTGATAAACAAAATGCACCAAAAAGGCCAACTTTAGGATCTACACCAGCTATACCTGAAAAAGCAATTGCTTCTGGGATCATTGCAAAAGCAACAACTAAGCCAGAGAGGATATTTGACTTTGGATCTTCTAACCAATTTTTAGATAAATATCTTGAGAAATTTGACATTTTAAGTTTCTTTATACTTAAGAAGTTACCTCATAAAGGAGGCAAAATACCTTGTGGGTCAAAAATATTCTTTAAATTTTTTAAATCATTCATTCTATTTCCAAAGGCTAATGTAATTTCTTCTTCATGAGAATTTAAATGATTATGCAATTGGGCTAAGTGAATATTTGGATAAAACCTTTTTAGGTTGCTCCACGATTTATAAATCCATTCCAGAGCGACTTCTTTTTCTTGAAGATCGTTTTTTTTCCATGATGCATATATCCATGGTTTCCAAGTACTTTTTCTATGAACAAAAAAGCTTGAGCCGTGATTTAACTTTTTAGTTTTGCAACCTAATTGTTGAGATGCTATATAACAAGAATTATTAGGTTTATTATTCATTATTTCATTCAAACATTCTATGAAAGTAGGGATATCATTTTTTAAATCTTCTCCAAGAAGACTAATTACCTCAGAATGGTTATTTGCATTCAGCTCAAATAAATTCAATTCCTTTGGAAAAAAATTTATTTTATTAAAGTTCTCATAAAATTTTTTTTCTAGAGCAGGAAATTTGTCTAGAAGCATTAAGTATTCTTCTGTTCTTTTATCCTCTAAGTTATTTTTGAGTTCAGCAAAAATATATATATAAATTTTTTGGGCATAAATCCATTGAAGACTAATATTTTCTGGAAATTCCTCTGATAGTTTAATTATTTCTGAAAGTTCATTTAGATTTACAAATCCTTCTATAACCTTTATTAAATTAGATTGGATAGTTTTAAGTTCTATTTCGGTAATAATTGAAAAGAAGGGTGCTGCGCCTTTAATTGCTTCCCAAATTAATTGTTCTTCTGTATTTATTTGATTTTTTTTTAAAGAAATAAATGTGCCATTACCCAAGAAACCTTTTATTGATTCAATATTATCAATGGCTAATCCGTAGGTTCTACTAAGCGGGCTTACTCCACCCGTAAGTATATAGCCTGCTCCAGGAAGTTTAGAAAGACCGATTGGAAAACTTCGATTATATTTTTGCAAATGATTTAATAGATCCCCCATTATTACACCACCTCCAATTGTTACTAAATTTGTTTTTCTATCTAGATGAATTTTGCTGTGATTTTTTCTTAGATCAAGAGTTGTAAAACCATTTTTTGCACAGCTAGAAGTTGTACCTCCACTACACACGCAAAGGTGCTCGAATTTTTCGTAAGAATAGTTATCCTCATTAAATAAGGAATCATCCACGTCATAAATTAATTTCTTTAATTTTGCATCCTTTGAGTTGATATTTGGAACTTCAAGCAAGTTATTATTATTTTTCACTACATGATATTGTTCTTTACTATTATGGTATAAGTAATAATTTGATTTTGGATAATTTAGATTCGAAGTTAAATAATCAAGTCGCGATACTTATATGTGGCCACGGGAGTAGAAATAAATTAGCCATTACTGAATTTCAAGAATTAACAAATTTCATCCAAAAAAGATATCCAAACTTTTTAGTTGAATATGGTTTCTTGGAATTCGCTAAACCTTCACTTGTTGAAGCTTTAGACAAGTTAAAAGATCTTTCTATAAAAAAAGTAATTGCAATACCCGCAATGCTTTTTGCCGCTGGCCACGTAAAAAATGATATACCTAGCTTGCTTATGAATTATTCAAGTAAAACAGGTATTGAAATAATTTATGGAAGAGAATTAGGTATTAATAATTTAATGATTAGCGCAGCTTGTGAAAGAGTAAAAGATGTATTTAAACAAAATAATACTCTCAAACCCGAAGAATCATTATTAGTTGTTGTTGGTAGAGGTTCTTCTGACCCGGATGCGAATTCCAATGTTTCAAAAATTACGAGAATGATCGTAGAGGGTATTGGTTTAGGGTGGGGGGAAACAGTTTTTTCTGGAGTAACTTTCCCTCTTGTCGAACCTGGATTGAAAAATGTTGTGAGACTTGGTTATAAAAATATAATTATTTTCCCTTATTTCCTTTTCTCAGGTGTCCTTGTCACAAGAATAAAAAGGCAAAGTGATTTAGTTGCGATTAATAATCCAAATATTTCATTTATACATGCAAAATATCTTTCGTCACAGTCTTATGTGGTCGACACTTTTGCAGAAAGGATTGAAGAGATTCTTAATAACGATGGTATGAATTTTATGAATTGCTCAACTTGTAAATATAGATCAAATTTATTTGGTTTTGAAACAGAAGTTGGAATGGTACAAGAAAGTCATCATGACCATGTAGAGGGCTTGGGTATCAGCTGTGATTTATGTGATCCTGAATGTAATGGTGCTTGTGAAATACAAAATCAAATCCCAACTCATAATCAAGAAAATTCAAACCTTGGAGAAGGTGATTACTTAGAACATGAACATAATCACCATCATCATCACCATAGTATTTATCCAAATTCAAAACACCCTTTGGGCCCTGTCACGCTTCGCTTGCCTAATGAAGATCAAAT
The DNA here is from genome assembly GCA_003278845.1 of Prochlorococcus sp. AG-347-O22. GTDB lineage: Bacteria > Cyanobacteriota > Cyanobacteriia > PCC-6307 > Cyanobiaceae > Prochlorococcus_A. The sequence goes on from QCCX01000005.1 coordinate 70,682, forward strand.
CTTAAGAAAATCCGTTGAAAATAACTGAATCACCTGTCTCTTTCTCGACTAAGTCTTAATAGACTCAGTGTATATAAGTATTCCTAATATAAAATCTTAAAAGTATTTTGAGCTAGATTTTCCACAATTTACAGGTTGTTTTCCACGTCCAAATCCACATTGGATTAGAAATCCCAGCAGTTTTTTAAAAAAACAGGACTTCAACATTATTGTTGACTTTTCTTTAAGATCTAATCAATATCCTTATTAAAAAAGAAAATTTTTTAAAAACAAACTTATAACTTGAGTCTCATTTGATAATTTGAAAAGTTTACATGCAGATTTTTTTTGATGTTTTTAGAAAAAAGTATCATTATATCCATGTAAGAAAATATAGGTTTATGGATCAAGTCAGCCAATCAAATTTAACTGATAAGAAATTTGTCGAATGTTCATCAAATAAAGTCTCTTTAGAAACAGAGCTTTCAGAAACTCTTTATAACACTATGAAAGATTTCGTATTAAGTAACCCAACTTGGGATCAATATAAGCTTATAAATTCAGCATTAGCTACTTTTCTTGTTCAAAACGGATGTACAGATAATTCTGTATCAGAAATTTATTTAAATCAATTATTTACACCTTCTAAGTCTTTTTAATATTTAAACAGGCTCTTCTACTCAAAGCCATCATTGTAAGTGTTGGGCTCTGCCAAGATGATGTAGGCCAGCATGCCCCATCTAATACAAGCACATTATTACATCTCCATAATCTATTAAATTTATCAACTACGCTATTTTCTTCATTTATCCCCATTGGTGCTCCCCCTACTTCATGAATGTAATATCCAGGTGGAGGAGGACTATCTGAAAGTGCGATCAAATTTTTTGTAAATAAACTCCCCAATGGGATGTTCATTAGTTCATCAATATTTTTCATTTCTCCATTTGCAGCTTTAATTGATTTTCGTATTGTGTTTTCCATATGTTTTGCCATATTTAACTCATTCTCGCTCCATTCGAATTCAATGTAAGGAATTGGGATACCCCATTCATCTGTTTTTTTTGAAAGAGAAACTGAGTTTTTCTTTCTAGGAAGGACCTCGCCATGAGCAATAAGAAAGCCAATGGATTTGTTTTTGTCTTTTTGCAAAAATTTAGGTATTCCTAATCTATCTATTGCTCCCCAGATTCCATAACCTCTATGGAAATTCATGTCGTCAATTTCTGGTAAATTTGAACCAAATGGAATAAAGAAGCTGCCTGCTCCAGAAAGATCGGGAGGATTATCTACTGTTTTATCTGAGTTTTTTGTTTTTGGGACTGAAAAAAATCTACAGATAGATATGTGATCCATGAGGTATTTGCCTAATTTCCCAGAATTATCTTTAAACCCTGAGGAATTTGTTTTATATTCTGAGTTCAGTAGTATTCTGAGTGTTGAAATTGTTGATGCGCAGAGAAGAATTAAATCACAATTCAATACTTCTTTTTGTCCATTTTCTAGGTTTACGATCGTTAGTTTTGAGGCAAGCTCTGTTGCCTTGTTAATCTCAAAAGACTCCACTAGGTAATTAGAGATTATTTGTACATTTCCAGTATCTAAAGCTTTTTTTAAAGAGCTTCCTAAGCTAGAGGACTTTGGCCATTTTTTTTCTTTTACTGATGAATTACGGTCAAATCCTCTTGATTGGATAAATGGATAGTTTAATTTTGATTTTACTTTGCTGCCAAAAACATTTTCGTTTTCTGTAAGCGGTATTTCTCCAATATATTTACCGTTTGGGACTTCTTTAATGTTATCTTTTCGTCCATAGATGCCGCAGAAATTTTCAATGAAATCATAGTGAGGGGATAGTTCATCGTATGAAATAGGCCAATTTGGTCCGAATCCGTCTTTTTTAGCGGGATGAAAGTCTTCTGAGGAAAGTCTTAATGTTATGCCTCCCCAAGTTAATGATCTCCCCCCATATTGTTTACCTTGGGTCCAAAGAAATGGCTTTTTTTTTGGGAAGTCATAAGGATGCTTCAATTCATTTGAATATAAGTCAGGATTATTTTTCCAATAACCAGGATGTTGGCACTGATTGGCATGTTTTTTTGTTATGACTCCTGATAATCTTTTTAAAGTACTTTTTGGCTCATGATTACTAGCTTCATCCCTTTTAACTTGAGGCCCTGCTTCTATTACTAAAACTTTGATTCCTTGTTCTGCCAATGTAAGTGCTGCTATTCCTCCTGTAGCTCCAGAACCAACAACAATTGCATCATAAGGACTTATATCCAAAACCTAGTTAGTGATTTGTTATTTCAATAAATATAGCATTCAGTAAATAATTAATTTTTAGAATTCAGCTTAAGAAGTTAGAATTTATTGAAATACTACTCAAAAAATGAGATTTATAATTTTAACTGTTTTAATGATTGTTTTAACTCTCCCTTCTAGAAGCTTCGCTGCATTGGATTATGGTAAACAATCCTTAATTGGAGCTGATTTTTCTGGATCTGATTTAAAAGGAGCAACTTTCTATTTGACTGATTTACAAGATGCAAATTTATCAGATTGTGAGCTCCAAAATGCTACTCTTTATGGAGCAAAATTGAAAGATACTAATTTAAGTAACTCCAATTTAAGAGAAGTAACTTTAGACTCGGCTATTTTAGATGGAACAGATTTATCAAATACTAACTTAGAGGATTCATTTGCTTATAGTACACAGTTTGAAAATGTAAAAATACAAGGCGCAGACTTCACAAATGTTTTTTTGCCAAAAGATATTATTAGGAAATTTTGTGAGAGTGCCACTGGAACTAATCCAATTACAAATAGAGAAACTAGAGAAACTTTAGAGTGCGATTACATTTAAATTTATGCACATACAAGTTCTTTTTTAATCTTTCTTTGTTTATAAAGTGATCTTCCAACAGGCCAACCTAAAGTAGATAAATGTCTCATTAAAGAACTTGAGTATTTGAAATAAAAATTGTCTGAATATTTGATGCCAAGTTCTTTTAGAGTGTTTATTAATAAACATAGATCTTTCTTTTTGCCTTTTTTCATATCCAATAATATCAATGCTTCACTTGATAATTTTTTTTCTAGAACCTTATCATTTTCAGCAAAACCAACTTTAACTGAATTAAATTCATCAGAATAAAGAGTATAAATTATTCCATCTTTGAATTTATCTATAGAAGTATCTACATTAAATCTTGATGATATTAATGTTTTGTATCCTTTAATGATTTTTCTGTTATTCATAATTATTTGATTTCATCCTGAGCTAATTCGTATTTCTCCAATAGATTGTTTACTTCTGCTAGTGCAATCCTCTTTTGACAGGCCGAGTCATATCTATTTACTGCTATTGAAGGTATTGAACCTTTGCTTTTCATTTCCCTTATACCAGTTTCTAAACATTGAAAAGCAACACTTGATAGATCTCTTCCTTCTGCCGCCGCCCAAACTTTCAAAAGATAAGTAAGATTTGATGGTACTGAGATCTGTACTTTGTTTGAATTTGAAGTATTTAATGCAATATCATCGAGACTAATTTCTTTAGAGGAGATAGTTTCTTTAACCTTTTTCTTCAAAAATTTTACTTGGCTTATAGCGTCCTCTTTATTCTTTATTTTTTGTTCTATTTCATATAACTCCTCTTCAGAATTAATTAAAGCTTCTAATGCCCATTTAGCATCATCTTTCGCAACCGCGGTTCTATCAAGCCATTCATCTCTTATTTTTGACCAATTACTAGGCATAAGTTTTATAAGATAATTCTATGATATATAAATCTATATAGATTGTCTACGTAATCTAAATAGAATAAATTTAGATTATTTAAAGTTTTAATTTTATTTTAAATAATTCCTTGTCATAGAAATAATCTTTTACAATAATTTAAACTGCAGAATCCATCCAATGTGATCTTAGAAGTATTGTTTCGCTAATTGAAAAGGATATATTTGATAATTCAATCTTTTTAAATTTTAGTTAATTGTTTATTTAATAAAAAACTTCTGAGCTTTTAATCTCTTTCAATAAGTTCAATTTTATAACCATCAGGATCCTCAACAAAAGCCAAGACAGTAGTACTGTTTTTCATTGTTTTAGGTTTAGTGGTTATTTTACAACCATTTTTTTCTAATCCTTGGCAAATTAGATGAATATCTTTTACTCCAATAGCTATATGACCATATTTATCTCCTAGCTCATAGTCTTCAGACTTTTTGTCCCAGTTATAAGTTAATTCAATTACTGAGTTTTCTTTTTCGGAGCCATAACCAACAAATGCCAAAGTGAATTTTCCATGAGGGTAATCCTTTTTTCGCAATAAATTCATTCCTAATCTATTGACG
>QCCX01000006.1 GCA_003278845.1 Prochlorococcus sp. AG-347-O22
CTGATTTTACTTCTGACTCTAATGTTTCTTCTTTAACTTCGCTTTCTTCTGGTTTCTCTGGTTTTACTTTTGAATTTGCTAAGTTTTGATCTTCATCTTTACTTAAGAGGAACTTTAATAGTTTTTTGAATAATAAGAAACCTTTTTCAACTCTTTTTGGGCCTAAAATTGAGAGCAAAATTACTAATATTATGAATATTTCAGGTGAATTTAAACCTAATAGTTTCATAAGATTTGATATTCTATTTATATTTTAGTACATGCTAAAAATTTAATCTAATTATTCTCAAAAGTTGGTAAATAGAGTGCTCTATTTGATGCAATTAAACCTTCCTCTTTAAAAAAAATCTCTAGGTCTTTTAGATCATTTAAATCTACAAATTCACCACAATTATCTAATATATTATTATGGGTGAAATCCCATAAATCAGCCAAATATTCGTCATCATCTGGAAATGCTACAAATTTTAAATATGTATTATTCAAAGCATATTCACTAGCAAAATCAGAATCTAAACCTTCTCTCTTAGCATCACAAAATACTTTAGCAAATCTTTTGCCTACAGAAGTTTGGGCACTTGATAAATCTAAATTACCTTGAGTAGCATTTACATTTATTGGTGAAATAAAAATAATTATTGGAAGAAAAAAAGATACTAATATAAACAAGAAAAAATTTCCTTTTTAAATTTCAACTCAACATAAAATAGCAAAAAAAGTAATCAATTAGGCCTATTTAAGCAAAAGCACTTATTATAAATTAAGAAATAAATAGAAAACATAAAATCAGCTCCATATCTGAATTTATAATAAATAAACATAAGATAAATTTAAAATTATATGTCTTCAAATATTAGGCTAAAAGGAAGGGGAGTTAACAGGATAATTACGAGTAAGGTCATGCTATCGCCATTAGCAGGAGTTACAGATAACATTTTTAGACGACTTGTACGTAAATGGGCGCCAAACTCTTTACTTTTTACAGAAATGATAAATGCCACAAGTCTTAAAAAAGGATATGGCACACAAAAAATAAATCAAATAGATTTAGAAGAAGGTCCAATTGGAGTACAAATATTTGATAATAGGCCATATGCTGTTTCTGAAGCTGCGAAACAAGCTGAGGACTCTGGAGCTTTCTTAATTGATATAAATATGGGATGTCCAGTAAAAAAAATTGCAAAGAAAGGTGGAGGCAGTGCTTTAATTAAAGATCGAAAACTTGCTATAGAATTAGTCAAAAATGTTGTAAAAGCTGTTAGGGTTCCAGTAACAGTAAAAACACGACTCGGTTGGGATAGTAAAGAAGAAAACATAGAGGATTTCTTATTTAAACTTCAAGATGCGGGAGCAACCATGATCACACTTCATGGAAGAACTAGAAAACAAGGTTTTTCAGGCAAGTCAGATTGGGAAATGATCGGGAGACTTAAAAAGTTGTTGGAAATTCCAGTAATTGCTAATGGAGATATCAAAAATCCAGATGACGCTCTTAATTGTTTAAAAAAAACAAATGCTGATGGTGTAATGATTGGACGAGGAATTTTAGGATCGCCATGGAAAATAGGAGAAATAGATTATGCCCTTAGAGAAAATAAAAATTTTAAAGAACCAAACACAGAAGAAAAACTATACTTAATTATTGAGCATCTTGATGAATTAATAAAAGAAAAAGGAGATCACGGATTGCTAATTGCAAGGAAACACATCTCATGGACATGCAAAGACTTTAAAGGAGCATCAAATTTGAGAAATAACTTGGTTAGAGCTGTTGATAAATATGAAGTTAAAAATTTAATAATTAAAATGATTAAAACTTTGAAAAATGAAAAAATGCATTAACGTAAAATAAATTTATTTTTTAAATGAAAATTATTAGTAAAGAAACAAGTAAACGAGTTTGTGATCATATGAACAATGATCACATTGATTCGGTTCACAAATATCTTATTCATTATGGGAAGATATCAAAATTTGAGAATGCTTATATGGAAGAAATAAATAACAGTTATATAAAAATCAATTACGATGGCCAATCAACAATTATCAATTTTAAAAATGAAATATCTGAAGAAGAAATTCATTCAACTTTAGTATCAATGATTAAAGATATTAAATAATAAATATATTTATATATAAAAATTCTAATTTTTATTTTCATAGTAATCAGTTATCTTTTTACATTCTTCAAATGAAAGCATGCTTAATCTAGATGTGGCTTTTATTTTTAGAATTGCACAAACAGCTAATAAATCAGCGCTATCAACATTAAATGCTTCAGAAAGTTCTAGTACCCTAAGACCTTTCATTAGTATTAAAAATCTTTTCTATATTATCAAGAACCTTAAAATCAATGGGCTGCATTTTTCCCTAAACCTGCAACGAATGGAAAAGTTTGTTCATCACCAAATATGTCTTCTACCGAAGAATTAGAAACATTAGTTTTTTGATTATTATCAGGCTTAATTTCTTCAATTTCATTAGAAATATTATCTTTAATGTTATTTTCAATTTCTTTTGCTAATAAATTATTTGTATTAGAAAATATTGAAAAAATTAATACACATAAAAACAAAACAATTCTTTTCATAAAAAATATTTATCTAATACTATTGTTATACGCCAATAGAGTTAATTAGAAAAACTAGATAATTTTAAAACAAATCTATATAAATCAAAATCAAAAAATAATCATCTTCCCAACTTGTTTCTATTTTTAAATCTATTTAAAAAGTAAAGACCTAGTAACAAAAGAATTGCCAAAGAGTACTTATTAAGAAGAACATAAACCATATAGACGAGAAAGGGGAATAAGCATGCCCTCTTGAAATTTAATTTCTGTTCCTTTGACATATTTTTCCAATTTAAATATTCTTCCCATTGAAAAATCTTCTTCATCTTTCTAGTTTTATTTTTACGATTAAACATAACTTTATAAATATAGTTTTGATGATTCTTATGTTAATAAACAAAATTAATCTACAATAACAAAATAAGTTTTTTCATTGAATAAAAATATTTTTTTAAATAAAAGATGAACTCAAAACCAGTTTGGAAAATAGAAAAAATTGTTTTACCTCAAGATGTTGATCATGCAGGCGTAATGTGGCACGGTAAATATTTTAATTGGCTTGAAGAAAGCCGAATAAATGCACTTTCAAAAGTAGGTATAAGTTATTTCGAACTAACTAAAAATGGCTTAGATTTACCTTTAATCAATACTTCAATAAAATATAAATCTCCTTTATTTCTTGGTGAAAAAATAATAATCGAGAGCGAATTCAATATTGATAAAAGTCCTAGGATTAATGTAATTTCAAAATTTCATAACAAGAAAAATGAAATCTTAACGATTGCTGAAGTCAATTTAGTCTTAATAAATAAACTGAATTTTTCTATAATAAAAAAGAGGCCAGATTTTCTATCGGAAGCCTTTAGTAAATTAAACGGTTGAAATTATTTCCCTCCAATTGAACGATTTATTAATTTCTTAATTATGAATATATTTCAAGTTATTGATTCTTATCAATATGAAATGGAATCAAGATATCAAGAAAAATCAATACTCACAAATCTTTTTACAGAGCACAAATTTATAGGATGGTTAGGGTTGTTTATAGTATTTTTCTCTATCTTTGCAATTTTTGTTTTTCAATTTCTTGAGTGGGAGAGTAATGACAATAATAAAAGTTAAGAAGATTTAACGCTTATAATTCAACTGAATGACTTAAAAAATGGCTATCTACTTAAAAATAACTAACCCTACAGAGGTTGTAAAAAAAAAGACCTCAAAATGGCTTACAGATATTACACCTGAAAGAATTGATAGAAAATTGGTCGAGGATGAAGTAATAAAAGGCATTATCGAGCAATTAACATTAGAAGGCATAAAAGGAGAAATATCAGCAATTAATGGGTTTGAAGTTAATGAATCTTCAGTAATAACAAAAAATAATTTTGTTATTAGAAAAACAAAAACTTTTTAGATAGAAAATAAAAATCTTTAATGAAACTTTTTTTTATTTTAATAATTTTAATCATTTTTTTAATTTTTATAATTGTAAGAGATTATCAAATTAAAAAGAAAAAGTTAAAATTAAATAATGCCTTAAATTCCAATTTCTTTATTAAAACAATTAATAATTTAATAGACGAGAACAAATACAATTTATTAGAGGAGAGGATAAGATTAAGGGAAATAGATGCTTACGGTAACGAGGATTATAAAAAATGGATTGGCAATCCACCTCTTGATGAAAAAGCCATTGAGAAAAATATATTTAATGGATCTAAGCGATTTAAAGAGGGTATACCATACTTCTGGGAAAAAGTAATTTTAAAAAAATTTGGAAGTATGGAATTATTTTTCGAAAAGTGGAGATCGTATTGTAATGAAAATCCTACTATTGATGATGAGATAGTTGGATCTTTTAGAAAGCTCGAGACTGAAGATTGGTTTGTTTTCATAGCAAGTCAAATAGAGAAATCATGCTTAAACCTAATAGAAAAAAACTACTCAAGTAAAAACAAGGGGAACTACAAAAAAGGTATTAGATTTGAAAATCTTTGTATGGAAATTCTCAAACAAAATGGCTGGGAAGTAAAAGAAACCCCTAATACAGGAGATCAAGGGGTTGACTTAATTGCGTCAATAAATGATTTGAGAATATGTATACAATGCAAAGATCATGAAAAAGCCATTGGAAATAAAGCGGTTCAGGAAATTTCAGCTGGTAAATTATTTTGGGAAGGTACACATGCAATAATAGTCTCAAAATCTGGCTTTACAAAGTCTGCTCATCAACTAGCAAAATCAAATAACGTGGAACTAATCAATGAATATCAATTAAACGATTTAGAAAAGTTTATTGTTTAAATAATTTATATCAATTGAGTTAAGCCCTCTTTGTAAAGCAAAAGTGTAGTAAAAATTCCTGAGGCCCACATTAACCCTCTAGCTGTTGGGATATTAAATACATATGCACCAATATATAAAAAACGAAAAATAGGATGAATCAAAGCTGCAATTATTGCAATATTAGAGTCAGTTAAAGTAATCAAACAAAGAAGACATGCAGGTGCATGTAGGGAAATACTTTCCCAACAATTTTGATGACACCAAACTGCTCTTTTTCCAAAAGAAGGTAATTCATCGAATAAAGCCCTTGGAGCAGACATATTTTCAACAGAATATCCCGCTTTAACTCTCCCTATAGTTAAAGGAATAATTGATAACAAAACAACACCAACTGATAGACAAAGGCTCCAGGCAAAAGCTACTTGCATATAATTTAAATAATATTATTAGCTTAATAATTGAAGCTCGTTATCGTGATAAATGAAAAATCATTACCATAGATAAAATTTTGCAAAAAATGCTGTAATTTATAAAAAAATCATTTATGGATATTTCAAAGATAGTTTTAATTTTTGGCATAAGTTTACTTATATATTTTGCGTTTCTGTTTTTAGGATTTTTTCTTAAGAATAAAAATCTAAAGGCACAGAATCTAAAAAAAGAAGAATAGATTACTTATGCCACGAAAATTCACTATTTTCTCAATTTTTTTATATCTTTTTGGATATATTTCATGGAAATAAAATTTGATTAAATAATAATAAGAGATATTTAAAATTCAATAAGGCAGCTGCTGGTATATGAAAAAATTTTATAAATTTCTTAAAAGTTTTCTATTTATATCACTTTGGCTAATTTTATCCTCATTTTTAACTAAATATTGGAATACCTTTCATTGGGAATATATTTACTTAAACTTCAGAATTATATTTGATAAAGAATTTTGGTTTATTTTAGAAAAAATTCTTTTAGGATTTGATATTGGTTACTGGATGGAGGAAGCACTAAACTTCTTAAGTTATGAAATACCTAAAGAATCATTTAAATATTTACCAATTTATTTCGTATTAAAGTCTATTTGGATAAAGAATTAATTTACAATTTTAGTAGATTTTAATAAATTCCTTAAAATTCTTGAATAAAGTCTCTGAATTTATTTTTCTTAAAACAAATAAAGTTCCTTTATCACCTCTGCAGATTCTAAGCTTATTACTTAAATAAGTTATCTCTAACCACCCTAGTTGTTCATTATCTATTTCTTGCATAGCCTTTATAGTTTTTCTCCCAAATTTAGGGCCTATAACACCAGCATGTGTAAATTTGACCCCAATTTTTTTTTCATTAATGTAATTAAGTCTTATTAAAATACCAGTACCAATAATTGATTTTATTCCTTTAGGTTTAAGTAAATTTAGACCATTTAAATTAAAGGGATCAAGAATTTGAAGATTATCGATTATGGGAGAATATTTTAAAAAAGGACTATTAGAACTACTCCACCTAAGCTCCCAAACACCTTGTAAATCACTTCTATCTTTGCTGAACGAAAAATTATGATCAATTTCAAGTTGTTCGGCAATAGTACGTATACTCTCTGAATTTGGAGATTTAAGAAGTAAATTTAATAAATCATTTTCGGATTTCATTTAATAATTGCTGCCTATATGGCTAAGGATAAATACTTAACTTCATGTGCTATATTCTACCCAGAATATGTTGATTTGATGACAAAGAGCTATTGGCTAAAGAAAATTTCAATTCCAAATGCTGATTTATTTCTGGAATATATAAGGACAGTATTACCTTGGATTAAATCTGTGGGAGGAGTAATAGTAAAAAGAGATTTGATACAAGAATCAACCTCAAATGAATGGGATGGAGGGCAGCTTGGATTAGTAATAGAATTCGAATCGAAATTTGCTGCTAAAAAAGCATTTTATTCTGAAGTATTTCAAAAATATCTACAGTCCAGAGATTTAATGGAACTAGTTACTATAAGTACTCTTTAAAAAAAATCAACCAATATCGACCTCACACAAACAACTTATAAGTATTTATTACTATTAAATTATTTATGTAATATTTATAACTTCACTAGTAATAGCATATTTTGCAAAATTTAATTGTAAAAGTTATCCGTTAATCAAATGAACTATTCAACAGAAAAAGATGATTATTTGATGACAACTCCATATACAAAGAAAATTCAGCAAAAATTTGAAAAGGTTAAATCTTTTTTAGAGCAAAATGGATTTAATCCTTCATCAGAGAGCTTAATGCAAGATATAGTTAGCTCAGAAGAATATATTGCTAAAAATGGCTTATAAAATATCAGAACATATTCAGAGTCCTTAAATAATAAAAACCGCCTATTAGAAAAGGTAATAAAATTCCAATAAATAAAAATATAGATTTCTTTGATTCTCCTTCTGATATGGGGTTAATTTCTGGTTCAATTGCAAAACCATTTTGTCTACCACCGCTTTCGGTTGTATAACCTTTTTTATTCATAAGAAAAATAATCTATGCAGATTATCTCATGTAAAAACTTATTTAAAAAAATTTTTTACATTTAGAATTAAAATAATTTTAAGATCTAATAATTGATTTCAAACTGAGATTTTAATTTGGCAGCTTTTTTTAAAAGACCTACAACTTCCTTACGGCCAGTAGCAAATTCAGCCTTGTTAAGTAACTCGCTATATTTTTTTGTGATTTCTCTATGGTTCATTTTGGATATTATCTTCTCTAAATTATAAATTTACTGAAAAAAGTTTTTGTATAAAAGATATCAAAAAAGAATTTAAGTACCTTTACCTATTTAAACCAACCTTTTTTCTTTGGTTTAATCTCTTCTTTAATAACTTCTTTTTTTCTCCCAAATAATCCCTTTTTTTGGACTGTTAAATTTTCTTCAACAGGTTTAGATTTTCTGTTAAATAAGCCTTTTTTAGGTTCTTTTTTAATTGATTCTTTTTTGTCGGAAATCTTTGTTTTTTTAGGATTTGATTTTGAATTTTTGGGTTTGCTATCTGCGAATAAAGTTTGATATACAAAAAAACCGAAAACAGCAAAGAAGCCTAATGCCTGTACTAGAGCAGTTCCAAGATTATCAAACATTTAGGCCTCAACTTTGTATAGTGATTCTTTTTCTTTCGCTTCTATACATTTTTTATCATCAGACAAGCATTCAGTCACTGCCTTCTTCTCAGTATGAGAACTGCAGCCACCTGCATTTACATTAGATATTGAAAACAAAGTAAGTGCTCCTAAAATTAAGGCGCATGAGGTGTTAATCGGTTTCATGAGTTTTATTTTTATTATGGAAAAATAATTTCCCAATTGCGAAGATAATCTTCTCTTCTGCTAAAAGAATTCCCTTTTTATATATCTATTTGTAGTAATTAACTAAATCGATAATTAATATTGCTAGTAATGAAAAACCTAAAATGAAAGGTAAAAAAGGATATTTATTTAAAATTTTGTTTAGTTGATTTTTCGATGTTTGTTTTTCCTTTTTCTTTTCTCTAGGTGGTAAGCCTAACTCTTCCCTTCTCTTAGCTTCTCCCATAATTTTTAAACTATTTATGATTATTCTATATACCTAGTATTAGTAGTGTATTGTTCTAGATTTAAATTATTAATGGTTAATTTAATTTAAATTTTGGATATATTAAAAATATATAAAAAAATTACATGATAGAAGTAGTTTGGTCAGTAAATATAATGATTGCGATTCTTATTATTGGTGTTGCCTGGGTTCTTTATTACATATTTACTTATGATCAAAAATTTACTTCCTAGATAAATGTCAGATAAAGATCTAAGTAATTTTCTAAAAAAAATAGAGCAACTTAATCAAATTGCTGAGCTAATAAAAAATAATCCTAGTAAAAAGTTATCCCTTTCAAAATGCAAGAATCATGATGAAGTAATTAAATTAACCACTGAATGGGGTTTTGATATTGGTAAAAGGTGGGGAGAATATTAATTGATTTTATTACCAGCATTATTAAAATTGCCTACAACATCAAATTAAATTCCTAAGATAAATTAGTATTTCTTGTATTGGAGTTATGAAAGAAATTGGAGAGATAAAATCAAATATATATAAAATAGCTGCTGTTACAGATAGAGGTCAAAGATTAAATAAATTAATTTCTCCTATGTATGAGGAAAAATCTAATGAAATGGATGAATTGATTGATGCTCTTAAAGACTTTAGTTTTGAAATATCAGAAAAATTATTGTCTGGTGAGTGGGAATTGATTTTTTCTAATGTTGAATTATTTCGAAGTTCTCCTTTCTTCCTTGCTATTGAAAAGGCATTAAATGATGAATTTAAAAGTAATCTTTTTTTTAAATTACATCAATTGCAAGTAGGATCGTTTGGCATATCAACTATTGGGAGAATTGCTCAAAAGATTGATTTTGAAAAAAAAGATTTTATATCTACTTTTGACACTACAATATTTGGGCTCACAACAATTCCTATCTTAGGTTGGTTCAAACTATTGCCTACTTTTGGAGGAAGAGTAATAACTCTAGCAAATGATTTAGTTTTAAGAAATAATTTACTTGATATGAACTTACAAAAGACAAAAGTTTCCAAAGTTGATGGACTTAATAAAATTCCATTATTTAGTGAATTACTTATGGATAGATGGTATCCAGTTAAAGAGGTATGGAATAAGTTACCTTGGAATAAAGAATCGCCAAATTGCCAGGTTAAAATTGTATATTTAGACGATGAAATGAGAATTATGCAGGATATGTATGGGTCTATTTTTATTTATATAAGGCCTTCAATTTCCTTGTTGAATTCAAATAAAATCTCTAATAATTAATTAAAACACTGAATAATAATTTTGTAATTTATAGAAAAAACCATTAAAAATTTATTTTAAAGATTAATTAATAAAAACATCTCACATCTTAAATACAAATAGGTTATGTTCATAATGAACATTTTTTTACTATGCTTAGAAATCAAGAAAAAAATTCAGTTGTTAGAGGAATATTCCTAATAGGAGGTTGGGGCTTAGGTCTAGACAGATTCTACGAAGGGGATAAAAAAGGTGGCATTTTATCAATCATTGGTTGGAGTATTACATTTTTTAGCTTTATATTTCTTAAATGTTCAGGTTATGAATATGTTGAGAGTGTGAAAAATTATTCAAATTATTCCCCTAACCCTTTAATAGTTTTACCTTTACTGGCAGGAGCATATGGTGGCTTTCTAATAATTAAGAAGGCATTTAGATTAGCAAAACAATTTGAGAATGCTGAATAATACTACCAGCAGTTAAATTCAAGATAATAATCCTGATCCTTTCAAATAAAATTTAAATAAAAGAATCACTAAAAGGTTTACTATTGCTAAGGCTACTAAACCATTTCTGTTTTTTACATCTAATTTTTTGACTAAATTAGAAAGATAAACTACTGGATTTTCTGGCTCTTTATTATCCAAATTTTTTTAAATATTAATTTGACAAGAAAATATCACAGTTTCATTTGAAGAATCAAAATTGTAAAGATGAATATCCAAAAAGCAATAGATAAATTTTAACCCATAATTCCTGCATTTCTTAAAAACGCTTTACCCATATTGCCAATTACAAAAAATAGGGACAGATTAATTAAAAGGACTATTAATAATGCCAACATTTTATAGTTTGGATTAGTTGAAATGCCATCAAATCCATTATTAAGAAATCTTTTAAAAAGTGATTTGTCAATTTTTAGTTTTTGTTGCTCAGAATCAAGTTTTACTTTTTCTTCTGAAGAATCTTGATTACTTGCTTTCTCTAGAAATTCTGTAAATGCCTTAACATTTTCTTCTTTTTTATTCCCCTCATTAAGATCTTTATTGTCTTCATTCAAATTGGGGGACGATTCGATTGAATTATTTTCCTCAGGATTAAGTTTTGAATCTTCCAAATTAATAGTAAATGCTAGGAGTATATTACACCATAAAAAAAACCCACTCGATCAATTGAAGAGAGGGTTAGCTAAGGTTAAAGTTCTTAATTTGATAATAATTTATTTTAATTAAATTTGCGGTTGTAGCGTAATGAAGTTTTAAATTAGATTATATTCAAGGTGATATTTTCTTACATATGTTAGATGCAAATACTAAAAAAGCATGTAAAGATGATCCCTCAATAAGAGATATTAAAATTAGAAATATAGAACATGCTATTGAACAAGCAGAATTGATGATAAAAGAATCAAAAATGAGCCAAGAAGAATTAATCTTTTTAAAAAGAAAAATATCGGACTCAAGACAAGATTTAGAGATACTTTATTTAATGAAAATTCAATGAATATAAATTTGTTAATCTTTAAAAGGATTGAATTTATACAAAGAAAATTAATTTGTATATTTGAAGACTTATAAAGTTTAAAGGGAATGTAATTATTTGTATAAAGGTTCAAGTTATGTCTAAAAATAATCTATATATACCTTTAAAGGTTGTTCCATACATCTTCATTTCAATTACTGCCATAGCAATAACAGCAGCTACATATGTAATTACTTAGTTCTAAAAGCTATGTAATGTTTTTAGATATTAAGTGAATTAAAATATTTGTAATAACTAATTGTATGAATAAATTCAAAATAGCAATTTTTACAATATCAATAATCATATTTTCCCTAATTGGGATTAAAAAATTAATTTATATAAATCAAGTTAAAGATATAAAAAATAAAGAAGAATCATTCTTAAATGAATCTATACGTGTTTTAAATGAATGTTTCGATCTAGAAAATAAAAATAAAAGAACTCTTAATAAATCAATTGAATTAATTGAGTATTGCTTAGAGGAATATGGATATAAAAACTGATTTCAAAACTTGAATGATGAATTTCCTTAATACTCCACTAATATGCAAAAAAATTTTCTCATCAATAATCTTGTTATGTTCCATAATTTTTTATTAATAATATTTTCCCAAATTAAATTTTTTTAAAATGACTAAAGTGAAATGTTCTTATTTAGGAAATTTAAATTGTGAGGCTATTCATCTACAATCTGGAAGTCTTATAAGAACGGATGCCCCTTTAGATCATTGTGGTAAAGGTGAAAGTTTTTCCCCAACTGATTTATTAGCAACATCTCTAGGTACTTGTCTGCTAACCATTATGGCAATCAAAGCTAAATCGAAAGGATTTGATTTGAAGGGTATATATTTAAATATTGAAAAACTAATGACACAAAATAGCGAAAGGAAAATAAAAAATCTAATAATAGATATTTTTATACCAGAGAGCACTTCTTATGAAACTATTGATTTTTTAAAAAAAGCTTCCAAAGAATGTCCAGTTACAAGAAACTTATCTCAAGAAATAGATATTAAAATTAGTTGGCATCATGAATAAACCTCAAACATCGTAATTACATAAAAAATAATGAAATACTTTATTGGAATAGTCATTCTTTTATTTGGAATGTATATAATTACAGACTTGGCATTAAAGACTAGGTATACAAGAAAAAGACTTACAAAAGGAAAAAATAAATCTTATAAATTTTAATATTGCAGATTAAGGAAATAGATTTATTTATGTAATAAGAATTACGGCATTTTTTTGTTTTATTTTTGCACTATTTTTTGGTCAATCAGGCTAATCAAAGGGATCATGAAATTCACATTTATTCCAACAGTGCACCATGTATAAATAATAAGAAAAAATATTTTTAAAAATAAATTAGGTGGTAAGGTTAAAAATATATTGAAAAACCCTCCAATAAATAATACCAATATTCCAATTTGAAAAAGACCTTTTATTATCCATTTAAATCCATTTTTTTTAATATTTATATAAAACCATAAAAAAACAAAACTAAATAACAAAAAATATATAAAATTTATGATCATCTTTTTAGAGAAAATCTAATAAATTTGCCATCATCAAGGCATGATGATAATTATCACTTTTATATCTGCTAATTTTTATGAAAAGAGGAAAAAGTTATACAAAAATCAATAAAAACAAATTATTTTTTTAACTTTTTATCTTAAAACATTTTCGATTTTAGTAAATCAACTCTTTTTTGATTCACTCCCAAATCACTTTCTCCAACTCTTGATTCTGATCTTATTGATAAGATGTTTGATTCAGGCAGAAAGGATACTTCTAAGTCGTCAACGTACTTCATCCATTTACTAGTTGCCTCAGCATGAAGATAGTCGCCATCAATTTCCACAATTTCAGTTCTTTGAGTGTTTTCGATTAATGTTTTAATCTCTTCAAAAGGTTTCTCAATATTGTTAACCTCCCATTCTTCTCGTACACAATGAGCAATCTCAACACAAGGTTTCAGTTCTACATGTGAAGCAAATGATGAAGAAGGGAATAAAAAGGTTGAACAAATTAAAAACACTAAAAAAAGTATTTTCATTTACAGAGGAATTTAACAACATACAATCTAACGAATCAAATTACTTATTTAGAATGACGCCTCTCATTATTTTTGAATAAATCATATATTTTTTTTATATTCAGAATTTAATATATCTCTCTAATAATCAAAAAAAAAGACCCCTCAGAGAGAGATCTTTTTAA
Organism: Prochlorococcus sp. AG-347-O22; assembly: GCA_003278845.1. GTDB lineage: Bacteria > Cyanobacteriota > Cyanobacteriia > PCC-6307 > Cyanobiaceae > Prochlorococcus_A. The sequence continues at coordinate 13,435 of QCCX01000006.1, forward strand.
AATTGATTTATATCAAGTGTTTCCTTGTTTCCACTGAAATAAATCAATTCCTCCTACACACAATGTTAATATCACATTAAAATTTAAAAAATGTAATACCTAATAGACCTCTATCTTGACTGTCACATCGCAAAAATTAAAAAAAGTACTCAATCATTGCGGTCGAGTACTTTTAAAATATCAGAAAAAGTGTGTGAGGAGTTTCTGATGTATTTAATTTACTCCGTAGGTAATTTAAAAGGCTACAGTATAAATTACTAATTATTTATGACTTTCAGAAAAATTGGGCGTTGATGAAAAAAATAATCAAAAACATGGAATATTCATGAAAAGCATTTACAAAAAAATCATTTTTATTATTTCGTCAATTGCTCTTTTTTCAGTAATAGTGGGTGTTGTCAAATATTCGCTTACATATATTGAAAATAATCCAGAAAAATACTTACCTACACAAAAGTAAAAGAAAAATTAAGTATAAATTCACTTCAAAAAATCTATAAAGTGTCTTAAAGATGTTCTACATAGACAGCTTGAGTCATGAAAATCAAAAATACTTCAGTTCTTGATCAGAATAATATTTATTTAAGTCAATTCAAAAATAAGCATAAATATCAAATACTTGAGAATTACTGGAAGAAAAGGAAGAAAGAATGTGAAAAAAATCTTTCAAAATTTTGCTAAACGATAATTATGAATTTTATATTTTCTTTTTTATTAGCATCTGTGATGTGGGTACAAGTTCCACAATGGGAAGCTGACTGGTCAAAATGTGCTGTAGATGTTCCCGATTCATCATGTCACTGGTACGTAGCTGCTCCTGATAATACGTTTGGGGAAGGATTTAATTGGGAAAACGCTCCTTGGTTTGATGCTAATGGATTACAGGATGTAGCTAAAATTGAGAAAAAATCTGTAGTAGAAAAACTTCAAAATAACTAAAGTTTCTATTTCATCAATTAACTTCTAAAAGTATTTAAATCTAGTTACCTATTAGTTAACTTTTGAATGATAAAAAAATTTTAATGCGTTTTAAAGTAAGTCTCAAAAAAAATGGAAAGGAATTTGATGAGGTTGTTATAGCTAATAATAAAAAAGAGGCTATGGAAGTAGCTTTAAAAAACAATCCAGAAGCTCAAGCATTAAACTCTGACTGGACGTTTAAGATTTAATTATTAGCGAAGCTTAGGAATCAAAAGAGATGCCACACAAATAACACTTATTGCAGGCCCTGGAGACAAGTTAAAAACTAAAGAAAGTACAAAACCTAGAAGTGATATACATAATCCAAAAAATGATGACCTCATCATTGCAATTCTCAAACTATGAGCCTTATTTAGCCCTAACAGAGTTGGGGTAGAAAGAAGCGCAATTACTAGAATTACTCCCACTGCTGACATTGAACTAACAATTACTAATGCTGTTGTAAAACTAAGAGCAAGATTTAATAAAGAAACATTTATCCCACTGGCAGATGCACCTTCTGGATCCAGTCCAACATAAACAACCTTTTCATATCCAAAAGTTATCAAGATCATAAATACTAAAAATGCAATTATTGTTCTAAGTAAATCTCCAAAATTTGCTGTCAACAAATCGCCAAATAATACTGCCTCCAAATCAATCCTTATTCCGAGTAGAGGAATAATAAGGACTCCAAACCCAAGCATTCCAGCGAGAATAGTGTTCATAACTGCTTCATAATTTTCACTTTTTCTATTAGTTAAACTTTCCGCAATTACGGAGCCTAAAAGACCACTTATAACACCACCAATTGAGGGGTGAATTCCAAGCGCTAATGCGAGAGCTAGTCCAGGCAAAACACAATGAGAGATTAAATTAACTTGTAATAATCTCTTGTGAGTAATTAATACAGTTCCCATTGCTGGACATAAGATCCCTGAAAAAATAGTTATTATTAAAGGAACAAGCCACCAGTTGTTATTTATAAAAGACATTATTCGAATGATTCGGTATGATCAAAAATACGGGACAAAAAAAGATTTCGAAAACAATGGTAACTAAGTCTGACATTACCAAAAGACAAGAACAACTTCTTGAAGAACTGAATAATTGTGATGATGAATTGAGCGGACAAGAATTGCATAGGCAGCTGATGGCTAAGGGTAAATCTATGGGTTTGACAACGGTTTATAGAAATCTGCAAATCTTGATAAAACATGGCTTGATTCGTTCTAGACATCTCCCAAATGGAGAAGTTCTTTATACTCCTGTTGATAGAGATATTCATCATTTGACCTGCGTTCAATGCGGAGAGACTTCGAAAATGGAAGGTTGTCCTGTTAAAGATATTCATACTCCTAAAAAAAATCCCAAAAAGTTTCAACTTTTGTTTCATACACTCGAATATTTTGGTCTTTGCCAAAACTGTTACCAAGCTCAAAGTTAAAGCGGAACATTTTCTAATTAAGAGAATTATTTTCATTTAGAGCGCTTATGTTGATATCGTTTAATTTATCTTTTATTGAATCAGGGCTACCAACTGCTAAAACAGTTTTATCGAGAACTATTACTTGATCGTATTTATTAAGTGACTCACCCCAATCATGGCTACTTACAACCAAAGAAAGACCTACATCCGCAAGTTGACGTACAATTTTTAGGAAATCCTCTTTTGCTGGAGGATCCAGAGCAGCACATGGTTCATCAAGAAGAAAGATTTTTGCAGGGGACATAAGAGTCTTTGCCAAAAGAGCTCTTTGCTGTTGTCCTCCTGAAAGAGAATCGAGTCTTCTATTAGCCAAATTTGCAATACCTACTCTTTGCATAGTCGCCTCTAATTCACAACATTTGTTAATCCAAGCATTAGGATTTGCAAGAAGAGCTTTGATTTGAAAAGGAGTATTACTTTTAGATTTTGAATACTTTATTTGCCCGAGAGATACCAATTTTTCTACTGTAATTGGAAACTTCCAATTCATGGAACTTCTTTGAGGCATAAGAGCGATAAGGGATCTAGATCTATTTAAATTCTCACCATCAATTTTTATTTCTCCTTTATCTGGAGCATTCTGTCCTTGCAATATTTTTAATAAAGTAGATTTACCCGCGCCGTTTGGACCAACTAGCGCTGTTAGAGTTCCGGGTTTAATTTCAACTGATACCTTATTTAAAGCTGGCTTACTTTGTTTAGTGTATGAATAGGATAAATTTTCAGCGACTAAAGTAGCCATTAATTAATATTTTAAAAAGTCACTCAATAAGCTTACCAATAATACAAGCTTCGTATTATATTCATAACATTTGATACCTTTGGTTGTCAGCAAAAACGAAAATGATTATCATTTTTAGGTATCTCAAATTTTTTTATGTCAATTTTTAAAAGACTTTTAACAAATAAGACAAGTTCAAGTAAGTCAATTATTAAAAATTCTGTGATCGCTGGAACGATTATATTTTCTGGTTTTGGGCAGGATGTCATGGCTAAAGGAAAGTCATACGTAGCAGTAGAACCACTAGTTTGCGATTTAGTTAAATCAATTGCATTAACTTCTGATCAAGTTACATGCTTAGTAGATAGAAAACAGGATGTTCATGACCTAAAGATCAATCCAAGGCAAGCTCAATTATTAAATAGCGCAGACAAAGTTTTCACTCTAGGTAAAGAAATGACTCCCACTATGAAAAACTGGGAAGATAAGTCAAATACTGTTGTGGTTGGCGTTAGTGCCATCGAAGTTGAGAATCCTTCAAGTGAAGAGGGAGGAGCTTTTGAATGGGCTGGTCTATTCGAACTTTCAGCAGGAAATTATAAATGGTCTTTTGCAAAAGTAGATGGTGAATATGCAGATCCTGCTATGAAAATGGTCATTCTTGAATCAGATGACATTGAATTATCTGAAGAATTAGCAGAAGAGCTATTAGGATCTGATCAAAATATTGAAAAAAGCAATAATGGTATTCTTTCTGCAAGTGACAAAGCCTTCGTTTTAAATTTTGATCAAAAGAAAGATATCACGGAATTTAATGTAGAAATCAAAAAAGATGGTAAATATGCTTTCTTTACAGAACATATGCCTTTTGAATTTGAAGCAGATGAACATTTCTTCAAAGATCTAGCTAAAAATGATATCGAACCAGTCGCTCAAGAACCTGATATGGGAGGCCATAGTGAACATGGCGCAGAAGGCTTTGAATGGGCAGGAACTTTTGATCTTGAGGAAGGATCATATAAATGGTCATTTGCAAAAGTAGATGGTGAATATGCAGATCCTGCTATGAAAATGGTTATCCTCAAATCTGGCGATATTGAAGAATCTGAAGAACTTGCAAAGGAACTTTTAGAATCTGATGATTCTATATACAAAGGTGATAATGATGTTTTATTAGCAAGTTCAAAAGCAATATCACTTAATTTTGATCAAGGTAAAGAAAGTACAGTATTTAATGTAGAAATAAAAAAAAGTGGTAAATATACATTCTTTACAGAACATATGCCTTTTGAATTTGAAGCAGATGAACACTTCTTTAAAGATGTATCCAACAATGATGTAGAGCCTATCGCGCAAGTTCCAGATGAGGGAGATGGGCATCACCATCATCATCATCATGGACATGGAAGTTTAGACCCTCATGTATGGCATGATCCAGCCAACATTATAAAAATGAGTAAAGTAATCTCAAAAAACTTAAAAAAGGATATCTCTATTTTTAACAGAAAAGATAGAAAATCCATCAATGAAAGAATTGATACAACTGAATCTTTACTCAGCGGTCTAAATGGATGGATTGTTGACCAGGTTTCAACAATACCTGAGCAAGACAGGGTGCTTGTGTCAAAACACAAAGCTATGGATTATTATGGTGCTGCATTCGGATTTGAGACAGTTAGTTTACTAGACTTCCTTGGCGATTCATCAAGCTTAAGACCTGAAAACATTAGTTCAACTTTGAATATGCTAAAGGAAGAAAATGTTAAGGCAATATTTCCAGAACAAATACCAGCGTCTAAGCTATTAAAAAACTTAAGTAGGCAAAGTTCTGTACCTTTAGCTTCTAATCAAATATTCGTTGATGGTTTAATGATGAAAGGAAATACTATAAGCGTTGCAGTTCACAACACTTGTACTATTGTTGATTCATTAGGTGGAAGCTGCGATAAAGAATCTGGCTCCAATCTTGAGTCTGAATGGTACAAACTTTCAGATTAAATTTTTCTAATAAAAACGGTTTTCATTTCTTATTATTACTATTATTAAAATATTGTTTATTTAGTAAAAATCTGTAAATGAGCATCAAAGATAAAGTTCCAGTAACTATCCTCACTGGATTTTTAGGTTCAGGAAAAACGACTTTGCTTAATAGGATATTAAGTGAAGAACACGGGAAAAGAATAGCCGTAATTGAGAATGAATACGGTGAAGTAGGTATAGATCAAGGACTCGTAATTAATGCCGATGAAGAAGTATTTGAGATGTCAAATGGGTGCATTTGTTGTACTGTTCGCGGTGATTTAATAAGAGTCCTTGGTAACCTTATGAAAAGGAGAGATAAGTTTGACTATGTTTTAGTAGAAACGACAGGATTAGCAGATCCTGGGCCAGTTGCACAGACATTTTTCATGGATGAAGAAATTAGTTCTGAATTTACTCTTGATGGAATTGTGACTTTAGTTGATGCTGCACATATTGATCAGCAGTTAGGCAGGAGCGATGAAAGTTCAGAACAAGTGGCATTTGCGGATGTTCTTGTCCTTAACAAAACTGATTTAGTCTCTGATGATGCACTAGATACCCTTGAATCAAGATTGAGAGATATGAATCGAATGACTCGAATTATTCGAGCCGAGAATGCCAAAGTGCCAATTGAAACAGTCTTAAATCTAAGTGCATTTGATCTTGATCAGATCCTCAAACGCAGGCCAACATTCCTTGAACCAGAATATCCTTTTGAATGGACAGGTGTTTACGATCTTGATGCAGGCAAATATGAATTAATGCTAGAAGAAGGACCAGATCCAGAAATGTCCCTAGTAGCTCTTGATAACCAAGGTGAGAGTGAGGAGGAACTTAAAGATGGTGCTGAATCATCCGTAAGACTTTATGCAGAAAAAGCTAATACTTTAGAACCTGGAAATACTATCCCATATGGAGATCATATAAATCTCAAATTGGAGGACAAAGGAAATAAATCCTTCATCCTGAATATAGAAAAACCAACAAAAATAGGTTTATTTACACAACACACTGCTGAAGAATTCAATATGAAAGTCATTAAAAGTGAAGAAAATAAAGAGATTCCATTTAATATTGAAAGGTTCTGGCAAGCAGAGCATGAACATGATGATGAAGTTGGCTCAATCGCTATAGAGCGCTTTGGTGATGTTGACCCAGAAAAACTGAATACCTGGATGGGAAGGCTTCTCTCAGAAAAAGGTATTGATATATTCAGAACTAAAGGTTTCATAAGTTATGCAGGGAATCCAAGGAGAATAGTTTTCCAAGGAGTTCACATGTTATTTACTGCACAACCTGACAAAGAATGGGGTAACGAACCTCGTAGAAATCAACTTGTTTTTATCGGTAGAAATCTAAATGAAAAAGAGATGCAAGAAGACTTTGATAAATGCCTGATATAGAACCATTTAGCCCAAGAGGCATGTTCCATGAAGGATGGACAGCTGAAGTTAACGATTACGCCATAGCATGTGGTTGGGCTCTTAAAGGTAAACAATTTATTGTTGGTGACGTGGCAGGAGGTCTTTTTGCATTCGAAGGAGATACTGGAAAGATTATTTGGGAAAAAGAAAATACTCACTCTGGTGGTCTACTAGCAATGGCAATTCATCCAGAGGGTGAAATTTTTGCAACATCAGGTCAGGATGGAAATGTTCAAATTTGTAATTGCCATGAAGGTAAAGTTATTAAAACACTTGATCTTGGCAAAGGTTGGGTAGAACACCTCAAGTGGTCTAATGACGGATTGTTTCTAGCGATAGCTTCCTCAAAAAAAGTATATGTTTTAAATGAAATTGGTGAAGAGAAATGGATCTCAGAAGACCATCCAAGCACAGTAAGTGCAATTACATGGTCAAATAAAAATGAGCTTGCAACTGCATGCTATGGAAGAGTGACATTCTTTGACATACTTAATAATAAAACGAATCAAAAACTTGAGTGGCAAGGATCATTGGTATCTATGGAATTAAGTCCTGATGGAGATATAGTTGCCTGCGGTAGTCAAGACAATTCAGTTCATTTTTGGAGAAGATCAACCGGAATGGATGCTGAAATGACAGGGTATCCTGGGAAACCAAGTCACCTTTCTTTTGATGACAGTGGAAAATTACTAGCAACTAGTGGCAGTGAAAGAATTACAGTATGGAGCTTCATAGGGAATGGTCCAGAGGGGACTATGCCAGGAGAGCTATGTCATCATACAGAACCCATTTCGAGCCTTGCCTTTTCAAATAAAGGTATGCTTGTAGCCTCAGGATCTAGAGATGGTTCTGTTGTCGCAAGTTTTCTAAAAAAAGACGGCAATGGAGACCTTGTTGGGGCTGCATTCGCAGGAGATTTAGTAGGGGCAATATCCTGGAGACCTGACGATTGTGCACTTGCAGCAGTTAATGCAAAAGGTGTTGTAAATGTATGGAAATTTAAAGTTCGTACAAACCTTTTTTCTAAGGGGTTTAAGTAAAATTAGAAATTTATAAAATTACCAATAGTTAGCTTTTAAATGTCTTTCCATACAAATGACTTCACAGTCATTATCTATACCTTTTGGGTGAATATCGCAATATGAGAGACATTGAAAATATTCATCTATAGGATTAGATTGATCAGTTTTCCTTACTTCTTTCGAATGATTCATAAAAGAGTTCCTCAATTATTTAAAATCAAGATAGTCGAATTAAATATCAAAAGAAATAAGCAAAACTTACTAAATATATCCCAAAAAAATTAACGCAATTGATTAACACTCTCGGACATTTTTAATAAAAAAGCAATGCGTATAAAAACGGATTGTCTTTAGAGAAATATTTTCCTAATTTTATATTGTTGAGTTCTAGGAGGTCTTTCAAAATGATCGATAGCCTGCCTGAAATTTCGGAATAAACCGAACTAATTTAATTAACTGCTCCAATTATTTTTTATTAATGTCTAAGCTTCCTTCTTCTGCATCGTTTAGGTGCCCTTTAAGAAACAAGCTTAATTCTAGAGTTTTTGCCCCAGTTAAAGACAATTAGTTAATTTTGGTGAGCATTAGCTTAAAAGAAGTTATTAACAAGGATCCATGATTTAGGTACGTTATTAACTTTAGTAAAAAAAAATAAGTAAGAGATAAAAGAGGGCTTAAATTAGCCCTCTTTTTTTAATAAGATGACTTTCTTCTAGTTTTATAGATAATGATTAAAACAATTAAATTTGAAAATGGTTCGATATTATTGCCCATATTGCAATCCTAAATATCAATTTCAAAAACAATCCTCAAAAGGTAATTTGATTTGTGGCTTGTGCGGAGAGGATCTTGTAAAAAAACCACTTATTAGATTAAACCAGATAATCGCTTTAGTTGCTGCTTCATCATTACTTTTACCGTTGATATATACTTTTATTTTTTTAATTAAAAATCAATTAAATCCTCCTAATAAAAATTATCAAGCAAATAGTCGTTTGATGATAATTATCAAAGATGAAATTTTTAAATTAAATTGAAAAATTTATGTAAATCAGCTTTTTACAAAAAATTTTTAAAATTTTAGAAATTTGTTTTTATCTAAAATATGATTTTATAGCCTAAATATTTAATCTTTAATAAATTTTTTAAGCTAACTAGAAATTCAAAAATTATATTTATACAAAATGAAAATGATAATCATTTTTATATTAAAAGGATGCTCAGCCTAATGAAAATGATAATCATTTTTATAATTAAATAATTCTTAACCTAATTAATATGATTGATTTCTTAAACTATTTTTTTATAGTTTGTGAAATATCTTTATTCAAAAATATTTATACTTATTGTTTTTAAATAGTATTTATTTATACATCTCAAAAATAACTCTAGATAAATAATTTTAGTAACTAAAAATTATTAAATGATCGTACCAGCTAGTAATTTTACTCAAAAATATAATTTTGAATGTAAAACTTCAGAGAATAATACTTCAAGTAATAAAACATTTCTACAAAATAACTTTTTAAATCCGTCAAACGATCATGGTTATTTCTGTGTATGCATAGAATGTAGGCCCATAGGAAATGATCATGAAAATTTTATGGCAGACATGCCAGATGACCCTGCTGAAATAATTTCAGATTTTTCTAGGATGGGGCTCATCAAAAATGAAGCTTATGAAATTGCTGACGCTATTTCAACTGCAGAAATGAGAGATCTTTTATTTTATAAAAATGCTTCTAATGGTGATCCTTATAAAGAGCAATTGCTTAGAGAATTAGCTAAAGAAGCAGGTGGATTAGATCAAGCCTTTCAAGCAGCATTTGGACCTCAAGCGGGTAAATTCTTTGCTAAAACAAAAGCTTCTTCTCCAATGGGAAGAAGACAGTTTTTATCTAGCTTGGCTGCAGGAGCAGCACTAATTACAGTTGCTTGTTCTAATCAAAATAAACCTGTCAAACAACCAATTGATGACACCCCTATTAATGTCAATAATTTAGAGAAACAAACCCTACGAGTTGGTTTCATACCTATAACTTGTGCCTCTCCCATCATTATGGCCGAACCAATGGGTTTCTATAACAAGTTTGGTATGGATGTAAAAGTTGTCAAAATGCCAAGTTGGGGAGCAGTTAGAGATTCTGCAATTGCTGGTGAATTAGATGCTTATCATATGCTGGCTCCAATGCCAATTTCTATGACACTTGGATTAGGAACTGCACCATTTAGTGTGAAACTAGCAAGCATTGAAAATATAAATGGACAAGCTATTACTGTTGCTAACCGTCATAAAGGGAAAGTTAATGGTCCTGCCGACATGAAAGGTTTCGTTTTTGGCGTTCCATTTCCATACTCAATGCATAATCTTTTATTGAGATATTATCTAGCCAAAGGTGGGGTTGATCCAGATAAAGACGTTCAGATTCGTCCTGTTCCACCACCAGATAGTATTGCACAATTAGTTGCTGGTGATATCGACGCATACTTAATGCCTGATCCATTTAATCAAAGGGCAGTTTACGAAGATGCAGGTTTTATACATCTTCTTACTAAAGAATTATGGCCAGGCCATCCATGTTGCGCGTTTGCAGCTGGGGAACCCTGGATTAAAGAACATCCTGAAACTTTCAGGGCTCTTAATAAATCTATTATTGATGCTGCTGCTTATGTTTCAACTCCTGCAAACAGAAAAGAAGTCGCTAAAGCTATTTCTGGAAGGGGATTTCTAAACCAACCTACAGAAGTTGTTGAAGCTGTTCTTACAGGAAAATTTGAAGATGGATTAGGTAAATCACAAAATGTTCCAGATAGAATCGACTTTAAACCCTACCCTTGGCAAAGTTTCTCACATTGGATCCAATCTCAATTAATTCGTTGGGATTTAGGTGGTGCAGTTGCTGCAATTCAAGCAGGTGATTTTAACCCTAATAGTGCTTCAATATTCCTAACAGATGAAGCTCAAGCTCTCGAAAGGGAAATGGGAGGGAATCCACCAACAGCAAGGTTTAGAAAAGAAATCTTAGCTTATGATGTTTTTGACCCTAGCAATCCAATGCAATACATTAAAGATCAAATTAAAAGGGACGGTTTTTAATTTATAAAAATTGTTTTTATTAGTATTTATTAATACAACAATTTTGAATTTCTAGTTAAATAATCTACTTGATGAACAAAGCTATTTCTACACGGCTTACTTTTGCAGTAGCCATTTTGAGCCTCTTAATTTTTATCATTCTTTGGCAAGTAATTGCTCAACAAGGTTTATTAGTCAAGAATTTCCCGGGTTCATTTAAAACAATAGGATCATTAATTTGGTGGGTATCAGATCCATTTTTTGATAATGGTCCAAATGATTTGGGAATTGGAACTAACTTACTTATAAGTTTAAGAAGAGTATTAATCGGATATAGCTTAGCTGTTTTAGTCGCTATTCCTTTAGGGGTTCTAATGGGGATGTCCAAGTTAGCTCAGTCCTCTTTAAATCCTTATGTGCAACTTTTAAAACCTGTTTCCCCTTTAGCATGGCTACCTGTAGGACTTTTTGTTTTTAGAAACTCAGAAATCACAGGCATCTTCGTTATTTTCATCACAAGTATTTGGCCAACATTAATTAACACTGCTTTTGGTGTAGCTAGTATCAATCCTGATTATTTGAGAGTTTCTAAATCTTTAGGAGCAAGTAAATCAATAACTATTAGGAGGGTTATTTTGCCAGCAATCATGCCAAACATTCTTGCAGGGATGAGAATATCAATGGGAACAGCTTGGCTTGTGATTGTTGCCGCAGAAATGCTATTAGGTACAGGAATTGGTTATTTTATTTGGAATGAATGGAATAATTTATCTCTTGAAAATATATTTGTTGCAATAATAATAATTGGATTTACAGGATTTATTTTGGATCAATTTTTTGGATTTCTTCAAGATAAATTCGACTACAGTATCTAAACTTATTGATTAAATGAACAAAAAATCATCAAGAACATCTACCTCTAATGAAAATTATTCTCACCTTGAATTAGTCAATTTAGGTAAGATTTTTTTTAAAGAAAAGAAGTTTATTGATTTTCGTTCCAAAGGAAATAGAAGTGGATTTGAAGCTATCAAAGATATTGACCTAAAGATAGAGAAGAACACATTTGTATCAATAATAGGTCCTTCTGGTTGTGGCAAATCAACATTGCTAAATTTAATAGCAGGCTTGCAAGCTCCAACATCTGGGAAAATTATTATTGACGGACAAGCCATAAAAGGTCCAGGACCCGATAGAGGTGTTATTTTTCAAAATTACGCTTTGATGCCGTGGTTAACAACTATTCAAAATATTGAGTTTGCCTTAAATACTGTTTTTCCAGCGAAAACAAAAGCTGATGTTAAAGAAAGAGCTAGAAAATATTTAAGAATGGTAGGTTTAGAAAAAGCTTCAAATAAATTCCCAAAAGAATTATCTGGAGGAATGAAGCAAAGAGTTGCAATAGCCAGAGCCTTATCTATAAATCCAAATATGTTGTTGATGGACGAACCCTTTGGAGCTCTTGATGCATTAACCAGATCCTATTTACAAGATGAATTATTATCCATTTGGAGAAAAAATAAAGTAACCGTAGTTTTAATTACTCATAGTATTGAAGAAGCATTGCTTTTGTCTGACAAGATTGTTTTGATGTCAAGCGGTCCTTCTGCCATAATTTCTGAGGAAATTTCAGTTGATTTAGAAAGACCAAGAGATAGAGAAAAAATTGAACAAGATCCTACATATTTAAAAATAAAAATGCGTTTGGAAAAACATCTATTAAGAGAAACAAGAGCTGTAGAAGAGGTTACTTAGATTTCTTCTGCAATAAAAAAACAACAATTAATTATGACTTTACCCACATTTACACAATTACTATTAAAAGCAAAAAAGGAAAAAGAATTATCCTTTGAAGATTTAGGTAAATTGATTAATAGAGATGAAGTATGGGTTGCAAGCCTATTTTATGGGCAAGCTACAGCTTCTGAAGAAGAAGCTAATATTATAATAAAGGCTCTTGATTTACAATCAGAATTAGAAGATCAATTAACAACACCGCCAGTAAAAGGCTGCCTAGATCCTGTTATTCCTACAGATCCTCTTATTTACAGATTCTATGAAATAATGCAAGTATATGGACTGCCAATGAAGGATGTAATACAAGAAAAATTTGGTGATGGAATTATGAGTGCAATTGACTTTTCAATTGAAGTTGATAAGGTAGAAGATCCAAAAGGGGATAGGGTTTTAGTAAAAATGTGTGGTAAATTCTTACCCTACAAAAAGTGGTAAGTAAATTAAGTTCGTTTTTTAAAATATAAACTAATCATTGATCATTCATCGTTTTCATTTAATTTGAGAGATTTATTTATTTCACTCTCGAATTCTTTAGAAGCAGTTTGTAATCCTTTTAAGGTCTTACCTATAGTTTTCCCAAGTTGAGGCAAACGTTTTGGTCCGAAAATTAGCAATGCGAGTACAACAATTACTGCAATTTCTGGTATCCCAATTCCAAAAATGTTCATTAAAAATTTAGTATTAAATTTATTTTAAAAAATTTATCTTCTTCTGAAGGTAACTAAAGTCACACATTTATTTTTATTAATCAACCAATTAACAATGGAAAGAAGTTGGGATCCCTATTATAAATATTTCAAAGAATTTGGATTTAATCTTTTTGAGATTTTCATATTTTTAGAATTTCAACAAGAAATTATCGATTTAGGATATATCGGACAAAGTCAAATTAACCAAAATGTTCTTAATCCTGGCCAGTTTTGTGTTGTCGATGGATTAATAAAGATAGTTCATGATTTACCAAAATTTTTACATGATGAAAAATTTAAAAATAATTTGGATATAGAAAAATGGAAAAATGATTCTTATAATTTACTTTCACTAGATATGAAGTGGATAAAAAAATCATCAATAAAAATAATTTAATGCTTAAGGAATATTTATTTTAAAATATAATTTTAGAATATAATTTTTATTTTCTAAATAATATTTAAGAACTAGAATTTACTTTACAATAATGATAATCATTTTCAAAATATAGTTATTATTTAATTTTTAAAAATGTTAAAATCATTACCAGGATTGATTTTATAAGCTATATTATTAATAATTAATAATCAAATTCATTATTATGATTACTACTAATCCAAATATATTACTAACAAACACTTCTATTTCTAATGAGAAAGAAACCTGCCCCAGTTGCGGTTGCACTTGTCCTTGCGAATGTACAGATTGTGAAGAATGTTCACCTTGTACAAATCATTAATCCTCTTAATCAAATCAAACAAATAATAAGTTTATATTTTGGTAAAGTCCCCATAATTTGAACTATCAACTGATATTTTTTTTTAAATTGATATTTATAAATTCTAAAGACCAAGTTCCGTTAGACCAGGAAAACCTTCCGGACGCGGACCTTCACCCCATGTAAAAAGACAATCTTTTTTGTTTATAGAAATATCGTTTATACTTGCCTCTCTTCTACGCATTAAACCAGTTTCAGAAAATTCCCAATTTTCGTTACCATGTGCTCGAAAATAATTATATTCTTCGTCATGCCATTCATATTGAAATCTAACAGCAATTCGATTTGAATCATATGCCCATAATTCTTTAATTAGTTTATAGCCAATTTCTTTATTCCATTTTCTTTTTAAAAATTCCACAATTTCTTCTCTCCCTCTTATAAATTCGCTTCTGTTTCTCCAAAAACTATCTTCTGTATAAGCAAGTGATACAGTAACGGGATTTTTAGTGTTCCACGCATTTTCAGCTAATCTCACTTTTTTAATTGCTTTTTCTAAGTTAAAAGGAGGTAAAGGAGGTTTTGTTGACATTTGCTATTTAAATTAATTTGGATTTTAAAACTTTAAAAACTCTCTATATGATAATCATCAAAGATCAAATTAAAAAAAATTTGAAATTTTTTAGATTATCATCCTCTGCAAAGAGATTTATTTAAACATGAATTTTTACCCTCAATTTTTATTTGATCATCAATATTTTTTAATTTGTTTTTATTACTTTTTACTTTAACTTCATGCCCACAATGTTCTTTGCATCCACCATTAAATAAATTATGTGCATATAAATTTGAAATATTCGAAAGTAAAAAAAGAAAAATTATTTTATAAATTTGGAAAAAATTAGATTTATTTTTTACTATCATTTTCCCAGAATTAGTAACTAAATAATATCAGTTAATTCCAAGGAGTGTTTATAAGTCCCCAAATATCGAAGAAGAAAAATAAAACTGCAATTACAACAAGATCCCATGCTCTTTCCCTAAAAGCCCAAGGCGCAATAAAAACTTCTCCAAGTCCATGAAGTGCCGCCCCTACTGGTAGATGATCAAGAACCAGCAAACTGTGAGAGAGGATAAAAAGAAAGCTTGCAAAATATCTAAAAAAAACAAATTGCCAATTACTAGAATTCATGCCCTTTAGATTTTTAAAAAATATACTTCAATGATCAAAATAATGATATAGATCGAGTCAAGAGATATTATTTTTGGTAGCCATAAATACGAATAAAGATATAAAGCTAAAGTAAAAGTTACTAAACGATGAAATATATGTTTTCAAGTTATCAGCCTAAAAATAGTTTTGATGAATACTTTAAGGATAATGTTAACTCTGCTAGAGAAATATTGATTCCACTTCTTTCATCCTTAGATAATATGGGACTTGAGGAATTAAACAGGAATCATTCTGCCGCAAAAAAATTATTACTAAGACATGGTGCAACTTTTAGATTAAATGATACTGGTTTAAAAGGTACTGAGAGAATATTACCTTTTGATCCACTTCCTAGAATAATTAGTAAAGATGATTGGGTAACGTTAGAAAAAGGACTAAAACAAAGGCTTGAGGCAATTGATTTATTCCTAGATGATATTTATAATTCTCAAAAAATAATTAATGATGGAATAATTCCAAGAGAATTAATAGAGAGTTCAGAAGGTTGGAGACCTCAGATGATAGGTTTCAAACCCCCACTAAATAAATGGTGTCAAATTTCAGGACTTGATTTAATAAGAGATAGAAAAGGAGATTGGCATGTTTTAGAAGATAATTTAAGGTGCCCTTCTGGTGTTGCTTATTTTTTAGAAAATAGATTAGTCATGAAGAATATTTTCCCTAATCTTTTCTCAGGAAGAATAGTTAAACCAATTGATGAATATCCATCATATCTTTTAAAAACTCTTCAAGAACTAGCTGTTTGGACTGACACTCCCAAGATAGTTCTACTAACTCCAGGAATTTTTAATAGTGCTTATTTTGAACATAGTTATTTAGCTCAAGAAATGGGCATACAACTAGTTCAAGGTCATGACTTAGTTTGTAATGATGATTATGTATATTTAAAAACTACCTCTGGATTAAAAAGAGTAGATGTCATTTACAGAAGAATTGATGATGATTTCTTAGATCCACTTAATTTCAGAAAAGATTCCTGCCTTGGTGTTAGCGGATTGCTTGATGTTTTTAAGGCAGGTCATGTTGCTTTAGCAAATGCACCTGGGACTGGAATAGCAGATGACAAAATGATTTATTCTTTTGTTCCGAAAATGATTAAATATTATCTTGATGAAGAAATTATTATTAGAAATGTAGAAACTTATATTTGTCATTATCAAAAGGATCGAGAATATGTTCTAGAAAATTTATCAAAACTTGTTGTTAAGTCTGTCGCAGAAGCTGGTGGTTATGGAATGTTAATTGGCCCTCACTCAACAACTAATGAGATAGAAGAATTCGCTAATAAAATTAAAAATAATCCCAGAAATTTCATAGCACAACCAACATTAGAATTATCTACTGTGCCATCGTTATGTGATGGAGAGCTATATCCATGTCATGTTGATTTAAGACCATATATCTTAAGAGGAAAAGATTCATGGGTTAGCCCAGGCGGGCTTACGAGAGTAGCATTAAAAAAAGGATCATTAGTCGTTAATTCTTCTCAAGGTGGAGGATGCAAAGATACATGGGTTGTAGGTAAATAATATGCTTTTAAGTCGTGTAGCAGAATCTCTTTATTGGATCAATCGTTATTTAGAACGTGCGGAAAACATATCTCGTTTCGTGGAAGTAAGCGAAGCTATGTCATTAGATTGTCCACCAGGAAGTGCTGAACCTTGGCTCCCTTTAATTGATGCTTCGAGTGACAGAGAATCTTTTGATAAGAGATTCCCAGAGAAAAAACCAGATGACGTTATTAATTTTTTAATAAGAGATCGTTTAAACCCAAATAGTATAATTTCTTGCATTCAAATGGCAAGAGAAAATGCAAGACAAATCAGAGATGTCATGACCACAGAAATGTGGGAACAGATTAATATTTTATATTGGAATATGCAGGAAGGAGAGGCAATATGGAATAAACCAAGACAAGAACAATTAAGTGAAATAAGGAGAGAATGTCAGCTTTTTTATGGAATTACAGATGCGACTCTAAGCAAAGATCTTGCCTGGAGATTTAGCATTCTTGGAAGATTAATCGAAAGAGCTGACAAAACATCAAGAATTTTAGATGTTAAATATTATTTACTCCTACCCAGCTTAGATGAACTTGGAGGAGTTCTTGATGAGCTGCAATGGATAGCACTCTTACGTTCCGCTGGAGCTTATCAAATGTTTAGGAAAGCAGTGCAAAATTCTATAAAGCCTAATTCAGTTGCGAGATTTCTTTTACTTGATCCAATTTTCCCTAGATCAGTAAGATACTGTCTTGATGGGATAAGCAATACACTTAAAACGATAGATACCTCACCATCTACTGAAAATCCTTCAGAATTAGAATGTATGAGAGGTTTGCTTAAAGCAAAGTGGAGTTATATCAGAATTGAAGATATAATCAATGATGGTTTACATGAGGCAATCGATTCATTGCAAATGGATTTAAATAAATTAAATGATCTCATTCAAGAAAAATACTTTATTAATTAATAAGTTTATTAATGAGAATTAAATACATTCACAAACTTGAATATAAATACGAAGACCCTGTTCATTTAGGCGAGCATAGATTATGTATAAAGCCAAGATCAAATGGATTCCAAAAGCTAAAGAATTTTGAATTAAAAATAACTCCAGAACCAGAAATTATTTATCCATTACTTGCTGCCAGCGGAGAAGAGATTAATAGAATCAGATTTAATGGCTTAACTGATAATTTAACTATTGAATCAATCAGCGAAGTTGAAACTATTAAACATCCAAACATTATTGATGGAGTTAAAAATAGAGATTTAACATTACCTTTTTGTAGAAGCATTATTAACAGAGATTTACAGGGAGCATTAGAGGGATGGATGCCAAACGGACAACACGATCCGTCTGCAGTAGAACTTGCCCAAGAAGCCTTAGCAGGAAGCATTAATAACGCATTATCATTTACATACCAACTAATAGAAATTATTCAAGATCGGGTCAAATATACCAAAAGACATACTGGTCCAGCATGGCCGGCTAGCAGAACGCTTAGAGAACGTATAGGTTCATGCAGAGATTTAGCAATGCTAATGGTTGAAGCTTGCAGGTCTATAGGTATCCCAAGTAGGTTTGTAAGTGGTTATCATTTTGAAGATCCCTTACCCTCTGAGTTGGATTTACACGCTTGGGCTGAATTATATATTCCAGGTGCTGGTTGGAGAGGTTTTGATCCAAGCGGAAAAGGATTAATAGATGATAGATACTTAACGTTGGTATCCTCTTCAAAATCTAATTTAACCTCTGTAATTACAGGAAACTTTACAGGAAAAAATAATTTAGAAAATACTTTATCCTGGGAAATCAAACCTCTTGAAATTAAATAAAAACTAAATTTTTAATCTTTTAAAATAATATAAAAATATAAATAATAATATGTTTCTTTTTTAGTGTTAATTGATACGTTCTTGGACATATATATCTGTTTTCATTTGTTTAATCTTTAAAGAAAATTGAACTCAAGTTTAGAAATTCCAGTTATCAAATCAAACAAATCGAAAATGTTTGAATTGTTGAGTTATGAAAAATTTCGCGATACAAAAGATGTAAGATTTTTTGATATTAGTGTTAATGAATCAAACTATAGAGATCTAGTTATTCACAGTGGACCTGCAGTTAGTCCTCCAAATGATGAGGAATTTAAGAATTGGCAATTTTACATACATCACAATCAAGAAGATAATCTACTGGCTATCTCCGGGGGAAGAACATTTTTTCTTGTCAATTTTGGCTGGGATTATCCTTTTTATAAAGTTAGATTAGAATCTTGCGGATACATTTTAAGAATACCTAGAGGAACTTTTCACAGATCAGTATCTGACGAAAACGGTTCCATAGTTTTAAATCAAGCTATAAGAGATAAAGAAGGTACAGTTGAATCTGAATTCAAGGTTACGAATAGCAGAGATAACAAAAAACTTCTAGATTGTATAACCAATTTAGAGCCTAGATTCAAAATTTATAGTGTTAAATAATTTTAAAAAGGAGTTCCAAATTTAGTCATCAATTTTAAAAATTATCTAATTGTTATAAAATAGAATTACTCAAATTTATTGATATGAAATTTTTTAGGTTTTTAAAATATTTTTTATGTATAACTTTTTCTTTCTTGGTTTTATCCTCTCCAGTTTTTGCTGGGGCGAATGTTGCTGTTAAGGGAGAAGGAGATGAAGTTCCAAGTTATGTAAGATCTAATATTACAGGATTTGATTTCCATGGAGAGGATCTTCATTTATCTTCTATAGCTGGAGCAGTTGCTAGAGACGCAGATTTTAGTGATGTTGATTTACATGGAACTACATTAACCCTATCCGATTTAAAAGGTTCTAATTTAAATGGAATCGACCTGACCGATACTCTTTCTGATCGAGTTAATTTCCAAAAAACAGATCTTAGAAATGCTGTTTTAATAAATATGATCGCATCAGGCAGCAGTTTTGCAGGAGCTCAAATAGAAGGAGCAGATTTTTCTTATGCCATCCTTGACAGCGAAGACCAAAGAAATCTTTGTGAAATCGCTGATGGGATCAATCCAACAACAGGAGTTTCAACAAGAGAAAGTCTTGAGTGTAGTTAGCATTAAAAATTATAAGTAAACTTTCTTACCGTCATTAAATTTATAAATCCTTTGTTCATCGTCTTGAAATATCATCTCACCATTTAATTTGGATTTCTTAAATTTTGAAAGTCTTGCTCGGTGTATATTGGATTTTCTATTTATATTTTCTTCGTTATCATAAACTCCAATATAAATATTTATATTAGGGTTTGAAAAGGTTTTTTCTTCCTCTCTTAAAAAAATTCTATCAATATTTGTTTGCGTGCTCTGCAGTTTATTTTTAAATTTATCTAATTTTAGATTCTTTGGTTTTTTAGAATTAATTTTTTTGAATCCCAAAAAAATAACTCCTAAAATTAGAAAAACTAAAAATATTTTCATTATTTAATTTTTATTTTAATATCTACGCCTAAGTCACTTTTAGTAGTTAAGATCTCTTTTTTTATGATTCCGTAGGTAAAAATTTTAGATAAAGTTTTTAAAGATTTAAAAAACAAAAAAACAGTAAATAAAAAGAAAAGAATAATGTTTTCTACAAGTAGATTTTTATTTTTGTTATCTAAATTACTCATATAAGTCTCAAATTAATTATTTTTAGTAACTATTTGCATATGGGCCGAAAAATTCACTGGCGTCTCTTCCCAATACTTTAGCAAGATTTAAAGTTTTATCTATATCCCATTTTGATGCCATTCCATAAAGAATACCCGCAGCAAAAGAATCGCCACATCCATAAGAATCAACCTTTGATTTTTTGTTTTTAAGAGCCTTATATCTTCCTCCAGGGAATAGTATGCCTCCCTTCTCTCCCTCAGTTTTAATAGTGTATTTGGGTTTTAAAGATAAATCAGAAAAAGAAAAAACTTCACCTGGATCAAGATTACTGCCTATTAATCCATCTAAAAGAACATTTGATTTATTAATTGTGTTCAATCCTGCCCTTGGTGTCGTACACAGTATTGAAGCTGATCTAGCCATTTTAAAAATCTCTGAATCAGATGCCGTAATAAAAATTCCGTCCATTTTTTTTAAAATATTCCATTCCAACTTGTCTTTATGAGTTGGAGCTAACCTTTCACCAATAACTGTTATGGCTCTTTCACCTTGAGAGTCAATTAAACTAAATCCTCTTCTTGTTGGTTTATCACGCCAAGCTACATGCATCTTAATTCCCATACTTGAAAGAATCTTGAAACACTTATCTCCATATTCATCATTACCTAATGACGTAAAAAAATGAATTTGGTTTAAAGTTAAATCAGAAAGTATTTTTGCGATAATGGGGCCACCCCCAGCTGGATACTCAAGGGACTTTTCAGAATGAGAAATAACTCCGGGTTTTGGTAATTGATCAACCTTTAAGAAATTTATCCACTCAACATGACCAACTACAGAAAAATTTAAATTTCCTTTTTTAAATTTATAG
This sequence comes from Prochlorococcus sp. AG-347-O22, assembly GCA_003278845.1. Taxonomy (GTDB): domain Bacteria; phylum Cyanobacteriota; class Cyanobacteriia; order PCC-6307; family Cyanobiaceae; genus Prochlorococcus_A. The sequence goes on from QCCX01000006.1 coordinate 34,587, forward strand.
TCTTCAACTTTATTATTTTTTTCAACAACCATAAGATTTTAAATACTATTATTAAAAGAAATATTTTTGCCAAGTGAATTCATTTAACATTTTAAAAGATAATAAACAGATACTATCTTATCTTTACCTTTTTCTATCAATTTTGGGGGCTGTACTGCCAATGATGGCAAATTTCGAATTTGCTAGGGAATATGGAAACAGCTTTGATATAAATAACTTCATTTCTTTAGCGAATGCAAACCCTGCAGCTCAGTCAATTTCTAGAGACTTATTAGTAGGTGCAAGCGCTATTTTTATATGGATAGTAAATGAATCAAAAAAACTAAACATGAAGAATATGTGGGTTGTATACATTGGAACTTTTCTTATAGCCTTCGCATTCTCTGCACCTTTTTTCTTATTTCTAAGGGAGAGAAGAATTATTGAATTAGAAAAGATTAATTAAAATAATCTCTTAAATAGAATTGCAAAGACAATAAAGCAACAACATGAAATTGAAAGCCAGATTATTGAAGCATAACCAAATAGATCTAATATGCGTCCTGAAATAAATGGTCCAAAAAAGTAACCCATCGCGAAACATTGTGATAGTAGAGCAAGTGCAAAACCTTTTTTATTTGAAGGGGCTATTCTGAAAACGATGTCTGTTGATGTTGGAAGAAATGAAGCAGTCCCTAAACTTACTAAAATTAATGAAAAAGAAATTAAATAAAAAGCTGGAATATTTAAATAACTAGAAATAAATAATAAAAATGAAGCGAAAGAGAAATTTATTAAACTAAATTTCAAGCCATATAATCTTCCTTTCTTAGATATCCAAGTACCGACAGGCCATTGTAAAAACAACAATAAAATCAACTGAACAGAAATTATAAGACTAATAATTTCTTTGCTTAATGCATTCCGATATACTCCACCTCTAACAAGGTCCAGAGGCAAAGTTACTTGAATCAAAGCTAAAGAGGTAGTTATCAATAAAATAGATAAAATTATTATTGTTGAATTTTTATTCCATTTCAATTGTGCATGATTAGTTGAATCTACTAATTTTTTTTGGAAATTTTTTAAATTTCTTTTAATAGAAGAACTATTTCTGGATATTAAATATGTGATAACTAACATGCAAAATATATCATTAATAAATATTGATTTAGAATACAAAAAATTTGTCATATAACCCCCTAAGAATACCCCTAGAAATATTCCCAAAGCCTCCGAACTTCTAACTAGAGCATAAGCTTTGCGTGTTTCAATAGGATGGCAAAAATATGGTACCCCAAACTCGGCAGCAGGCCAATATATTCCTGCAGCAGCCCCAACAAATGATTGTCCAATTATGTACAAAAAGGTATTTTTTGAAAAAATGAGGCATAAGCTAGCGGCAATACTTAGTATTGAAGAAGAAACTATTGGAAATTGTATTTTCCCTGTTTTATTAAGATAATTACCTGTAAAGAGTCTTGTTAAGGTTCCAATTATTGCTGAGATGGTAAACCCCAAGCCAATATCTGTTGCCGATAATCCTATGTTATTAAAAATAAGTGATGTTAAATAAATAACTCCTCCTGCTCCAAATGCAGCGAAAAATCTTATCTTGGTTATTAACCTCAAATGATATGGAAATTGATTCCACCAATTTTTGCTAATTTGTAAATTATTTAGACTAATCACAAGTGAAATACATTTTTATAATTTTTTTTAGTTTTTGTGGTTTATTTTTTAATAATGGTTCAAAGGCTGCTGAAAAGATAAATATTAAATTTGAAGAGATGGAAATCCCTTTAACTATAGAACAATTATCACAATTAGAAAAATACAAAGATGATTCTACAGAATTAATAGATTGGTTAAAAAAAAATGGACTAATAAGAGTTTTTGAATTATCAAAATTTTTAGAATTTCCAGTTTTCAAGGAAGAGGGATTAAATAGAGAAATATTAAGAAGTTGGACAGGGCGTAAAATCCTTACAGAATTAAGCAAGAGTATTAAAGTTCCAAATGACAACAATGGAACAGAAATTTATAACACTATAGAAAATTTATTAGATCAAAAAAAAGAAGTATCAACTTTAGAAATCATAAAGGCATTACCATCAGAAGAAATTTCAATTGATATTGATAATTTAATTTTAATAATTTCATCTTGGAAAAATGATTTAGCAATGCAACAAAAACTTTTATCCAAATTAAATAAACTTGAAAGAACTAAACAAAATCCCTTCAAAAATGCTGAAAAAAAATCAACTAAAGATCTAATAAAAATTGATAAAAAAATTTATGCTCCCCACCGAGTGAAACCTTTTGAAATTGAAATATGGAAAAGCAATAAAAAAAATGAAGATAAAGAACTTATAATTTTCATGCCAGGACTTGGAGGCGAAATAAATAATTTCCAATGGATAGCCAACGAATTGGCTAAAAGAGGTTGGCCAATATTATTCATAAATCATAAAGGAAGTAATTTGGAGTCATTTATAGAAGTACTCGAAGGGAAGGAAACAATTCCTGGAAGTGCAGACTTTTTCTTATATAGAATTAAAGATTTAGATGCTGTATTAAAATCTCATGAAAATGGAGAATTTGGTTTACCTAATGATTCCTATATTTTAATGGGGCATTCACTTGGTGCTTTAATAGCACTTTTACATGAAGGCAATAAACCTACTGATCAACTAGAGGAAAAATGTGATTCAGCAATAAAAGACTTTGCAGTAACAAATTTATCTAAATTACTTCAATGTCAGTTGAGCGAAATACCATTCCCTAAGAAAAATAATTCTAATAAGGCCAGTGCGATTATAGGTTTTAATTCATTTGGCAGTTTAATATGGCCAAAAGAAAATAGTACAGGCATTAAAACACCAACTCTTCTAATAGGTGGTACTTATGACCTTATTACACCATTAATGAATGAACAATTTAGAGTTTTTTCAGCTTTAAATAATCCATTAAATAGATTTCTAATTATTGAAGGGGCAAGTCATTTCTCACCAATAAGAATTAATAAAAGCTATGAAAAAAATAATGACGTCTTCAAAATAAATGAGACTTTTATAGGTTCAGAGCCAATATTAGTACAAGATTTAGCTGCGAAATTTATAGTTGAATTTTTAAAAAATATTAAATCCCAAAAAATCCCTACAGTAATTAAAAATCAAAGAGATTTGGGACTTGATTTCCATCTTCTAGATCTTGAAACAATAAAAGAAATTTCCGAAAATTAGTATTCTATTCGTGGATCTAAATATGCGATTAAAATATCCACGAAGAGATTTAAAGAAACTATGAGAATAGAGGTAAAAATTACTATTCCTTGAACCAAGGTATAGTCTCTTTGAGAAATAGCTTCATGTAATCTTAAAGCTATACCTGGCCATGAAAAAGTTACCTCGAACAATAAAGCACCTCCTGCTAATGAGGCCATAGTCAAGCCAGAAATAGTGACAATTGGCAATAGAGCATTAGGTAATGCATGGTTAAAAAATATTTGTTTTCTAGATATTCCTCTACATATAGCAGCATTTACATAATCACTTTTTAATGTCTTATCCAGATTTACTCTTAATGAGCGGCTGAATATACCACTTAATAATAAGCCAAGCGTAATCGAAGGAAGTGCGAGATGATAAAGACTATCTTTCAAAGCAATAATATTATTTGAAAGAATACTATCTAAAACTAGAAAACCTGTAATTTGAGGTTGTTGCTGAAATATTGGAAATCTACCTCCAATTGGAGCAATATTAAAGAATACAGAAAATAATAATTGAGCTAACATTGCACCCCAAAAAGGAGGAATCGCATATGTGGCAATTCCTAATATTCTCGTAATATAGTCAGTCTTTTTACCTCTATTTCTTAAGCCAATAAATCCTAATGGAAATCCTATTAATGTGGCACTTAATATTGAAAAGAATCCAAGCTCAAGACTAGCAGGCAATGACTTAATAATAATATTTAAGACTGGCTCCTGAGTACTAAGAGATTGGCCAAAATCTAAGTGCAATATATTTTTAATATATGAAAAATATTGACTTATCAAAGGTTCATTTAGCCCCAATTTATTTCTTAGAAATTCCCTTGAAACCTCATCTGCTCCAGATCCAAGAATGGCATCGACAGGATCGCCAGGGGCAACTCGCAATAAAATAAATACTAATGAAGAAATTATCCATAGCATTATCGGTATAAATGAAATTTTTAATAAGGAATAATTTAGTAGTTTATTTGAATTTCTACTCATCAATTAACTCTAGATCACTCAATGAAATTATTCCTGCACCATTAAAAATAGGTTTTGATATTTTATTTTGAGACCATGCTTTTTGAGAGGAAACCCAAATAGGTATATAAGGGATTGAATTTGCTGCTATTTTTTCAATTTCAATAAGTTTTTCTAATCTTTTAATTCCACTTATTTTTTCACTCTCAAGAAATAAACTTTCCACTTTGTTGGATCCCCAAAAACTGCCGCTATAAACTGATTCTCCTTTTTTACATATGCCATCAACTATTTCATTACAACTCAAAAGAGGGGTGAGATATGCCTCTGGATCTGAATAAGCTCCAGTCCAATCGAGAATAACTGCTGTATAAATTCCTAAACTTAGATTCTTATAAACTGTTGTAGATTCAACCCCATTAAGTTCGATAACAATACAATCTTTCAAAGAATTTTTAATTTCTTCCTGCCATGTCAGAGCAATAAGCTTGTCAGCTGGAACATTCGATCTATAAGTAAGGGGTATTTTTAGAATATTTCCATTGCAATAATTTTCATTTTCCAATAACCTTCTCGCTTCTAAATAATCATATTTAGGCCAAAGTTCTTGATTATCTTTTTTTAATATCGGAGGAATAATTGATCTAGATGGCTTCCTTAATCCATAACTTACTTTCTCACTAATCAATTTTCTATTAAGACTTTTTGCCAAAGCCAGTCTTAAATTAAGATTACTTAAGGGATAAGAACTAGTTTTAAGACTTATAAAACTTAATTCAGTGAAAGGGCTATTACCTTCATTAAACTGTTTATTTTTACTTAAATTATTTAAACTTTTCCTCTGACTATCATCAATTGAATTTGATAAAAGCACATCAATTTGTTTACTTTTTAAAGCCCCAAAAAGAGAAGATGAATTTGAATATCCCACTAAATTAATACCCTCATTTAAGGGCTTTTCACCCCAATAATTCAAATATGGATCAATTGATTGAACTTCATTAGAAAAACTGGTCAGCACATACTTCCCTGTACCAACGAATTTTTCATTTAGAAACTTATCAGAATGTTTTTTGTAAAAGGCAGGAGATATTGGAGTTAAATTTACCGATGTGAGCAAACCATTTAAAGAACTTGATGGTTTATTTAAATTTATTATGACTGAATACTCACTTGGCGTTTCTATTGATTTAATCTTATTTCCTAAAATATAATTCATCGTTCCGATTCTTTTGAATCTATCAAAGGTAAACTTCATAGCATTTGAATTAAATGCAGTTCCATCGTGAAAAAATACATTCTTTCGTAAATTGATAGTTATTTGAAGTCTATCCTTTGAAATAATTGGCATCTCCGAGGCCAATTCAGGGATCAATTCACCATCAGAATTTAATTCATATAATGTGTCTCCTAAAGAACTGATTAATTGAATTGCTTTAAGAGTACTTGCTCTAGCGGGATCTAAAGATTCAATTTTCCCAGAACTTGCTACTATGATTTTTTTTGATATTCTTTTTGAGCTACAAGAATTCTGTAGAAAAGAAATTAAAAAAATAAATATTGTTAAAACAACTTTTTTTTTCATATTTTTTAATTGCTTAATTTTTCTGAAGAATTATTTGAGCAAAAAATTTGTAAGGTTATTTGACTTATTTCTAAAGCAAATGTTTTTTTAGAATTACAGGCAAAAGGCCACTCTCTCACCCAACAAATTTCTTTACTTACATTAAGACCAATTACTTGAAAAGTCTTATTGCTATTTTTAATTTTTACACAGGCACCTTTATAAAGGTTTTTAGAAAAAATTAAATTATTATTATCTAATAGTTTTGAATGAATCATTAAGGTGTTAAAACCAAACACTTTCTTTCTTCGGTTTACCAAGCTATAAAGAAATTTGCAAATTATTTTTTTAAATACAACTTAATTGACTTGCAATAATTTTGACTTCATTGAGCGAATTTATTTCATCTTTCGACCTCTCAAAATCTCCATTATTTACCTCATGTGTAATAACGACAATTTCAGCTTTATCCTCACTTGCATCAAGTTGAACTATTGATTCGATTGATACATTATTCTTTCCAAAAATATCTCCAATCTTTCCTATTACACCTGGGCTATCAAGACAAATAATTCTTAGGTAATTTTTTTTATTTATTTGTGAAGGTTTTATTATATGACAGTTTCTCCAGAAATTAAAAGATAATAATGGATCGATTGAATTATTATTTTTTACAGAGGCGGCATGGAGATTTAATATATCTGATACTACCGATGCAGCAGTTGGGCCACTCCCTGCACCTGGACCATATAACATTATCTCTCCAAGAGGATCAGCCTCTATCAATAAGGCATTATTAACTCCCTTTACTGTTGCCAATGGATGAGATTTTGGAATCAAAGAAGGTCCTACCCAAATATTCAAAGCGAGTGAATCATTACTATTAATTTGTCCACTTTCAGAAAGCGCTAAAAGTTTTATTTCAAACCCTAATTTATTGGCATATTCGATATCCTTTAAATTAATTTTACTAATTCCCTCAGAATGAATCTCCTCTCTTTTGATTTTCCCTCCAAATGCAAGTTCACTAAGAATTGAAATTTTATCTGCAGCATCATGGCCTTCAACATCTGCAGTTGGATCAAATTCTGCATACCCAAGGTTTTGTGCCAATTTTAAGGTCTCCTTGTAATCAGCTTTTTCATTGGTCATCTTTGAAAGAATAAAATTTGTTGTGCCATTAATTATCCCAACCATTTTTTTTATGCTGTTACTTTTTAATGATCTTTTTAAGGGTTCAATTATAGGAATCCCCCCACAAACTGCCGCCTCTGACAATATATAAACTCCTTTTTTAGATGCGGTTTCATATATCTCTTCTCCATATCTTGCAATGACTGCTTTATTTGCTGTAACAACAGATTTACCTAATTTTAATGATTGCAGAATAATATCTTTCGCTAAATCAACACCACCCATTACTTCAACAATTAAATCTATGGAGGGGTCATTAATTAATTTAAATGGATCATCAGTTAATAAATTATTATCTAGCTCAATATCCCTTTTTTTATTAATATCTTTAACTGCAATTTTTGCAACTTCTATTTCTTTTAGAATTGGATGTGAATCAACTTCAGAACTTAATATTTTATAAATCCCTGAACCTACAGTCCCAAAACCTACAATCCCAATTTTGCATTTTCTCATTTTTTATTTCTTTTGACTTTGAGTTTAATTTTATATTATTAGGCCTACAAAAATTCATTTGCTTGAGACTGCATTTTCAACAATATATTTAAAAAACCATTTGACCGAGAAGGAGTTAAGCTTGATCTCAAACCAGTATCTTCAATAAATTTCTTATCTATTTTAATAACCTCATTTGGTGTTAATTCATTTAACCCAGTAATTAAAAATGCTAATAAACCCTTTGTTATAAGAGCATCAGAATATCCTTCCCAAAATAATTTACCGGATTTAATAGTTGCTTTAACAAAAACTTCTGAAACGCATCCCTTTACTTTATTTTCTTCAACAAGGATTTCACTATTTGGTTCTTTCAATTTTTTGCCTAACCACAAAATGTATTCATATTTTCTTTTTGGATCTTCTGATTTCTTCAACTTTTCTACTAATTTTGATAAATTATTGTGTTCTTCCTGATTTTCCATTTTTAAAACTATAAATTAATCACTTTATGAATCTTCTATTATACAAATATTTCTTTTTCTGTGATAAAGCCCGATAAAGGAATATCCCACTCAGCTCTGGTTAATGGAATCGTACTTACACAATTAGAAGTTAATACTCCAATGCATGGAACATTTCTCCAATCATTATCTCTCCTTAATTTATCAAAATAACCTCCTCCATAACCTAATCTTGTTAAATTCTTATCAACGGAAAGACATGGTACAAATATCATGCTTATCTGCAAATGACTTAATGGGGAAGAATTATTTGGACTTAGTATCCCCTCAAAATCTTTAGTAAGAGGTTTTTCGTCCCATGGATAAAACAACAACTCTTTTTTATCTTTACATCTAGGCAAAGCTAAAGTAAATTTTTTCTTGAGACTTCTTATATCAACTTCATTTTTTAGAGGCCAATATATGGCTATATAACCAATATTTTTACATCCCTTAAAAAATGAATCAATATATAATATTACATTCTTTTTTACATTTTCTCTTTGATTATGAGTCATCCCATCTCTTAGTTTTCTAAACGTATCCCTCTCCAATTTCTTATTTTCAAAGATCTTCATATTAAATTTTCAGTTAAAGCCATCCTCATTTAGTTTTGTGAGTGCTATAGCCAATGCATCTGCTGAATCATCAGGTTTAGGAGGTTTGTTAAGATTCAAGTTATACATAACAGAATCAAGAATATCTTTCTTAGATGCCTTTCCAGACCCAGCAATTGTTAATTTTATCTGAGCAGGTGAATACTCACTAACATTAATTTTTTTAGAGGCTAATACCATCATAATGACGCCTCTGGCCTGCACCACACTAATGGTAGTGCTTGACCTGTAAAAGAAAAATTTTTCTACTGCCGCTGCAGTTGGGTTCCAATGATTTATTAATTCATTAAGATCTTGGAATATCTCATAAAGTCTATCTTCTTCTTTTCTATCTTTACCTGTCTCAATAACGCCGCAATCTAATAATATCTTTCTTTCATTTTCTATCTCAATTATTCCATATCCAACTCTAGCTAATCCAGGGTCAATCCCAATTATTCTCACTGTTATTAAGCTTCCGCAGACAATTGAAATTTTGAAAGATTTTCTTTTTCATCTAAATCAAATACTTTACAAAAAGCTTGAATAACTCTTTCACCTGAATCAACTTGCTCTAAGGGATCTTTTCTAAGTCTATGTCTTAAAGAACAAGAAATAACCCTTGCTATGTCATCTTCTTGCACTTCAGTTCTGCCCTCAAAGGCTGCAATTGCCCTTGCAGACCTATTTGTAACAATATCTCCACGTAAACCATCAACATCTAGTTCTCCGCAGATTGCAGAAATATTCAATCTTAGGTCATCATCCATTTGAACAGAATTTAATATTTCTTGTGCTTTAATAACTTTTTGTTGAAGTTCATCCTGTTGTTTCTCAACACTCAATGAAAACTCATCAGGATTATCGTCAAAAGAAGTTCTTTGATCTACAACCTGAACTCTTAATTCAGCATCTCTAACTGTCTTAACCTCAACACTCATTCCAAACCTATCTAATAATTGAGGCCTTAATTCTCCTTCTTCTGGATTGCCTGAACCAATAAGGACAAATCTAGCTGGGTGTCGAACTGATACTCCCTCCCTTTCAACTGTATTCCATCCTGAAGCAGCCGAATCTAAAAGTACATCGACTAAATGATCATCAAGTAAATTTACTTCATCAACATATAACAAACCCCTATTAGCTTTTGCTAATAACCCTGGTTCAAATGCCTTAACACCCTCACTTAAAGCCTTCTCAATATCAATGGTTCCACAAAGTCTGTCTTCAGTAGCCCCTAAAGGCAAGTCAACCATAGGTACTTGTTTTTGTATACTCTCTAGATTTTCTCCTTGAGTAATTTTTTCCAAAACTTCTTTACTTTGCAAATCAGGATCGACTAGAGAACTATTATATGGATCGTCTTTAACAACATCGATTGCAGGCAACAAATCAGCTAAAGCTCTGATTGTAGTAGACTTTCCAGTCCCTCTATCACCCATTATCATCACGCCTCCAATTCTTGGATCAATAACATTTAACAAGAGAGCCAATTTCATTTCTTCTTGACCAATTACAGCTGTAAAGGGGAAAACTCTTCTTTTCTTTGTTGTAGGCACAGTTTTAGTTTTCTTAAATATTCAAATAGTCAATAGATGCTACTTCAGAAAATGTTTTTAGTAAATATCCCTTTCAAATTAAAACTACAAAGAGATAAGAACTAAATTAATTAATTATGTAGCTAGTTTCCTTTTGAATTGTTCAAAAACCAGTTTATTTGATGGACTATTCCTCTTAAAACATTTATTTCGTGCATTGATGTATTTGCCCTCAAAATAAAATTCTTAAATTTACTGATTTTTGCCTTAGAAGTATGTTTTAAAAGATATCCAACCTTCAAAAGTAATTCCTCTATTTCCAAAAACGAATCATGAATTTGTTTTGATGATGCAAGATTAAAAACTTTTATTTCTTGATCAAAGTTTCTTTTTGAAGATTTATTTAATTCATACAAAGCTATTGAAACTGCGTGAGAAAGATTTAATGAAGGATTATTCTGAGAAGTTGGGATATTAAAAGTTTTATTTGCTAGAAGCAATTCACCGTTAGTTAAACCTCTATCTTCTCTTCCAAATATAATTGCTAAATTATTTATTTTTTTAAAGGATAAAGTCCAATCAAATATATCTTCAGAAGTTCCAAAAAATGAATCTTTATCTACATCAATCCTTCCACAAGATGCTAGAACTAAGTCACAATCAAAAATTGCTTTTTGAAGATCATCAAAAATCTTACAGTTTTCAAGAAATTTTTGACCTTTAATGGCCATTTTTTTTGCTTCTAAAGAATATATATCGCATTTCGGAGAAACAATTCTTAATTCATCAACTGCAAAGTTGGAGCATAATCTAGCAACGCTCCCAACATTTAAAGGACCCTTAGGTTCAACTAATATTACCTTTAAATTAGAAAAATTTTTTCCCAAAATCATTCAAGGCTATGAAGATATTTTAATAAATTGGACATATTTACAGGGTCAATTTCAAAACTTGGCATTGGGGGAGTTAGGCCTCCAGTAACTTGTTTTATTATCTCTTTATCATTCAATCGTTGAGTCACTGAGTGTAAGTCTGGCCCTACTAATCCTCTTGCTGTAATTCCATGACATCCAACACAATTTATCTTAAAAAGAGCATCTCCTTTCTCAGCAGAGCCATTAAGATCAAGAGTTTCAATAATATATTTGTTATTTTCTTGATGTTTTACGAAAAATATTGAAAAACAAATCAATAAAACTACAAATACAATAAAAACGATTTTTAAGAATTCTCTTTTAAAGTCTCTTTCTGCTGCAGTTGATGAAGATGTTGACACAAAAAATAGTCTCTATGTAACAATTGTGGATGAGAAATTTAAAAAAGGCAAAAAAATGATCGAGCCTCTACTATGTGGAATTGTTTTAGGTTTAGTTCCAATAACTCTTCTTGGATTATTCGTAAGTGCATGGAATCAATATAGAAGAGGTTCAGGGATGCTTGACATTGATTAAAAATGTTAATCTTGACTGCCCATAATTTCTTACATCTATAGTTTCCCACAAAGTACTTTTTTTAATAAATATATTTGGAGAATGTTCACAAATAACTGTTGAATCTTTTTTTAAAAAATCACAATTGAATAATTGATCTAAAACTAATTCATGGAAATCCACATCATAGGGAGGATCTAGATAAACAAAATCAAATTTTAATTTGTTTAAATCCATATTTCTAGATGATAAGTTTCTCTCATAATTTGGTTTTGTCCATTTCAAAACATCTTTACAAATAACTTCAATATCATTTCTCCTGTTTTCTATATTCTCCAACGAGAGTATATTTCCTAAGCAAATTTGTGAGTTGATTTTGTTTTTTTCAATTGCAATTATTTTGCTTGCCCCGTGATTATATGCTTCACAAGATATAGCCCCTGTTCCACTAAATAAATCTAACCAGTTACTATTTTCAACTTTGTTTTTGAGTATATTAAATATAGCTTCTCTAACTCTCAAAGTTGTAGGTCTCGTATAAGAATTATTTGGACTTTGGAGTTTTTTACCGCCTATTAATCTTAAGTTAGTCTTCATCCCTACGCATATGTTATTGAATATTACTAAGCCATCTTCTCAAAAGTTTTTCACCGGTTTTTCCAGATTTTTCCGGATGAAATTGACAGGCCAATAAATTATCATTCTCAATCATTGCAGTTAATTTTTCAGAACCATAATCAACCTGAGCTGCAATAATATTTAAGTCATCTGGGATCGCATGATAGGAATGTACAAAATAGACCCAATTATTTAATTCTTCAATCCCAAACAAAGTATTTTTTTTTGTAGGTAAAAGTTGGCACCAACCCATGTGTGGGATTCTTTGGTTAACAATATTGGGTATTTTTTGTATTTTTCCTTTTAAAATTCCCAGCCCTTGAACTTTTCCTTCATCGCTAGATTCAAAAAGTAGTTGGAGACCTAAACATATCCCCAAAAAAGACTTCCCGCTTTTAATCCAATTTTTCAAATCATTTATCAAATCAGTATTTATAAGATTATTCATCGCCGGATCAAATGCTCCAACCCCAGGCAGTATTATCGCCTTACAAAGATTAGAATCATTAAATTTTTTGATTAATATAATTTCTTCTCCAAGACTTTCTAGAGATTTTGATACGGAATGAATATTACCCATCCCATAGTCTATTAGTCCAATTTTATGCAAAGCTATTAAATTTATAAATGCTTAGTTAAAGTGCTCGAAAGAGTTGCTTTTGGTACAGCACCAACTACGGTATCAACCTTTTGACCTCCTTTAAAGATCATTAGTGTAGGAATACTTCTAATTCCGTATTGACTTGCAACATTTGGATTCTCATCTGTGTTTAATTTAAAAACTTTAATTTTTCCTTCAAAGTCTTTTGAAATTTCTTCTACAACAGGTGCAACCATTCTACATGGACCACACCATGGGGCCCAAAAATCAACCAATACTGGTAGATCACTTTGCAGTACATCCTTGTCAAATGAAGAATCAGTTACGGCTGGAGCTGATGACATAATTTAAGTATTCCTTTTTGAAAATTTAGCAGGCAATTCTTTTAAGTGATGATTTCATTACAGATAAAACAATATAAGTAACAAAATATCTAAAAAAAGCCCGATTAATCGGGCGATTTAGTGTGTGAGGAGTATGGGGTTAACCCCATTATTTCATAATAACTCCTAATCAGAAAATTTTTCAATTTAATACTTAATTCACTAAAGTTTTACAATTTTGCCCTAAATGAACTACTTACCCATCCCAAGCTGCTGAGCTTTTTGATAAACCTTACCCTCTGTAAGAAGCGATGGTGCGATAACTATTTCAACTTCTTGCATTTCTTTAATGTTTTTTGCCCCAAGAGTACTCATTGACGTTCTAATGGCTCCTAATAAGTTATGCGTACCATCGTCAAGTAGGGCTGGTCCTCTAATTATCCTTTCTAAGGATCCTGTAGAGCCAACTTCAATCCTTGTACCCCTTGGCAATACGGGACTTGGAGTGGCCATACCCCAGTGAAATCCATTACCTGGAGCATTTGAAGATTTAGCTATTGGAGATCCAATCATTACAGCATCTGCTCCACAAGCTAAGCATTTACAAATATCTCCGCCAGTCACAATTCCTCCATCACCAATAATAGGAATATAACGACCACTTTCTTTAAAGTAATCATTTCTTGCCGCACTACAATCGGCAATTGCAGTTGCTTGAGGGATTCCAATTCCTAATACTCCTCTCGATGTGCATGCTGCTCCAGGTCCTATCCCAACCATTAATCCTGAAACGCCAGCTTCCATGAGAAGTTTTGCAACTTCGTAAGTAACACAATTACCGGCTACAACTGGGACATTCATATATTGGCAGAGATCTTTAATATTTAATGTTTCCTTACCTTCCATACCAAGATGTTCAGTAGAAACAACTGTTCCTTGAAGAAAAAATAAATCTATTTTAGACTTATTAAGTGTTTCTTTAAACTTAATGGCAGCTTGAGGAGTCCCACTAAAAGCTGCAATACCTCCTCTTTCTTTCACCTCATTTATTCTTTGTACAATCAATCCCTCCTTGACCGGTTCACTGTATATTTTCTGCATTAATGGAACAAAATCATTCTTTCCGACCGATGCGATTTGGTTCAATATTTCATCAGGGTTTTCATATCGTGTTTGTATGCCCTCCATATTAATAACCCCTAGAGAACCTAATTTTGTGAGCTCTACAGCCGTATTGACATCGACAACACTATCCATGGCACTAGCGACGATCGGAACTTCTCTTTTGAAATCACCTATTGACCAAGAAGGATCAGTCAAATCGTAATCAAGTGTTTTATTCCCAGGGACTAAAGCTATTTCATCGATGCCATAAGCCCGCCTGACTTTTTTGTTTAAACCAAGTTCAATATTCACGAAAATTTTCTTTTATTCTGATTAAATTAACAACTAAAGGGGTAATAAGCCAAGGTTTATTCAAAAACAACAGGTTTTATTTTGATTTGTGTGTAAATGTGAGTATTTGGGAATTAAATAAATCTTTTTTTTTATTCATTATGACGATCAGCGATTATTATTAAAAAAAGGATTTTTGTATGTCTGATATTTTAGATGCCGATAACTCAGGATTAAGCGATGATAAAGACCGAATTATTCAAACTGACCTAAGAAACGAGATGTCTCGTTCATACCTTGAGTATGCAATGAGCGTTATAGTTGGTCGTGCTCTGCCAGATGCAAGAGATGGATTAAAACCTGTTCACAGAAGAATTCTTTATGCAATGTATGAACTTGGTTTAACTAGCGGTAGACCTTACAGAAAATGTGCAAGAGTTGTAGGAGAAGTACTTGGTAAATACCACCCTCATGGCGATACTGCTGTATATGATGCTTTGGTAAGGATGGCCCAGGATTTCTCCATGAGGATGCCACTCATAGATGGCCATGGAAATTTTGGTTCTGTTGATAACGACCCTCCAGCAGCAATGAGATATACGGAATCTCGTTTACAGTCTCTTACAGATGAAAGTTTATTAGAGGATATTGAATCTGAAACTGTAGATTTCGCTGATAATTTTGACGGTTCTCAGCAAGAGCCCACAGTTCTACCTGCTAGGATCCCTCAACTACTTTTAAATGGATCATCTGGAATAGCAGTAGGAATGGCAACTAATATTCCACCTCATAACTTAGGGGAAATAATTAGTGGTCTTAAATCAATAATCAAAACCCCTTCTATTAAAGATAGTGAACTTTTTGAAATAATTAAGGGTCCTGATTTTCCCACAGGTGGTCAAATCTTAGGCAGAGACGGTATTAGAGAAACATTCAAAACAGGAAGGGGGTCAATAACCATGAGAGGTGTAGCAAATATTGAGCAAATTAAATCCATTGGTAGAGCAGAAAAAGATGCAGTAATAATTACAGAGCTTCCATTTCAAACCAACAAAGCGGCATTGATAGAAAGAATTGCTGATTTGGTTAATGAAAAAAAATTAGAAGGTATTTCTGATATTAGAGATGAAAGTGATCGAGATGGGATGAGGATTGTTATTGAACTTAAAAGAGATGCCTACCCACAAGTAGTTTTAAATAATTTATTTAAGTTAACACCACTTCAAAATAACTTTAGTGCAAATATACTTGCACTAGTAAAGGGAGAGCCCACAACACTATCACTTAGGAAAATGTTAGACGTTTTTCTAGATTTTAGGATTGAGACTATAAGGCGAAGAACAACATTTTTATTAAAAAAGGCAGAAGAAAGAGATCATATTGTAAAAGGTCTTTTATTGGCCTTAGATGCTATGGATGAGATTATAAATCTAATAAGATCAGCGAAAGATTCAATATCAGCTCGAGAAAAATTACAAAACGACCATAAATTATCCTCCATACAGGCAGATGCAATTCTACAAATGCAGTTAAGAAGATTAACAGCACTAGAAGCAGATAAAATTAAAGGAGAACATAATGAGTTAACCCGAAAAATCAATCTATATAATGAAATATTAAATAGTAAAGAGAGAATTTTTGAAATTATTCTTGAAGAACTTAATAAAATCGATGAAAGATTCTCTTCTCCTAGGAAAACAGAAATACTAAACTTAGGAGGAGGATTAGATGACATTGATCTAATAGCTAACGACAGATCCGTAGTTCTATTAACTGAAGCAGGTTATTTAAAAAGAATGCCTGTAAATGATTTTGAATCTACCAGTCGTGGCTCAAGGGGTAAAGCTGGCACAAAAACTAAAGAAGATGATGACGTAAAATTATTTATAAGCTGTAACGATCATGATACTCTTTTGCTTTTCAGTGATAGAGGAGTAGCTTATGCTCTTCCAGCATATAGGGTTCCTATGAGTAGCAGAACAGCAAAAGGGACTCCATCAGTTCAACTTCTACCAATTCCAAGAGAAGAAAAAATTACTTCAATAGTTGCCGTAGATTCTTTTGTCGACGATTGTTATTTATTAATGCTAACCAAAGCTGGCTTTATAAAAAGAACTGCACTTTCTGCTTTCTCAAAAATTCGCTCAAATGGACTAATAGCAATTAATCTTGAGGATGGAGATGCCCTAACCTGGGTCAGATTATCAAAAGAAGGTGATAGTGTTTTAATTGGATCTAAAACAGGAATGGCAATTCATTTCAGACTAGATATCAACGAATTAAGACCACTTGGTAGAACCGCAAGAGGGGTTAAATCAATGAACTTGAGAGAAGGAGACAATCTAGTTTCTATGGATGTTTTAACATCTAATTTGGTTGATCAATTGGATAAAATTGATGATTTCGCAGAAGATCTTGATGATAATGTTGAGGACAACAATTCAGATGGTCCATGGGTATTAATAGCTAGTGCATTTGGACTAGGAAAGAGAGTACCTGTAGCTCAGTTTAGATTACAAAAAAGAGCAGGCATGGGTTTGAGAGCAATAAAATTTAGAATTAAAGATGATCAGCTAGTTTGTTTGAAGGTCCTTGGCGAGGGAGAAGAATTACTACTTGTTACCGAAAAAGGTGTAATAGTAAGAACAAACGCAGATAAAATCTCTCAGCAATCCAGGGCAGCTACAGGAGTAAAATTACAAAGATTAGATGACGGTGATCATTTATCTGAAGTGGTGTTAGTACCGCGTGAACAAATAGAGGGAAAAGACCAACCCAGCTCAGTTGAACAAAATTAAAAGTCTTATGGTTAGCTAAATAATATGGAAATACTTGATATTTTAATTTTAGGTTCTGGTCCTGCAGCATTATGTTTAGCTTCAGAATTAGCCAAGCAGGATCTAAATATTAAGGGAATATCAACAAAATCTCCAAATGAAAAATGGGAGAATACATACGGCATCTGGGCATCTGAATTAGAAGAATTAGGGTTAGAGTCCTTGTTGTCTCATAGATGGTGTGAAACAGTTAGTTTTTTTGGAGATGGGGAAAATAAAAAAGGGGATGCTCAGACAAAACACAACTACGATTATGGTTTAATCAATCAAGAAGCCTTTCAAAATGAGCTTTTAAAAAAATGTAGAGGCATTGAATGGTTGAATGAAACAGCAAAAGACATTAAAGAAAAAAATAAACTATCTGAGGTAATTTGTTTTTCAGGTCTCAAAATAAAGGCGAGATTAGTTATTGACGCAAGTGGTCATAAAAGTAATTTTGTAAAAAGACCAGTTCAAAATGAAATCGCTCAACAAGCTGCTTACGGAATTGTAGGTAAATTTACATCTCCACCTGTTAATAAGGAACAATTTGTTCTAATGGATTTTCGTCCAAATCATTTAAACAATGAAGAAAAGTTATCATCTCCTTCCTTTCTTTATGCAATGGATCTTGGCAACGAGACTTTTTTTGTTGAAGAAACTTCATTAGCTAGTTATCCTGCATTATCCCAAGAAAATCTTAAAAAAAGACTTTATAAAAGACTTAAAAGTAAGGGTATTGAAGTAAGTGAAATTTTTCATGAAGAGAATTGTCTTTTCCCTATGAATTTACCCCTCCCATTTAAAAAACAATTTGTACTTGGTTTCGGCGGGGCTGCAAGTATGGTTCATCCTGCATCAGGATACATGGTTGGATCTTTATTAAGAAGGGCTCCACTCCTTGCACAAAAATTAGCAATCTTTTTAAAAGAACCTCATTTAAGTTCACTTGAGTTAGCTTCAAAAGGTTGGGAAATTCTGTGGCCTTACGAGTTAACACAGAGGCATAAACTTTACCAATATGGTCTAAGAAGATTGATGAGTTTTGACGAAAGTAGATTAAGAAGCTTTTTCTCAAATTTCTTTAGATTATCAACCAATGAATGGGTCGGTTTTCTTACTAATACACTTCCACTTCCAAAACTAATTTACGTTATGAGTAAAATGTTTATAAATTCACCTCTAAAAGTAAAACTAGGAATGCTCAAGTTAAATTAGTATTTTTATTTTCGCCAATCATTAATATTAATATTTTGGAAGACTTTATCCTCTTCCTCAATATCTTCAAGAAATTTTAAATCAATATTAGATTGATTTTTAATCATTTCAACCAATTTCCAGAACCTGAATAAGTGTCTTTCTATTCTCTCTTTTGCTAGTTCAGTTGTGGTTCCAGCTCTTAGAATAAAACTCCAATCAGAAGACTCAGAAAGAAGTAGTTCTCTTGCAGCTTGCTTGAAGAGTCTTAGAGATAAATCATTATTAAAATTTTCCAAGCTCAAACCTACAAATGTTGAGCCTGCCTTTGTGATTTCTGGAACGATCCATGCATTTGCATCATTAATCCAGTAATTATGGTATCCACCTTGCCCCCAGCTTGATGGCGATGGATCACAAATTTGAAGATTTGGTTTTTGCGTTAAGAATTCTTTTAAATTTGTAAGCTTTATTGAATATTTACTAGAGTTCTTTAGTATATTTTCAATAAAAAAAGGTCCCTCATACCACCAATGACCAAATAACTCTGCATCAAATGGAGCTACCAATAAAGGCTTAAAGGAAGAGGATAAAGTCAATTTTTCTAGTTGTTTGGATCTCGCTAGAAGATAGTTATCAGCATGTTCTGCCGCCTTATTTTTGGCTTCATTTTCAAGGTAAAACTCTTTTTCTCCTAAAGAAATATTTTCATCTGTAATCTTATGAAACTTTAAACCCAAGGGTCTTTTTGATGAAATACCCTTCTTTTGAAGCTTTGAGAGAGGTAATTCCCACCCTAAATCTTTATGAAATTCCCTATATACTCTGTCACCCGGGAACCCATCCTTAGCAGACCAAACTGGTAAAGTTGACTCACTATCTCTCCCGAAAAATGCAACTCCTTTTTTCGAGCATATTGGAGCATATACTCCATACCTAGGCCTTGGTGTGGAGTTTAGAATCCCGTGACCGTCTAAGATTGTATATCTAATTCCAGAATTAAATAGTATTTCATCTAAACCCTCATAATATGCACATTCAGGTAACCAAATACCTAAAGGCTTTGTTTCAAGAATATTTTCATGGTTCCTAATGGCTGTATTGATTTGTCCTTTTACAGTTTCAGGATTCTCCCTTAAAATTGGCAAATATCCGTGAGTAGCAGCACAAGTAAGAATATCCAAATTTCCAGAGTTATTTAAAACCCTAAACTTCTCAATTAAATTTCCAGAACAATTTTGCCAGTATAAGTATTTATCATTAAGATTATTCTTTAGAAATGCAGAGGCATTTTTTTCTTCTAGCGGCAGTTCTTTTAGGAAATCATTCCTTGTTTTAATCCAGCTTGGGAAAGTTTCTTGAATTTGTTTATTATTTAGAAGTGATAATAATGTTGGAGATAAACTAATAGTAAGTTTTGTATTTTCAGGATTTTCATTTTTTGAAGATTCTATTGATTGAAGTAGTGGTATATAACATTCAAGAATCGCCTGAAATAACCAATCCTCTTCTAAGGAGTTTTTTTCATTTTTTCTTACATAAGGTAGATGAGCATGTAAAACTATAGCTAACTGGCCTAAAACATTATTTTTAGAGTATTGCCCATTCATACTTTTTAAAATTATACCTATAGTTTTATAAAAAATCGAAATTTTTTTATATTTAAAGGCTTTAATCCTAAAACAATACTTTAAAAATTTAAGTATTTGATTTTTTTTTCAGAATTTTAACCAATATTGTTGCAGTTATAGACACCCAGCAAATTTTTATTGAACTAAATCTAGTCAATATTTTTTAATTAGCTTAATATAAGTTTAGGTATTTCTATCTGATGTCAAAAGATCCTGGAAGAATTTTGATATTTGACACAACTCTTCGAGATGGGGAGCAGTCTCCTGGTGCCAGTTTAAATCTTGAAGAAAAGCTTGCTATCGCCCATCAATTAGCAAGATTAGGAGTCGATGTTATTGAAGCTGGATTCCCTTTCGCAAGTCAAGGAGATTTTAAAGCTGTTAATAAAATTGCTAATGTCGTAGGGAAAGAAAATGGCCCTATAATATGTGGTTTAGCTAGGGCTTCTAAAGGAGATATAAAAGCATGTTACGAAGCAGTAAGTCCAGCTCCTAAGAAAAGAATACATACTTTTATTGCAACAAGCGATATTCACCTTAAACATAAACTAAAAAAATCCAGAAAAGATGTTCTTCAAATAGTTCCAGAAATGGTTAATTATGCAAAATCCTTGGTAGATGATATTGAGTTTTCTTGTGAAGATGCCTCAAGGAGTGATCCTGAATTTTTATACGAAGTTATTCAATTAGCAATTACTGCAGGAGCGACAACAATAAATATCCCTGATACTGTTGGGTTTACAACTCCTAGTGAATTTGGCAACCTAATTGCCGATATAAATAAAAATGTCCCAAATATTGATGAGGCAATAATCTCGGTTCATGGACATAATGATTTGGGTTTAGCAGTAGCCAATTTTCTTGAGGCAGTAAAAAATGGAGCAAGACAATTAGAATGTACTGTTAACGGAATTGGAGAAAGAGCCGGGAATGCCTCTCTAGAAGAATTAGTAATGGCACTTCATGTTAGAAAAAGTTTTTTTAATAGTTTTTTCGAAAGAAATCCTGATTCCCCAACTCCTCTTACGGCTATTAGAACTGAAGAAATAACAAAAACTTCTAGACTTGTTTCTAACCTAACTGGAATGACTGTACAACCTAATAAAGCGATTGTGGGAGCTAACGCTTTTGCCCATGAATCAGGCATTCATCAGGATGGTGTTTTAAAAAATAGACTAACTTACGAAATTATCGATGCAAAAACTGTTGGTTTAAGTGACAACAAAATATCTCTAGGGAAACTGAGTGGAAGAAGTGCGGTTAGAGCAAGATTAGAAGAAATGGGATACGACTTAAGCCGAGAAGATTTAAATGATGCTTTTGCTCGTTTTAAGGATTTAGCTGACAGGAAAAGAGAAATTACTGATAGAGACTTAGAAGCAATTGTTAGTGAACAAGTTCAGCTACCAGAAGCTAAATTTCAACTAAGTCTTGTACAAGTAAGTTGTGGTAACGCCTCTAAACCAACTGCAACCATTTCGCTTCTAAACACAGAAGATAATAGTGAAGATACTGCTGTATCAATAGGGACTGGGCCAGTTGATGCTGTATGCGAGGCTTTAAATAAATTAGCTAAAGTTCCTAATGAATTAATTGAATTTTCTGTTAAGTCGGTAACAGAAGGAATTGATGCTTTGGGCGAAGTAACAATAAGAATAAGAAGGGATAATAAAATATATTCTGGTCATTCTGCTGACACAGACGTTGTTGTTGCTGCAGCGAATGCTTATGTTAATGCTTTAAATAGACTTGTATTTTCTGAGAAAAAAAATTCAATTCATCCACAATTAGATAATTTAGAGAATTCTGATAATAAATTTCTATCTAATCCTTCAAGTTAAATTATTTTCATAGGATTATTAAGTAGCATTAAAAAATAGTCTCTCAATAATGTAGATTTAACTAATAGTTTAAGCAGGAAATAATGAGAGAAAGGGTACTTGGATATTGGGCACTTTCGTGGGTTGGCTTAATCGGCAACATAATTGCACTTCCAATAATCGCATTAATAATTAGTTATGGACCTCCACTAAAAGTTGCGAATATAACTCTTGCGATAAGTCTTGGATGGCCTGCTGCAATTGTTGGAATAGTTTCTTCAGCAGCTCTTTTAGCAGAGAGAAAATGGGGAGTAACTTTAACTCTGGTATCTTTATCAATGGTAATCTCTGGTATGGGTCCTTATTCAGTTGTAAGGCTAATAACTCTTCAAGACATTTATGGAATTGGTGGGTTTACTCTTTTAACAACATTATTAAGTACGCTAGCTCTTCTTTATTGGTGTAATCCGAAACATCGAAGAAGTATTAGGTTTTAAAATTTAAAATTAAGAAAAAGTATTATTCTTGCCAGTTGGATACTGAATTCTTCTGTGTCTAATTCTTTTCCACACATTCAAGAATGCCCTTTTTATTAGAAAAATTTCTCCTTTCGATAAATTGCTATCATCTAATTGCCCATCTTTTTCACGAGAGTAGATAATATTGGAAATTGTTTTCAAAGCTTCTTTATCAGATGCATTAATATTCATAGCTCTTAGTGCTGCTTCACATCCATCGGCCAGCATTAAAATAGCTGTTTCTTTGGACTGAGGAATAGGGCCTTTATATCTAAAATAATTTTCATTAATGTCGAGATTTTTTTCTTTAGCTTTTTGAAAAAAATATCCCATTTTAAGGGTACCTTGATGTTCAGGAATAAAATTAGCTATCAGCTTAGGTAGTCTATTTTTTCTTGCAAATTTCAATCCTTCATCAACATGAGCTTGTAAGACTTCTGCACTTTTAATCGGATCATCTAATTCGTCATGCGGATTTTTTGAACCATCCTGATTTTCAATAAACCAATTAGGTGCATGTAATTTGCCAACATCATGATATAACGCTCCAGTTTTAATAAGATCAATATCACCGCCAATAATTCTTGTTGCTTCCTCTGCTAAACCACATATAAGCAAGGTATGTTCAAAAGTACCAGGAGCTTCTAGAGACAATCTTCTAATTAAAGGCTTCTCCTTATCAGCCAATTCGAGCAATCTTGCTTTAGTTAATAATCCGAATATCGATTCAAAAATAGGAATAAATAAAATTGTAAAAAGCATAGCTATTGCCAATAGCAAGGAATCAGAGAATATATCCCCATTAGCTAAAACAAAATCTTGATTGTCATTAATAGGAGATATTTTATCTTTACCTATCAATATCCATTGACTCAAGAAAGATCCTATGGGGACAAAAATTGATAGTTGAAGTAATTGAGCTCTACTTCTTATTCTTCCTCCAAGAAGAGATACTATTGAAGCACAAACTAATAAAATAAAAAATAAACTGCTATTGATAACAATTTCTGGGTCAGGCCAAATAAGACTCGCTATTGATACCCAGGATAAAGCTGTTATGGTTCCCATTCCTTGAGATATTATTAATGCCGGTGGAATTATCATAGATAATGGACTTATGGTTGAAGCTAAGGCTAATTTCGTAACTTGTACTGCTAAAAGAAGAGTAATTATCAAGAAGATCTGTCTTGAGGAAATTGTAGGATTCTCTTTTTTTGAAACTAATATCAAAACTCCAGAACTAATAAGTATTTCAATAAAGGTCAAAAACCAAGAAAAAATATCTGCGATATTTAAAGGCGAGATGAGAAGTAGTTTATAAGAAGAAATTATTGAAATTAAAATGCATACTAAAAAAATTATAAGATTATCTATTCTTGAGATTTTAATTGGTTGTTTTATTGGGACTTGACTTCGCCTCCAAAGATAAAACAATTTTTTTAAGGTAGTTATGATGTTTTGCACAGAATATAGATAATTCTATTTGAATAATTTAAAATTATAGGCATGCTAGGTATAAAAAGGAGATGTTTTTCTAAATGTCATTAAAATTAGACGGTAAAAAATTATCTCTTGAAATTGAAGAAAGATTATCCAATTATATCTCGATTAATAAAAAAGTTGCAAAAAGAGCTCCCGGTTTAGCTGTAATAAGAATAGGTGAAGACCCTGCGAGTGGTGTTTACGTTAATAATAAGCAAAAAGCATGTTCAAGGATTGGAATAAAGAGCTTTATCTTTCATCTAAAAGATAGTGTAGAGCAAAAAGAAGTTGAACAATTAATAATCAAACTTAATTCTGATAAAGATATTGATGGAATGTTACTACAACTACCCATTCCAAAGAAGTTTGACGAGCAAAAATTGATCAGCCATATTAATCCAAGCAAAGATGTAGATGGACTAAATGAGATAAACATCGGCAAACTAGTAAAAAATGAGCCTGCGATGAGATCATGCACACCCGCAGGAATTATTAATTTATTAAGTTCCCAAAATATTACAATTGAAGGCAAGAAGATTGTTGTTATAGGAAGAAGTTTGCTTGTTGGAAAACCCCTATCGCTTATGTTGTTGAACCTAAATGGCACGGTAACAATGACTCACTCTAAAACATTAAATTTGAGTAAAGTCTGTAGAGAAGCCGACATTCTAATTGCGGCTGCAGGAAAACCCAATCTTGTAGATTCGAGTTTTGTGAAAGAAGGAGCAGTAATTATTGATGTTGGAATACATAGATTAAAAAGTTCCGATAAAAATCAAACCAGATTATGTGGCGATGTATTATTAGAAGATGTTATTTCTAAAGTATTTGCTTACACACCTGTCCCAGGAGGTGTTGGACCAATGACAGTAACTATGTTACTTGTAAATACTATTTTTAGCTGGCAAAAACAATTTGGTTTATCATCAACTCTTAATGACCTTTTGCCATAAACTCCAAGATGAAATTTTTTTTACTAAAGGTATAAAATGACTGAAGTAATAAATAGTATTTCTGATTTTGAAAAATATCTTAAAAACACAAAAAAGGTTGTAGAAGAAGCACTTGATTTTTCCTTGGGTCCTGAAAATCCAGAAATATTAAGAGAATCAATGAGATATTCCCTCTTAGCAGGAGGGAAAAGAATACGTCCAATTTTATGTTTAGCATCTTGTGCACTGGCTGGAGGAGAACCCTCTCTTGCAGTTCCTACTGCGGTAGCGATAGAAATGATCCATACAATGTCCTTGATTCATGATGATCTACCCGCCATGGACAATGATGACTTGAGGAGAGGTAGGGCGACAAATCATAAAGTATATGGAGATGCAATAGCTATTCTTGCAGGCGATGCTTTATTAACAAGGGCCTTTGAAATGGTCTCTTTAAGAAGCCCTGGAGTCGATCCAAATAGATTATTAAATGTAGTTGGCGAATTATCCTTAGTTGCTGGTGCACCAGGCTTAGTCGGGGGACAAGTTGTTGATTTGGAATGCGAAGGTAAAGAAGTCGACCTTGAAACTCTCGAATATATTCATCTTCACAAGACTGGGGCTTTATTGAAGGCCTGCGTTAGAACAGGCGCGATGATCGCAGGAGCTAACGAAAAACTATTACAAGCCCTGACAACATATGCAGAGGGAATTGGTTTGGCCTTCCAAATAATAGATGATATTCTTGATTTAACTTCCAGCAGTGAAAAGCTTGGTAAAACTGCCGGCAAAGATCTTTTGGCTGACAAAACTACTTACCCTAAATTACTTGGAATGGAGGAGTCAAAGAAAAGAGCATTTGATTTAGTTGAAAAAGCAAAAAAAGCCATTGAACCTTGGGGTGCAGATGCAAAGTATTTAATATCTTTAGCTGACTTTATTACAAATAGAGATAGATAATTTTTTTTAATTTATGTCTGATTTTTTTTCTTTTTTTAATAATTCAGTTCTTTTCTGGAGCCTTTTATCCTGTTTTCTAGCTCAATTTTTTAAAATCGTATTCAATTTCTTTTCAACTGGAGAGATAAGATTTGGAATTATATTCGAGACGGGTGGAATGCCCTCAAGTCATTCCGCCTTAATAACTGGCGCTTCATCTGGTATAGGTTATGAATTAGGATTTGATAGCTCAATATTCGCATTATCAGTTGCTGTTGCACTTATAGTTATGTATGACGCTAGTGGTGTTAGAAAATCAGCTGGGATTCAAGCTGCAGAAATTAATAAACTATCAAAAAAACTAGACCCTCAATCTGAATTACTGTTAAAAGAGACCCTAGGCCATACAAAAATTGAGGTCATGGTGGGGAGCTTTTTAGGACCATTAATCACTTTACCTGGAATGTTTTTTTTAGGTTCTCCTCTCAAAATATTTGATTTGGTAATAAATTAAGAATGCTTTGAAAAAGTAATTTGGGTAGCGTCTATAAAGTTTTTTGCGACTTCTAGAGAACTTGGCAAATGTAAGTGAATCCAACTTGCATGTAATTTTTCATCAAAAAAACCTTCATTTTTGTACTCAGTTTCCCAAGATTTAATTTTCCATGGGGAAGAAAGTTTCTTCTGATGATCAGCCTTTACAAAATCAAGTTCAGATAAATTATTTTCAATTTCCCAATAATGAAATTCATGTCCTCTAATTAATTGATTTTGTTTGATGATCGGAGCATCTTTTAAACCCTCAATGTATCTATAACCTACTGAAAGTTTACTTTTTTTTGATCCAAAAGGCAGGATGCCACTCATTTTATGATTATTACCATTTTCATCTTTTATGAAGTCTCCTAAAATCATCATCCCTCCGCACTCAGCATATATAAATCCATTTTTGCGGAATTTCTTTAACGAATTTAAGCTTCTTGTGGAGTTACTTATATGATCAGCATATTTTTCAGGGAATCCCCCAGGAATAATTAAAGAAGAAGCCTCATTAGGTATTTCTTCATCATCATAAATACTCCATGAAATTAATGGAATACCAATTTCACTCAAGAACTCCTTAGTTTCAGGATATTGAAAATGAAATATTTTATCTTCTGCAATTGCGATAGGTTTACTTTTGTCAATTTTAAAATCTTTAAAATTGACAGAATTAAATATTTTCTTTTGAGGAGATTTCAGGAACTTAATAAGAGAAAATACATCAAGGTTTCTTTCGGCAAAATTTGCAAAATATTCGACATCAATTTCTTTTTCATTTTCCATTGGAGATATCAAACCTAAATTAGCTTTGTTTAAAGTTATTTTTGAATCAGATGGTAAAAAACCAAGAATCTCGATTTCTTCATTTTTAAAAACCTCATTGATCAATTTTTTATGTCTATCTGAATTAACGTTGTTAAATATAATTCCTGCAATTGACAACTCACTATCAAAATCTCTAAAACCTCGAATAGTCGCCAGAAGAGAAGCTACTTGGCCTCTAGCATTAACAATAAAAATTATTGGAGCATTGAGAAGTTTAGAAATATTAGCTGTGCTGGAATAGGTTGTTGCCCCTAATCCATCAAATAGACCCATTGCCCCTTCAATTAATGAAAATTCATATTTCAAAGAATGTTTAAAAAAACTTTCCTGAACCCATTCCTCACCACTTAAAAAAATATCTAAATTCCTACAAATAGGTTGGCCAATTGAACTAAGTTGTTGTTGATCAAGATAATCTGGGCCAACCTTGAAAGTTTGTAACTTTAAACCTTTTGAGAACGCCCAACAAGATAGCAAAAGCGATAATGTAGTTTTTCCACTATCAGTTGAAGGAGAAGATATTACACAAGGCATTTATTAGTTATTAAAACCATTAAATATTTGAAGGGCTATTTTGATAGAATTTTCAAAAAGAGGGCTGGTATTACCTCTACTACTTCCCAATAATTTACTAACGTCGTACTCTATTGTAGAAAAAGAATTTGGAACAACTTGTTCTATTAATTCCATATTAGCCATTCCCCCTGCTTCAAGTCTCATACACTCCACTGATTCACAGCCAAGTATTACACAAGTGTTATTTTTTTGAACCTCACTAATTCTGGAAATCAGCCTCAAGCCAATAACTTGTCCCAAATGAATACTTGGATTTCCCAAAGATAAGGGATTAATTGTTGCAGAAATTATTTCGCCATTATTTCTCTTAAACTCTATTTTTGTTGATTCTGTATCCCTTTCAACTCTTAGAAAAGACCAACCAAGTTTATCGCTAATCCATGAAATCAAAAACAAAGCTTGAATTATATGATCTCCTGCGATATCGATGTCAATATCAGTAATATGTTCTAAAATTGATCTCCTCGAAGGGGGATCAAAAATCATTGCCAATGATTCCCTCCAATTTCTCAATCTAACCCAATTCAAATCATTAATAGCTTTATTTGAATTATTTAATTGATCTAAAACTTTTAAACATCTTTGAGGCGATCCAAGAGCAGTATCAATTATTAACCTTAGACCATAATTAGAAAAATATTCGAAGATTTCAGGCGATTCATCCAAGCTTCCATTCCACCACAACCATGAAGGTAATTCATCAATAGACAATTCATCAATTATTTTTAATCCTCTATTAGATATTGAGTCCAAGTCTCCCCTAATAACAACTAAATCACCACATATAGGTTGCATAGCTGGAGTATCACTTAATGGACAGTAAGCAGATACAAAAGTTTTGATATCTGAGTTTTTATTCAATGTTGGCGCTAGAGTTATTAATCTTCTTGGATTCAATGTACTTATTGATGATTCAAAAAATTGTCCCCTAAAGTCTTCAAAGTCTTTATTAGATAAATTTTCCTTCAACAAATTTAATAATTCTTCACTATTAAGGGAAGTAGTGATAGGAAGTCCTTGATCTAATATAAATTTTTTAGCAACTTCAATTATCTCTTGACTTAAATTTCCAGTAATTGGTCCACTTACTAATCCTTTTTGAACCAAACATTGTTCTAGCCAAGCAGGTTGCCAGACCATTAATGTAAAAGTATTAGCTCCACTATTATCTTTATCTTCTGAAATCCATAATTTATTAAGGTAATTAGGAATTTCTTGATAAGGCAGCTCTAACGGGGTTTGGAGTGTTAGTTGAGGTTTCATTTTTAAGGTCTACGCCAGAAAATATTATCTTTTGAAATTAATTGATCAGACTCAGGAGGTCCCCACGTCATAGATTCATAATTGTAAATAGGTAACTTCCAAGGAGAATTATCCATCAATTCTATTAATGGCGTATAAAGTTTCCAGGCTGCCTCAACTTCATCACTTCGAGTAAATAAGGTTGGGTCAGAAAGCATTGCATCAGCTAATAATCTTACATAACCTTCATCTGAGGGTTCTCCAAATGATTCATCATAAGAAAATTCCATCTCAACGGGTCTTGATTTCATTCCAGAACCAGGAGATTTTACCTCAAATTTGAAAGTAGCGCCCTCATTTGGCTGAATTCTAAGGATAAGTTGATTTGGGGCAGGATTTATTATTGTTGACTCAAATAAATGAACAGGAACGTCTTTAAAAGTCAAGACTATTTCTCCAAGTCTTTTAGGTAGTCTTTTACCTGTTCTCAAATAAAAAGGGACCCCTTGCCAACGCCAATTATCAACGAAAACTTTTGTCGCAATATAAGTTTCTGTTGTGCTATTACAATTAACACCATCTTCCTGCCTATATCCTTTGAGTCGATTTGAAATAATCCCTCCCTCTCCATATTGACCTCTTATGCAACAATTCCACGGTTCATTTTCGTCAGCAAGTTTTGCAGCTTGAAGAACCTTAGCTTTTTCATTTCTTATAGCTTCTGGTTCAAACTTTCCAGGAGGTTCCATAGCAGTAACAGCAAGCATTTGAGTCATATGATTTTGAAGCATATCCCTTAAAGCACCGGAGCTTTCGTAATAACCTGCTCTATCCTCAACACCCACTGTTTCAGATGAAGTAATTTGAACACTTGATATATAATTTCTGTTCCAGATTGGTTCAAAAATAGTGTTGGCAAACCTCAAAACAAGAATATTCTGAACTGTCTCTTTACCTAAGTAATGATCAATCCTATAAATCTGACTTTCTTCGGCACAACTTTGAACGATCTTATTCAATTTTTTTGCACTTGAATAATCTCTTCCAAAAGGTTTTTCAATCACTAAACGACTTTTCTTAGGATCATCTAAGAGGCCAGCTGTCTTTAGAGCTCTACATCCACTTCCATAGAAATTCGGAGATACTGATAAATAAAATGTTCTATTCCCATGAGTAGCTTGCGTTTTATCAATTTCACTTAATCTTCTAGAAAGTCTTACGACATGATCACTTTGTTGCAAGTCAACTGGTTCATAGAAAAGATAATTAGAAAATTGTTCCCACTCCCTTTCATTACCAGATATTTGATTTGATAGCTTTACTTGCATCTTTTCTCTAAACTCATTGTCTGTCCACGGTCTTCTCGCACAACCAACTATTCCAAATTCACTAGGAATTCTTCTTTGCAAATAGAGTTCAAATAATGCTGGTATTAATTTTCTATGAGTAAGATCTCCACTAGCACCAAATATTACTAAGCATTGTGGAGATATTACTCTTTCCTGTCGTAAACCTAATCTTAGAGGATTACTTAAAGTTGAAGGCATATTTTTAGTATTCTTTATTTAAAATCCTCTTTTTTTCAAATATTAGCTACATATTGTGTCTAAACCAAAAAGTATTTAGGAAGTTTACCTAAATTTAAATATCAAAGATTTAGTAAGTTTCTACGTGCCATCTTCCTGCTTTCTTTAATTGAGGTCTTAACTCTGACCAGTTCAAGCCTTTTTCTTCTGCTGCCTTAGTCATTGCTTCATCTATTCCAGGTTCCATACCCTTTAATCCACAAAGATATATGTGTGTTTTTTCATCTTCAATCATATTGAAAAGTTCATTGGCTGACTCTAAAACTCTGTCTTGAATGTACATTCTTCCACCTTTTGTATTTTGCTGTTCGCGACTAATAGCTTTTGTATATTTAAAATTGTCTGGATTTTCAGCTATGTATCTTTGAAGATCTTCTTCGTATAACAAATTAGCAGATTTTGGAGCTCCCATAAATAACCAAGCTTTACCCTTGAAATTCCATTTATTTTTTTCTTTTTCAGTTGGTTCGAACATTCTTCTTAAATAAGCCCTCATTGGTGCTATTCCAGTTCCAGTGGCTAACATAACAATGTTTGCGTCCTCTTCATCAGGGAGAAGCATTTCTTTACCAACAGGACCTGTTATTTTTACTTTATCTCCAGGCTTAATATCACATAAGTAAGTAGAGCAGACACCATTAATGGTTTCACCATCTTTTTCATACTGAAGCTGTCTTACACAAAGAGAAACTGTATTTCCATTAAAGTCATCGCCATGTCTAGTACTTGCTATAGAATATAGTCTTAATTTATGAGGCTTTCCATTAGCATCTTCACCAGCAGGCATTATACCAATACTTTGCCCTTCTACATAATTTAGAAATGGATCACTATCTTTAAGGTCGAAAGTTATGTGATTAACTCTACCAATTGCTCCTTCTTTGAGAAGACTATAGTTTTCAATAACTGTTCCCTCATATGGTGTTTTAGGACGGTAGATATTCACTGGAACATCTGCATGTTTTTTCTTAACTATTTTTGGAGCTTCTGTTTTTGGAGCTTCTGTTTTTGGGGTTTCTATTTTTGAAACAGCGACTTTTTTAGTTTCCACAGCTTTTGCCTCAGGTTTCTTTGTTTTTGCTTCTTCAACAAATTTCAAAGCTCTT
>QCCX01000007.1 GCA_003278845.1 Prochlorococcus sp. AG-347-O22
AGCAAAATCAATTAAACCTAAAAAAAGAACTGTTAAAGATGAAGTAATAGACGAGGAAGTTGATTCTGATAACAAATAAGATTTAAAATTAAGAATGCTAGAAAAGCTTGAATCCTAAAAAAAGGAAACTTTAAAATAATTAGCTTATTTTTAATTAAATATAAAAAATTTTTATTTTTAATATTTTAATTTCAATTATAAAAAGATTGTTATGAATCTAAAGCTACTTCTATAGCTGCTATTAAGTTTTCGTCAAACGGTTTAACACCTGGCTTGAATCTTGCAATTACTTTACTATCTTTCCCAATCAGAAACTTCTCGAAATTCCATTCAACATCTCCTTCAGGTTCTACTTTGTTTAGAGTTGTGTATGGTTCTGTTGTGTTGCCTTTGGCATGAACTTTTTCATAAATTTCAAACTTAACTCCATATTTTGTTGTGCAAAAATCTTTTATTTCTGAAAGAGAGTCGGGTTCTTGTTTTCCGAAATCATTACAAGGGAATGCAAGTATTCTTAGGCCTTTGCTTGAATATAAATCATGCAGCTTTTGAAGATCCTCATACTGAGCGGTATTTCCGCAATAACTAGCTACATTAACAACTAAAATTACTTCCCCTGAATATTCACCTAGTTTTATGGATGATCCGTCTGCTGAAAGAACAGTAGTATTTTGTACGTCAACTTGCATGTCTTAAAAAATTCACCCCTTGAAGATAGCATTGTATAGACTTTATTGTGTTTAATTTATATGGTAGTTCAGGTTATTTCTTTCATAAGTTTTAATTTTTCATCTATTTAACCATTTATAATAAATATTATTTATCAGTTTAAATTTGGACCCTTTAGACCCACTTACTGAAATTATTAATTCCGGTCAAGGTTTTTCGCCTGCAATTGCTTTAGAAAGAATTATTTGGGCAATTATTGGAATTTTTTTTTTAGGAGCCGTTTCAAGATCAATAACTAATAGCATGCGAAATCAAAATTGGTTAGGTAGGAAATTTTTATTTATTTATTCTAAAGATAAAAAAATTACAGATGATACATCTTCACAACCTTCTGGAGATGACGAATAAGTTTTATATATATGAAAGAATCATTTTTTTCTAAAAAGAGAATTTTATTGCTTGGTAGTGGGGAGCTTGGAAAAGAATTAGTAATAGAATCAAAAAGATTAGGATTAGAAGTTATTGCTATTGATCGATATGAAAAAGCTCCTGCAATGCAAGTTGCTGATTATTCAAGAGTAATTGATATGGGAGATAGAAATATTTTAAAAAATGTTATAAAAGAATTTAAGCCTGACTATGTTGTCCCAGAAATAGAGGCACTTTCAATTGAAGCCCTTAAAGAACTAGAGGATGAAGGATTCAATATTGTTCCCAACGCCAGAACTGTAGAAATTACAATGAATAGAGATAAAATTAGAGACTTAGCTTCTAGAGATTTAAAAATTAAAACTGCAAAGTTTGATTATATTTTTGAATTTGATGATTTAGAAAAAAAAGCAGATGAAATTGGATTCCCACTTTTACTTAAGCCTTTAATGAGCTCTTCAGGTAAGGGGCAGAGTTTGGTTGAAACAAAAAATGATTTACAAAATGCTTGGGAACAGGCACAAGCAAATTCAAGAGGAAAGGTAAAAGGTGTAATTATTGAAGAATTTATTAATTTTGATTTTGAGTTTACTCTGCTAACTGTAAGAAAAGAAAATGGTGAAAATATTTTTTGTTTACCAATTGGCCATCTTCAATCTAATGGAGACTATCAATGTAGTTGGCAACCCATAGAGATCAAGGAGTCCTTAATTATTGAAGCTAAGAGAATGACAAGTAGAATATTAAATAACCTTAATGGAGCTGGATTATACGGAGTAGAGTTTTTTATAAAAGGAAGTGAGGTTATATTTTCAGAACTATCTCCAAGACCACACGACACTGGTATGGTTACATTAGTTAGTCAAAATATTAATGAATTTGAATTACATTTAAGGGCTTTTTTAAATTTAC
Source organism: Prochlorococcus sp. AG-347-O22 (assembly GCA_003278845.1). GTDB lineage: Bacteria > Cyanobacteriota > Cyanobacteriia > PCC-6307 > Cyanobiaceae > Prochlorococcus_A. The sequence continues at coordinate 2,011 of QCCX01000007.1, forward strand.
CAATACCGAATATAGATCTAATAGAACCATCTGCAACCAGAGTTATACTTTCTAATCAAGAGTATCTAAATCCTATTTATGAGGGTATAAATGAAGCATTAGAATTTGAAAAGACTAAAGTGCTCATATTTGGCAAACCAGTTTCCAGAAAAGGCAGAAGAATGGGTGTTGTTCTCTCATCAAATTCTGACATTAATTTGGCTAGAAAAAATGCAGATGAAGCTGCTCGTAAAATAAAAGTCAGTACTACATAAATATTAAATAAAAATAACGAAAAAAATACTTATTTCCTTTGTTTTTGTTCTATGTCTCTCTGGGTATTATTTGAGTATGTTCACTATTTTACAATGATAGAAAATTATAAAGGTTGGGATATAACTTTAAATTGGGATAATAAAGATTATCTCGAGAGGCATACTACTAAAAGTAATTTTTTTAATCAAAAGGAAAAATGGATTGGTGTTCACTTAAATGGTGAAAAAATCTATGGTTCTTCTCTAAAAGAAATTAGGCATATTATTGATTATCCTAGTTTGCATGCAAAGTAGGTTAAAAGATTTTTAATTATCCTGATTATTTTCATTATCTTCAATTAGTTCATTAGCAAGCTTTCTTAAATCTCCCTTAATCGAAACCCATGTAAAGGCGATTATAAAAATTGAAGCAGATATTGCAACAGTGATTTTTTCGATAGGTGACATTCCAAGTGCAATAGCAAACATTTCAAACTAAATACTAATTATTCATTATATTGAATTTTTTTAAATAGTTAGAATCAATTTTTTTTTTGCAATGATATTTAATTAATCAAAATATAATAAATAAAATTTAAATTACTTATTTATTTATTGTTTCTGATTTCAATTTTATTCAGTAAGATTAATTTATGGAAAAAAAAAAGTGCCCCCAATGTAAAAATTTAATTTTAAAAACTTCCCCAACATGTTTATATTGTGGTAGACCTAATAAATTTATAACTAAAGAATACGTAAATAAAAAGTGGAATAAAGATAATAGTAAAAATGTATTTGATTATATTTTTATTAATAAGTATATTGTCTTTTTTTTAATATTAATTTTTACAATCTTTATTATTAAATTTAGTTAAATATCATCAAATAATCACTCTATAATTGCATCTAAAACTTCTTTAGTATTTTTTGATATTTTATTTTTTTTAATCTGCTTTATTGTTTCTATCATATTACTTTTGTAAGGCTCTGAATAATAATTATATCTACTAAATACTTTTACAAAACGGGAAATTACTATTGGATTTAATTTATCAAATTCAACTATCTTTTTTGCAATATATTCATAACCAGAACCATCAATTGCATGAAAAGTACTATTTCTTGTTACGAATGTATTTAATATAGCTCTTAAAGTGTTTGGTGATTTTGAATCAAAAAACTTATTTTCAAATAATTTTTCAATGCTTCTTGTTTTTTCATCAATTTCTATGGATGCATTAAATGAGAACCAACTGTCTAAAACGACACTATTATTTTTCCATTTATTGAAGAATATATTTGAAATAATTTTTCTTTCAGGACAATTAATTCTACTGAAAGAATTCATTGCAGCTTTTGCTAGCGTCATCGAATTACTATCGACATAATTAATTATTTTGCCTTTAATTTCCCGATCATCACTGTATAAGAGTAGTTTCCAAATAGTTTCGATTAGTTTTCTTTCATTTTTACCTTCTGGCCAAACTTTATCTAGAGTTTTTTCTATTTCTTGCAGCTTAAAATGTAATTCTTCTTTTAATTTGGTACCGAATAAATGATTTAATTCGTCTATAGTTTTATATATCTTTAAAGGGTCTATATTTTCTATCTCCGATTCAATTTCAGCAAATGTCGGAATACTTAGTAATTCTGATAAAAGGGTTAAATTAATATCTTTATTTTTTATAAATGGTTTTAAGGTGCTTATTAATTTATTTTCAACTTTATGATCTGGTTTTTCATCTAATCTGCATAAAATAATTTTTTTATAAAATACTTTTACAGTATTAGAAAGTGTAAAAAAATCTTTTTCATAGTTTAAGATTAAAAATTTTTCATCCAAGGTAGTGTCTGATTCCCATTCAACAGGTGAAGAGAATTCGCGAAAATAAGTTACTAAAGGAATTTGCATGTTAGATCTTACATTCCTAAAAATGAATTCTTGTTTTTTTGTTTTTAAAACAACTGTTTTTTCTATGGTTTTATTATCACTGCAAAATATTGCCAGATTTATAGGAATTATTAGAGGTAAATCATTATTTGGGTTCTTCTTTATTGGATTACTTTGCGAGGCTTCAATTGTAAGTTTTTCGCCTGTTTGATCCCAAATTCTTTTGAATTTAACTTTTGGTGTCCCATTTTGCTTGTACCAGATTTTAAACTTTTCAGGATCGATTTCCTTATTCTGCTCTAAAATTTTATCGACAAATTGGTCTATTGTTGCTGCCTTTCCATCATATTTTGAGATGTAATTACTAAATCCTTTATAGAAATTTTCATCTTTTACAAGCTTATTAAGCATTCTAATTATTTCTGCACCTTTCTCGTAAATCGTGGTCGTATAAAAATTATCTATTTCTTGATATTTTTCCGGCATTACAGGATGTGATGTTGGACCAGAATCCTCTCTAAATTGATTTCTTCTAAGAAATTTCGCATCATCAAGTCTCTTGATTTCACGATTATGAATGTCTGCAGTGAATTGTTGATCTCTGAATACTGTTAAACCCTCTTTTAGAGATAGTTGAAACCAATCCCTACAAGTCACTCTATTCCCCGTCCAATTATGGAAGTATTCATGGGCGATCACACCCTCTATTCTTTCTAATTCTTCATCAGTTGTTGTTTCAGAATTAGCGAGTATTAGTTTTGAGTTGAAAATATTGAGACTTTTATTTTCCATTGCTCCCATATTAAAGTGCCTGACTGCAACAATATTGAACAATGACAAATCGTATTCAAGGTTATATTTATCCTCGTCCCACTTCATAGATTTCTTTAAGGAACTTATTGCATGTTGAACATATTTTTCATCGCCATACTCAACATAAATATTTATTTTTACTTTTTTATTCGATTTTGTTATGAAATTATCTTTTACACAATTAAGTTTCCCTGCTACCAATGCAAATAGATATGAGGGTTTCGGATATGGGTCTTCCCAAATTATTTCATGTCGATTATTTGCAAGATTATGTTCTTTTACGACGTTACCATTTGAAAGTAAGATAGGGTAATCATTCTTGTCTGCCTCAATTCTCACGGTGTATTTGCTTAAGATATCAGGCCTATCAGAGTGAAAACTTATTCTTCTAAATCCCTCCGCCTCACATTGCGTAGTTATAATTCCATTGCTCTCATACATTCCTAAAAGGGATGTATTTTCCTTCGGTTTTATTATTCCTTCTATTTTTAATATAAAATTATCTTTGTTTATATTTTCAATTTTTAAGTTATTTTTTTGCTGTTTGTAGTATTCCTTTTCCAGTAGTGAGTCATCTATAAATATTTTTTTTATTAAAATCTCCGTACCATCAAGAGTTAGATTTCTGGTATTCTTATTTTTTTTTACCAATTTTAGTTTGGTCGTAACATTTACAGCATTTTTCTTAATTACGAAGTCCAAAAAGATTTCTGGAATTTCATAATCAAAAACTTTGTAATCTTCAAGTTTTACATATCTTGAAATATTATTTTGGTTATTTGGATTGTTCATTTTTACAAAGAAGTTCAGAAGTTAAAAGATTTAGAATACTTATTTTGAAATTATAAGTTTGGCTTATTACCTTCTGTTTCACAAAAATGTGTTTTAATATCCCCAGTAGGTAGTAATTCGTATAAAGAAGGATTATTAATATCAGGCGATCCGTCCTTATTAAATTGATATCTCCAGTCCCATTTTTTATCTGTAAAGGAAATATAATCTTTTCTTAGAGAATATGGGAGCATTAGCTTTTTTTTATTCCAATTAATATTTATAAATGCTCCTGGTTTTAACTCAGATATCTTTTCTACTTTGGAAAAGTCACCATTAATATTATTTCTCATTACAAGATTAAGCTTTGCATTTTCACATACATAGCTACTATTTAAAGCTAATAAAAGTATTGAGGTAATAAAAAATGAATGAATTTTTTTGAGCTCCTTTTAAAGTAGATTTACTTTCAAGCTGAATGACTTAATTAAAGATCTTTTTGAATCGACTTAAATCATAATAGATTGCATACTCTTTAGATCTACAAGATTACAATTTAATGCTTCTTCGTAATCCTGAACTGAAATAAAATTATTTAAAAAACCTGAATATTTTGCATCTCCGCCTATGGTGCTTGAAAGTATATATTTTGGATTGAATTTGTTAATCAATTTAGGGATTACATCAGCACCTTTTACAAAAGAACCAATTAGGGGTAATTCTAAATTTTTTGTAGGAGTAATGACTGCATCAAGACTTTGCTTTTTTAGATTTTCATCAAGATATCCATGGGGTTCTATATAAAAACCATTATCTTGATAGTCTTTAACAATATATCCGTTTTCTATTTGTGGCACTGGAGCCCCAGCAGTTGCTTCAAAACTTAAATTAAAAAGATTTGTCCTTTCAGTTGGCTTAAGCATTTTAATTGAACTAAAACCAATTTTTTTTAATGTTTCAACAGCACTTTTAGGGCAAATTATAGGAATATCCTTTCTGAACATTTCTAGTGTTGGAACATGACAGTGGTCAGGTAATCCTTGTGTTAACAAAACAATATCAATTTTTTTATCTATTGAAATTTCTTTTTCTAATGATCCTTTAAAAAACCAGTCACCTGGAGGAAATATTAAATCTCCCTTGAGCCAAGGATCAATAATTAAATTAGTTTTTTTAAATTTTATAAGCCAACCATTTGAGCCAAGGTAGGTCGCTTCAAAAGTCATTATGGATTAATTGTTTTATTAGACTATAAGGTAATTTTGGCTTTATCGAGAAATTACTAATTTAGATTAGTTTGCTTCATTTAAGATTTGAAATGACTTTCTTTTTAGATTAAATATTAAAACTTGATTATCTTTATAACTAATCTCAAAGTTTTCTTTTTCTAGCATTTGAATTGGTATTAGAGCTAATCCTCCTGTTCCTGAAAATATGATTGGCATGGTGCTATTTTTAGTCCCATTCATTTTTTGTAGGTCAATAGCTTGAGAAACTATTTTTCTGGCTTTATCAAATCCGTAGTCCTCTATTAATTCAGGCCATAAAAAATTAACTAGTTCATATTTCGAAAACTCAATTTGTACTGTTTTCATTAAAAAATAATAGAGATATAGTGATTAATTACGATATTTACTTAATTACTATTTTTAAACCTATCCATGACTAGTTGCAACATATCAACTACATCACCATCAGTTAAATTTAAATCCTTCTTTAAATCATTGCAAGTTAAATTCATTTCAAGTGCCGCTTCAGCCATATGATTAACTTTTTGGTTGTTACCGCCCAATGAAATAAAGGGATTGAAGTTTTCTATCATTTAATACTTGTTGATACCACCTAGTTCTAGCTAAGAAATAATTAATTATCATTTATTGATACAGAAGCTTATAAATATGTTATTTAATATTTAGAAAGTTTTTACCTTTTAACTAAGGATATTGATATACCCTTTGATATCAATGCGAATCTTCTTGCTCTGACTAGTAAAGGAAATATCAAATTTGTTCGTTTATTTGATTTAAACACTCTAGAAAGTAACAAAAGTAAACTACTTGAGGGATTATTTATCTGTTTGCAAATAGTATTTATTGCATCTGCCCCATGAAAGATCTCTTCATCTTTTAGGAGAATAGCTCCTTTATCTAGGTCATAACCTTTATCTAGGAAGGATTTAATTAGAGTTAAATTTTTACGACCATCAACAATTTTAATATTATTTAACTTGCTTTTTATCTCAAGGAGCTCAGCAAAATGATTGCAGAATGGGCATTCTCCATCGTAAACAAAGGTATAATTGGAAGTCATTAGAAAAAAACAGTTTTGATGGTCTAAAAGTGTGCCAACAAAATACTAACGCCTTGATAATAAAACAAATAATAAAAATTTTGTGGATTTTTTTAAAGGGATAGTTAAGCGATTCTAATAATTACGAAGAAATGTCTCAATATAGGTATATTTTTCATAAAAATCTGTATGCTAACTCGGAGATATTATGTTTTAAAATCATGAATTTATTAGCTTCTTTTGCTTTAGGTGGTTTCAATCCATGGGCAGCAGGCTTTGGAATTGGTTCTTTAGTCCTTTTTGGTCTTGTTGGTCTTGTGGCAGGTCCAAACCTAAAGAATTTTGACCCTGATGCATAAATCAGCATATTTAATATAGATTTTAAAAGACTCATTTGAGTCTTTTTTTTTGCGGTTTTTTAAATTTATTTTTAGAATCAAACATAATTATATTCCGACAAAGAAATGTTGTTAAATCCTTTTTATCCATTTACTTTTTTGAAAATCTCTTCTCTTAAAGCTACTATTGTTTTTCTATCAATACTTTTAATTAAATCTAATTTGCTTAGATTAAAAGGGGGACTAATAGGAGGTCTTTTTGCATTGATACTTATATTTGGGATTTTTGCCTCTAGTACCATAGCTTTAGGATCTTTAGTTTATGCCTATCGATTAAAGAAGAATGCTAATTCTGATGATAATCAAATGCAGGATTTAGAAACTATTAATGTTTAAGATATTTTGTGAATCAAATTCAATTGGATAACTTAAAATGGAGTGCCAGGGACAAAATGCAACACTAAAAATCCAAAACCGGCAGCAAAAACTATTGATACTGCGATGATTAGAAGGCCCGAGGCCATCCCCCCTTCGTTAAACGCCATTTAGTTTGTTATTTTTAAATTAATAATAGAACATATTTGTTCCTAGGTAATAGTTCTAATTACTTATATATCATCCAAATTTGTTATTAATGGTGAATAAAAGTAAAAATATGGAAGTTAATGAGATGACAAAACCAAATATTATTAATGGCTTAGATTTGACGTTTTCTTCTTTCTTAAGCTTATCTTTTGAAGAAGGAATATTTTTATCTTTTTTTTTATAGATAAGATTGGAAAAAGGTTTAATCACGATAAATTTTAGATTTAAGCTAATTACCCTAAAGTTTTGAACAAATCTTTATGGTAATCAACAACATTTTGACAACTTATTACAGGTGTAAATTCCATATGAATGCCAAATTTAGCTCTCCATGGAGCAAAATGCTCAAAAATTTCTTTATCACTCTCTGCTTTACATAAACAAACTACTCTACCCTCCCCTGGAGCATGAACTCTAAATAACATTTCAAATTTATCTGTTTTATCTGATTTTGCAATTTCACCGTTTTCCCAAGCTTCTACAAATAGTTGATAAGCTTTCACTTGATTATCAATATCTGGGAATTGGCAGTCAGCAAGAAATAATTGCATTGGAGTCTTCTTAAGGTTCAACTCATTATCCCTCAAATACTTATTTATTAATGGGACTGTTTGAATTTGAAGATCAGAAAAAGAATATTTTCCTAAATAAAGTGAGAAGAGAGAGTCTCAAGGAATTTTCCAATATCTTTTTTATATAAACTATCTGTGATTTTTAAAGAGAATAATTCATAATCATTTATATCTTTTTTTTTATTAAAGTTAATATCTCCCTTCAATGAAATATTTTTCATGATTTTATTGATCACTACTTAAAATTTAAACAAATATAAGTAAAAGGCAAATTTCTTTACATTATGTCTTTTATGAGAGAAATTTCAAAACTAATAGATAAATATTAATTTATTTGATTTAAGAGTTAATTAATTTTCCTAGGATATATAAAAAAGAATTAGTTAAAGAAAAAATTACAGTTAATAGAGAGGCAATAACGGGTAATAAATTGAACCACAATTGAGAAGTTGTCATTTTTGAATCAATAGGCAGAAAATTGGTTCTTTTTTTAATTCTTATTTGTAACCAAAAAATAGATAATGGATAAATAATTCTTGAGAAAGTAATTATGATTGAAGGCAAAATACCTTGATTTGAATAAAGTACAAATCCTGAAAAAAAGTATAACGCCCAAACTATAACCCTTTGAATCAGGATTAATCCCTTGCTTTTGCCAGACATTATTAATTAAATAAATTTTATTATTTTAGTCATTTTATATCTTTCAAAAAAAATGTTATTTATAATGACTTTTTCTTTACGTATGATATCCCATTCATTTTTAAGAAATAATTCATAACTTATTAAGCTAGCTTCGGTATGTAGAGAATCTAAACCTTCTTTCTTAGCTTCATCTTCTAATTTATGAAGTAACTTAGAGCCGTAGCCTTTTCTTTGGAATTTGCCTTTACAGTAAAATAATGCAATTCTGTCGGTGGGATATCTTGTGGCAAAAGCAATAATTATTCCTTTTTTACTTAGAAGCCATCCGTTCCCTTTAGTTATTGACTTATCAAAATTTGGATTATTCCAAGCTTGGCTTGACCAGGCCCTTTTTTGCTCTTGACTATAAACTTTTTCATCTAAAGATTGTATTGAATCAAAATAAACCTTCTTTAATTCCAGTTGATCTTTAATAGTAATTTGTCTTAAATTCATAAACAAATCTTATATTTATTATGCATAGTAAAAATATAGTCGCAATTGGTGGAGGAGGGTTTGGACGTTCTTTAGGCTCTCTTGAAATTGAAAAATATATAATTTCATTAATTAATAATAAAAGACCAAAAATTTGCTTTATTCCAACAGCTTCTGGTGATAGTAGTTTGTACAAACTAAATTTTTATAGAGCATTTTCCAAACTTGATTGTATAACAAGTCATATTGATTTTTTCTCTAGAACAGAAAACTTAGAAGAAAAAGTTCTAACTCAAGACATCATTTATGTTGGCGGAGGAAATACAAAAAGTATGTTAGCAGTCTGGAAAGAATGGAATTTAGATGAAATTTTGCGTAATGCTTATGAAAAAGGAATTGTAATGAGTGGTGTAAGTGCTGGAGCTATTTGTTGGTTTGAAAAAGGTATCACTGATTCTTATGCTGAAGAATTAGCTATAATAAAATGTCTAGGAATCGTTAAAGGAATTGCTTGCCCACATTTCGATGAAGAAAAAGAGAGGGAACCTTATGTTAATCATGTTATAAATAGAGAAATTATAAAATCTTGTATTTGTATAGAGGGAAATTGTGCTTTGCACGTCAAAAATAATATTGATTATTCCTCTATAGATTTTGGTAATGGTAGAAAGTGTTTTAGAGTCTTTAAGGAAAATAATACTTTAAAGAAAGAAATCTTATAAAAAGAAAATATATATGTTATTTAGATTTCTTCATTTTTTGAGATTGAAGTAAATTCAATCCCTTTGTATTTTACGAAAGATGCAGTCCATACTTCTTTTGATAGATTGCCAAGGTATTTTAAAAACTGTTGTGTATCTCCGTCTCTTATCCATTCAGATTTAATGAATGGAAGCTCTTTCTGCATTCTTTTAGGATGCATATGAACGAGGAGCAAACCTTTTTCTTCGGAAGCCCTTTTTAAAGCACCTTCATCACTTCTTTGAAACACTCTCATAAGAAGATTTAAAATAACTTCTTCTCCAAGTTTTTTGAAATTTTCTAATTCTTCTATATTATCTTTAATTTCTTTACCTCCAAGAGGCATTGCTCTAACTAAGTTTTGCTCTATTAAAGCTATTGCTATTAGATAATCTTGGCTTGCCATATTCTGAAATAAATCTTTTTTGATATTCTAACCTCTCGAGTTCATGAAAATCTTTTTTGAATAAATCAATTGCTAAAAAAAATTATTAATTATTTACCTACATACTTGATGCTTACTTGTATTTATATTAATAAATAAAATAAATATTTTTGATATGAGATTATTTTTTTCTAATTTGCGGTATTTTTATAGGTCTTTGTTTTTCGTGGCCAGATCTAGTAATACCAGAAAATTGGGAATGTTTTAATGACATTATTACAAAATCTACTGAAGATAAAATTTCTTTAAGAGCTGCGATGGCGATTTCTCCTGGTTATGTTTTAAAGCGTAAGAATAGAAATACGGCTTCAAAAATAAGAATCGTAGCAGACGCCTGTTTTCGTTAAGATGTTTGAGTGTGAAATTTGAATACAAAATAATGATCAATAATACAAGATTTGAATTGTCATTTAAAAATATTTCTCAGTTAGACGATAAACTTAATTTCTGCATGTTAAATAATATCAAAAATATTAATATTCCATGTAAAGGACTTATAAAGAAAGATTTATTTAATTCAACTATTAAATATATATCAAAAAACTATGATGAATTTAATGTGACCTATCACTATAGTCTTTATCATCAATATTCAAAAAATAAAGAAAATTCGTATCAGGAATTTTTAGATTTTGTTAAAAGTTCTCAGACTAATAAAAATTTTGAAATTCTGCTTGTGTCGGGATCAAATAAGAAAAAAAACTTTGACTCAGTTCATGTATTAGCTTATTTAAAAAAAGAAAAAAATTTAAAAGTTAAATTAGGTATAGCTTACAATCCATATTTGAAAAAATATTATAATATTTCTACAGAAAGAGAAAGGTTCGAAAAAAAAATTTCGACTGGGTTAATAAATTCAATATGGTTTCAATATGGTACAGATATTAAAGTTCTTCAGAATGAGGTGACTTATCTTAAAAACGTAGCAAAAGAAGAAAAATTAAATTTATTTGGAAGTTTATTTATACCTTCTAAACAATTTATAGCACGGTTTAAATTTCGTCCTTGGAAAGAGGTATTTATATCTGAAAAGTGTTTATATACCTTGGATAATTTTTTTGATTTCACAAACGATTTAGTTAGTTTTTATAAAAAAAATAATATTACACCTGTAATTGAATCTGATTTTTCATCATTAGAGAAACTTGATTCTGTTTATAGTTTTTTAGAAAATGAAAGATAATTTCTGTCAATATTAAACCTATGAAGAGTGATATTACATACGACTTATTAATAATAGGAGGTGGTATATCTGCGTGCGTTTTCGCTTCAAAGTATCTGAAAAATAATATTACAAAAAAAGTTGGATTAATTGAAATTGGTCGTGGACTTGGAGGGAGATCAAGTACGAGAATAAGCAAAAAATATGAAGGATGGAAACTAAATCATGGTTCTCCAAATTTTAATATATCTAACAGTAAAAATAATCTTCTATTAAAAAGATATATTGATGAATTATTGGAAAATAAATATATAAAAATTGACGACTCAGAAATATTTTTTTTAAATGAAGATTCTAATTTAGAAACCCAAAAAAAATCTGAATTTTCTTGCGGGATTAATTATTTATCTATAGATTCCATGAGTGAATTATCGAAAAAGATAATTGAGTCAAATAATTTAAATGAGGAAATTGATTTTTTCTTTGAAACTTTAATAGTTGATATGAAGTTTAATGATAAGGGATGGTTACTAACATCAAAAAATGGCGAAAAATTTAAGTCTAAATATCTAATTTGTTCAACTAATTTGTTGTTACATAAGAGGTCTTTAAAAATATTAAACGTAAATCAAATTCCATTAAGAAAAGCAATTCCTATTAATATTGATAAAAAAATAGATTTACTATTAAATATCTTAGAAGAACAAACATTTATTCCCAGGTTAACTTTTTTAATTTATACAAATAAAAATTATAGTTTTAAAGATAATTATTCTAAAAAACTAAGGTATTTTTATGTAAAAAATAATTTAGAAAAAAAATATAGATTTGAAAGAATTATCTTTCAGCTGCAAGATAATAATAAATTAGGAATTGTAGTACATTCAAAAAACGAAGAGTTAATTAATTCTTATATAAGTGCAAAAGATGAAGAAGTTTTAAAACAAAAAATAATTAAAAATTTCAATAAATTGTTTGAAGAGAATTCTTTAGTACATAAATTATCTTTTGATGAAAAAATATCTATTATGAAATGGAGAGCTTCACAGCCTTCTGGCCTTGCCGTACCATTATCTTTGCAATTTAGTAGAAAATCCAAAATTGGATTTTGCGGAGACTGGTTTGAAGGAAATGGATTTGGCAGAATTGAAGGCTCAATTTTAAGTGCTTTAATATTAGAGAAAAAAATTAAAGACTTAATTAAATAATTTTTTCAGAATGTGATCTACATCAGTTTTTTTTTCAATAATAATAAATTTATCTGTATTATTTTTTATGCTATTAGGTTCGGATTTTTCATAATAAATGCTCCATGATTTTAAGAAATCATTCTCAGCTTGTTTTTTTTCCTTCCCCCTTTCTTTTATATCTCTTTGGACAACTCTTTTCATGCACTCATTTTTTTTAGTTTTTAGTTCTATAAAAATATAATCCTTATTATTTAAAGTGTTTGAGAATTCTTTAGCAAATATACCCTCAACAATTAAAAAACTAATATCATTTGTTTCGTTTAATATATTTTGAATTGTTTTCTTTTCGAAATTATAATAACGATCACAGATTGAAACCCCATTTTTATAAATGAAATCAAAATCTTTTTGGAATAGTTTTTTATTAAAACTAATACTTCTATCAAAAAACCCTTCTATAAATTTTGGTAGTAATTTACTTATTAAACCTGTCTTATAGTAATTGTCGGTACTTAACACAATACCATTTTTATTTTTTTTAATTATTTGATTAGATAAAGTTGTTTTCCCGCTTCCTGAAGGGCCACTTATAAAAATAAGATTCATTTTTATGATCTGTTCTTTAGTAAGATTTTAACTTTACTATTAATAAATACATTTAAATTTTGTATATTCATTTTAACTTTTTTTAGTTCTTAAAATAATTTAGAATACCTTGCAATGGCTCGTAAGCTTGCATAAATATTAAATATGTGTCTTTATATAATTGTAAATAAATTATTTCCATGCAGTTAGTTTTTATCTTGTAATTAATTCCTCTGGAATTTGATAATATTAATCTGAATAGAGCTAATTTTATTACTTATATATTGCAATGATTTCTAAATTTCTCAGAAAACTAAAATCAATTTTATTTAAAAGTGCAGTAACTTCTGAAACTCCTTTAAAGAAAGAAAAAAAAGCAGCAAAGCCTGCAAAAACAAAAACAAAAACAAAAACAAAAACCAAAGCAATAAATTCTAAGAAAAATATTGAAACTTTGACTACACTTCCAGGTGTTGGAGCAAAAAGCGCTAAAGCTTTGTACGAGGCTGGATTTAAAACAACAAAGGCAGTGATCGCTGCAGATGAAAAAGATCTTCTTGCTGTGTCAGGAGTTGGAATAAATCTAGTTAAGAAGCTTAAAAAGCTTAAGTAGTTAAAATTTTATTTTTAAACCTTTCTAAAAAAACTTGTAATATCAACTCATATTCAAAAAATTTAATATCTATGGCAGACTATCTTCTTCTTGCTTTTCTTCTCTGCTGCAACTTTCTTTTATATTTTTCAATAGGTGTTTCGTGATGTCTAAGTCTTTTTAAATCTGCAAAGATGCCGGACTTAGATACTTGTCTTTTAAATCTTCTAAGGGCTGACTCAATTCCCTCGTTCTCTCCAACTGTAACTTGTGTCAAAATTTTCTAAATAAATATTATTCTAGCACCTCAACAGTTATATTTAAACTCAAACTTCTAATTGAGGGTTAATGGTTTATTTGGCTAATTTTTTGCCCACTCCATAAATCTTTTTTTATTACTTTTTATGTCTTGTAATGATTCAAAATAATATTTTTCCCAATTATCTTTTGGCAGGCCAAGAAATAACATTAGATTTAAAGGATATTGATCGCTATCAGAACAATTTCTAAAATCATCCCTGAATAAAAAGATTTCCTTTTTTAAAGCAATTGCGATACCCAATTCAATCATTACCCCTTCATCTGGAGGATTTCCGTTAACAATCGCAAAAATACAATCACATTCTTTTAAATCATGGAAATTACTATTTGCAACTTTATATGCCCATTGACTTTTTTGTTGTGTTAGTAGTTTTACTCTCTCAAAAGGTTCATATACTTCTACATTTAAATCATTGAAAATTTCAATAAATTCATGTAGGAGGGTTTTAGTTTGTTTTGAAAATCCATATGGATTAGCTAAATATAATTTCTTTCTCAACTTAACCCTCTTTTTTTGATGTAATCTTCGCGGTCACTTTTTGAAGTTAAAGTATTTTCCCAGGGAAAAACAACCCATTGACTTTTTTTTGTTATGTGTACTGTATTCCACCATGTAGGTTTGACTTTACTAAATAATACAAATAACATTGCTCCTTCAATATTCTTGAAGGTCGTCAATGTGATGCCTGTTTCATAAACATCATCTACTATTAGTGAATTCTTTATTGGTTCTGAAATTAATTCAATTTTTAATTTATGGCTCAGTGCTACAGCAAGACATAATCCGCCACGAGGAACTCCATATACTCCAGAAAATTCCTTAAACCTACATTTATTGGCTATTTGTTCTACGCTCTTATCGAATTCGTTCCAAGTAAAATAACTTATCATCTTAATTTTCGAATTTTTCTGTTGCACTAGCGTAATTTGAGGCAATTACACTTAAAAGTGCTACTACTTGCTCATTTGGACAATTAGTATTTTTTTTTAAATTTTCACATTCATTTATTATCTTGGCATAGGTATCCTCAACTATCCCGTTCATTTGATCGATACTAAAAGAATATGGTTTATTCATTTTTAAATTACTGGTTATTTTATTTTTACTTAAATATCCAACGAAGTAAATATTTTTTGTATTAAAAGATAAAATTATTCCCACATGGGGTTATTTAATTTTTCATTTTTAAGTGAAGAAGGAACATAAGTATGTAAAGCTTCAATTTTTATAGCCCATTTTTTAGAGTTTCCCTTTAAACTTTCGCTTTCAATTAGGTTTGTTAGGGGAATCCTTTTTCTAACTTTAAGAAGTCCTAAACAAGCTTCCCAGGCTTCATGATTTTTATAAATATCTAACCAAAAATCAAAAATATTTTCCAAGATTTCTAAAGGGATATCAAATGGAATCCCCATTGAAGGTCTTGTAATTAAGTATTTTTTGTTTCTTAGTTCATTTAATAAATTATTTACGTTTAAATTAATAGCTAAAAGAATATCTTTTGCTGATTCAGTACCTATTAATTCTTTTCTATGGCAATCTAAAAGATTTTCATCCTCAAGGATATTATCATCGCAATTTTTTATTCCCACAACCCAAAACCCTTCTCCATTATTCACTCCACTAGCAAGAAAAAGATATTGAGTTGAATTCTCCAAGATTTCAAATTATTTTTTCCATTTTTAACATTTTTTGCTTGATATGAAAATAATTTAGCTGAGCAAGTAACAATATGAAGTCCTCGTAAAAAAAATTTTGTTGTTATAGTTAAATTTTTAGAGATGTTTGATTTAAAAGAACTAAAACTAATGTTTTTAGATCCTACTGATTTAATAATTAATAATATAAATAAATATCTTTATAGTAATAAAGTAATTAAATTTATTTTTTCTTAGGAAATAATTTTCCTATTTTCTCCTTTTGCAAGTTCTCCTTTTTATTTCTTATTTTTTTGTCTTCTAAGGATTCTTTATTAGTACTTACAGCATAAATAATATAGAAAATCATGCCAGTAAATATTAATCCTACAAAAATTATGAATATTCCAATAGGTTCACTGGGACTTAATATTTTAAGATCTAAAGCTGTATTTAGGGAAATTATCATCAATAAACTAATTCCTTAAATAAATTTTATGGAAATCTAATTGATTTCCTCGTATCCAAAAAATGTTGCATTGTCTGAATTTTTATACCCATTAGCGGCTTCCTGTGGGTTTTGACTGTCAATTTTTCTTGCTTTAGCATGAATCATGTTGAATGGGAAAATCACAGCTCCTACAAAAAAATGAAGAATTAAGAAATCTGAAGGTAATCCATTTGTCCAATCAGGAAAAAATAGTAATGTCATCAATGATTCGTTCATATTTGTAGTCGAATAAACCTCTGACTATTATTACTGAACTTATCGCAATACTTTTAATTATTAATAAATTGAAATTTAATTTGCTTTTAATAATTATCAGATTTAATTGAAAAGACAATTACAAAATACTATTATATTACTTATGAACTATTGATTAATAGCTGTTGTTAAAATTATTTTTTGTCTTACTTTTATTTATAATTTTTCAATTAAAACCTGCAATAGGTATACCTTTTGATACGTCCGATCCTAGTGTTAGTTTGCTACAAAATAGGATCTCTAATAATTTCTCTAAAAAATATTGCAATGCTATCCAAAATGGTCTTTCCAAAGATGAAGCAATGAAATCAGCTATTGTAAAAACTGAAAACATTATATCTTTCTCTTACAATCCTCAGAAAAAATGGATTGAGAAAAGTGACTTGGCAAATCAAATTTCATCAGAAGTAGTAAATGATTGCGGACGGTCAATTGGATTGATTGGAAATGAGGGGATTAACTATTTTAAATCATATTTTCTAGAAATTTATGAAAAAACTACTCCTGACAAAAATTTTTCAAGATAGATTAGGTAAATGAATAATATTTCAGACAAATTAGTAATGACAATTATATTGATTACTGTTCTTTTTGTATTTGGATTAATTTTTTCAGTAAAGTCTCCAGAGAGAAAGATTATAGATTCACCAATAATGTGGAAAGAAGATTATTCTAATATCTCTATTTTTAAAAGCAATAATATAAATTCAGAAAGAATAAGAATAATTTAATGAAAACATTGCTTACCAATATAAAGTATCCTATTCAACGATGTACAAAAATATTTTTTCGAATCTCAATCAATTTATCATTCATTGTTTAATTTAAGTATTTCAAGAGAACTGACGCTAGTTTTAAATCTTCATTAAACCATGCTCGTATCGCCATAGCTCTTCGCGGATCATAAAAATTTTGTTTTCTGTACCAACTAAGAACTTCTGAATCTGATTTCTTACCATTACATGACAAACAACATGGTACGCAATTACTTGTACTGCTAATCCCCCCTTTTGACATTGGGTGGAGGTGGTCTAGTGATTCTGAGGGTTTACCGCAATAAATACATTTATAATTAGTAACTTTATTAAGTGACTCTCTCCAATTTTTATTACTTATCTTGGGACAAAACTGATCAAGGTAAATTGCATCTTGTCTATGCATAAAATTCTTGATAATTTTTTCTGATAATAACAGTTTTTTTTAAAGTATGATTAAAAAATATAAGATATGATTTCTTAAAGCAAATGCTTCTTATGAAAAGAATAATTTTCACTTATTAATACAAAGGGCAATTTATAGTAAATGCTTTATTTATTAACAATATTATTAGGAAATTTTGATCATTCTTTATTTAAAAGTATTTATATCTTTTTGATATCGTTTTTTTCTAATACGTTCTCAGCGATTTCTGGAGGAGGAGCAGGATTATTACAATTGCCAGCATTGATTTTATCTGGGGTTCCTTATTATCAGGCTCTTGCTAGTCATAAATTAGCAACAGTAGCACTAGGAATAGGGGGTTCCTTAAGAAATTACAAATCTTTAGGTAATGATATAAGTGTTGCTTGGCAAATTTTAATTTTTGGATTACCAGGAGTAATTTTTGGGGCTTCTGTAGTTGAATATATATCAGAAAAGTACTTATACTTATTTTTAGGAATAATATCCATATTATTAGCTTTTTACTCATTCTTTAAACCAGATTTAGGAATGTCATCTGGTAATAAAAAGCTTAATTTTGTTCATAAAATTAAATTTTTAATTTTTATTTTTCTTATAGGTATATTAAATGGTTCTATTTCTTCAGGAACTGGATTGCTCGTAACAATTCTATTAATAAAAACTTTTGAAATGGATTTTCTTCGAGCCATAAGTATGACATTTTTTACTGTTGGGATTTTTTGGAATTTTGTCGGAGCAGTATTTTTGGCAAGAATAGGATCGGTTCCATTTAATTTATTGATAGTTTTAATAATCGGTTCCTTTACAGGAGGATTTTTCGGAGCTCACCTGTCAAAATTAAATGGGAATATACTTATTAAGAAAACTTTTATAACGGTATGTATTTTGGTTGGTATTAGCTTGTTGATTAAATCTATAAAAAGCTTTTTATAAAATTATTGGATGATAGCAGTACATTTTGATAAAAATCCTAAAGCAGGATTATAAATTAAAAAATAAATAAATTATTATCTTTATTCATTATTGAAGGGATAAATTACTCGTTTTATTAAATCAAACATTTAAAGAGGCCTTATTTTAAAAACCATAAAAAAAGGCCTCACATTTGTGGGGCCGGGTGATGGGGAATCCTATTTTTAAACCAATTTCTTAAAAAATGCAACCCCCTATCTGTAGTGCAATTATTGTCAACTAAATACACTACAGATAGTGCTTTAATAATTTTCTTTTATGTGAATTAATAAATTCTGAAATAATTTTGCAACTTTGATGTTTATTAATGAAAATCTAATTTCATAATTTCAAATGTTTTTGGTAATTTTACTTGTTAAAAATGTCCTGCACAGTATCATTCGTAAGAACTTCGCTAGTAAAAAGTTTTAATGATTGAATTAACTTTACTAACACTTTTGAATTATGTTGGGGATAATTTCTGTGAGTATAGAAATCTAGGTCATGATAACTATAAATCTTTACTTCTTTCCTACAGTGATGCAAGTAATAAATTTGGTCCATTAGAGGTTAAAAAGGTTATTGAGAAGTCTAAAAATTTTAAAGTTACTGCTGTTGCTATTGCTGCAACTAAGTGCCCTCAATATATTGTTAAGTAATGAAGTTTGAATTAAAAACTGAAAAAGAAAATTATTCAAAATCATTTTTACAATTTTTCGGCATATTTTTTTTTCTTACTTTAATAATTATCCTTAGTGATGTATCACTCAAATTAGGAATCATATCTAGAAATCATAAAATTGAATACAACTGCAGGCTTTTATCTGTTGAAAAATCAAAACTTCATTTTAAAAAATTATCTAGGCTTTCTAATTTAAAAAGTAAACAACAAATTTGGAAATTTTGTAGCGAGGTTAATAAATAATACTTAACTAGAGGCTGATGAATAGAATCTTAATGCAAATAACCAGAACTTTCTTGAATTAATAAGAAATATTGTCGCTACAATAATTTCAAGCAATATTTTCCAAAATACAGAAAGTCCTAGAAAAACTTCAGAAGGAATTGTAGTTATAAAAGCAATAGGAATAAAAACACTAAAAAAGATTCTTAATGAAAATGAAAATGAACTTAGAGGAAATCTTCCAATATAAAGGAATGATCTTAATACTTCTATTGCATTCCAAGTTTTAACAAACCAAATAGTAGTAGTAGATATAAAAAACCATAAGCTATATAAAATACAAATCGAACAACTAATAGTAATCAATGATAGGGTCAGAAAACTTAAATTTAAATTGATTTGATTTATTTTTATGCAGAAGAACAACAACAAAAATCCAAGCATAATTTCTAAAAATCCAGATGGATTTATTTTTTTTAATGAAATAAAAAATTGACTATCAATAGGTTTTAAAAGTACGAAGTCTAATG
Organism: Prochlorococcus sp. AG-347-O22; assembly: GCA_003278845.1. Taxonomy (GTDB): domain Bacteria; phylum Cyanobacteriota; class Cyanobacteriia; order PCC-6307; family Cyanobiaceae; genus Prochlorococcus_A. The sequence continues at coordinate 21,626 of QCCX01000007.1, forward strand.
TTCCTTCTCTTATATGTTTAACTATTTCTGTAAGATTAGGATTGAACCATGTATTTGTTATCCCATTCAAAATTGTATAAATTGCTTGGATTATTAGTGCCTGTTCAAATTTCCACCCTCCAATATATCCACTATTTTGAAAGAAAATAGATAATAGAAAAATACTCCCTACTAAACTTAGAATTGCAGTAATTAAATCAACTAATATATTTGTCTTATACTCCAACTCCGAAGCTAAAGAAGTATGTAAGAATTTTTTATAAACTTTTAGATATTTTCTTAAATTCATGACCCCATTGCGGTATATTTTTTTGTTCCTTCAGACCAGATTTTCTTAAATAATGGGAAAAGTATAAAAATCCATAGAATTTGCATAATTAACCCTCCAATAATATTTGTTTTGTTACCTGAAAGTAAGTTTGCAGGGAAATCAATTAGATATGGAAAAGGAGTCAAATAAATCCAAGATTTAACATATGCTGGAAATGAAACTACAGGTGCTAAAAGACCTGAGAGAAATAAAGTTGGAATAAATAATAATCTTTCTATCGATGACGCTTTCTCTGTCCAGAAACATAGACATGCAACTATTGACTGAATTAAAAATTGAATCAAGAAGGATAAGAAAGTAGATACTATTGATAAAAGTAAAATACTTAAATTTGGTATCCATATACTTTCTGGATTAAAAATAAAAAAGAAAAATGCAATTATTAGTGCGAAAGGAAATCTTGTTATTTGTTCTGCAAGATGTTGTGCAAAATATCTGAAAAATGGATTTAAAGGTTGAATTAAATACGGAGATACCTTCCCCATAAGAGAATCTTCTTCAAAACTAAATACAACCCAAACTACAGAAAACTGTCTTACAAAAAAAGCACATAAGAAATACCTAGAAAGCATTGTACTACTAATGTTTATGGATTCATTTAGATTATTATTTGTCCAAATGTTTAACATGAAAAAAGGAATAATCCCTGAAATTGCCCACAATGCAATTTCTACCCTATACTCCAACATGTTTGAATATTGGACTTTTAATAAAGTTAATATTTTACGGTTAATTAAATTAGATATCATAATCTTTTTTGATTAATACCTTCCCAATAACTTCATCAATGGGTGGTTCATTTATAAAAAGGTCTTCAATATCAAAATTATTTAGGATAGTTTTTAGAGAAGAGGTAATTGAGTTGTTTTCAATTTTTATAGTTATTTCATTCTTTATTTTATTTTTAACAGTAAAACCGGAATTTCCTAATTTAATTGCATCCTCTTCTGATCGACAAACTATTAATATTTCTTTAACAGGAGAAAGTTTTTTTAATAACAGGTCAAGTTTTCCATCATATGATATCGCCCCTTCGTGCACACATATAACTCTCTTGCATAGCGATGTAATATCTTTCATGTAATGACTTGTTAGGCATATCGTTGCATTAGTTTCCTTATTATATTTTTGAAGAAATTTTCTTAAATTTCTCTGTGCATTAATATCTAATCCAAGTGTTGGCTCGTCTAAAAATAGAATATTTGGTTCATGTATCAAAGCTGCTAGTAATTCTGATTTCATACGCTGCCCTAGTGAAAGTTTTCTAACAGGTATGAAAAGCTCTTCATCAATTTCAAGCATTTCCGATAGTTTTTTTATTCTCTTTTTAGCTTCGAACTTATCTATGTCATATATTGATGCATTCAAATAAAATGATTCAATTGGTGGAAGATCCCATATAAGCTGTTGCTTTTGTCCCATTATTAAGGTGATATTCTTTAGGAAATTTTCTTTTCTGCTGAAAGGTAAATAGCCTGAAACCAAAATCGAACCTTCACTTGGATAAATTAAGCCACAAAGCATTTTTAATATTGTTGTTTTCCCAGCTCCATTTGCACCTAGAAAACCTACTATTTCTCCTTCTTTAATTTCAAAACTTATATCTTTTATAACTTTTAAACTTTTTTTTTGTCTTCTAAAAAAATGTTTAATTGTTCCTTTTAAGCCTGGTTCTTTGGAAGAGATATCAAATGACTTAGATAAATTTTTTACATCAATAATATTTTGCAACATTTAAATTTTTAATTACTGAAATTTAATATTTAAATAAATTGTTAAATTAATTTTATTTTAGAAAATTTTTTAACCAATCAAAAAATATCTTTAAAAGATACAACCAGCCAGATAAAAAAGTTTATTGGATTAAGTAACTCGTTTACGTTATTTTTATTCTCATAATTTAATCCTCTTAAAAAACTAAATATAAAATTACTATCTTTTTGTTTATCATAATTTTTCTTTATAGCATTACCATTTTGGTCGAGAAGATCAATTTCATCCTCAAAAAACCATTGCTCTTGTCCATTAGATAATTGCAAGACAACCCCAATACCTTTGCCATCAGTTATTCTGAAATCACTTACCTTACCCAATGAAGAAACATTAATTGCATCGATAGTTTCTTTGTTAAGCCTATCTTTAGATAGTTCTAGGTTAACTTGAACAGAATTTCCTATTTTAATCTTATCTAAAATTGACATTTTTAGGTTATTATACCTATTGATAAAGGGTTTATGCGATTAATTCAGAATTATTGATTTATTTCAATTATTAAGATTTTTTGAAAACAGCTTCAAGGATTCTCTTTATTGCAATTGTTAATACTCTCAAAAATACAAAAAACAGACCTAACCAACCTAATATGACAGCTATTGATAACATGCTTGAACCTAAATCACGCTGTAGCAAATTCTGCATATAATTTTCTAAATTAGATAAACTTTACTCTACTTTATTAATTACTTATTAAAGATGTAAATGTTCAAAATTCAGATTTTTTTTAAATTCTTTTTTATGACGTATTTAATAGATATGATTTTGAGTTAAAATTTAGTCAGAAATTAATTTAATATTTTGGACCTATCTTTGAATTCATACATTGGAATATTTTTTATCATTACTGGATTATTAGTTAGAGTTGACTTGAAATTTTCTATTCAAAAAGATCTCAAATAATTTTTAATAAATTCTTTTTAGTTAAGATTTTTATAATTTTTATTTTTATAATTGCTGTAACTACTGCAAATACTAAAAAAGCAGTTGTGAAGCTGCAAAATGGTGGCGGGGGGGAGATTTGAACTTCCGACCTTCGGGTTATGAGCCCGACGAGCTACCAGACTGCTCTACCCCGCGTCATATACATAGCATACATCTGAAAGGGTTATTTTTCCTGTTTTTTAGGATTCTTGGAATTTTACTTTACCTTTAACTTCAAGTCGCACTCCTTCAGGAAAATTAAAAACTTTTTCTTCGATGTCTTGAATTCTTAAGTCAGATATCCACTCTAACTGTTTGAGTAAGTGGAGACTAACAGCATGCTTTGCTCTTTTTGATCCGTCTTCTACTTTTAAAGCTAAGCCTATCCCTTCATTTACTTTACATAGACACTGTATTCCCTCGGCTCCACCTTTACCTATAACGTTCCCATGAGAAGCTTTAATTATTTCTGTATCAAATTTATTGTTATCACTTATCATTATTGGGTTTATTGCCATAGCTCTACTGATTTGTTCTAATTCAGCATTTTCGGAACTGCTCAAAAGTGAATATAACCTCGCCATTTCTAATAGTTTTAAATAAAGAGTGGGTGCACCACAATCATCACGTTCTGCGTTTATTTCAGATGACGGGATTTCTAGTAATTCAGAAACAATTCTGAATATTTCTATTTGAAGAGGATGATCCCCCTTTAGGTAACTATCTAGTGGCCAATTCATTTTTTTGCATGTAGCTAAAAAACCAGCATGTTTACCAGAACAATTATGTTCTAATGGACTTGTCTTGGATTTTGGACATTTAAGATTATTAATGTCAATATCATATTCCCATAAAATTTTGAATGCTTCCCTTGAATGAAGTTTTGATCCACTATGTGACCCGCATGCTAAAGCAATTGATTTTGATTCATTATTGATTTTTGATGCAGCCCCACTACTAACAAAAGGTATTGCTTGAAAAGGTTTTAGTGCTGACCTTATGAAACTTTTATATTCTGGATTTCCTGCGCACATTAAAACCCTCCCTTTTTTATCAGTAATAACAGCATGAATCTTGTGGATCGACTCAATATTTGATCCTCTCATTAAGGTTGCTTGTAAGGGAGGATTGTTAGAAGTGTAGAGGTTTTTGAAATTAGAACTCATTTAGAAATTGTTATATTGAAAAATCAAAATACCAGACAAAGCTAAGACTGAAATAATAGAAAAAATTTGAATTAAATTTTTTAAAATAGGTTTTACCTCAATTGAGGCAATAAGTGATTCTTTTTCTTTCAAAACTAATGGCTTTTCCCATATTTGACCGTCATACCAGCCGGACTCCTCATATTCGACTTTTTCAGATATTAATCTATTAAATATATGATTCCAACCTAGATATAACCTAATTGAAATTAAAAGAGGTATTGATAAGCTGCTAAAAAAACTTAATAGAATATATTTTAAAAGGGACGTTTTGAAATATATACTACCTGAGGAAATAACGAGAAATAGAAGAAAAGCTCCTACCCAGAACTTTCCCAATATGAGAATTAGTGACTTTTTTGTTTTTGGCCAAGAAAAAATTTTAGATTTTGATAATTCTATGAATTCATTTGTGGGTTGCTGCTCTCTAGGGACAGGACATTTAGATTGATTCATAAAATAAAATTATGGAAATAAAAGATTATCTCCATTACTCCAGAATGATTCAAGGTCATAATATTTTCTTATTTCTGGTTGAAAAATATTTACTATCAAATCACCATAATCGAGTAAAGCCCATTTCGCTTCGTTAATCCCTTCTTTTCGTATAGGTTCAACTTTAGCCTTTTCTCTAAGCTCTCCCTCTACAGAGTTAGTTATAGATCTAACCTGTACATCAGACAATCCTTCTGCAATCAAAATCCATTCACTTATAAATGATACTTTGTCAATTTTTATAAGTTTTATATCTCTTGCCTTTTTTTCATCACATGCTTTGGCTGCTATTAAAACCAAACTTTTATTGTCCATAAACATTTTCACTTGAAACTGATTTTTCTGAGCCTTCTTGCTGAGATAATTCTGATCTTGCTTTTTCTGCACTTTTTCTTAAGGCATCTAATCTGTCTTCAAAAAAACTTCTTTTTTTCTTTTTTCGTGTCTTCTCTATTAACTCCTTTAATGCTCCTCCAAGACTTTTATAAGCATTTGGAATGCTGTATCCAAATCTACAAGCAAGATCTATAGCTCTTTCATCTGCATAAATGGCATCTTGAAGCTTTTTTTCAGAATTATTTTTTAAATATAATCTATATCCTGCAAAACTTGATAAACCAAGAGCGAGTAATAAAAGTAACCCATCTTGTACCCACAACTCTCCTATCGCCCCTCCAAGTCCTATGGCAAGAGCTGCCATTTCCCATCCATCTCTGGGAATAGTGTCATTTTGTATTTTCCCAACCTCGTGCCAAAATAATAAATTTCTGTGGTCAATAGCAAAGTTATCCCATTCATCTAAATCTATTTGAATTTCTACTTCGTCACGACCGATTTCCTCAAGTGTTATTAAAGGTGGATCTATAGCAGCAGCAGCTTCAACAAATACCCAACTTTCATTCTCTGGAGGCAACAAGCTTTTAAGTCGCTGAAGTTCGCTCATAAAAAATTAATTTCTTCCAATACTATAGAAACAAATGTTGCTTTTCAAGTAACTTGATTAACATCTGATGATTTATAAGTAGCATGAGATAAATGAACATTTAAATTATGCCTCAAAGAGGTGATCTTAAAAAAATTCTTATTCTAGGTTCGGGACCGATTGTTATAGGGCAAGCATGCGAATTTGATTACTCTGGTACTCAAGCTTGCAAAGCATTAAGAAATGCTGGTTATGAAATTGTCTTGATAAATTCAAATCCAGCATCAATAATGACTGATCCTGATATCGCAAGCAAAACATATATTGAACCATTGACTCCTGAAATAGTTTCTCAGATAATTATGAGAGAAAAACCTGATGCTATTCTTCCCACTATGGGAGGTCAAACCGCTCTGAATCTTGCGGTTAAACTATCAGAGTCCGATGTTTTAAAACAAAATAATATTGAATTAATTGGAGCTGATTTAAGAGCTATTAATAAAGCTGAAGATAGGAAATTATTTAAAGAATCGATGGAGAAAATAAATGTTAATGTTTGTCCATCCGGTATTGCATCTAACCTAGATGAAGCTATAGAGGTATCAAAAAAAATTAGTTCCTACCCTCTTATAATAAGGCCTGCATTTACTTTAGGTGGAGTAGGGGGTGGAATTGCTTTTAACCTTGAGGAATTTGTCGAGTTGTGTAAATCAGGTTTGGAGGAAAGTCCAAGTAATCAAATATTAATTGAAAAATCACTCATTGGATGGAAGGAGTTTGAATTGGAGGTAATGAGAGATACTGCTGACAATGTAGTAATAGTTTGCAGCATTGAAAATTTAGACCCAATGGGTGTCCATACTGGAGATTCTATTACCGTAGCTCCTGCACAGACCTTAACAGATAAGGAATATCAGAGGTTGCGAGATTTGTCATTGAAAATAATTAGAGAGGTGGGAGTTGAAACAGGAGGGAGTAATATTCAATTTGCAATAAATCCATCTAATGGAGAAGTAATTGTTATTGAAATGAATCCTCGTGTAAGTAGATCCTCTGCTTTGGCAAGTAAAGCCACTGGATTCCCAATAGCTAAGATTGCAGCTTTATTATCTGTTGGCTATACACTTGATGAGATTATTAATGACATTACAAAAAAAACACCTGCATGTTTTGAACCATCAATTGATTATGTAGTTACTAAGATCCCAAGATTTGCTTTTGAAAAGTTTAAAGGCTCTTCTAATACTTTAAGCACTGCTATGAAATCTGTTGGTGAGTCAATGGCAATAGGTCGTTCTTTTGAAGAATCATTTCAGAAAGCATTAAGGTCATTAGAAGTAGGTGTTTTTGGATGGGAATGTGATTCACAAGATGAATTTAAAGATGAGAGTCAAATTAAAAATAGTTTAAGAAACCCTACATCTGAAAGAATTCTCCTAATTAAAAAAGCTATGCAGTATGGTAAAACTAATAACTATATTCAAGAAGTTACAAATATAGATTTATGGTTTATCGAAAAATTACGTAATATCTTTAATTTTGAAAATGATTTTTTGAAAGATAAGGATCTTTATACTCTAGATAGGGATTTGATGTTACATGCTAAACAATTAGGATTTTCAGATCAACAGATAGCTAAGTTAACTAATTCTGAGTTTTTTGAAGTAAGAAGATATAGAAAAAAGCTTAATATAATTCCAATTTATAAAACTGTTGATACTTGTTCAGCAGAATTCTCATCTTCAACTCCTTATCATTATTCAACTTACGAAGAATCCTTCATTAATTTTAATTCTCAAATTTTTGATACTGAGATTTCAGAAGATAGTAAATCAAAAAAAATTATGATTTTAGGAGGAGGTCCAAACAGAATTGGTCAGGGAATAGAATTTGATTACTGTTGTTGCCATGCATCATATCAAGCTTCTACAAATGGCTATAAAACAATAATGATCAATAGTAATCCTGAAACTGTATCAACAGATTATGATACTAGTGATATTTTATATTTTGAGCCTGTAACATTGGAGGATGTTCTTAACATTATAGAAGCTGAAAATCCTTATGGATTGATTGTTCAATTTGGAGGTCAAACTCCACTGAAATTATCATTACCTTTATTTGATTGGCTTAAATCTAATGATGGGATCAGAACAGGATCAAAAATTCTTGGGACTTCTCCAATATCTATTGATTTAGCAGAAGATAGAGAGGAATTTACAAAAATACTTGAGGAGTTAAGTATTAGACAACCTTTAAACGGTATTGCACGTAATCAAAATGAAGCAGAGATAGTAGCAAAAAATTTAGGATTCCCCTTGGTTGTAAGACCTTCTTATGTTTTAGGTGGAAGGGCTATGGAAATTGTAAAAGATGAAAATGAATTATCGAGATACATTTCTGAAGCAGTTAAGGTATCACCTGATCATCCAATCCTTCTTGATCAATATTTAAATAATGCAATTGAGATAGATGTTGATGCTTTATGCGATTCAGAGGGTTCGGTTGTAATTGCTGGCCTAATGGAACATGTGGAGCCTGCAGGAATTCATTCAGGAGATTCAGCTTGTTGCTTACCATCCATTTCTCTTTCAACATCCACAATAGAAAATGTAAGGAACTGGACAAAATTAATTGCACAAAGATTAAATGTTGTTGGTTTAATTAATTTGCAATTTGCAGTAATAAATACAAATAATAAAGAAAATAAATTATTTATTCTTGAAGCAAATCCAAGAGCATCCAGGACAGTGCCATTTGTTTCAAAAGCCATAGGTAAACCAGTTGCAAAATTAGCTACTCAGTTAATGCAAGGTTTTACATTAGAAGATCTTAATTTCACAGAAGAATTTTCTCCAAAATATCAGGCAGTTAAAGAGGCCGTTTTACCTTTTAAAAGATTTCCAGGGTCTGATACATTACTTGGTCCTGAAATGAGATCTACTGGAGAAGTAATGGGTTTAGCTAAAGATTTTGGGATCGCTTATGCCAAGTCGGAATTGGCTGCAGGTAATGGTGTTCCTTCTGAAGGAGTTGCTTTTTTATCTACAAATGATTTAGATAAAAAAAATCTTGAGGAAGTTGCTAGAGAACTTTTGAATTTAGGATTTAAATTAATCGCAACAAAAGGTACAGCTTCATATTTGGTGAATTTAGGAATTCAAGTTGAAGAAGTGCTAAAAGTTCATGAAGGAAGACCAAATATTGAGGACCTAATTCGTTCTGGACTTGTTCAATTAATAATAAATACTCCAATTGGCTCACAGGCTCTTCATGATGATGCTTATTTAAGACGTGCCGCTTTAGAATATAATATTCCAACTTTTACAACTATTCCTGGAGCCAAGGCAGCAATAAAAGCAATCAAAGCTTTGCAAGGCAATAAAATTGATACTTATTCGCTGCAAGAAATCCATAATTACTAAATTTTATTATAAGTTTTTAAGTTTTTCTCTTAACTGATTAGCTAAAGAGTTTCGGCTAATTAAAGTAATTTGAGAGTATCTTCATGCATCTTAAGTTGTGTTTCGGCTATTTGTAATACTTTTATAGATTCTTTTATTTCATTAGAAAGTTCATTTATTAAATACTCTTTTCCTTCAAAGGTTAATACTGGATTTGCAGAAGCATTTGTTTTTTCTCTCATGGATTTTGCTTTTAATAAGTAAATTAGAGTTATATTTTTTTAATTAATTGTTTTTCACATAATTCTTTATAAATCCCATTTTTATTGATTAAATCAATATGTCTCCCGACTTCAATAATTTCCCCTTTATCGAAAACAACTATTTTGTTGGCCTCTTGAGTAGTTGCCAATCTATGTGCAATTACAATAACTGTTCTATCTTTCATAGCTTTATTAAGACCTTTTTGTACTTCAGATTCTGATTCTGCATCTAACGCACTTGTGGCTTCATCTAAAAGAAGAATTGAGGGGTTCCCGAGTATCGCTCTTGCAATTGCTATCCTCTGGATCTGACCACCTGATAAATTTGATCCTCTTTCAGTTATCTCAGTTTCATATTTCTCAGGAAGCTTTTGAATGAATTTGTGAGCATTTGCTTTTCTCGCTGATTCTATGACATCTTCTTTGGTAAAATTTCTGCCCATCCTTATTACATCAATAATTGTTCCTGAGAACAAAAAAGGCTGTTGTTGTACTAATGCGATATTTTTTCTCGTATCTTTTGTATTTAATGTTTTGAGATTTTTATTATCTATAAAAATGTCTCCATTATTTGGAGTTATAAACTTTAATATCAAAGCCAACATTGTACTTTTACCAGCACCAGAAGCTCCAACAAATGCTGTGACTTCCCCTCTTTTAATTTCTAAATTGATATTTTTAAGTACTTGATTATCTTTTTTGTAAGCGAAATTTACTTTCTTGAAACTTATCTTGCCTTCAAAATTGGATATCCTTCGTAAATTTTCTTTATCATCTTCGACAGGTTCTTGATTTATGTTCTTCAACCTTTTTATTGAGGCTTCTGTCTGTTTATAGTCATTAAAATTTGTACTTATATGGCTTATAGGATCAATAAGCATTAATATTGCTGCAAAAAAACTACTAAATTCTTCGCTTGTTAGAAGGCCTAGATTGATTCTTGCGGCTCCTAAACCTAATATTGCTAATATTCCAAATGCTTCAACAAATCCTACAACTGGATGTTGAAATGCAAGTAGTTTTAATGTTTTATATTTTGCTTTTTTATTTGTACTTAATCTTTCATTAAATCTTTTCTTAATCCAATTTTCTGCAGCAAAAGCTCTTATCGTGGACATTCCATTTAAAGATTCACCTATTAAACCTGCTAAACTACTTGTTGATTCTTGACTTTTTTCGGATGCTGTTAAAACTCTTCTTCCAAAACTGTTAACTGAAAGAATAATCAATGGTGCTAAAACGAATGTTGATACTGTTAGTGACCAGTCTAAATAAAACATATAGATTATTACCGCTAACAACTGTAAAGTGCATGGAATAGTATCTTGAGCTGTTTTATAAATTACTTCGCTTACTCTGTCTGCATCTTCTGTAAGTCTATATGTGATGTCCCCGGCTGAAATATTTTCAACAGAATTCATCTTTATTTTTTGAATTCTGCTAAATAAATTTCCTCTCATCACTTCACTAATTTCTAAAGATGGTTTTGCTATGAATACATCCTGTCCAAATTGAGCAGTTTTCTGAATTAAAAAAACAAATAAAGACTTAATTATTATGCTAGAAACTTTTGAGAGATCACCTGACCCAATTGCTGGGATTAAGTTTCCAGCTAAATAAGCTAATAAAGGCCAACAAGCTACGTAAATAAGCATGCATATAAAACCCTTGATAAACCTATTTGAATATGGTCTGACTGATGGTATTAGTCTCAAGATATTATATTTTTAAATGTTTATCCTACTTTATCAATATCTTGGGGTATAAAAAACAATGAAATTGGATCAATTCTTAAAATGGAAAAATTTGGTATCTTCTGGTGGCGAAGCAAAAATTTTTATTAAATCCGGTTCTGTTAAGGTTAATGGTGCAATTGAGACCAGGAGAGGAAGGAAGTTAAACAAAGGAGATAAAGTAATATTTCTAAAAAATGAATTAATTTTTGAATAGTTAGCTTATTCAACTCACTTTGTATTAGTATATTTTTCTTGGAGATAGTATTTTGAGTAAATCTGTAATTGCTGGTAATTGGAAAATGCACATGACTTGTGCTGAAGCTAAATCCTATTTAGAAGAGTTTATTCCTTTAATAAAAAACATAAAAGACGATCGTAAAGTTGTAATTGCTCCACCTTTTACTGCTATTTCAACTTTTTCTGAGCATTCTGATTTTAATTATATAGATATTTCTAGTCAAAATATTCATTGGGAAGATCAAGGAGCATTTACTGCAGAAATATCTCCAAAAATGCTTCTTGAACATGGCGTCTCATATGCAATCGTTGGACATAGTGAACCAAGGAAATATTTTAGTGAAAGTGATGAACAAATTAATAAAAGAGCAGTTTTTGCTCAATCTAGTGGACTTACTCCAATAGTTTGTGTAGGAGAAACATTAGAACAAAGAGAAAGAGGAGAAGCTGATAGAGTTATTACTAGACAGGTTGAACAAGGATTAGAGAATACAGATCCATCTAATTTAATTATTGCCTATGAACCAATATGGGCTATTGGCACTGGTAAAACATGTGAGGCAGAAGACGCTAATAAGATATGTTCTTTGATTCGAAAATTAATAGGTTTTGACGATGTAATTATTCAATATGGAGGATCTGTTAAACCTAATAATATTGACGAAATCATGTCAATGAGCGATATAGATGGAGTGTTAGTTGGAGGGGCTTCATTAGATCCGAATAGTTTTGCGAGAATTGCAAATTATCAATAAGAATAATCCATGGCCAGAAGGCTGGGGTCAAAAAACTTCAATTATGGGAGTTATTAATTTAACTCCTGATTCATTTAGTGATGGTGGGGAATTAAACTCTTCAAAAAAAGTTTTAGATCAAGTAAATCATTTCTTGAGTAATGGTGTTGATGTTGTTGATCTTGGTGCTCAAAGTACGAGACCTGGGGCTGAAGAAGTTGGATCAAGTATAGAAATAAAAAGATTGATCCCATATCTAAAATTAATAAAATCCGAATTTCCAGATGTTTTGATTTCTATTGATACTTTTAATTCTGAAGTTGCTTACGAAGCTCTTTTAAATGGTGCTAATTGGATAAATGATGTAACGGGAGGAAGAAGAGATATAAAAATTTTGGATGTTGTATCAAAATTCAACTGTCCATTCGTAATAACTCATAGTCGTGGTAATAGTCAAAATATGAATCAACTCTCTAATTATCAGAATGTATTGAGTGATGTAAAGTGCTCGCTTGATAATTTAATAAAGAATGCTTTAGAAAAAAATATATCTGAAAGAAATATAATAGTGGATCCTGGAATTGGTTTTTCAAAAGATATTATTCATAATTTGGAAATCTTAAGAAACTTAGATGTATTCAAAAAATTGAATTTGCCAATTCTGATTGGTGCATCACGGAAGAGATTTATAGGAGAAATTTTGAATGAGAAAAATCCAAAAGAAAGGGATATTGGATCACTTGCAATAAGTTGTCTTTGCTCACAATTTAATATTGATATTGTGAGAGTTCACAATGTAAAATTAAATTATGAAATTTTGAAAGTAGCTGATAGGATTTACAGAAAATAATAAATTTTATTATTCTTTAACTCCCTCGATTTTATCCTCTACCTCTTGGTATAGTTCTTTCAACTGTTCTATATTCTCATCTGATGTTTCCCAATATCCCCTACCATTTACTTCTAGCAATGTTCCAACTATTCTTCTAAAACTATTAGGATTAAGATCCATTAATCTTTTCCTCATCTCTTCATCATTTATAAATGTTTCATTAGTTTCTTCATATACAAAATTATCTACTTGACCACTTGTAGCACTCCAACCAAGAGTGTAATTAAGTCTGTTGGAAAGTTCTCTAACTCCTTCATAACCAGATTTGAGCATACCCTCATACCACTTAGGATTTAAGAGTTTTGTTCTTGAGTCTAGTCTGATAGTTTCTCCAAGTGTTCTAACTTGTGCATTAGAAGTGGTTGTATCTGCTATGTAGCTACTTGGTTCTTTTCCGTCATCTCTTAATGTCTTGATTAATTTTGTTGGATCCGAATCAAAATAATGACTTACATCTGTTAATGAAATCTCTGATGAATCAAGGTTTTGAAATGTAACATCTGCTGTTTTCATTACTGACTCAAATACCTCTCTTTTTTGATTCATCTCACCTGGATTATCCGCATTAAAAGCATATGTTTTGCGTGATAAATACATTTCTTGTAATTCATTTTCTTCCTCCCATGTTGAATTTTCTACTGCTAAATTAACATTTGAACTATAACTTCCACTTGCATTAGAGAATACTCTTGCTGAAGCTTCTCTGATAGAAGTGCCTTCTTTCTCTGCTTGTTCTAGTGAATGTTTCCTTACAAAATTAGATTCCAATGGTTCATCAGCTTCAGCGGCTAATTTGACTGCCTGATCTATTAAAGCCATTTGATTGATAAATAGATCTCTAAATACTCCTGAACAGTTAACTACTACGTCTATTCTTGGCCTTCCTAATTCTTCTAAAGGGATTAATTCTAGTTTGTTAATTCTTCCTACAGAATCCGGTTTTGGTTTGACCCCAACAAACCATAAAATTTGTGCCAGTGATTCTCCGTAAGTTTTGATGTTATCAGTACCCCATAAAACACAAGCTATTGTTTCAGGCCAAGTTCCCTGCTCTTCTTTTTGTCTTTCAATTAATTTGTCAACAACAGACTTCGCTGCAGCTACTGCTGCTGTAGTTGGGATTGATTGAGGATCAAGTGCATGGATATTTTTACCACTTGGCAAAACACCTGGATTTCTTATTGGATCTCCACCTGGTCCGGGTAAAACATAATTTCCATCTAGTGCTTTTATGAGGCTATCCATTTCTTTGTCTGCACAGACCTGTTCCAGGCAGAAAAGTAAGTAATCAAATAATTTATTTAATTCCTTCTGATTAACTTCATTAAATCCATTTAATCTGAAGACTCTCAGCCAAGGGGTAGGTAGATTTAGACCAAAAACTTTTAGTAAATCGAAAAGCTTGGAAAGAAGTGATTTTTCTAAATAAACTCTGCCATCCATAATTTTTAAAGAGTTGACCATCGCAAAAATCGACTCTCTTGCTGTCTTTATGATTTTTTCATTTAACTCTACAAATTTTAGTTCACCTTTATTATTACCATCATAAATTTGATCAATAGTTAGACCGATGGATTCTGCGAGTAATCCAGGAAGAGATCTTAATCCTTCTTGTTCTCTCTCTAATGATGCAATATTTACAAGTGTTGCAACAGCTTCTTCTGCTGTTGGAGCTTCTCCAATTGTATGAAGACCGCAAGGTAATAATCTACTTTCTATTTCCATCAACTGTTTGTAGACATTACCAACAAATAAATCTCTTTCATCTATTGAAAGTTCTTCTACTTCTTTTGAAGGAAGCTCTACATCTTTGTCAAGGTTACATTGTTTAGAAGTCTCAACTATTGCATTAACAATTTGAATGCCCCTACTATTTTCTCTTAATTGTTGATAAGAACCAACGAGTTCACTTAGTTCTTTAAGTCCTTTGTAGAGTCCTGCATTTTCCGCTGGAGGAGTAAGGTAACTAATAGTTGAAGCATATCCTCTTCTCTTCGCAATTGTTGCTTCAGATGGATTATTTGCAGCATAGTAATATAAATTAGGCAATGATCCAATGAGAGAATCCGGATAGCAAGTTTCACTCATGCCCATCTGCTTCCCAGGCATAAATTCAAGTGAGCCGTGAGTTCCAAAATGAAGAACAGCATCAGCTCCCCAGATTTTTTCTACATACGTGTAATACGCAGCAAAACCATGATGAGGACTAGCACTTCTTGAATAGAGCAATCTCATGGGATCACCTTCATAACCGAATGTAGGTTGAACTCCTATAAAAACATTTCCAAAATGTTTTCCGTAGATAAGAAGGTTTTGTCCGTCACTATTAAGGCTCCCAGGAGGTTTTCCCCAATTTTCTTCAAGTCTTTGTGAATATGGTGTGAACTCTTCGTATTCTTTTACTGACATCTTATGAGCAATATTTAACTCTGGAGAGCCATCCATCGCTTCAGGATTGTTAATTACTTTTTCCATTAACTCTTTTGAATTACTTGGAAGTTGATCAATTTGATATCCTTTGGATTTCATTTCAAGAAGTACTCTATAAATTGACCCAAAAACATTCAAGTATGCTGCAGTACCAACATTTCCTTTGTCTGGTGGAAAACTAAATACAGTGATGGCTAATTTTTTATCCTTTCTTTGTTTAACTCTTAAAGTTGACCATTTTATTGCTCTTTCAGCTATTACATCAACTCGATCTTGGAGTGTATGCGCCTTACCTGTGGCATCATCGCGACCTGAGAGAATAATAGGTTCAATAGCACCGTCAAGCTCTGGAATTGCAATCTGAAGTGCTACCTGAACAGGGTGTAAGCCTAGATCACTATCTTCCCATTCTTGCGTGGTTTGAAAGACTAATGGAAGTGCAACCATATAGGGTCTGTTTAACCTTTTTAAAGCTTCAATAGCTTTAGGATGGTCTTGTCTTGCTGGCCCACCAACTAGTGCAAATCCTGTTAGAGATACAACTCCATCTACTATGGGTTGGTCCTTATTTATTGAATCATAATAAAATTCATTAACTGGTTTAGAAAAATCTAGACCCCCACAGAAGATAGGTAGTACTCTCGCACCTCTGTATTCCAATTCTTGAATAACAGCAACGTAATGAGCATCATCTCCAGTTACGATATGACTCCTTTGAAGCACCAAGCCTATTGTTGGAGTTTTGTCATCTTTAGGATTTATATCTTTTCTATTATTTTCCCAATTTTGATATTCTTTAAGACTTTCAAACATGCAAGGAGCAAGAGGATGCCAAATTCCTAAATCTGGGAATGTTTCCGGGTCTTGAATTTTGAATTCTTCTATTTGATCTTTTATGTTCTCTGAAACAGCGTACTTTTCAGAAATCATTAACAAGAAATTTTTTAGGTTCTCAGTGGTACCACCTAACCAGTACTGAAAACTCAGAATAAATGTTCTAGCATCTTGAGCTTTTTCTACTGGTAGATATTTAAGTATTGAAGGTAGTGTATTTAATAACTTCAACATTGAATCTTGGAAACTTGCCCCATCAGATTCTTTTTTCTTTTTGATTAAATCTCCAATAATACTTTTAGATTGACCAAGTTGGGCCATACTAAATGAACCTAACTTATTTAATCTCATTACCTCTGGCATGGAGGGGAAAACAATTGATGCTTTAAGTTTGTCTTTAAATGGAGATACTGCGTCAACAACTTTTTGAGCAAGGTCTTCAATGAATATTAGAGAAGCAACGAATATATCTGCATTGGCAATATCTTCTTTGAAATCTTCAAAATTACTATCATTCCTAAGTTCTTCGATAAGATAGCCGCTAAGGTCTATACCAATTGGCCCATTCATCTTATTTATTGATTTTGCAGCTTCCGTTAAGGAATTTTGGTATTGTGGCTCAAGGACAACATAAACTGCTTTTATTACAACTTTGTGTTTGTTATCCTCAACAGGAGATACTCTGCGGTTTGCTGAGCGGACCTGCGTAAACATTGATTTTCTTTAAGTATTTCTACCAGCCTACGAATGAAAAGACGTTATTGTGTGCAATATAAATAGCGTGTAACAACCTTTAAAAAAAATTTTTTTTTAAAAATGATTGAAAATTTTAAAAAACCTATACCAGTACTAGTATCCGGAGCTTTAGGCAGAATGGGTAGCGAAGTAGTTAATACTGTATTAAATTCAACAGATTGTGAACTTGTTGCAGCAATCGACATAAACGAAAAGAACAATGGCTCAAATATTTCTGAATTATTAAAGGTAAAAAATTGTGATGTTTTTGTTTCAAATGATTTTGAAGGTACTTTATGTTCTGTTAGTCAAAACTATAGAAATGAAAATATCAAACCTGTGCTGGTTGATTTTACTCATCCTGATTCTGTATATGAAAATACCAGGTCAGCTATTGCATATGGTGTATCACCAGTAGTTGGAACTACGGGCCTAAGCCCTTCGCAAATACAAGATTTGTCTGTTTTTGCTCAGAAAGCTTCCGTTGGTTGTGCAATAATTCCTAATTTTTCAGTAGGCATGGTTCTTCTTCAGCAGGCGGCTTCGGTAGCTGCAAGGTTTTATGACAATATTGAATTAATAGAGATGCATCATAATCAAAAAGCTGATTCTCCTAGTGGGACGTGTATAAAAACGGCAGAAATGATTGAAGAATATCCAAAGAAATTTAATCAAAATTTAGTAAAAGAGTCTGAGTCATTGAAAGGTGTACGGGGTGGGCTCAGAGATTCAGGAATTAATATACATTCTGTACGATTACCAGGATTACTCGCTCATCAGTTAGTAATCATGGGATCTCCAGGTGAAACTTATACAATTAAGCATGACACTATTGATAGAAAGGCATATATGCCAGGAGTTTTGCAGGCTATAAAAAAAATTGGTAATTATGAAACTTTAGTTTACGGACTTGAAAAATTGATTTTTTAAAATGTTAATTCCAATTAATACAAGCCAAACTTCAAAACTTATTCCTGCAGTTGGTACAGGAAGTCAATTTAAGTACGCTTTGGGGAATCCGAGAAAAATTCTTCAAAGAGTAATAGTTTCTTCAATTGGTGGATTTATCTCATTAATTATTAGTTCGACTGGAGATCAAACTAATAATTTCTGGTTATTCCTTTGTGTTGGTTTCTTTTTGTACATCATCTGGGGTCCAATTCTTGAATCAAGTAGAAAAAATTTGCAATTAAGAAAATATAAATTTTTTTCTATATTTGATGGTTATGTATCAGATATCTATAAAACAGAAAAGATTGAAAGTTCAAGAGAACAATCTAATAGGCAAGGTAGATTAGAGGTTATCGAAAACAAAAGGACTTGGTTAGTACTTGAGTTAGAAGATGAAGATGGTTATTTGGAAAAGTTGAGTTTTCCTATGGAAAATAAGCACAGTCAAATTAGGGTGGGTTCGAGTATTAGATGTTTAATAACATCTGATAACCGAAATTTTGACAGAGATTTTTATTTGACCGATGCTTGGCTTCCTGAAATTAACTTATGGGTTGGAGAGTATCCCTATTTATTAAGACCAGCATTTGAGGAAATTTGCTATATTTATTTGAATAGATAGTTGGTGTTCATATAATTTGATGAAAAATAAATTCAATTTTAAAATTGTTGGATCAGGTCCCACAGGATTATTACTTTCAATTGCACTTTCAAAATTTGATTGCAATATTTTTTTAACTGATTTATTAACAAAGGATAGATTAATTAATAAAGATAAAACTTATGCAATTACTCACTCAACAAGAATAATCTTATCTAAATTCAGACTTTGGGAAAAATTAGAACCATTTTTATTTGGCTTTGATACCCTTTCAATTTCAGATAGCGTAACTTCTGCTTTTGCCAATTTATCAACTTCTGACTTAGATGATGATATAAGTCCTGCTGAAAATATTGGCTGGGTTGTTAAACATTCGGATTTAATGAACGTATTTTTTCAAGAAATTGATAATTATGAAAATATTTTTTTTATGACACCACAGAGTTTGTTGCGAAAAAAAATATTATTTGATTATCAATTCTTTTCAACAGGAGCAAACTCACTTGATAAAAAAGTATTAGATTTTGTTGATATAAAAAAATCTTACAGTCAATCTTGTTTAACTTTTAAAGTTTCTCTTAGAGGTCATTGTGAAAAGCGTGCTTATGAAATTTTTAGAAAAGAAGGTCCACTTGCATTATTACCTTTAGATAAAAACTTATATCAAGTAATTTGGACTTCCAGTACATTTAAGGCAATTGAAAGGTTAAATTCTGACAAGAATTTTTTAATGGATAATTTATCAACAATCTTGCCAGATAAATTTAAGTTGGACCAAATAATAGGCGAATTTAATATTTTTCCTGTTTCATTATCCTTAAATTTACCAGTTTTAAATTTTAAAAAATTAGTTTTTGTAGGAGATGCATTTCATACATTTCATCCTGTTGGTGGTCAGGGTCTAAATGCTTGTTGGAGAGATGTTAATACTATATATGATCTTTTTAATAAAAATACTGCTATTACTAAAATGCAATTGATATTATTTAAATTTAAGTATTTTTCAAGCAGGATTTTAGATATTATCGTCACTATTTTCATAACTGACTCATTAATATCAATTTTTGCAAATAGAAGCATTTTTTTATTTCCAATTAGGAAATTTTCATTTTTACTTTTAAATAAATTTCTTTTTACAAGAAAATTTGTCCTAAATCAAATGACTAAATCTCTCATTTATTCGAATATTAAATAGAATTCATGCATAATTATGTATCTAGAGAAATGATAATTTATTTATTTAATGTATTAGGTTTAGATGAGTGTACTATTGAACTTGGTATAAAATTATCTATAAAAAATAACACTCCATTACCAATATTATTATGGAGTTATGGAATGCTAACTATTGAAGAACTAGATAAGTTATATTCATTTTTATTTCAAAAAATGGAATAATAATTCTGTTATAATTTGCCTATATCTTAATCTAGAACAATTACAGTTTTAACTAGAGCAAATCAGATATCAAGAAAATCTATAGAGAAGCTTGATTTATTGTTATTAATACTAGAAACTATTGACTTAAATGGTATCCATTCCCTTTACTCCTTATCAAAAAGACTTAATTTAGATAATGTTTTACCAAATAAAGTGACTATTTGGAAATTAAGGAATAATAATCCATTGAGAAAATCTTATGTTACTAACAATATTAAACTTAACGAATTCGATGCCTTAATTAGAATTACAGTTGAAATGTCTAAATATTTATATCCTTATATCAGAGAGATACTGAAATCTAAAGAAGTTATTGAAGAGGATTCAGTTATTTGGAATGATTTTAATAAGAGATTTATTGAGTTGATTAAAGAGAGATTTAATATAGATAGTATGAGAGTGAAAAAGCTTTTAAATCAAGCTGAAAATGATGAGATTATCATAAAATCTTTGCTTATTTTATCCTTTTGCATTTCAAATCAGGGTTATCAAAAGTTGAAGAATTTCTTATACCATTTTTAATATGATGCAAAATAAATTGTCTTTTCATCAATCTTCAGCGAGTCTCGAAATAATCGGATTGCCAGATTATTCCAATAATGAAAATAAAGATCAAATATCAATAATTTCTCAATGGAAATTAAACATAGTTAATAAACCACTTATTGAAGGAAAAATCGAACATTTAGGACCTATTATGGAAGCTTTTTATATTTATTCAAATCTTTTAATCAAAAACGAAATCCCAATATATGAGTCTAAATTAATCGATATAAAAGCCGATAATCTGCACATACATAATATTGTTCTCAAGAGCTCAAAACCAAATGTAAAGCCTTTAGTTTTAAAGATTGGTAATTCATTGCTTTCAGATACCATAAATTGTTTTGATCAGTTAAATGAATCGCCAAAACTAGGAATAAAAAAAACTGACATAATTACTAAAATTCCTAAAAAATTAAGATTTGGATTAAATAAAAAAGTTAAATTTATCAATTTCTTTATTCCTCCATTTATTGCAATTTGCTCTTTAATTCTATTCTCTTCTTCTTTTATTTATTTAAATAGTCCTTTTGAAAATATAGAAAAAAAAGAACTAAATAAATCCTGAATAAAAGCAATTAGCATCTTAAATGCAAACACGATACTATAGGTTAATTTCTTTTCAGAGTTATTCAAATTTATTCTTTGATCTTTGATCTATGGCAGATTTAAACATCCCAAATTTGAATATTAAATCTGATAAATATATTTTTAAAAAAAAATTAAATTTAAGAAGAAAATCTAAAAGGAGACTATTTACAGAATCTTTCTTTTTGTTTATTTTGAGTGTTTTATTAGTTTATATAAATTATTTAATACCTAATAAAAATTTGCTGTTACAAAATCTACCTTCGACATTAAATAAATCTTTTTTATTATTAATTGAACTCTTTTCATATCTTTATGAGATATTTTTAGTTATTTTTATTTTCGCCTCTTCATTTACTGCTCTTATTTTAATTATAGGTTCTTTTTATAGGTTATTTAGAATCTCTAAGAGAAAGTCAAAACAAATTATTTATAAATAATTTTAAATAGGTTGCATTAGGCCGCCACTTCCTGAATCAGAATCATCATCATCATTTTCTGTTTCTTCTCCAAATAATGCAAATATGCCAAGTACAATTGATGAAAGAATAATTGACAAAGGTAAAATCGAGGTTTGGATTCCGACGTCTATATATTCGCCCATAAAACAAGTAAATTTTTATAAAGCTAACCGAAAACAAACTCTTTCGCGGATTTTAAATAATTATTTAATAATTTATTCTCTTTTAATAAGAAGTTCTTTATCGAAATTCCTTATTTCTCTTTCAAAAGAATCGAACCACAACATTAGTTGATCAATTTGATTTTGAATTTCAGTTACTCCTAAACCCCTTATAGTGATGATTGATAATTGTTCTCCTTCAATAAAATTAAATTTATTTTGAACACTACTTGCCAAAGAATTTTTAAGAATTTTAAAAGTAGAATTTTTTAGTTTTGTCTCTATCAAGATGTTTGGCTTTTTGAGCTTGATCTTATTAAAACCACATTTTTTAGCTAGTAATTTTAGTCTCATTATCATAATTAATGACTCAACAGGTTTGGGTAGGTTTCCATATCTATTCACCCAGTCTGTTGCTAATTCAGTTAATTCATCATTATTCGAACATTCAGTAGCAGATTTGTAAGCCTGAAGCTTCTCTTCTCTGTTTAATATCCATGTTGCAGGTATAAATGCATTTATTGGTAGATCAATTTGAGTGTCGTTAACTTCAGGTATTTCTTGCCCACTGATTTCTGAAATAGCCTCATGGAGCATTTCTATATATAAATCATATCCAATAGCATTAACCTTCCCACTTTGTTCTTCTCCTAGTAAACTCCCAACACCTCTTATTTCCATATCTTTCATCGCAAGTTGGTATCCACTTCCTAGTTCTGAAAAGTCTTTTATCGCTTTCAATCTTTGTTTTGAAGCGTCATTAATTTTATTTATATTTGGATAAAATAACCAAGCATGTGCTTGTACTCCACTTCTACCAACTCTCCCTCTAAGTTGATAAAGTTGTGAAAGTCCAAATTTGTGAGAATCTTCAATAATGATTGTATTTACTTTAGGGATGTCTAATCCACTTTCAATTATCGTTGTACATATCATTAAATCTACTTCTCCAGCATTAAAAGCAATCATTGCATTTTCAAGCTCTGTTTCGTTCATTTGCCCATGAGCAACAATAAATTTTAAGCTGGGAAACATATTTTTTAATTTGTTCGCAGCTTGATCTATATCAGAAATTCTTGGAAGAACATAAAAAATTTGACCTCCCCTATCAAGTTCTTGATTAATTGCAGTTCTTATAACATCCATATCTATTTCAGATAAATATGTTTTGATTGATCTTCTGGATGGTGGAGGTGTATTTAATAAGCTCATTTGTCTTAGTCCAGATAAGCTCATATAAAGAGTTCTTGGAATTGGAGTCGCCGAGAGAGTTAAAACGTCTATGTTGGTTTTGATTTTTTTTATTTTCTCCTTTTGCCTTACTCCAAATCTTTGTTCTTCATCAATAACTAGTAGTCCTAAGTTTTTAATTTCTATTTCTTTTCCTAAAATTTGGTGCGTTGCTACAACTAAATCAATTTTGTTATTTTTCAAACCTGCATATATTTCCTTTCTTTCATTAACGGTTTTGAATCTATTGAGTAAAGATACTTTTATTGGGTAAGGTGAAAATCTATTACTTATTGTTCTCCAATGTTGCTGAGCTAGGATTGTTGTAGGTGCTAGTAATATTACCTGTTTGCCTGATGTAATAGCCTTAAAAATAGCCCGAACAGCTACTTCTGTTTTGCCAAAGCCTACATCTCCACAAACTAGCCTGTCCATTGGCTTATCGCTTTCCATATCAGATTTTATTTCTTCTACAGCAGTAATTTGGTCAGGTGTTGGTTGATAAGGGAATGATTCCTCTAATTCATCTTGCCAAGGACCATCTTCTGGGTAAATGTAACCCTTTAATTTTTCTCTCTTTGCATAAAGTTTTAAAATATCGACAGCAACTTTTTTGATTTGTTTCTTATTTTTTTCTTTTATTTTTTCCCATTCTGTCCCTCCTAATTTATTTATTTTCGGTTTTATTTTTCCGCTTGATCTATATCTGTTAACACTACCAAGTTGATCAGCGGCAACACTTATCTTTCCATCTTGATACTGAATGACTAAATAATCTCTTGAATCTCCAGTTATATTTATTTTTTCTATTTTTAAAAATTTTCCTATTCCATGATTTTTATGAACTATAAAATCACCGGGACTAATCTTATTTACATTTATATTTGAATTGACACTTCTTTTTTTTCTTCTTATGAATACATTATTAAAAAGAGATTGTTGTGAAAATAATTCTTTATCTGTTATCAGGACAACTTTCCATATCGGAAGATAAAAACCCTCGATTTCGTAATTGTTCTTATTTTTTAAAATAAGAGGAGTTGAATTATTAATTGACTTATATGCTTCATCAATATCATTAGGATTGTTTAAGAAGTTTGCATTACATTCGTGCTCAAAAAGTAAAGTCCTTGTTCTCAATGGTTGTGCTGATAATATCCATACTTTTTCATTATTTTTTATATTTTTATTTATATCATTGGATAATTTCCCTACATTTTTAGAGTACGAATTTAATCTTTTATCGTTTAACAAAAATCTATTATCAATATTGATTTTAGATTCAAATTCATAAAATTTTATTAAATTAAAATTTCCTAGTGAATTTAATATTTCGTCAAACTTTAAATGCAAATTAGGCTTGGCCTCTAAATTAATGTCATTATTTTTAAGGTTCTCATTTAATTCATACTTACAATTATCAAAATTACTTTCTGAATCTAGATACCAATTATTTGCAAATTTTTTACAATCTTCTAATTCATCAATTACAAGAATTGTTTCCCTATTTATAAAATCTATTATGTTTGAGGGTTCTTCTTCAATTATTCCTAAATAACGATCAAGATTATTTTTATTTATATCTTCTGAATTAAAGAGATTGTTCTTTGATAAATTATTTAACTTATCTTTAATTAGCAAATCAAATCCAGCCTGTATTATTTCAATATTATTTATACTTTCTAATGTTTTCTGTGTATGGGGATCATATTCTCTTATCTTCTCAATAACATTATCAAAAAATTCTAATCTTATAGGAAACTCATTATTGACAGGATAAATATCTATTATTTCTCCTCTCCTACTCCAGAATCCTTCAGTTGAAGTTACATTATCCTTCGTATAGCCCAGCAAAGTAAGTTTATTTGCTAATTCTTGAATCTCGATTTGACTCCCTTTTTGCAAATCTAACTTGTTTTCAATTAATAGGTTTTTATTTAATAGATGAGGTTGTAGTGATCTCTCAGTTGATATAACAATATTAAGTTCATTTTTCTCTTTTTTTATTAATTTGGATAAAACAGTAAGTTGACTAAATTCAATCTCTTTGGATTTATTAATTGATGAGTATGGTAGATGTTCTGTTGGAGGATAATATAAAACTTCTTTATCATTTATACTTTCAAAATAACCAATCCATTTGTAGGCAATTTCAACATTAGGACAAATTAATAATATATTTTTCCCCTTTTTTTTTGCGATGCTATCTAATATTATTGATTTTGCATATCTACTAGAACCAACAATATTTAATTCATTATTTTTTGAAATTCTTTTTATTAATTCAGAAGTAATTTGTGAGTTCGAAATATAATCAACTAAAGTATTTAAACTCATTTATAACTATCAATCTTGATTACAAATATCCGATACATTATATTAGATTTTATACTGATTGTGAATAATATTTGATGGATTCAGCCGCAATAAATTCTTTTATACCCACACTAGATCAGGTAGACAGTTGGTACGAAATCTTTACACTTTTACCAATATTAATTGCTCTAGAATTATTATTATCTGCAGATAATGCTGTAGCACTAGCTTCTCTTACTAAATCCCTAGATAGTGCAGAATTAAGGTCAAGAGCCTTAAATATTGGTATAACAATATCTTTATTATTTAGAATTATTCTAATCATATTATCTAATGTTCTTCTAAAGTTTATTCTCATTAGAGTTTTTGCTGGTTTTTATTTAATTTATTTATTCTTCTCTAATGTTTTTTTAAATTCAGATATAGAAAACGCTGAAAATGGGACAGATAATAATAAAAATAATTTTAGGTTTTTAAGGGTTGTAGCGCTTCTTTCAATTACTGATTTTGCTTTTTCCATAGACAGTATCACTACTGCAGTAGCTATAAGTGATCAATACATATTAATAATATTTGGAGCAGTGATTGGAGTATTAGCCTTAAGATTTACATCGGGGATTTTTCTAAAACTTCTTGATATATTTTCTAGATTAGAAAAGGCCGGTTATATAGCAATCTTAATAGTTGGGATTAAACTTTTATTAAATACGTTAATTAAAGAATCTATTCTTCCAGACTATTATTTTTATTGTTTGATTCTTTTAGCTTTCATTTGGGGATTTTCTAAAAAAGAATCTTAAACTTAATCTGAGATATATTCACCTACTGATGGCATTAACTGTTGTATCAATTGATTTTTGCAAGAAATGTTTTTGCCTTCAAGTTTTGCTTCTAACAAAATAATCGGATCAGTTTTAGTTGAAATTATTATTCCTTCATTTTCTATTACAGCAAGAATAATACCTGGTCTTGAATAATTGCTCATGAAAAGGTATTTTTCATTTTTAATTTCATCACTACTCAAAACTTTGATTTTAAGTAACTTTAGGTTCTTACCTCTAAAAGTTGTATTTGCTCGTGGGTATAATCCTTTTATTTTTTGGGAAATATCAATTGCCTCATTACTCCAATCTACTTTAAAGTCTGATTTTTCAATCATTCTTGCGTAAGTGATTTCTCTTCCAAGAGTATTTTGATTTGTTAATTGAGAATTAGTATTTTTATTAATATTTTCTTCGATGAAAGAGGTAGCATTTAAAAATAATTTTGCCGATAAAATGCTAAGTTTTTCCGATAGTGTATTTAAATTATCGTTATTATTTATTTTAATTTTTTCTTCCAACAATATGTCGCCAGTATCTAGTCCCTCATTCATTTTCATAATTCCTACACCTGTAAATTCATCGCCTTTTATTAGGGACCATTGAATTGGGGCGGCACCACGCCATCTTGGCAATAATGAAGCATGTGCGTTCCAACAACCAAATTTTGGGATTTCCAATATCTCTTTGGGTAAAATTTTCCCGTAAGCTATAACAATAAATAAATCACAAGAAAGTGATTTAAGTTCATTTATAAAATCTATATTGCCCCTGATTTTTTCTGGAGTATAAATTTTTATAGATTCTTTCTCAGCAATGCTTTTTACAGGTGAGGCTATTAATTTATTTCCCCTAGATCTCTTCTTATCCGGTTGGCTAACTACTGCAATTACCTCGTGCTTAGATTTAATAAAAATATCAAGACTAGGAATTGAATATTCAGGTGTTCCCCAGAATATAATTCTCACGCGTCACCAGTTATTGATAATTCATCTACCCATATATGTGGAGAAATTCCACTTGTTGTTAACTCCTGGCTTGATTCAATATTTATTATATTTTTCAAAAGATATTTGATATCCCCTGCTACGGTGGCAGATTCTATTGAGATTTTATTACCGTTTTTGTAGAGCCATCCATCAAATGGAAGAGAAAATGAACCTTGACTTGCTCTGACACCTGCATGGATTGCATTTAACTCTTCTATATAAACAAATTCTCCTTCATAGGTAGAGTGATCTAGTGATGTTTTTAGATCAAAGTTTTCTTCTGATTTTTCAACTACGATCCAATCAGGAGATACTGAGACTTTTGATCCTAGTCCAGCGTGGCCAGTGGGAGTTGTTTTAAATATTCTTGCAGTTGATTCGGAATGTATAAAATTTTCAATTCTACCTCTGTTAATTAGACATAGTCTTTTGGTTGGGGTTCCCTCTCCATCAAATGGTGTTGAAGAAATATTCTTTTCGTGAAGGCCATCATCATAAATATTAAGTGCTTCTGTAGATAGTTTCTCTCCGATTGAATTTTTATTAGATAAGCTCACTCCATCTATGATGCTTCTAGCATTAAACATTGAGCTGAAGGCGTTAATGATAGTTAAAAACGACTCTGGGGAAAAACATATTAAATACTTATCAGTTTTAATAGATGAATAATTTAAATGAGAAATTGTTTTATTTGAAGCTTCTTTAATACACGACTCTATATCTATATCATCAGCTCCATATCCAAGTTTTACGGAACCTGAACTACGAGGCTTCTTATTTTTCTCTTCTGCTCTTGCATATAAATATAGTGCTGCTTGACTTTTGGAATAACTTCGAAAGGCACCCTCACTATTTGCATAAACTCTCTCAAAGAAACTCTCAGATAAACCATTATATGGAACAGATTTTATGGATTCATGACTTTCTAATAGTTTTACTTCCGCTTCTCTTAAAACTGTAAGTAATTTTTTTATTCCAACAGGATTTCTTTTTCTAACTTCCTTAACTTTAATGGGATCCTTCGCTAGTGGTGAAAATTCTGTGGATTCATTCTTATTGCCGAAATCAGAAGCTATATTGGCTTGCTTAAGAGCCTTTTTAATACCTGATTCACTAATATCACTTGTTGTAGTAATACCAACTAGATTAGATTGATTCCAAACTCTTATAGTTAAAATTTGCTTTTGTGATGCTTTAAGTTGTTTAGCCTCTCCCTTATCTACTTGCACAGAATAATCATTAGAGAAGCTTGCTCCATAATCCCATTTTTTAAGATTTAGGAAATCTGCAGCTTTTGAGATTTGAGTTGTGATTTCTCTTGAATTCATATCCTATCTTCCGCCAACAGTGATTGAATCAACCTTAATATGAGGTTGGCCAACAGTTACGTTGACACTTCCACTAATGGATCCACAGAATCCAGGAGCCAATTCGAGATCATTTCCGCACATTGATATTTTTGGCATAACTTCTTTAGCCTCACCAATCAATGTTGCACCCTTTACTGGACTAGTTAATTTTCCATTTTTAATAAGATATCCTTCTTCAACCGCAAAATTAAATTGTCCTGTAGCACCTACACTGCCACCACCCATTGATTTGCAGTAAAGACCTTCACTAATACTATTGATTAAATCCTCTTTCGAGTGCTCACCTTTAGCTATATAAGTATTTCTCATTCTTGAAGCAGCAGCAAAAGAATAATTTTGTCTTCTTCCGCTTCCTGTTCTTTTATGACCAGTTCTTAATTCACCTGCCCTGTCAGATATGAATTTTTTTAAAATTCCATCTTCAATAAGAACTGATTTTTCGGGTTCCATACCTTCATCATCTACTGATAATGAACCGAAGGATCCTTCTGATATACCTTCATCTATTGCTGTTACAGATTCATGTGCAATTTTTTCATTCAATTTATTCTCAAATGGTGTTGTTCCTCTCTCTATTTGAGTAGTTTCAAGTAAATGACCACAGGCTTCATGGAATATAACGCCACCAAATTTATTAGCTAATACAACAGGCATTTGTCCTGCATCAACATAATCTGCGTACAACATGTTCATTGAACTTTCAAACACATCATTAGCTGCTTTTTCGTGATCCCATAATCTAAATTCATTGGGCATTCCTGACGATCCGAATCTTCTACTTCCACTAGATCTATATTGGGCATCACTTGCAATTACGTTGAGACCAACTGTTTGATGCAATCTAATATCTGAGACATAGGTTCCGTCACTGGAGGCTATAATTACTTCTTGAAGATTTCTTGAGTAACTTCCTTTTCTAGTTATTATTTTATTATTTTTTTTTAAAGACTTGGTGCTAACTAGTAGTTTTTCACTTATCTCATGAATAGATGGAACTTCATTTATCCATTTTTTCTTGGATAAACTATAGTCCCTATGTTTATTTAAGCCGTTAAATACTTCTCTTTTGTTGTCTGTTATGTCTAACATCTCTATAGCCTGAGATACCGATCTCATCAAGCCATGCTTTGTTAAATCATTTGTACTTACAAATCCATCCTTTTGTCCTTTGAAGATTCTAATGCCAGCACCCCTTCCAAATGATGGACTTACACTTGTAATAAAATCTTCTTCTGCTAAAACGCTTGAGTTGTCAGTATTCTCTATAAATATTTCTACAAAATCAGCACCAAGTCCAATTCCATAGAAAATGATTTCTTCTAATAAATCTTTATTGCAACTACCAAAAATGATTTCATTTGATTTGATTTGTGACGAAAGCATATGATTCTATAAATCTTCTCTGTATTAAAGATTATCTAATCGAAGGTTGGAAATCTTTGCTATCTAGAGGTTTTAATAAGTATAGTCTTAATAACTGGTAACCGTTTGATAAATATTTAGGCAATTTTTTAAAAGTTTTAGATACTTTATTTCCATCACTGTTTGCAATATCGGAAAGAACCTTATTATTCTCTACTATTTTATCTAATCTTCCATAAAAAGATTTATCATAAACGTCCATTACTACAGGGAAAACTCTAGCTGCAGTTTCATTTGTTTTATTAATAACAAACTGGTCGTAATCTCTCGCATCTAAACCTAAAGAACTGTAGAAATCTTTTTTAATTCCCAAATCCCTTGCATACATAGTTGCGAATACAGCTAATAGAAAGAACCTAGACCATAACTTGGATGTTAATGGAAGATTATTCAAAAAATATCTAAACCTATGGAAGTAGTCGAATAATGGGTGTGTAAAAGTAGAGCCGCCAATGGTAATTTTTTGGCTTAAAGATTTAACAGTACGTGGCTGTGCTTTCATTAATGCGTCAAAGAAATCCCCATGTCTATTTTCATCTTGACACCAATTTTCAAAGTAATTAAAGAGTGGAAAAATTTTGCTATCAGGGTTCTTTTCGAGATGCCTATAAATTGCTATGTATCTCCAATAACCTATTTTTTCGGATAAATAAGTAGCATAAAAAATACTTCTTGGAGGGAAATAAGTGTAATCTTTATTGGCTGTTAAAAAACCTAAATCTAACTGAAGTCCAAAGTCACTCATTGATTTATTTAAAAAACCTGCATGTCTTGCTTCATCTCTGGCCATATGAGCAAAACATTCAGCAAGTAGAGGGTTTTTGACTTTAATTCTCTTACTAAGTTCCTTGTAAAGTAAAAAACCTGAAAATTCTGATGTACAACTTCCCTCGAGAAAATCAACAAAAAGCTCTCTTGTCTCAGGATCTAATTTTTCTGCAGCGCCTTCAAATTCACTATTTCTTACAAAATGATGTCTATTGTAATCTTTCCTAAATTCCTCACAAATAGCTTCCAATTCCTCCTCGTTTATTGATAAATCCATATTTTCCATAGCCTCAAAGTCGGTTGTATAGAATCTTGGGGACAAAATTGTTTCTTTTGCTGGAATCTTTCCATTATTAATATCTTTTTTATTTTTTGATTCAACAGTTGATTGAGCCATTTTTTATTGGGTTTATTAATTCTATTATTTACTATGATTTGTATTTTCGAGGGAAAAGTTAACTTGGTGTTATTGTTTTTCTAATTAACTCCTATTAACTTTTGCCCATTCAATCTTTGAAGTACTCTTGAAATTATTAATTTTAGGGTAATTCTTTTTTCGTCAATAAGAAAGGATTCAATAATACTGGGTTGTTGATTAGGTTTTGATAAAGAAATACTTTTTAATGAACTAATGTCATCCTTCTCAAAGGATAACCAAAAGTTACATATATCTTTAATTTCACAATTTATTACCCAACATTTATCTCCTGCAATAGGTCTATTTGTGTTGGTGAGGTTAATATTGTTTATTTCTAATCCTCTTTGATTAATTTCCTCAGTAAGTGAAGGAATTAAGTGCATGTTAATAAATTCTTGGAAAGGCTTTTTCTCTACTGGGAGTTCTTTTTTTGGTTTTGTTATAGGTTTTTCGGGAGTATTAATTTCATTTTTTATAACAACTTTAGTAGCAGAATCAGCTTTATTTAAATCCATATTTATAACTTTTTCTGATTTAGGTCCTTTTATTTCCTGAGAGTTTGATTTAGTAGTGTTGTCAGATATTTCTTTATTTAATTCATTATTTTTGTCTAAATTTTCTTCCATAAAAATAACTATTTTTTCCATTATAAATTAAAAAAACATTTTTTAAATTAATTTATTTTTCTACCAATCATTATCAGCATTATCCCAATCATCTTTAATATCTTGATTTGAATAACTTTGATCTTTTTTAAAATTATTATCATTCATATTTTTGACTACTCTGTAATTAACAGAAATTGTTGGTTGAGTTTCTCTAATATCCCTTTGTGGCGGCATCTCAACGTTTGGTTCCATTTCTTCCTCATTTTTATTAGAAACAAAATCATCTTCAACATTTTCGAAAGTTTTTTTTCTGAAACTAGTACTAGTAATTGTTGTATTTAATAAAGTGCTTACAAATAAACCAGAAAAAAACGAAATATTGATTAACTTACCTATACTTACTTCTTGGAGAGTCCATTTAAAGTATCTAAATGAAGTCTTCTGATTATTATTTTTATATAATAAAATTTGAAAAATTATTATTAAAAAAAGTGTTAAAAGTAAATATTTTTTCTTAAACATAATTATAAAAAGTTATCTTAAATTTTTTTGGTTAATTTTTCCATAATATATTTTGTGAAAATTTATTTATGTTAATTCTAAATCAATTTGATATTTAAGAATGTCGACTTTTATTATTTTTACTTCTATTGCATCTCCAACTTTATATGATTTTTTAGATTTTCTACCAATCAATAAATTTT
The DNA here is from genome assembly GCA_003278845.1 of Prochlorococcus sp. AG-347-O22. Lineage (GTDB taxonomy): Bacteria > Cyanobacteriota > Cyanobacteriia > PCC-6307 > Cyanobiaceae > Prochlorococcus_A. The sequence goes on from QCCX01000007.1 coordinate 53,932, forward strand.
GCCTTGACCTGTATTCATACCAATCATTATTAAGAGTGCTTACGTGTACTAAACCCTCTACATTTAGTTCCGATATCTCAACAAAGAAACCATATGTTTGCACTGATAAAATAAACCCATTATAAATATTACCTAGTAATTTTTCTGCTATTCTTACTTTTTTTATATTTATCATATTAGATTTATATTGGTTAACTTTGTACTTGAATTCATTAAGTTTATCTATCACAAACTTGTTAAATAATATTTCTAAATTTTTTGAAATTGATGAATTAAATATATCCCAATTTACTAGGTCTAATGAATTACTTTCCGATATATTGATTGGATCAATATTATTTTTCTTTGATTTCTTACCGTTTATTATCATATTAAAAATACAGTACTGGTTAATAAGATTAGTAAAGTCAAATCCAGGAATTGTCCATGGAGAAATAAATAATTTTTCTGATTCATCATTATCAGGATCTTTAGATATCAACCTTATTTCATTGTCCTTAAATTCATTAATTAGAAGTTTATGTAAGATTCTTTTTTTATCATCATCGCCACATAAGTTAATTACTTGACTAAATGTCAAATTACCATCTTCATTAAGCTCTATATCATTATCAATAAATTCTGAATATTTGATCATTTCATTTGCATTAACATAATCCATTCCATTTGAGAGATGTCCGGCGCTTTTTAAGCCATATTGATTTGAATGTTTGAACCATATTAAATTAGCTTCATATAGTATTGGTGAAAGGTAAGTTTGGCAATCTTCTTTATTTAATGATTCAAAATATCCTTTTGAATATTCAGCTGGATTGTGAATAAAAAATTCTTCAAGTGACTCAATTTTATTAAGTGGTGCAGGAATCTCAACCTTACCCTCCAAAAGATGTTTTTGTCTGAATGAAGAAGAAATTTCAAGTATTTTATCTAAATCGTCGATATATTCTTTTATAGGTTTTAATACCCGAGAGGTTATCCTTGATTTACTTTTTCTAGATAGAAGCGCTTCAGTATGATCACTACCTACATTAAGAGTGCATTTTACTAAAGTAAGATGGAATGACCAATCAATTATTTCATTATCACTATTTAAATGCATACAGAGGCTTATCGCTTCATTCTTTTCACCAACTTTAAATTCAGAATCATTTCTTATGGCTTCACTAAGGTAGTTTTGCCAATCATTTAATAAGGGTAATGATTCAAATCCTTTAAATAATATTTCTAGAGATTTTTTACTATTTAGGTCTACTCTTTCTGCAAGGTTATTTGTATGTATCCATAATTTAGTACTTTTATTTTTCCCCTGATCTATTTGAATCATTGGGAGCATTGGAGAATTATTAGAATTCCAACTTTTGAACAAATAAGAGTTTTTATCTGTAAGGTCTATCCTCTCCCTTTGTTCTATTTTTTTTGATTCAATATGATTTAAATTATATGAATTAACGATATTGCTTTTAGATAAAACAAAGTCTGTATCATATTCCTCATTATTATGAAGTTTTAGTTCTTGTATTACATGACCTAGTCCTTCTTCTTGACCTATTGGAAATCTATCAATCTCAACTTTTACTATATTCTTTTTGTCTGGATTGAAAGTGTATTTTTTATTCTCTTTTGGAAGTTTTATTTTAGAAAGGATCCTATCGTCTATTGGGATTGCATATACATCGTTGTTCTTTATTTCTACTTTAGAAAGAAGTATTTGATTTGATCTTTCAAGAATACAATCAACTATTCCTTCAGGTGATCTTCTTCTATAACCCTCTTTTATTATCCTTACTAAAACTTTATCTCCATTCCATGCATAGTTAAGTAGATTTTCTTTAATGTAGATATCTTCTTTGTCATTTCCTCTTACGGCGAAGCAATAACCTTTGCTACTACATCTTATTTTGGCTACAAGATGATCATTGTCCTTTATGCAAATATATTCATCATTTTCATTTTTATTAATTATTTCAAGTTTTTCCAGAGCTGTTAAAGCAATATCTAATTTATCCTTATCAGATTTCTTTGTTATTTTTAATAATCTGCATAATTTTTTATATTCTAACCCTTCTGACTGATTAAGATTATCAATTATTGAAGATGATGTGAACATGATCTAAATGAAATTATAAATAAATTTATGGGTATACACTTCATTATTACACCTTATTATCCAAGCTTAAAACTAATTATTTTCTTTCTCTTCTTTTTCTTCTTGTTCGATGGTGAAAGAGTTGATAAAAAGCCTTATTCCAATGATGAAAAATGTTATAGACGCTATTGACTTAAGTATTACTTCGGGTAAAAAACTTGAAATAGAACCACCTGTTAAAGCTCCTAGTAAACTTGCAAAAACAAGTGCTGAAGAAGATCCTAGAAAAACTGCTAATGGTTTATTTGAAGTACCACTTATAGTTAAAGTAGCTAGTTGAGTTTTGTCACCTAATTCAGCTATGAAAACGGTAAGAAATGTTGATAGTAATAAACTTAAAACCATTTATAAATAATTTTTGAATGTTTCATAAGCTAAAAATATACTTATCAATATCATTAAAGTACCAGTAGATAAAGCAAATTTTCTAGGAGATATTTTTTTTGATACCCATTTACCAATAAGAACTCCTACTATGCTTGAGCTTATTAATGCAAGAGAACTTCCAAGAAAAACAACTATTGGCCTGCCCGATTCGGCAGAAAGCATTAATGTGGCTATCTGAGTTTTATCGCCAAGTTCAGCAATAAAAATTGTTGTAAAAGTCGTAATAAATATTGAAAAAAAACTTTTTTCTAGATTGTTCTCTTTTTTTTCTAATTTACTATTCATTTTCCTGAAACTGCAATTCTAAAAGTTTTCATCTCTTTACTTTGGTATCCATAATTTGATGAAATATGTTGTTTGCAGCAATCTATTAAAAATTTATCACCAGATTTCAAATATCCTTTAAATGAAGTTGAAAATTCACTTACACGGCAAAAATGTGGTCTGGTTTCATAAATTAAGCATTTTTTATTTTCTCTGTCCAGGTTTTTACACCAACCGTCTTTAGCCGTCATCGAATTTATCAAAGCTATATCTTCTTTGTTAAGTTTGTCAGCCAAATCCTTTCTTTCGTTCAAGTCGAATTTACAACAAGCTCCACAATTTTCTATACATGTCCATGATTTCATAATTTAATTCAATCTTGTAACGTATCAGTACAGTTTCATCATTTATTTGTAAAAATAGTATCACAAAACATATTCATTAATCATGGCAACACTTATTCCTTTGGCTGTAGTTGCGTTAGCAGGACCAGCAATAATTGCTCTTGTATTTTACCGTAAATAAAAGAAATTCTTTTTGGTGACTTATCTGGAGGGTGTTTATTGGGATTTAGATGGTACTATCGCAAATACTGAATTAGAGGCCCATTTACCTGCTTTTAATAAAGCTTTTAATTACCTTGGCATTGGTTGGAATTGGGATGCTAATACATACATAAAACTTCTGAAGATAAATGGGGGCAAAAATAGGATTGCTTATTACGCTAAGTATAATAATGATAATTTCTCAGAAGATTTAATTCTCAAAATTCATGAAACAAAGCAGTTTCATTATTTAGAAATTATAAAAAAAAATTGCGTTAGTTTGAAAACTGGTGTTTTTAGATTAATAAATGAATTATATAGAAAAAAAGTAAGACAATTTATTGTTACTTCAAGTTCAAGAATTCAAGCCAATCTTCTTGTTGATTATCTTTTTAATGGCTTGAAGCCTTTTGAGTTCATTATTTCAAGCGAAGACGTTGAATTAAAGAAACCAAATCCATTACCATATTTAAAGGCTGTCCAATTAAGTGGTATAAACAAAAACAACTCAATTGTTTTTGAAGACTCTAATCCTGGATTGAAATCTTCCTTGGCAGCTAACTTGCCTACAATTTTTGTTCCTTCAAATATCCCAATTGTTCTTGAGGAAAATATTAAATTAGATTGTATTTTAGACAGTCTTGGTGATCAGAATAATGTGGCAAATGTAATTAAAGGCCCTAAACTAAAAAAATCATATGTTGACTATAGCTTTCTAAGTGATTATTTAGCTTCTTTTAGTAATGCAAAAAACTAATTTTTCAAGAATTGTCTTACAGTTAAATAATTTATTTTTTGGTTTTCTAAGTGATACTTGGAGGACAAAATCTATTGGTCTAATTTCTGTTTTGACAGGTTATTTTTTGTTCGCAAATTTTCTTACAAAATTTATATCTGAAGGTAAAAATGAGTTAATAATGGTCCCAATAATTATTGTATTTATTGAAATCATTATAAGAATTAAACCTGCCGCTAGTTCAAAATTTTATTATCTATGGACGGTAGTTGATAAATTAAGAATTGGTGCAATTTATGCCGTTATACTTGAGGCATTTAAATTAGGATCTTAAAAGCTATTCTTCTTCTTCTTCTTCAATAGGATAAACAAACCCTTGAGCTTTGCCAGTTAGAACTGATTTACCTAGAGATATAGCTTTTTGAGCTGCTATTGCTGCTTTCCCTTTCCAGACAGCATGTCTTTGGTTCCTTTTGCTCTTTGATTTTTTCTTCTTTGGTACAGCCATTCTGTTTCTTTATTTCCATATAATAATATAACCTTTAACTGGTTATCTCCAAAACTTTTGAGTATATTTTGTTTATATACGTCAATTTTTTAAATAAGCATATATGCTTTATTAATCACTTATAAAGATTAGTGTTTAGATCAAAATTCTCATATTCAGATTCTAAATCAAGTTATTCGGATCTTCTAGAAGATATAGAGACGGGGAAAATAGAATCAATATTTTTTTATCCTAGGCAGAGAGAAATTGATGTTCTGTATAAAAATGGTGATAAATTTAAAATACCTATCCTTTACAACGATCAATTAATCCTTGAAAAGGCTACTGAAAATAAGGTAGAACTAACTATTAACAATAGTAGAAAAGAAGCCTCAGCTGCTAATTCGTTCGCATCAATAAGTCTTTTCCTAATTTTCATATTAGCGATAGTCTTAATCTTGAGGAGTACATCAAAATTGGCCTCCAGAGCTTTTGGTTTTACCAAAAATCAAGCTAAATTTGTGACTATTGATGATGTAGAAACGAGATTCGATGATGTAGCTGGCGTCCCTGAAGCCGCAGAGGAATTAAAAGAGGTAATAACATTTTTGAAAGAACCAAAGAAATTTGAAAATCTTGGAGCGAAAGTTCCTAAAGGAGTTCTTCTAATAGGCCCACCAGGGACAGGAAAAACATTATTAGCTAAAGCAATTGCGGGTGAATCAGGAGTACCTTTTCTCTCAATATCGGCTTCAGAGTTTGTAGAACTTTTTGTTGGTGTTGGAGCAAGCCGAGTTCGTGATCTGTTCTCTAAGGCTAAGGAAAAATCTCCTTGTATAATTTTTATTGATGAAATTGATTCCATTGGTAGGCAAAGAGGGTCTGGGATCGGAGGTGGAAATGATGAAAGAGAACAAACCCTTAATCAGCTTCTAACTGAATTAGATGGTTTTGCTGATAATTCTGGGATTATTGTTTTAGCAGCAACAAATAGACCAGATATTTTGGATGCAGCATTATTAAGACCAGGTAGATTTGATAGGAAAATTGAAGTAATGCTTCCAGATTTAGATGGAAGAAAAAAAATTCTTTCAGTTCACTCCCTTTCCAAACCACTTTCAAGCGAGGTTGACTTAGGATATTGGGCTTCTAGAACAGTCGGATTTTCGGGGGCAGATCTTGCAAATTTGATGAATGAGAGTGCTATTCACTGTGCAAGAGATGAATCTAAAATAATCAGTGACCTTCATATAGAAAATGCGCTTGATAAAATTACCATTGGCCTGAGAAGCTCATTAATAACTTCTCCTAATATGAAAAAAATTATTGCTTATAACGAAGTAGGTAGAGCAATTGTATCTGCTGTGAGAAATGGAATTGAATCAGTTGATAAAATTACGATTTTACCTAGATCTGGATCTATAGGAGGATATACAAAAATATGCCCTGACGAAGATGTAATTTCTAGTGGATTGATTTCAAAAAAATTATTATTTTCGAAAATTGAAATTGCTCTAGCTGGAAGAGCAGCAGAAACGATAGTTTTTGGTGAAGGTGAAATTACACAATGCTCCATAAATGATATATCTTATGCGACAAATATCGTAAGGGAAATGGTTACAAAATATGGATTTTCAATTATTGGTCCAATTTCAATGGATTCTGATAATAATGAAATGTATTTAGGAGATGGATTATTTAGAAGAAAGCCTCTCATAGCAGAAAATACCAGTTCTAGAATAGATAATGAAATCATAAATATTTCTAAAATTTCATTAAATAATTCAATAAAAATATTGAAAAAAAATAGAGTCTTACTAGATAAATTAGTTGATATACTTTTAAATCAAGAAACTATAGATAAAAAAGTTTTTAAATTAACAACTTCTAAATTGTTGAAAGTTTGATTTAATTGTTTTAAATTAAAAAAAAATTTTCTTGATAATTAAAAATAATACAACAAAGTTATTAGTTACCCTTTCATTTTTACTTATTCTTCCATTTGTACAAAAACAATGGTTTAATTTGTATTTACTCAATATTAATGATATTTCCTTTTATTTAATCCTTTACTATTTGAGCGGAGCAATATGTCCATCTTTGGTGTATATAAACTCTTTAAAAAACTATACAGATTATAGTTTTACTAAGGATAAAATCCATAGTAAAAAAATAATTAAAGGAAAAGGATTATTATCCTTAGTAGCAATAAATTTAATATTTCTCTCTTTCTTAATAGCTGATTATATATATATAAATTTTGATCTTATAATTAATTTATTTCTTGAGGGAATTAATGTCCCAAAACCGGATATTCCACAGTTATGTTTTTTCATATTTTTAATTTCTATCCTATTAATTTTTAAGAAATCTAGGTTTCTTTTAAAAAAAATAATATTGGTAAATTTTATTTTAATTTCTCTCTATCTTTGGCATCTTCAAATTATTAATATTAGTGTTGATGATCAGTTTCATATTTATGGATATTTTGGTTTAAATGACCTAAATTTAATTAATCTTTTTATCCTAGTCGCAATAGAAATTTCTTTTTATACATGGTCCTTTTTATCATATAAAACTAATTTGAGCGATTGGATCGTGCCCAAACCTCAAAAAGGGGATGTTATCCCCTTTTTTAATATATTTATTTTTTATTTTGTTATAATTATTTACTACTCATTACTAACTTAAATGTTTCTAATTCTCCTATAGCGCAGAAAAATATTCCTTACTACCTTTTGGGTCCTCTAACATTGTTTTCTCCCCGGGGGTCCAGTTTGCTGGACACACTTCATCGGGGTTTGCCGCAACGTATTGATAGCCTTGAAGAATCCTTAGCGTTTCATCAACATTTCTACCTACAGGAGCCTTGTTAACAGTCGTATGCATAACTACTCCTTCGGGATTGATAAGAAATAAACCTCTATCAGCCTCCCCATCATCATTTAGAACATTGTAAGCCTGGCAAATTTCTCTTTTTAAGTCAGATACTAACGGATAATTAATATCACCTATACCACCTTCATTTCTTGGGGTTTGTATCCAAGCCAAATGACAGTGCTTGCTATCAACTGATACACCAAGTATTTCCGTATTAAGTGCCGAGAAATCTTGGTATCTATCACTAAATGCAGTGATTTCAGTTGGACATACAAATGTAAAATCTAGTGGGTAAAAGAATAGAACAACCCATTTACCTCTTAGACCTGAAAGTGTAATCTCCTTAAACTCTTGATCATATACTGCTGTAGCACTAAAGTCCGGTGCTTCTTGGCCTACTTTTAAACTCATGAAAAATTGTCCTTATTTAAATTATGTATGGTCTGTTTGACCGTAATAAGTATTATAATTTTATAAATAATGAATTAGCAAGTTTTTTTTTAATTCAATGAAATGGCATTATTCCTTTACTAGGAAATTTACAATTTTGAATCACAATAAACTTTTAAAAAATCTCAAAAGGGAGTTAATTAAATATCCCATTAACAGGCTTGACAATAAAAATTCGAATTAAAAGA
>QCCX01000008.1 GCA_003278845.1 Prochlorococcus sp. AG-347-O22
TAATTATCAAAGAAAAAAACTTGATGAGAGTAATGATGAAGAATTTTATTCTGATCCAAAATTTGTTTATCATCTAGATGCAAACTTCAGGCAAAATCTATCAGATTTATATGAAAAAGAAATTGATAATAATTCAACTGTCCTTGATTTAATGTCCAGTTGGGATAGTTATTTACCTAAAGAGAAAAAATATAAAAAAGTTATTGGACATGGTTTAAACAAACAAGAACTTAAAAGAAACAAAATTTTTGATTCTTATTGGATACAAAATTTTAATTTAAGTCAACAAATTCCACTAGACAAAGAAAGCGTTAATTATTGCTTGATGGTGGCCGCATGGCAGTATTTACAATATCCAGAGAATTTAACCAAAGAAATCGCAAGAATATTAAGTAGAAATGGCAAGTTTATAATTGCTTTTTCAAACAGAGCATTTTGGCATAAAGCTCCTAATATATGGACTTCATCTACTGAAGAAGAGAGGGTTAAATATGTAAGAAAAGTATTAATCTCAAACGGATTTAATGAGCCAAAAATTATTAAAAAGTTTACTGAACCAGCACTTAATATCTTTAACTTTTTAAATAAAGACCCATTTTATTGTTTAATCGCAACTAGAGAGTGAATTTTTAATTGCATTGCATTGAACAACTACTCTACGAAAAAGTTGTCAACTATTATTCATAGCCATACTTTTAAATTTTGACTAATATTGGGTAGTTAAAAATTAATCATATGGGTTCTAAAAGAGAAAAATATCCTGAAAAATGTCCTTGGGATCTTGGCCCTAATCAACATTTAGCAAAACAAGATAATTGGACTTTAAGATTAGGAGAAGCAAATGTATGCTTTAGCAAAAATAAATTAGATAATAATTATTTTCATGTAATTAGTAATGAAAATGAAGAGCAAATTCTAGCTTTTAGAGCGAGACTTTTATATCAAAAACTACTTGATAAAGGGTTTAGATTGGTTGAATAAGAAAACCTAATTTAATAAGCATAGATCCTCGAAGACAAACTTTTGCGTTTCTTCTTCTTGATTTTGGTTTAAGTATTTTATTATCCTCGACTTTAATATCCAATAATCGTCTTTACCCATATTTAGAAATTCATCCTCATATTCCAATTTTTGAGAATTTGTCTCAAGTGTATCTGGATCAATTTGTTGACTACTATATTTTTTACTAAGGGAACCTGTTCCTGTATCAAAAAATTCTTCAACAAAAATTTCTATTATAGTCCCATGAATTTTTCTGTAGACCATATTAATACAGTTATTTTTAACTCTATATTTATCACCTTGATTCTTCCCTGAAACACTCATTTCAATTCCGCTTTCAGAATTTTTAAGTAGATTAAAATTATTTTCTGAGTGCACTGATTCAAATTCTCTCTTAACCCTATGTATACTCACTTCAAATAACTGAGAGGCAATACTTTTAACAACTTTCTCATCTTCTATTTTTTGAATATTTGGTTTAAAGTCTTTTCCTAATATGAAGTCCCCCTCATGAATATTATTGTTATTCAAGAAAATACATTTACCTTGGTAACCAAGAAAATCATTCTTCCAGGTGTAACGATTTTCATAAGCCTTTTTGAAAATCTCCTTACAATTAATTTCTTTTAGATTATCCATTAATTTTTTGAATACATTGAATAATTCTACAAAAAAAAACCTCCCTCTTAGAGGAGAGGTTTTTTATTAATTTAAATTAGTTTTGAGTAATTTTTGTATTTTCAATATTGTCAAAAGCTTGACCAATTTTCTTAAAGTCAAATCCCATTGCTCTTAGTGCGTGCCAAAGATGACCTTGTAAGAAAAAGAAACCCAAATAAAAATGAGTATTAGCAAGCCAAGCTCTTGAGCTATATGCTCCTGAACCTAAATCTACTGTATCAGTAAAATAAGGGGCAAATTCAAATTGAAGCTTCAAAGGTTCTCCATATAGATCAACTGGATATATGGTCGTATTTGAAGCGCACCAAAAAGCAGCAACAAAAGCCATGTAAGAAACACCGACAACTGAGTATGACAAAATTGCCTCAGCTCCAAGTAATCCTTTCCCTTTAAATTCTGTATATTCTCCAAATTGTTTAGTACAAATATGGAAAACACCTCCAGTTATTTCCAGGAAAGCTAGGAAAGCATGTCCTCCCATAACGTCTTCAAGACTATCTATTTTTAAAAAATCAAATTGATGATTCCAAATAGCGGCAATATCTAAATTGTAAATAACTTGTCTTGTAGATCCTATTGCTGGATCATAAATTCCATGAATACGAGCCCATTCAACGAACATAATTGCTCCAAGCCCAAGAAAGATTAGATGATGACCAAGAATAAAAGTTAATTTATCTGGATCATCCCATTCGAAATCAAATTTTTGTGGCTTACTATTTTCTGGGTAGTCTCCAAGATCACCTGCAAATTTGTTGGAATGTAATAATCCACCAGCACCCAACACTGCTGAGAAAATAAGATGTAATGTGCAAATTACAACAATTCCATATGGTTCTGTAATAACACCATTTTCAATGCCACCAATTCCAATACCCGCTAGATGAGGCAAAACAATTGCTTTCTGTGCACCCATTGGAATACTAGCGTCGTAACGAGCCAATTCAAATAATCCAAAAGCTCCTGCCCAAAACATCATTAGGCCTGCATGAGCAGCATGAGCAGCTATGAATTTACCTGAACGGCCAACAACACCAGAATTCCCTGCGTACCAGTCATAGGTGACATCAGATTTTCCGTAAGTTTGTAACACTTGATTTAAGTAAACAGCAAATTGAGCATATTGCTTATCAGTATTGTTTTTACATGTTCTTTACAGATTTAATTACTTATGTAAAAAAAACATATTGTGAAAGAACAAATGTTACAAACTCGGGGGGTTATATCTGAGAAAGCTTACGCCAATGAAGGGATTTCACTCTTAAGCTGAGAAGCCCATGTTTCAAGACGCGAATCGGTCAAATCAGATTCACTATCCTCATCAAGAGGTAATCCACAAAAGCTTTCTCCTATAACACTTTTAGACTCATCAAATGTATAAGAAGATTTATCTACGTAACCGATCATTTCGGCGCCAGCTTTTGTAAAGTAGCTATGAAGTTCTTCCATTGCATCACAATAGTTTTCTGTATACGTAGAAGAATCTCCTAAACCAAAAATTGCAACTTTTTTTCCTGATAAACTTAGTTCACCAATATCTTCTAAGATTGAATCCCATGCAGTTCCAGATCTTTCTTCATCGGCACCAGTATTCCAAGTAGGGATCCCGCAGATAATTCCATCAAGACTTTCAAATTCTGAAAGATCATCCACATCAGATACATCTTTAGGTGCTTCTGCTGAAGGAATAAAGTTGTGAAGACGATCTGCAACATCTTCAGTTTTTCCAGTTGTAGTTGCGTAATAAATTCCTACTGTCATAAATTTAAATTGTTTTCTTTAAAATAATATAAATAAACAAAAGAAAAATTTCTCCAAAAAAAACTTTTTCAAGTTAAATTTTATACTAATAAATGTAATAAACTTTAAAAAAATTCTACTCAAAAATCTTTAAGCATGAATAGTAAAACTTCTGATAGCAATCTAAATAGAATCATTGATAAATATAAATTTAATGGGCAGAAAAAGTTCAAATTAATTGTTTTATTTGGTTTATTGGGAGATTTTGATAGCTTTGAATATGCAATAAATTTGAAAAATTTTATCAATAAAAATCAAGTTAAAAATTTAGATATTTTTGCAATTGCTATTGGGGACAAAAATGGGAAAGAAAAATTCTGTAACTTTACTGGCTTTAGTAAAGAAAATTTAATGGTAGTTTCTAATAACAAAATTCATAAGAATCTTAAAGTCTCAAGAGGATTAGATATAGGTTTAGGAGGTTGGATCAATATGCTTTTGATGTTATTAGGGATAAATTCTTTTAAAACAATTAAAGAAGTTATTAGAGGTTATACAGGCGACCGAAAAGCAAAACAAATCTATTCAGAATTCGACAAAATTGATGTTTTAAAATTTTTAAAATTTTCAGGTAATTCTTTTAAAAAGGTTTTCGGGGATGGTTATTTGAGGCCATTTGAATTAGCAACATTTAGATTAAATAATATGAATGAAATAATTCAAAATTGGAGTGATTATATTCTTAATGAAGAATACCTTCCTCAAAGAGGGGCTACTTTTCTATTGAATGAGAAAAATCAAATTATTTATAAATTTTTTTCAAAAGATGTGCTTGGATATTCAGCAAACATGAGGGACCCCTTAGCATTTTTGACTGATTTAATTAAAAAATAGTTTTTAAATATTTTTTATGAATATAGATATATTTGGATATTTTGCAGCGATTTTAACAACAGCAGCATTTCTACCTCAATTGATAAAAACTTTAAAAACAAAAAAGGCAGATGATGTTTCTTTGACAACATTAATAATGTTTATTATCGGTGTTTTATCTTGGATTATTTACGGTTATAAAATTTCTTCTACGCCAATATTGATAGCAAATTTAATTACCCTTATATTAAATTTATTGATATTAATCTCAAAAGTATATTTTTCGAAAAACTAAAATGAATAAAATTTTTTTAAGTAATAAACTTTAGATTTATTCTTTAAATCTAGATTAAAATAGAAAAAAAACTTTTCTGATCTTGAAAACTTCAAAATGCTGGGTTTGGTTTAAAGGAAGCCTTAACAATGGTGGATATTGGAAAGAAGGTTTTACATGTACCTTTGATGAGAACCCGGGAGTTTTAATAGAAAGTCCTGCTTACGTAACTTGTCGGGTTCCTACCTGGAGAGTTTTAACAAAAGAACCAGAAAATTTATATAAATCTCCTCTAATCCCTGACAAAGCAATCTGGAAAATAATTTAAATTGCCAATGAAAAAAAAGTTTTTTTTTGGACTTCACTACGGCAAGTTATTATTGCTTTAATAAATATTTAATTAATACCATCTACTCTCTTTTCATAAACATTATCCCTTTTTTAATATTTGGTTTTCTTCTGGGAAAAAAGAATCCTAAGATTTCAAAATATATTGCAAAGCCTCTAATAAGATTTGGCATTCCATTAAGTGTGATGGGTCTCCTATTAAAAGAAGGAATAGATATAAACCTAATTAAAAGTGCATTTTTAGCATTCTCCTTAATTGGATTTTTAATAACTTTAATAAATATAATCCCAATATTTAAAAAGAGGTTTCCAAATTACACATTGCAGCTGGCAGGGCTAATAGGTAATACATCATTTCTTGGAATACCCATCGCGATAGCTCTTCTACCTTCAACAACTATTAATTTCACTATAGGATTTGATTTAGGAACAACACTTTTCGCTTGGATATTTGGACCTTTTTTTCTTCAAGAAAAATCCAATAGCAATAACATCCCAAACATCAAAGGATTATTAAATGCATTGTTAAATAGCCCTGCATCAAGAGGGATTATTGGTGTACTTCTTGCATATCTTTTTAGAATAGATGAAATTTTGGGCAATTATCTTTGGATTCCTGCAAGAATAGTTATTGCTTTAGCAATAATAATTGTGGGAACAAGACTTGGAATAATTACAAATCAAAATGAGCGGATTTTTGATCTAAATGAAGAAATTAAATTTTCAATTTTACTAAAGTTATTTATTCTTCCCTTTATTATTTTTTTTATATGCAAATTCTTAAATTTTAACTTCTATCAAACATCTGCAGTACTTCTTCAGGCAGCAACACCAACAGCAATATCCACTATATTAATGGCAGAAGCTTATGGTGTGAAACAAAAAATAGCCTCGAAAATTCTTTTTACTACAACCTTAATTTCAATAATTACAATTCCTCTTTTAAAAATGTTTATGAATTTATTTATTCAAACAACTTGAATTAAAGTCGAATACATGATTAATGAATATTGTAAAGATTATATCCTGATAACTAAATAATGTCTTAAGATTTAGTGTATGAAGTCAGCAAATCCTGAAAATGAATATATCCCTTTAGATCTAAGGATTTCTGTGAGGAGGGATACTCTAAGGCTTATCTCAGAGATGGCTCAAGATATGGGAATAAGCATTAATGAAGTTTTTAGTTTTTTAGCCGAAGATTCTGTCATCGATCTCGAATTAATGGAAGATTTAAATAAAATTGATATACCAAGCAAGTGCAGCATTGAAGATTTAAAAAATGCTCTTCTTAAAAAAAGACTTTGTTAAAATTTTTCAACTTTTCTATTTTCCCAGTCAGATTTATAACCACTTTTAATTAAAAATCTCGAATACTTATTTAAATCACTTTTTTGAATTCGCCATAAATTATAAACTCCAAATTTGCCCAATTTCTGATGATTAATTTTTGACCATTGCTGTTGTTGGGTAGAGTATTCATCTATCACGACCAATAGAGATTTGTATTCATAATCAGGTTGATCCTCATAATTCTCTCTCCTATCATTATTTAGCCTGTCTGAAAGATTAATTAATCCCTCTTCAGTGTTTGGTTCATAAAAAACTATTTGTCTTGAATAATAATGTAATGAAGGTTTTCTTATCCCGATCATTGCTAAAGTTTCCCTGCCCTCGCGAATATCTAAAATTAATTTTGAGATATTCCTTAAAGGTAATTGCCTTGAAGTATCTGATAATTTTCTAATTGGCGACATCAAATAAGATTGTCCAATTAAAAGTAAAATTTGGAGATAAAGAAGAATATTTCTAGATTTTAAAGAAAGTAAGATTATTCCAAGAAAGGTTAACGAAGAGAAGAACAATTTTGCCTTGAAAATAATCCCAGAGCTTATAAGTTCGGATGCAAGATTTGGCATTTCGGGATCATTAATTGAACCCAACCAAATATTCGAGAAAAAGAATGCTATTGATAAGCCAAACAAAATTAAAATATTAAAAATCCAGAAATATAAATAATTTTTATTTATATTTTTTAAGCTTATAAAGCTATTACTCATTAATAGTGCCGCCGCTGGAATTGCTGGCAACCAATAGCTAGGGAGTTTCGTAGCAGAAAGGCTAAAGAAAATTAAAACTGATATTAACCAACATAGAGAATAGGTATAAAGAGTGTCAGTTACATTGCAACTTTGTTTTGAACTTTTCAAGAAATCCTTAAATGCTTTGAATATCCCGTAATACAAAAAAGGAGTGAATGGTAATGAAGCCAATATCATTATGTAAAGAAAAAACCAGAATGGTTCGGCATGATTATTTACAACTGAGGTATATCTTTGAAAATTATGGTAACCAAAAAAATTGTCCCAAAAAGGTTTACCCTCTTTTATGAGTTCTAATATGTACCAAGGAACACTTATTAGTATTGTTATTAAAAAACCTCTCTTAGGGTTTATCTTCGAGAGCAACGTTTTCCAATTCTTCTGACTAAAAAAGAAAGATGTAATAGTCAATAATGCCAAAACAAATGCAACTGGTCCTTTAGTTAAAATTGCAAAACCTAAAAATACCCACGCTGAAATACATTGGTCATTATTTTCACTAGCCATTCTTCTCCAAAACAAAAGGAGGCTAATCCCCAAGGTCCCAGTTAAAAGCGCATCACTAACGGCAGTTCTACTCCAGATAATTATTAGTGGAGACAAAGCAAAGGCTAATGATGCAACTATTGGAGTGAGGAATTGTCTATCACTCTTCTGCGGCCAACAAAACAAAGTATCTCCAATCATCAACATTAAAAATAATGATCCCAAAGCTGAAGGAAGTCTTGCTGAAATTGTCCCGTAACTATCCCAAATCTCGCTTTTGGGCAATGAGTAAAAAAAACCCATTAGCCAATATATTAATGGAGGCTTATCAAAACGGAACATTCCATTGACCTTTGGAGTTATCCAGTCACCAGATTCACTCATCGCCCTTGCCGCAGCGGCAAATAAAGGGGGCGTTTCATCCACCAGTCCTGTATTACCTAAACCTAAAATAAAAATAATGATCCCAGAAACTAAAACTATTACTGCGTTTAAAAGCCTTTTTTTTGAGTTCAGAAGAATCATTTAATATTATTTATATTCATGCATTACCTTATTAAGCCAGTTCACAACCTTGTTAGCAAATATATCTGCTGAGGCATTTTTCTCTACCCATTCTCTACATTTCTGACGCTTTATTTTTTCAATTATCTCTACATAAGAAAGCATATTTTTTTTATCATCAGGACCAGCAAGATAACCTGTTTGGCCATGCTGAATAATTTCACTAGGTCCTCCCCTTTTATACGCTACAACAGGCACCCCGCAGGCTAAAGCTTCAACAATAACATTTCCATATGCTTCATTCCATTTCGGAGTATTTAGCAACACTCTACATTTCCCAAGTTCTTTTTGTAATTCGTCGGTTGATAAAAAACCCATCCAATCTATAGTTCCTTGAGGAAATGATTTTTCTATCTTTGAGGCATACATCTCATCTTCTATAAATCCCCAAACTTTTAATTTTTCGCCAAGTTGATTTGCTACATAAACTGCATCCTCCAAACCTTTCTCCGGAGCCACTCTTCCAACCCATGCTAAGGGTCCCTTAACTGAATCTTGGAAAATATAATTATCTAAATTAAATCCATTCCCAATAATCTTTGGTTTTTTTATGAATGGATAATCATTAGCTTGTATTTTCGAATGAAAAGCAAAATTATTTGGATATTTAGCATATACCTTAGAGATTAAATTACTAATTACTGAACTTTCAGAACCCATACTAATAATATGTGCAATGGGGATCTCTAAATTTAGAGTCATCCAGATAGGCAGCCAATCATAGGACATGTTCAACAATACATCTGCATGTTTAGCGATATCTAATCCCTTTTCAAGCATTCCTACTAAAAGAGAATTGTTAGGGATAGTCACGGGAGAATTATAATTTTGATGCTGCCAACTAATTTGATCTTCACCTTCCACAAAATGTAATTTTGCATTTCCATTACTTTCATGTAACTTAGAATTTTTTGGAGCTACAACCTCAACAGAATGACCTAAAGAAATTAAACCTGAAACCAAAGAATTTAAAGTTAATTCAACTCCACCCCCTTTGCCACTCCCTAGGAACCCTATTGGAGTACTAATCAAAACTATTCGCATTATTAGACTTTTTACAAAAAGATCCTAATTAAATAGTAGTATCAGAAAATTTATTTTCCCATAAACTCTTTCTCTGGCTAACAAAAAATACCGAGATAAGAACAAAAACAACTCCTATCCACTGCACAATAGTGAGTCTTTCATCTAACCAAACACCTCCACTTAAAAGAGCAAATACGGGTGTTAAAAATGCAAGAGTGCTAAATCCAGTTATTTCTTTATTATTAGCAAAATAGAAAAACAATCCATACGCTATTGCGCCTCCAAAAATACTTGCAAATGACATAAGTCCCCAATCAAATACTGACCAATCTGGAATTATTGTGAAATTTGATTGTAAGCAGTGCTTAATAATTAAGGGCAAACTCCCTAAAACCATATGCCAACCTGTAACTGCAACCGGATCACTTTTAGTACAAGTGAATCTAATTAAAATTGTTCCTAATGCCATAGCGAGAGAAGCTGCAAGCATCCAAAGTTCTCCAAAATTAAAAGCAACATCATTTATAGACTTATCAGACATCAACCACCAATTTCCTAAAAATTCTTGTGGGACTCCCAAAAATACTATTCCTCCCAATCCAAAAAGTAGTCCTAACCAACCTATTGGATTAATTAAATTTCCAAAAATTGCCCTCGCTAAAATAGCCACCAAAAGCGGTTGAGAATCAATTAAGACAGAACCTAAACCTGCTCCAGTTTTTTCAATACCATAAGTTAAAAACAACTGAAAAAAAGTAGCATCGACAATCGTAAAAACAAAAAACCACTTCAAATCGCACTTATAAATTTTTAAATCTCTTTTAAACAAATATGTTGTTATTAGAACAAGAATCCCTGCAGGAAGTAATCTTAGAGAAGCCACAAACTCTGGTCCAGCACTAGATACCAAAGGAGTCATGGCCGCCATTGAAGTACCCCAAAGTGCAAAAGGGAGTATCATTAAAAACCAATTTAGGATTGAATTCATTAGGTCTGCTGATAATCTTTTTAAAGTAGTTTTATGAATTTACCTTAAAAGAATGATTTGGCCTTTTAGACGAAAGTCAAAAAAAAGAATGGCTCGTATAGTAATTGATGAGCCAATTACAAGTTCAACGAGAGTTTCAGTCCTTAAAGCTCTTAAACAAATTGAGGATAGAGAATTTCCCGCTTTAATCGTGAGAATTGATTCTCCAGGGGGTACTGTTGGAGATAGCCAAGAAATATACTCTGCTATTAAAAGACTAAAAGATAAAGGATGTAAAGTCATTGCTAGTTTTGGGAACATCTCAGCATCAGGAGGTGTTTACATTGGTGTTGCATCTGACAAAATAGTGGCGAATCCAGGCACCATTACAGGATCTATTGGTGTGATTATAAGAGGAAACAATTTATCTGAATTATTAGATAAAATCGGCATTAAATTTGAAACTGTTAAAAGCGGAGTATTTAAAGACATACTTTCTCCAGATAAACCTCTAAGTGAGGAAGGCAGAGGGCTACTACAAGGGCTGATAGATGAAAGTTACAAACAATTTACTGAAGCTGTTGCTCAAGGAAGGAATTTACCTGTTGAAGAAGTAAGAAAATTTGCTGATGGAAGAATTTTTACTGGAACACAAGCACTCGAACTTGGTCTTGTTGATAAGATTGGAGATGAATTTGTTGCGAAGGAGCTAGCTGCAGAAATGGTTAATATTGATCCTAAAATTCAGCCCCTAACATTTGGGAAGAAGAAGAAAAAAATACTTGGTCTGATTCCTGGAAATAGAATGATTCAGAAAATTATCAATAATATCTTTTTTGAGTTTGATTCTTCTAATAAAGTACTTTGGTTATACAAACCTTAAATCGATATGTATGAAAAAATGAAAGATGATTATAAAATTGCATTTATTCGTGGTGCTACGACAGCATCTGGGAATTCTATTAGGGAAATAGAAGTTGCCGTAGTGGAATTAATTGATGAATTAATTTCACGAAACAATCTAATTAAGACGAACATATTATCCATTACATTCACGGCTACAAAGGATTTAAATGCTTGTTTCCCCGCTTCAATTGCAAGGAAATTTAATGGACTTGATTCAGTTGCCTTTTTAGACTGCCAACAAATGCACGTATCCGATGATGTTGATTTTTGTATAAGAATAATGGCTCAAGTTTTATTACCACCCAATTATGTAATAAAACATCCTTACTTAAGAGAAGCTGCAAAATTAAGGACGGATAGATGTTAATCTTAGTAAAACTTTTTTTCTGCTCTAAATTTGAATACAACGAATTAAACCTTTAAATTTTTATTTACACAATGTTAAAAGACACAAAAAAACTTATTTTAAATCATAAAATTTTTAGAGTTTTTATTATTCCTATAATTTTAGTTTCAACTCCTTTTTTTTGTAACATCCAAGATGCTAAAGCGGGGTTGGAATTCCAGTGGAATCAAAACGATAATTATAGAAAATTAAAGTGGTTTCAAAAGGAGAATAAAAGGAGATTTAGAAATAAAATTTATTTTTTCTTGAGGCCATCCGATAGAAAAACTGATCTCTTAAAAATAAATTTAGCAATTCCTAAGACCTTTAAATCCACTCTTAGTGATGAAAAAATTAGTTTTTGCAAAGTAAAAATAGGTGGTTTTGAGAGTAGAACTAAATGCTTGGAAGACATTCCAGCTGATTTCGAAATCAAGACTGATGAATCAGGAATACGTTCACTAGATATTTACCCCTACAGCCCGATTCCATCTAACAAAGACAGTTATGCAATTGTCTTCAAAATCGTTAATCCAAAAAAATCAGGTCTATATCAATTTCATTCATTTGGGCAATCTAAAGGGAAATCATTTTCAAGTTATTTAGGAAGCTGGACTATAGTGATCGATTAAATGATAAATTAGATAAGGATAATTAAACAAATGACTAAAAGAACTTTTGGCGGAACTTCAAGAAAAAGAAAACGTGTATCTGGTTTTAGAGTAAGAATGCGTTCTCATACTGGGAGAAGAGTTATTAAAAGTAGAAGACAAAAAGGTAGAGAAAGAATAGCTGTATAACTTCAAAATTAAATGGCCTTACCCAAGGATATGCGTTTAAAGGGTCACAGGACTTTTAATTACATACACAAAAATTCCATAACATATCATGGGAAATTAATGACATTTAAAGTAGCAAGACCAAATAAAGCATTACTCTTAACCCATAAATTCAAAAATACCTCAAACAACTTTAGGGTTGCTATTGCCATCAGCAAAAAAGTTTCAAAAAAAGCTGTAGAAAGAAATAAATTAAGAAGAATTCTGCAAGAGTGGTTATTAACAAACATTCAAAAAATTAATAACCACAAACCTTATTGGTTACTTGTTAACCTTAAATTTGGAGATTTCTGCAATGATAAAAGTAGACTTTTGGAGGAATTTCAAAACTTAATGTTCAAATCTCGTCTAATCAAATGATTAACATGAATGAAGAAACCTTTTATGAAGGTGGGCCTGCTAAAAGTGATTTAATAATAAATCTACTAGCAGGGATAACTTTACTTGGTTTGCCATTTACCTTTGCCGCAATAGTTAGAGCATTGTGGCTGAGATATAAAATTACAAACAAAAGAATTACAATAGATGGTGGGTGGTTTGGTAAAAATAAAACACAAGTCTCATTGAGTAATATTGAAGAAATAAGATCTATCCCAAGAGGATTCGGTTCTTATGGTGATATGGTTCTTATACTTAACGATGGATCAAAGGTTGAGATGAAATCATTACCTTTATTCAGAGAAAAGCAAAAATTTATTGAAGAAAATATAAATAAAAGATCACAAATCCCAAATCTCAACGAGGTAGAGGGATTTGCTACTAAATCCTAAATAAATTAATTACAAAAACCTCTTTATCCTGTAAAATAAAATGTCTATTAAAATTACAC
Organism: Prochlorococcus sp. AG-347-O22; assembly: GCA_003278845.1. Lineage (GTDB taxonomy): Bacteria > Cyanobacteriota > Cyanobacteriia > PCC-6307 > Cyanobiaceae > Prochlorococcus_A. The sequence continues at coordinate 13,023 of QCCX01000008.1, forward strand.
TCTCTTTATTATCGTGATAGGGTTCATTTCTGAAAAATTACTTATCCCGATCCTAGATTTTTTCTACGGTTTAGTTCCGAGTTATGGTTTAGCGATTGTTGCATTGACAGTTGTAATTAGAATTGCTCTTTTCCCTTTAAGCGCTGGTTCCATTAGAAGTGCAAGGAGGATGAAGATTGCACAACCAGTAATGCAAAAAAGGCAAGCAGAAATAAAATCTAAGTTTTCAGGTGATCCAAAAAGACAGCAAGAAGAACTTGGAAAATTAATGAATGAATTTGGCAGCCCCCTCGCAGGTTGCCTTCCCTTGATTGTTCAAATGCCAGTGCTTTTTGCATTATTTGCAACCCTTAGGGGCTCTCCATTCGCTGATGTCCCCTACAACATAAATCTCAAGGTCGTTCCACAGGACCAAGTAGCAGCAATTGATCCAAAACCTTACAAATCTCCTAGACACTCTATATTCATTACAGAAAAATCACATTTTCCTGTAGTTGCCACCATCTCTAGTGGAACAAAATTAGGAACAGAAGAATCTATAAAAGTAAATTTACAAACAACAAATGGCAATAGCTATTCGGAAGTTTTATCTAAATACGACAACGGCTCTAAATTCCTCCCCACTTGGAAGGTTTCTAAAGGATCCGAAAACCTTAAAGTTTCTCAAGATGGTACAGTCACTGCAATTAAACCGGGTGATGCAACAATTGAAGCGAAAATCCCTGGTCTAGCTGCTAAAAGTGGCTTTTTATTTATTAAAGCTCTTGGTCAAGTTGGTTTTTATGTAGATGGCGCAATTAATTGGGATATTGCCGCATTAGTAGGTGCCTTTGGACTAACTTTACTTCTCTCTCAAGTTTTATCAAGTCAGGGGATGCCTGCGAATCCACAGCAATCAACAGCAAACAAAATTACACCAGTTATGATAACTGGAATGTTTCTGTTTTTCCCATTACCTGCTGGGGTCTTACTTTACATGGTTGTGGCTAATATTTTCCAAGCATTTCAGACTTTTCTACTTAATAAAGAAGCTCTCCCTGAGAATTTACAGAAAATTTTGGATCAACAATTATTGGCTAAAAATGAAGTAATAACAACAACTGCATCAACTATCTCAGATAAAAGATTACCTTTCGAACCTAATAGTAAAAAATAATCTTTATCTTAAATAATGAATTCTTGGTGTAAAAATTTAGAATTACTAATAAAATCAAGAACCTCATTAATTTGGATCAGGACTAAAGAAGAGGAAAGATTAGAAAAATTAGTTAATTTCTCTTGTAAAAGTTTAAAAATAAAAAGATTCGTTTCATGGGATTGTGTTAGCGGCATAAAAGGATTAATAAATGAGGAAGGTAAATTTTCTAATAATCCGTTAGGAGTTCTTAATTGGCTTAAAGAACAAAGTTCTGAAGTTTCAACAGTTTTATTAGTTAAAGATTTTCATAAATTTTATGATGATCCATCTATCAATAGAACTATTAAAGAACTATCCTCAACGCTTAAACAAACTAGTCATAATTTAATTATTAGTTCATATTTATTTCCATCATCAGAAGAGTTGGATGAATTAATGGCAATTTTAAACTTACCTTTACCTGATCAAAAAGAATTGAAAAATCTAATAAAAAAAATTGCCATCAATACCAACTCAAATCTAGAGGAACAAGTCTTAAACGAACTTTCTATAGCTTCAAGTGGACTTACCGAAATAAAAGTAAAGCAAGTCACTGCGATGGCCCTTGCTCAAAGAGGGAAAATAAGTAAAGAAGACATTAAAGATATTCTTGAAGAAAAAAAACAAGTAATCGCCAGAAGTGAAATCTTAGAATTTTTCGAAGCTAAATCCAGTCAAGATGATATTGGTGGTTTAAATATATTAAAAGTTTGGCTTAATCAAAGATACAGGGCGTTTTCTAAAGAAGCTAGAGACTATGGATTACCTATTCCCAAGGGGGTCTTACTTGTCGGAGCGCAAGGAACAGGGAAATCGCTCACAGCAAAATCAATTTCTAATAGTTGGTCAATGCCGCTGCTTAGGTTAGACGTTGGAAGACTATTTTCTAGCCTTGTTGGTTCAAGCGAGGCAAGAACGAGAGAAACAATATCTAGAGCAGAGGCCATGTCACCTTGTATCCTTTGGATTGATGAAATTGACAAGGGCTTTGGTGGCGATGCCAGAAGTGATGGAGGAACAAGTCAAAGGGTTTTAGCAAGTTTGCTTACTTGGATGGCTGAAAAAGAATCTGCTGTATTTGTCATAGCTACCGCTAATGCTATAGATAAGCTTCCTGCTGAATTATTAAGGAAAGGCAGATTTGATGAGATATTTTTTCTTGATTTACCAAATTCTGAAGAACGACTAAGTATCCTAGATTTGCACCTAAAAAAAAGAAGGCCAAGTTACAGTTTTCCTCTTTCCACTATCATCGATAGGACTGATGGATTCTCAGGTGCAGAACTTGAACAAGCAGTGATTGAGGGAATGCATATTTCATTCTCTGAAAATAGAGAACTTATGGAGAAAGATTTAATAAAGGCAGTTTCTGAATTAGTTCCTTTATCCAGAACAGCTAAGGAGCAAATTAATTTACTAAAAGAATGGTCATCTACAGGGCGGGCTCGATCTGCATCGTAGCAAAAAATTTCTTTTAAAAATACTTCATAAGTTAGGAATCATTAATTTAGTTAATTTTTAGTCAAAAATCCCTAATATTGAATTTAGATTAACTATTTTAATTAAGGTATAAAAAAAAAATAGTGTTAGATCAAAAATTAATAAGAGAAAATCCAACTTCGGTTGAACAAAGTTTGTCCCTAAGAGGAAAAGTTTTTAATATTTCCCAAATACAAGAATTAACTCTTCAAAAAAAAGAAATTGATTTAGTAATCTCCAGTCTTCAATCTGAGAGTAAAAAGTTAAGTAAGTTGATCGGTCAAGAAATCAGTAAATCTAAAAACAATGATTCTCCAGAAGTAAATAATTTAAAGAAAAAAGGAAATGAATACAGAACTAAGATTTCAGAATTTGAAGATAAAAAAAGAACCTTAGATAAAAAAATACTTAATGAAATTTGCAATTTACCAAATTTACCTAGCAAAAATGCTCCTATTGGAAAAGATGAAAGTCATAATGTCCAAGTAAAAACTTGGGGAGATCCGTTAGTAACAGAAAATCTTAAATCTCACTGGGAAATAGGCGAAAGTCTTAATCTTTTTGACTCTGTCAAATCAACTAAAATATCTAAGAGTCGTTTTATTACACTTATTGGTAATGGGGCCAGATTAGAGAGGGCATTAATAAATTTTATGATCGACATGCATACTAAAAATGGTTATTTAGAGTTAATGCCTCCAGCTTTAGTGAATTCAGAAAGTCTTACCGGATCTGGCCAATTACCTAAATTTTCAAATGAAAGTTTTAAGTGTTCTAATGATGACCTATGGCTTTCTCCCACTGCTGAAGTTCCACTAACTGCTTTTCATAGAAATGATATTATTGATTCCAAGCAATTGCCTCTTAAGTATGTTGCATATAGCCCATGTTTTAGGAGAGAAGCTGGAAGTTATGGAAGGGATACTAAAGGTCTAATAAGACTTCATCAATTTAATAAAGTTGAACTTTATTGGTTTTGTGATCCAAGTAAATCTATTGAAGCTCATAAGAAGATCACTATAGATGCAGAAAGTATTTTAAAAAAGCTCAATCTACCATACAGATTAATTGATATTTGTACTGGAGACCTAGGTTTTTCTTCAAGCAGAACTTTTGACCTTGAAGTTTGGCTACCAAGTAGTAAATCTTATAGAGAAATTTCAAGTTGTAGCAATTGTTTAGACTTTCAAGCCCGCAGATCATCAATAAGAGCAAAAATTGATAAAAAAAATACATATCTTCATACCTTAAATGGTAGTGGGCTTGCGATTGGAAGAACTATGGCTGCTATTCTTGAAAATGGCCAACAAACAGATGGGAGCGTAAAAATACCAGATGCTCTAGTTCCATATTTTGGATCAAATATTTTAAAAACTGCTTAATATATTTAAATGAACGTTATAACCTCAATTACAGTTCTGGGATTTCTCATTTTTTTTCATGAGATGGGACATTTTCTTGCGGCAATTTTGCAAGGTATCTACGTTGATGGATTTTCAATTGGTTTTGGACCATCAATAATTCAGAAAAGATATAAGAATATAACCTATTCACTTAGAGCCTTTCCATTAGGGGGCTTTGTTTCCTTCCCTGATGAAGAAATAAATAATATTGACCCTAAAGATCCAAATCTTTTAAAAAACAGGCCAGTTATTCAAAGAGTAATAGTTATATCTGCTGGTGTATTTGCTAACTTAGTTCTTGCGTACACTATCTTAATTGTAAATGTAACTACCATTGGAATTCCATTTGATCCCGAGCCAGGTATTTTAGTTTTGGCTACTCAGCCCGATAAGGCTGCTTCTCTTGCTGGATTAAAAGCAGGGGACAAAATCTTAAAAATTGAAAGCAATAATTTAGGACTTGGCAATCAAGCAGTTTCTGCTTTAGTAAAAAAGATTCAAAATTCATCAGAACACCCAATTTCAATAACAATTGATAGAGATGGGGTACTGAAAGATTTAACTTTGATTCCAAAAAATATAGATGGGAAGGGTACAATAGGCGCTCAACTTCAGCCAAATATAAAAAAAGAAACTAAAAAGACAAAAAACATATTCGAACTTTTTAAATACACCAATAATGAGTTTTCATCACTTTTGGTAAAAACAATACAAGGGTATAAAGGATTAATTACAAATTTCTCATCAACAGCTCAACAATTAAGTGGACCAGTCAAAATTGTAGAAATTGGTGCTCAATTATCACAACAAGGAGGAACTGGAATATTATTATTTGCCGCACTAATTTCTATAAATTTAGCAGTTCTCAATTCTTTACCTTTACCACTATTAGATGGTGGACAACTTGTTTTCACTTTGATTGAAGGTTTTAGAGGAAAGCCAGTACCAGTTAAGGTGCAAATGGTTGTTACTCAATCAAGTTTCATTCTTTTAGTTGGACTTAGTGTACTGCTTATAATAAGGGATACTAGTCAACTTTTAATAGTACAAAGATTATTAAACCAATAAATAAATTTTAAAAATTGTTATACAACCTGTTAGGATAGATAAAAATTTAAAATGATACTAAATGGCTAAAAAGTCCATGATTGCTAGAGAAGTCAAACGCAAAAAACTTGTACAGAAATATGCTGCGAAAAGAAAATCATTATTAGATGAATTCAAAGCTGCGAAAGACCCAATGGAAAGATTGGAAATACATAGAAAGCTACAGGGTCTTCCTAGAAACTCTGCACCTAATAGAGTAAGGAATAGATGTTGGGCCACCGGAAAACCAAGAGGAGTCTACAGAGACTTTGGCCTTTGCAGGAATCAGTTGAGACAAAGAGCTCATAATGGCGAGCTTCCTGGTTTAGTTAAATCAAGTTGGTAGTATAAGTTTTTAACTTAATTACAATATTTCTCAAAAAATAATACTTTTAGAAATTAAACTCATTTCTAGAACATTTTAAAAATTTTTATAGCTTATCTAAATAATTTACTCAATATGTCCCTATTAAATGTAAGAATAAATTATGTATAGATTTATAATTTAAAAAGTGGAAGGACAAAATAAGTCGATCACGTTTGACGGACGAGAGATACGACTAACAACAGGACTATATGCTCCTCAAGCAAGTGGATCAGTAATGATTGAGTGTGGTGATACCTCACTATTAGTTACAGCGACAAAAACTATCAAAAAAGAACCATCAGACTTTCTACCTCTGATATGCGACTATGAAGAAAAACTTTATGCTGCAGGGAGAATTCCTGGTGGTTTTATGAGGAGAGAAGGTCGCCCACCTGAAAGAGCGACTTTAATTGCAAGATTAATTGATAGACCAATGAGGCCACTTTTCCCCACATGGATGAGGGATGAGATTCAAATAGTCGCATCGTGCCTTTCTCTAGATGAAAGAGTTCCAGCAGATGTTTTGGCTGTTACCGGGGCTTCAATAGCAACTTTAGTTGGAGAGATTCCATTCTATGGGCCAATGGCAGCGGTAAGAGTTGGGCTTATAGGGGATGATTTCATCTTAAATCCTAGTTATAGAGAGATTGAAAAAGGAGATTTAGACATTGTTGTTGCAGGATCACCAGACGGTATCGTAATGATTGAGGCAGGTGCAAATCAATTATCAGAACAAGATACAATCGAAGCTATAGATTTCGGATATGAGGCAGTTTCTGAACTTATTAAATCGCAAGAAGATTTACTACAAGATTTAGGAATAAAACAGATTAAGCCCTCTGACCCAGCAGAAGATAAAACATTGCCTTCTTATTTAGAGAAAAATTGCACAAAACCTATTGAGTTAGTTTTAAAGAAGTTTGACCTTTCAAAGGAAGAGAGAGATCTTGAACTCGAAAAAATTAAAACTGAAACTCAAAGCAAAATTGATTCACTTAAAGATGACAATCAAGTAAAAGTTCTAACCTCAGAAAATGAAAAGTTAATTCATTCCGACTTTAAAAAATTAACAAAAAAACTAATGAGGTCACAAATCATAAATGATGGGAAAAGAGTTGACGGAAGAGATCTCGACGAAGTTAGAAAAATATCAGCTTCTGCAGGAATTCTTCCAAAAAGAGTTCATGGTTCTGCATTGTTCCAAAGAGGTCTAACCCAAGTTTTATCTACAACCACATTAGGTACTCCTAGTGATGCTCAAGAAATGGATGACCTAAATCCAAGCACTGAAAAAACTTATTTACATCACTACAATTTTCCTCCTTATTCAGTGGGAGAAACAAGACCAATGAGAACTCCTGGTAGAAGGGAAATTGGCCATGGGGCACTTGCAGAGAGAGCAATAATCCCTGTATTACCTGGGAAAGAGACATTCCCTTACGTCCTTAGGGTAGTTAGCGAAGTTTTAAGTTCGAATGGATCAACTTCAATGGGTTCTGTATGCGGCAGCACCCTTTCGTTACTAGATGCAGGGGTTCCTTTAAAAGCTCCTGTAAGTGGAACTGCTATGGGCTTAATCAAGGAAGGTAAAGAAGTCAAAATTCTTACAGATATTCAAGGAATTGAAGACTTTCTTGGAGACATGGACTTCAAAGTTGCAGGTACTGATAAGGGTATAACTGCTTTACAAATGGATATGAAAATTACAGGCTTACCAGTCTCTATCATTTCTGATGCAATTAAAAAAGCTCGTCCTGCAAGATTACATATTTTAGAAAAGATGCAAGCGGCAATAGATAAGCCTCAAGAATCTCTTTCTCCTCATGCTCCCCGACTATTAAGCTTTAGAATTGACCCTGAGCTTATAGGAACAGTTATTGGACCCGGGGGAAGAACTATCAAAGGAATCACTGAAAGAACAAATACAAAAATAGATATTGAAGATGGTGGCATTGTCACTATTGCTTCTCATGATGGAGCTGCTGCAGAGGAAGCTCAAAAGATAATAGAAGGATTAACACGAAAGGTTCATGAAGGTGAAATCTTCTCTGGAGTCGTTACGCGAATAATACCTATAGGCGCTTTCGTGGAAATATTGCCAGGAAAAGAAGGGATGGTTCACATTTCTCAATTATCTGAAGCAAGGGTTGAGAGAGTCGAAGATGTAGTAAGGCAAGGGGATGAAGTAACCGTAAGAGTTAGAGAGATTGATAGTAGAGGGAGAATAAATCTTACATTGAGAGGAGTAGGTCAAAATAATGGAATGTCTTATCCAGAACCAACTCCTACTCCAGTTGCTCCGCTTAATTAAAACTAAAGAGGATAAATTCCATATTCCTCAATAATTTTCTTTATTTCGATGCAAATACTTCCATGAGTTTTCTTATCATTTGTGGCAACTATAATACCCCCTTGCTCGAAACTATTTTGCCCATAAGTTAGCGCTTGATTATCTAAATTTGTAATTGCCCCACCAGCTGCTTTCAGAATAGATTCTGGCGCAGCAAAATCCCAATCTTTTGGTGAGCTTTTACCCGGTAAACTAAGACAAATATAAATATCACTGTCTCCTCTAACTATAGATGCAATTTTGCAGCCAATACTTCCCATAATTTCGACTTTACGAAAATTAATTTTTTGAATTAAACTTCTCAAAACCTCATTCCCATGATTTTTGCTTGTTACTAAAGTCATTTCTTGAAGATTCTTATTATTAAAAAGATTTGTTTTATATTTTGTACCATCTCTTTTTTCACACCATGTTTTTTTTCCATCTGTAATCCATAATTGATTTTTATCTGGGATCAATACAAACCCGATATATGGCTTTTTTCTAAAGTTTAATGCCAAATGCATTGCATAATTACCTGTTCCTTGAATAAAATCCTTCGTGCCATCCAGAGGATCAAGAACCCAAACCCAATCATTCTTAGTAAAAAAAGTTTTTGAAGTTTTAACATTTTCCTCACTCAAAATGTCCCAGTTAATATTTTTATATTTTTCATTAATTCTTTTGATAATAATTTCATTTACTTTTAAATCAGCTAAAGTTACAGGATCGTCTGCGTTATTATTCTTTAATATTTTCTTTTTATCATCCGAATCTTCCAACAATTTTGAGTAATAAAGCAAAATATCTGCTGCTTGCCAGCTGAAAATTCTTATATCATCGATAAGATTATTAATATGAACACCAGAAGGTAAATTAACCATTAAATGAATAATAATTCCTCATTATCTCATAGAAAAGAAGAACCTGAAGATGGGATTTTATATATAGTTGGAACCCCAATTGGTAATTTAAATGATATTTCCCAAAGAGCATTAAATATTCTTAAAAATGTTTCTTTAGTTGCTTGTGAAGATACAAGACAAACAAAAAAAATAATGAACAAGTTTAATTTTTCAAATAAACTTATAAGTTTTAATAAGCTTAATTCTTCAAGTAAAATACCAAAGATCCTAAATGATCTTAAAGAAGGAAAATCTATAGCGGTAGTAAGTGATGCTGGTATGCCTGGAATTTGCGATCCAGGGGAAGATATTTCGAGGATAGTAAAATCTGAAGGAATAGAGATAATTTGCATCCCTGGCGCATGTGCTGCTGTAACAGCACTGGTTTCAAGTAGCTTTCCCTCTTCAAGTTTTGTATTTGAAGGTTTTCTTCCTAGAAAGGGAATTGCCAGAGCTAAAATTCTTTTAGAAATTAGTAAAAATGAAAAAACAACTATAATTTACGAATCACCTAAAAGACTTAAAAAATTATTAAAGGAATTACTTGAATTTTGTGGAGGTGATCGTGAAATCATTGTGGCCAGAGAATTAACAAAGAAATTTGAAGAACATATTGGGAATAATATTAATGAAGTAATAGAATTCTTTAATAGTAAGAATGTAGTTGGAGAAATAACAATCGTATTAAAAGGAATAAACAAAAATAAAGATTTTAAACTTGATAAATTTAGTATGAAAAAAGATCTCAACGATTTAATAAATGCAGGCTTAAGTTTATCAGCAGCATCTAAATACTTAGCCAAGAAAAACGGAGTAAAGAAAAGCGAAATTTATAATTTGCTCTAAGATTTAAAATAAAGGACTAGACAATATGAGTTTCTTAATTAAAAAACTTTCTTTAGGAGTAATTTTCAACTCTTGTTTATTTGTAATTTTATTCATTGGAATACAAAATAGTTCAGACAAAAACAAAGTAGACTTTTTATTAGATAAAACAATTGAACTACCAATAAGTTTTATAGTAGGTTCAAGTTTTATAGTAGGTTCTATTTTTGGAAGCTTTATTGTTCTCGATATGAATAATAAATAAAAATTATCAAAGTGCTATTAAAAGTTCAGCACAAACAATTCTTGAAATTCCCTTTTCAAGCAGAACGGGGGCTGCAATTCTAAAAACATCAGTATTTGGAACTTTAAGTACCTTTTGCTCCTTGTCACAAGATCTTTTAGCAAGATTTAAATCAAAAAAGATTTCTATAGTTTTTCTATTTAAATCTTCATGAGGTAAAAATTCCCATTCAGGGAAATCTTTTAATAATTTTATTTCTAACTCAATTTTTTTGTCTACAACCATATATACCACTTTAGGGAAATCAACCTGTGACAAAGAAATCGAAGATAATTCCTTTCGTGATGAATCATCTACCTCATAATCAATTGGCGCAATTTCGAAAAAAGAATCAGTTGGAGTAAAGTTTGCACTAGTTATATTCTCATTTAAAACTCTGGAGTTAATAGAATCATTAATTAAATCTTCATTATCAAATTTTATTTTTAGTAAATCATTATTTACATTTTTTCTAGATTTTTGTTCTAAGGATTTACTTATATTCAATGACTCCTTGTATTTAGAATCTCCAAGACTTTTCTTTAGATTTCTTATAACTGTAGTAGTAGTACAGTTATACATTTCTGATAACGAATCAATAGTTTTACCAGATTTAAAACCTTGCACTATTTCTTCTTTTTGTTTTTCAGTTAGCCTTTTAGCCAAGATTAATCATTTAACGCTCTACAAGTTTATGCGATATCAAGTTTAATGAGAACAGAAAAACAATATTCACAAAGAATTTTAAAAAAGGTTTTTTTTAGATTGTTTAGGATTAGAGTCTCGGATATAATAAGAAGATGCTTCCTTAGCTCAGCTGGATAGAGCAACTGCCTTCTAAGCAGTGGGCCGCAGGTTCGAATCCTGCAGGAAGCGTTTAAGATTTTTTTAAAACTTTTTAAATAAAAGATAGACATTCTTTAAGATTTCAGACAATCTACTTTGGTATAAATTATGTTTTTAATCTAAATATTACTTTTTTTGCACAACTAATTTCAATTGATTTTAGACAACATTTTTTTTAAAACAACTCGAAGAAATCTTCTGATTTTAATTAAATATCTGATACCACTTTAATAAAATGACTTTTAATTTAAATATTACTATCAACCTATTTTTATTATTAGAATAAACAAAGTTGTTTTTGTTTCATAAAAATTTTAAAAATGATTTATATACACATTGGACTTCAAAAAACTGGCACTACATCTTTACAATACATTTTAGAAAAAATGAATTTATTAAAACATCCATTAGATAAATCAAGATATACCAATAGCAAAGAAAAAGAATTTTATAGCTCTGGCAACCAAAAGATTTTTAGATTATCAAAGAAAAATAAACTTAAAAAATCATATTTTGAAGATAAGGTTAATAAAAATGTAATCATAAGTTGTGAAAATTTTACTAATCCATACAATAAATTAAAAGGTTTAAAAAATTTATTATCTTTTCTAACCTCGAATAACCTTAATTTTATTTTAATTTGCACTTTAAGAGACTTTGATAATTTTTCAAAGAGTCTTTATATTGAGCAAGTTACAAATTCGATTGCTTGCGAAATGAGAACCTTTCAAAGTTACAAAAAATCGCTCAAAAAACATCTAAATAATTTAGAAAATATTCTTAGTTTATATCCGACAAAGATTTTTCATTATGATAAAAATATTAACCAAAATATAATCAATTTTATTCTTAATAAAAGAACTTTTAATGAAATCTCATTTCATAACTACAAAAATAAAAAAATATCAGTTGATTTCGATACAGTAGAGAGATTAGCGATAAAGAATCGTTATCTAGGGTGGTTACCCAAGTATAGAAAAGATCTTCGCATGAAATATAAAAATAATAATGTCAATCCAAAATTGCACTATACATTTCTCTCTTTTTTAAGAAGTTATAAAAGATTAATTTTTAATTAAATCAAAATTATTTCTTCAAATTATTTCCACCTAAATTCAAGGATTATTTAATTTTTTTTTTTGAAATTTAAATATTTGCAGCAAACTAAAATCTTAAACAACAATATTCTTAGCTTTATTTATTTGAAAGTCTACCTAATATGGATTTTTAAGTTCTTATGAAAGCTTAAAATAGTTTAGAGTAATTATTCAGGAGAAATATATTTATGATGAACTCACTTAATTATGCTAAATATATTAAACCTTTAAAGTCATTTCAATTAATTACTAGATATTGCTTAATTGAATCTCCATATTGGAAATCATTTTTAGAACATTATAAATCTCTTGGTGTAAAACTTTTCCATATTTGTGTACAAACAAATGAAGATGAGGAAGATTTCAAAAATAAATTTAAAAGTTCGTGTCCAAATTTTAAAATTCATAGAATAAATTCAAAAATACCACCAAATAAAGCTTTAAAAGAATTTAATTGTAAATTATTAGATCCAAACCTAAAACACACCCTTCTAGTAGATTCTGATGAATTTATTGAAATTTATCAATTTGATAAGTGGTTTAAAAAACTGAATGATTCATTTGATCTAAAAATTCAATGGTCTATGAATATGTTAGAAAATATTTTCGAAGATAATTCGAAAGGATTCTTTGGTCATGCAACTAAACCGGCATGTAGAACTGAATTAATTAGAAAAATTAGAAGCGACCATAGATTTGATTTAATAGGTTTTAGGAGAAACTTTAAAAATAATCACTTAGATAAAAGTTTTTACATCTCTTTAATTGCAAAATATAAAATGCCTAATTCTGTATTAATACATTATTGGTCTCGCTCTATCGAAGATGTTATTTTGAGAACTATTTTTAGTCGTTTTAAAAGTTTTAAGCAATCAGATCAGTCAGAATTTTTCTCAAAGATAAAGTCTGGGGAATTACCATATAGACTTAAGATGATGGCTTACTTAAATATTCAAAAAGAATATCTAGAGCTTAACTACAAATTTAGAAGCGAATATTTTGATAAGAATTTAGAAAATGAATTACTAAGGTCATTTGGGGTAACTGAGATTTTAATTGATGATATCTATAAATTATATTTTGAATTCAAAGAAAAATTACTTCAAAATAAAAAGTTACCAAGATATCCATCCATTTTCTGTACAGATATGCAAAAAATGAAGAATTACATCTAATTTAAAGATGAACATAAGATCTTTTCTTTATTTATTAATATCTTCTAATTTGAATCTTTTTATGTTTTAAAGAAGGGCTTTAAAGTTCAATTAATTTTAAATATTTGACCAATATAATAATTGTTTTTTTTATTTAATATTTCAGGATTTTAGGGATTTCAATATTATATTCATATAAAAATTTATGCCACAGTTTTAAAAATATATAACTTCCTTATTTAAATAAGGCCAAAATTAGTAAAAAACTTATTGGCCTACATTAAAGTTTTCTTGAACTTTTTAATTGTAAAAAATTATATTTAATAGAAATTAAGATATAATTACTAATGCCAGGGTTAGACTCCCAAAATTTTTAATGACTGTAATTATAAAAATGTTGTATTATTTATCCTCTTAAAATTATGAATATTTTTTTTTCTATAACGAGAAAGAGAAATCTAAAATTAACTCTGTTCATATTATTAGACTTCTATCTTCCTTTAGTAATAATAAAATTTATTTTAGAAAGTAACTTTTTCTATTTCAAAAGGATTTTCAATATAGATCAATTAATAATTTTTCTTATATTCTGGATATTTATTAGTTTTGTTAGGGGGCGGTATATTTTAAATTCATCTGAAAAGATTACATTAAAGTTAATAAAAGATTTCAAAGAGATCATAATTGTCAGTTCTACTGTACTCATAGGTACTTTTATCTTAAAAATTCTTTCAATACAAGATTCATTTACCTCGAAGAATATACTTTTGATTTATTCAGTTTTAATCCCAATATCTTTATTTAATCAATTTATTTTTAATATTTTGTTTGAAAATACAAAAGCTAAGATAATTAATATTTTTGTATTGAGTGATTCAAAGTCAATTAGATATATTAAAGAAAATTTAACTCAAGATAAAAACTATGAATATAGGTTTAGGAAAATTAATTGTAAGCAAGATATTGATTTTATACCTGACCAATTAATTTTATCATTTGAGGAAAAGTTAAATGAGGAGAATAAAAATATTATTGAATATATGTATTTGAATAGAGTTGAAATATATTCGACTATAAGTTGGTGCGAAAAATTTCTTAAAAGAATACCTTACGAACTATTTGATATTAATGAGTCAATTAACAAAGTAATAAATCAAAATGAAAAAAGCATCCAAATCAGATTAAAAAGAATTGGAGATATTACACTAGGCTTTATGATATTAATTTCATCTCTTCCAATAATAATTATTTCAGGTATATTTATTTGGCTTAATGACAGAGGTCCAATTTTTTACTCTCAAAATAGAGAGGGGCTATATGGTAGGAATATAAAAATTGTCAAACTAAGAACAATGAAAATAAATGCAGAAGAAGAAGGCCCACAATGGTCAACAAAAAATGACAAAAGAGTTACTTATATTGGAAGAATTTTAAGAAGGACAAGAATCGACGAGTTACCTCAAATTCTCTCTGTAATTAAGGGGGAAATGAGTCTTATAGGGCCAAGACCTGAAAGGCCAGAATTCAACAAAGAATTCAATGAACTAATTCCAAATTATTATTTAAGGACATACGCAAAACCAGGTTTAAGTGGGTGGGCACAAGTTAATTATCCATATGGTGCATCTTTAGAGGATACAAAAAACAAATTAAGTTATGATTTTTATTACATTAGAAATTTTTCATTTTGGATAGACTTTTTAATACTATTCAAAACTGCTCGGATAGTTTTTAGTGGTGCCGGATCAATCCCAAAATAAATAAATTTCGTATGTACTTAATTATTTGGATAGAAGAAAAAATCATTAGGCTAAAAAACTAATTAATAGGGACATTATGTTTAAGAAAAAACTTATTTACTTTATTTTAATAATCTTCGGTATTGCCAAACAAATATCAAAGTTATTACTATTCGCAATCCCTATAAAATCAATTAAAATAATAGATAGAGGAGAAGTTATTCCAGAAATAAAAACAGTTTTAAAAATAATTAATATTGATATTATTTCTAATAGGGATCAATATATATGTCTTTCAATATTATTTGTATTTTTGATATTAGGAATATTCTTTATAAATTTCATTAGAATTAGATTAATAAAGAATATAAAAATAAACACTATAAAAACAATAATTAAAAATAAGGAAGAAAAACCCAGTCGTGAATTTCTAGATAACAAATTGAAAACTATTGAAGATTTTATTAATTTCAGAACCACTCTGATATATAGTTTGATACTAATAACTTTTGTTATCTTTTATGACTATCAAATTGCATTAATTTTAATTTTAAATTGTCTTTTGAATTATAAATTAACCACATATCTAAATTATTTTTATAATTCAAAAAAAGAAAAATATGAATTAAATCATAATGAGAACTATATCTATAAAATCAAAAATGAAACTGACGTTAATAGTTTTATCAATCCCGCAATAAATACATTTACAATGTTTTGTATAATGACGTCAGTACTCCTCAGAAAAGATATAACTGTTTCATTTATATTTATATTTTTAATAAGAATATATCAGAGAAAAATAAATAATTTGATCATAAAAATTACAGAAAATGAAAGTTTTAAAAAATCAATAATAAACAAATTGAGAATCAATTGAATATACTCAAATAAGGTAAATTATTTTTTCAAATGCAAATTTTATCTTTTCCTGTTTTTAACGAGAGGTAATTTTAATTTCTAATTAATATATAAATTCTATTCAAAATAAATTTAAAAAAACTTATTCTTAAAGGATATCTTATTAAAAAAGCCAATATAGAGAGAATTTTACAACTTAAATTACTCTGATAGAAATTCAATAAAAATAATTTTATTTCAGCTTTTCTATAATCTTTTCCTACTCTTCTTGAACTTAAATTATTTACGTCAGCGATAATTTGTTCTTTGTTCTGATTATATATTTTCATGTTGTTATTTAGGACTTTTGTCCAAAGTAAAAAATCCTCCATTCTTCCAGATGGATACATAAATGATTTAATTGATTCCTTTCTAAATGCGCATGCATTATGATTTACAGGATTTCTAAAGAATCTGTAAAAGGAATTTTTAGAAACTAAACCATGCGGAACTTTCTTTATCCGTTTATTATTATTGTTAATTTCAATGGCGTTTGATGAAACAACGTCATATCCGTAATTGCTTAGAAGATGAAGTTGCTCTTCAAATCTTAATGGTAATGAAATATCGTCTGAATCACTTCTTATTATGAAATCATAAGAGCAATTTTCTAAACCTATATTCAGATTCTCAGAGTGAGATGACTTTTTATTTTGAATAATACGAATTTTTAATCTAGAAATATATTTATTTAATATTTGCATTAGACTATCTTTTATAAAGCCATCAAGACAAATAATTGTTTCGGAAGGTTTTAATGTTTGATTAGCAATTGAGGCTAAACATTTATCAAGTCTTTCTTCTTTTTCTCCGTCATAAGTAACCATCAAGACTGAAAATTTCATTAAATTGTCCAAACAAATCTTATTTCCACATTATTTAGAGTCGAATTAAAAAACATTTTATTAGTAATTAAATTCATTAATTCTGATCCATTCATAAAGCTTAGGAATTTCTTTTTCAAATTCCTTCTTTGGTTTAAATTTTAATATTTTTTTGGCTAAACTATAATCAGCACAATTTCTTATGACTTCGCCTTCTCGTAGGCCTTTAAAATTTCTTAAAAGTGTCTTTTTTGAAAATTCCTCAATAATATTAGACAACTCAATAAGCGATATCTCTTGATTATTCCCTAAATGATACCTTTCAAAAGTATGTGATTTGTTGTTTAATAACCTAGTAATTGAAGCAATTATTCCATCACAAATGTCATCTACATGTATGTAGTCTCTAGTAGATTTTCCATCTCCAAATATTTCTATTGGTTTATTTTTTATTGAATTTCTTATCCATTTGTTAATAACTCCTTTCTTATGGGATGAAAAATTTCCATAAACATTACCAAATCTTAAAGTTATAGAATTGATATTAAAGGAATTGGCATAACTTGATAAATATCCTTCACAGCATAATTTACTTGCTCCATACGGTGAGATGGGTGCAGGTAAACTTTTTTCATTTACAGGTGGAACAGTATTTCCCATTAAAGCCCCCCCGGTAGAGGCAAAAACTATATTTTGGACATTAGCTTTTCGCATCGTTTCCAAAAGAACTAGCGTTGAATAAGCATTAGAATTAAAATTTTCTAAAGGATTTGAGATTGATTCAATAACATTTCCTTTTGCTGCCAAATGTACTATTAAATCAGCTCCATCTATCAAATTTAGAAGATTTTCTGAGGAAGAAATATCTATTTTTTCTATTTTTATAATGTCTTTTGTAAAATTTTTATTAGAACTTTGAGCGATTGATGAATCTAAACCAAACAAATTATATCCTTTAATATTTGATAATTTAAAAATTAAGTTAGTTGCTATAAAACCTTCTGCTCCAGTTATTACAATTTTTTTTGATTTCATTGAGATTGAACTCATTAATTGAAATTATAACAAGTAATATCACTCAAGTAGATTAATACTTTATTATGGGAGTAAAGAGAATTAAAAAAAATATATAGTAGATGCTTATTTAGCCAATGAAAGATCTTACATATTATTTACAAAGAAAGGGTTACTTGTTTTTCCAAATTGGAGTTTTTTTAATTGTATCTGCTCCAAGTATTGCATCAATCTTTATATTTTTATCACTAATAGGTAGTCATCAGAATGATAGTAAATCATTTATAGATACAAGATGGATTTTTCCCTTTTTTATTGCTAGTTTTTTTGCAATTTTCTCTGCTTTTTTTTCAACCTTTAGAGTAGAAGAATTTAGTCATCTTAGCAAATCTTATTCATGGGTTGGTTTAGTAAATTGGATACCTTTTTTTTATTTCGCATGGAGATCCCAAATTTATTTAAATACAAATCGAATGAGGATTAGGGTAGCAAATTTATTTTTAGCAGGCAGCGTCCCTTTTATTTTTTCTAGTTTTACACAATTATTCCTTAATTGGTATGGACCTTTTTATTTTATGAATGGTCTAATAATATGGTTTCAGAGAGCTATTGATATAGATTCTAATAAAGGTATAACAGCTATGTTTAATAATCAAAATTATGCAGCATGCTGGTTAATTATAATTTGGCCATTTTGCATAAACAGTTTTTTAGTTCTTAAAGGTTTAAAAATAAAAAAATTATTTTTCTTAATTTATTCAATTTTATTAATAACTTGTATATATTTTACCCAATCAAGAGCAGGGATTGCGGGGTCTGTAACATCTACACTTTTTATCATAGATAAGAAATATATTGGACTAATTATCTTACCGTTAGTTTTTTACTTTTTTGCAACACAATCATTTGTTCCAATTAGAATCCAAAGTTTCTTTAGAGCAATATTCACAGAGAAAATTATCCAAGCTTTTCAATTTTCAAAAATAACTAACTTTTTAAATGAGCCAAGATTATTTATATACATGAATACAATTCCACTTATTATGGAAAAACCTTTTTTTGGTTGGGGTGCAGGAACATTTGCAATTTTATTTAATGAAACATATACAGAATTTCCAAGAAATCCTACTCATCCGCATAACTTAGTGTTAGAAATGTCTTATTCCTATGGAACTATTTTTGCTACAATTATTACCCTAACAATTTTTTTATTAATATTAAAATCTTTTAAGATTATATTTTTAAAAAAAACTGATACTAGAGACGAAAATAATTATCAAAATCATAGTACAAATAAAGCATGGTGGTCTTCATTTTTTGCTTTATTTTTATCTCAAATGTATGATATTCAATATTTTGATTTTAGAATCAGCGTATCCTTTTGGATTTTACTAAGTGGTTTAATTTGTATTATTAAAAATGATAATTTAACAGAAATCTCAAATCTTGAAAACAGCAACAAGTTTAAATGAATAGTTGAGATTTTTTTAATAAACTGTTAAAAAAAAATCATTACTATAAATATTTCAATAAAATTTAAAGGTAAGTAAATTTTTTATGAAGTTTAGATTTATATTTTTAAGGCAAATATTTTTCAAGATAATATTTATTGATAAATATTTAGTAAAAAAATTCAGGAAAAAAGATGTTGGAATTATAAAAATAAAAAAGAACTATTTTGTTGATATACCAAAATCAGGTTCCTCATCAATTAAACATTATGCCGCCTTAAGCTCAAAAAGATATAAATTCCTTTTTAATATTTTAGGATTTAAACCAGTTCATAATTCTGTAGTGCCTATAGATAATCTAGTTGAAATTAACAAACCAAAAGAAATTTTCTTATTTATTAAATCTCCAGGAGAAAGATTATATTCTGTTTATAAGGAAAAGGTATTAGATAATAATTTTCCAATTAATTTTAATTTAATAAAAAAAAGAAAATTTATTTTACCAAACAATTATATTTTAAAAACTTCAATTAGCAAAAATAATACCTTTTTAGATTTCTGTCACAAAATAAAGGATTTGAGAAATAATAGTAGAGAAATTAGTTCTTTAAATAACTTTTTTGATAAGCACATAGTTTCACAATATGATCATATTTTAAACTTACAATCTAGTTATCCCAATATCGAAGAGTTTAAACTCATAATTTATCCCATAAAAAAATTAAACTTTGTTTTAAGCAATATTTGTAAAAAAAAAATTAGTTTAAAATTTAATTCCACCAAAAAGGATAATTATAATTTCGAGAAGGATTTAAGAATAACTAATATCATCGATGAAATATATTTTAAAGATAAGATTCTCTACCAAAAACTTTTACAATCTAAGGAAGGATTTCTTGAACTATCTTATGAATCATTTAAAGATTTTGGAAAGAATTTTAATTCAATATAAGGTAGTAAAATCTTTCGAAAAAAAATGTTTGATTTTAAAAATTTAAGTATCGGAAAGAATTTGTTTAATAAAAAAATAATAGGGGAAAAAATTCAAATAATTGAATCTATAATTTTTAAATTCCTTTTAAAAATACAATAAATAAAAAATGTTTTAAGACCAATATTGTTTTAAATAAGTTTTAATTCATAAGTTATTATGAATAATAGTATTAATTATAAATTAGTAATAATGTCTAGTAGTCCTATTGTCCCTTTAATTCTATGTGGAGGAACGGGCACTAGACTTTGGCCTCTATCAAGGGCTAGTTATCCAAAGCAATTTTTATCTATTGAGAAAGAAGATGAATTAAGTTTATTACAAAAAACGATAAGAAGAATTCAGCCTTTAAAAAATCTTAAAAAGCCAATATTGATATGTAATGAAGAACATAGATTTATTGTTGCTGAACAAATGAGAGAGCTAAATATTGATGATTTCATAATAATACTTGAACCCTTTGGGAGAAATACAGCACCTCCAATTACTATTGCTGCAATAAAGGCACTTGAGCTTGAGGAGGATCCAACATTATTAGTTTTATCTTCAGACCATAAAATTAAAAATGTTGAAAAATTTTTAACTATCCTTAATGAAGGTTCAAAATATGCAGAACAAAATAAACTTGTAACTTTTGGCGTAGTTCCAACATCACCTGAAATTGGTTATGGATATATAAAAGCTTCAAAGCCGTTTTCCAATAATATAGAAGGTTTTACCATTGAAAGTTTCCTAGAGAAACCTGACTTAAATACGGCAAAAAAGTTAATTAAAGACAATAGATTTACATGGAATAGTGGTATGTTTATGTTTAAAGCAAAAGAGATAATTAAAGAGATAAATAAGTTTACCCCGAATATTTTATTATCTTGTAAAAAAGCTATAAGTAAAAGTGTACTTGATCTTGATTTTCAAAGATTGGAAAAAGATTCATTTGAAAAATGTGATGACATATCAATTGATATAGCTGTGATGGAAAAGACTTCCAAGGGGATTGTAATTCCTTTGGATGTTGGATGGAGCGACATAGGAAGTTGGGAAGTAGTGTGGGAAACCTCAAAAAAAGACATGTATGGAAACTTTACTGATGGAAAAGTTGTATTAGAAAATACAAAAAATTCTTATCTAAGAAGTGAAAATCGATTAATAGTAGGTATAGATCTTGATGACTTGGTAGTAGTAGATACGACAGATGCAATTTTAATTTCTAAAAAAAATTCATCACAAAAAGTAAAAAATGTAGTTAACTATTTAAAGAAAAGTAAAATACCAGAAGGTTATTCTCATACAAAGGTTTATAGGCCATGGGGATATTACCTTTCAGTAGTAGAAGACAATAGATGGCAAGTAAAATTGATACAAGTAAAACCCGGCGAAAAGTTATCTTTACAAATGCATCACCATAGATCAGAACATTGGGTGGTTGTAAGTGGAACTGCAAAGGTAGAGGTTGATAATAAATTGGAGATCTTATGTGAGAACCAAAGTATTAATATCCCCTTAGGTTCAAAACATAGATTATCAAATCCAGGAAAAATAAATTTAACTCTAATAGAAGTTCAGAGTGGTTCATATGTTGGAGAGGATGATATTGTGAGATTTGAAGATAAATATGGAAGAAAGAATTAAAAAATCACAATATTTCTAAAAATAAAAAAAAAACTTTTTTATGGTCTTTTTTAACTATGAGTGTTTAGTATCTTATTAAAGTTTTTATAAAATTTTCATCAAAAATTAATTAAAAAAAGAACTAATTAAAAAGAATGGATATTAGAAATATATGTTGTATCGGAGGAGGTTATGTTGGAGGGCCAACAATGGCTGTCATGGCTTTAAAATGTCCTGATATTCAAATTAATGTCGTTGATATAAATAAAGAAAGAATTAATAACTGGAATGATAAAGATTTAAGCAAACTTCCAGTATATGAACCTGGTCTGGCAGAAATAATAATGAAATGTAGAGGGAAGAATCTTCATTTTTCTACGAAGGTTAGAGAAATGATTGAAATCGCAGATATGATTTTTATCTCAGTAAATACCCCAACAAAAACCAAAGGGATTGGAGCTGGTAAAGCCAGTGATCTAAAGTGGGTTGAAAATAGTGCTCGGGAAGTGGCCACTTTTTCTAAAGGTCATAGTATAGTTGTTGAAAAAAGTACCCTTCCAGTAAGAACTGCCGAAGTAATTCAATCAATTCTCAATTCATCTCAAAATCAAACTAAACCAGATTACGAAAATAAATCCTTTGATGTTCTGTCTAATCCTGAATTTTTAGCTGAAGGCACCGCTATTGATGACTTATTAAACCCTGATAGAGTTCTTATCGGGGGAGATAATCCAGAAGCGATCAAATCTCTCAGAAACATCTACAAAAGATGGGTGCCAGATAGAAAAATTTTGGAAACTAATATTTGGAGTAGTGAACTCGCAAAGCTAACCGCAAATGCTTTCTTAGCGCAAAGAATTAGTTCAATAAACACAATAGCTGCTCTATGTGAATCAACTGGTGCTGATGTAAGAGAAGTCTCAAGAGCTATTGGGAAAGACTCTAGGATAGGTTCAAAATTTCTTGACTCTGGCCCTGGATTTGGAGGGAGTTGCTTTAAAAAAGATATATTAAATCTTGTTTATTTAGCTGAATACTTTGGATTACCAGAAGTTGCCAATTTCTGGAATAATGTTGTAAGTATAAATTATTGGCATCAACACAGAATATCAAAAATAATCATTAAAAAACTTTTTGGATCATTATCAGGTAAGAAAATTGGAATTTTAGGATTTGCTTTTAAAGCGAATACAAACGATACCAGGGAGTCTTCCGCTATTCAAATTTGCAAAGATTTACTAGAAGAAGGTGCATTACTTACAATTCATGATCCCAAGGTAGAAAAGAATAAAATATCCAAAGATTTACCTGAAGAAAGTTTTGATCCAAATACTTGGGATGTTCTTGATAGTGTTGAAAAAACTCTTAAAAATACTCATGCGGCAGTTTTATTAACTGAATGGAGTGATTATTCAAATTTAGATTGGGATAACTTAGCAAAAAAAATGGTTAAACCTGCTTGGATTTTCGATGCCCGATCAATTGTTGATAAAACTAAGGTATTAGATGCTGGACTTAACCTGTGGAGAATTGGGGATGGATCAATTTAGATGCGAAAAATTTTTTTTAACATTGAAATAGAATTTATATAAATCCATTTGGATTCAATACTTTCCAATTCCATCCATCCCTACACATGTCTTCAATACTTCTTATTGGACTCCAATTTAATATTGAACGACTAAATGAGTTATCAGCTACAACTCTTGAGAGATCCCCACTTCTTCTTTCAGAAAAAGAATAAGGAACTTCAATTTTATTTATTTTTTTAAATGTATTAACTAATTCCAATACACTTGTCCCTATGCCAGTGCCCAAATTAATATCCAAAATCTTCCCTGAATTTTCAAATAGATGTTCCATAGTTAAAACGTGGCCATCAGCTAAATCCATAACATGAATATAATCCCTTACTCCAGTTCCATCTTTAGTAGGCCAATCTTTACCATAAATTTTTAATTCAGGGATTATACGTGCAGCGACTTGTAAAATTATTGGAAAAACATTATTTGGAAGACCAATAGGATTCTCTCCTATTAAACCTGATACATGGGCACCAATTGGATTAAAGTATCTCAAGTTTGCTATTGACCAATCAGATTGAGAACTATCGTAAATATCATGCATTAGTTTTTCAATTACATATTTTGTATTTCCATATGGATTTATTGGCTCTAACTTTTCATTTTCATTAATAAGGTATTTTCCAGAAAATCCATAAACCGTCGCACTACTGCTAAAAACTAATGTTCTACAATCATTTTCATCCATTATCTTTATTAAATTTATTGAGCTTATTAAATTATTATCCCAATATAAAATTGGATTCTTAACAGATTCATTTACAGATTTAAGCCCTGCAAAATGTATTACACCTTCAATAGGATTACCTTGTTGTTTAGCATCTTTAAATATTTTATTTAAATTTTCTTTATTTCTTAGATCTGATTGAACTACATTTACTCTATTTTGACTTTTATTTAAATCAGAAATCTTTAAAATTCTATCAATACAAATAGGATTACTATTAATAAACGAGTCGGCAATTACAATATCATAACCTCTTTCAAGTAGAGCTAAACAAGTATGGCTGCCAATGAAGCCAGCGCCTCCAGTAACTAATATTGTCTTCATAACTAAAAACTAAATAATTTAAATTTTAGATATAGATTATTTCTTCAATTATCTTGCATAATACAACATCTTTATCGAGAAACCAAAAAATAACTATCAAAATTTTATTCTAATTTGTATTAAAATGTTCTTTAGGTAACTTGTATTAGATAAAATAAAACAATTAAAACTTATTTTAAGAAATAAAAAAGTTCATGATGACTAGTGGTAATAATGCAATAAACAAAAAAGCACTTATAACAGGTATTACTGGTCAGGATGGGAGTTATCTTTCGGAATTGCTTCTACAAAAAGGATATGAAGTTCACGGAATAAAAAGAAGGTCAAGTAGTTTCAATACTGGAAGAATAGACCACCTTTATCAAGATCCTCATGAATTTGACCCAAAATTTATACTGCATTATGGGGACCTTACTGATAGCAGTAATTTAATAAGAGTTATTCAAGAAGTAAAACCAGATGAAATTTATAATTTAGGAGCTCAAAGTCATGTAGCCGTTAGTTTCGAATCTCCAGAATATACTGCCAATAGCGATGCATTAGGAACTTTAAGAATTTTTGAAGCTATAAGAATTCTTGGTTTAACAAAAAAAACTAAAATATATCAAGCAAGCACTAGTGAACTTTATGGGCAAGTACTAGAAACTCCACAAAGTGAATCGACCCCTTTTTATCCAAGAAGTCCTTATGGGGTTGCAAAATTATATGCCTACTGGATAACAGTAAATTATAGAGAAGCTTATGGAATTTACGCATGCAATGGTATTTTGTTTAATCATGAAAGTCCTAGAAGGGGGGAAACATTTGTTACAAGAAAAATTACTAGGGGGCTATCTAGAATTAATGAAGGACTTGATAATTGTTTATATATGGGTAATCTTGATTCCAAAAGGGACTGGGGACATGCCAAGGACTATGTTGAGATGCAATGGTTGATGCTGCAACAAGAAGAACCCGAAGACTTTGTAATTGCTACAGGAAGAATGGAAACGGTTAGAAGATTTATTGAAATAAGTGCCGAAAAAATTGGATGGAACAAAGGTACAAATAAACCTCCCATAATTTGGGAAGGAGAAGGAATAAATGAGATAGGTAAAAGACCTGATAATAATCAAATAGTTATAAGAGTTGATCCGAATTATTTTAGACCTACGGAAGTTGAACAACTTTTGGGTAATCCACAAAAAGCGCTTGATAAATTAGGTTGGATTCCCAAGACTAATCTTGAACAGCTTATACATGAAATGATTGAGTTTGATCAAAAAGAGGCCTTAAAGGAAAAGATACTCCGAAAAGAGGGATTTCAAGTTTCTAGTGCCAAAGAATTTCCATCTGAGAAGTAGAAAAAAACTCATCATTTTGTAAATGGAAAAAAAAATTTCACTAAAAGATAGAATTTTCATAGCAGGAGCCTCAGGCATGGCAGGTAGTGCAATAAAAAGAAAACTAATTAAATATGGTTATGGAAATATAAAAATAGGGGGGGCATTACTCACTCCTTCAAGAAAAGATCTAGATCTATTAAATAATTCAGAAATTGAGAACTGGTTCATTACCCAGAAACCAGATGTTGTTATTATCGCTGCTGCTGAAGTTGGAGGTATATATGCAAATCTTTCAAAACCAACAAATTTTATTCTCAACAACTTAAAAATTCAAACTAATCTAATTGAAACAGCATGGAAATTTAAAGTAAAAAGACTTTTATTTTTAGGCAGCAGTTGCATATATCCTAAGTTAGCAAAACAGCCAATTAAAGAAGATTATTTGTTGAATGGTCCCCTAGAAGAAACAAATCAATGGTACGCTATCGCAAAAAT
This sequence comes from Prochlorococcus sp. AG-347-O22, assembly GCA_003278845.1. Classification (GTDB taxonomy): domain Bacteria; phylum Cyanobacteriota; class Cyanobacteriia; order PCC-6307; family Cyanobiaceae; genus Prochlorococcus_A. The sequence goes on from QCCX01000008.1 coordinate 38,955, forward strand.
TGCAGGAATTAAACTTTGCCAAGCTCTTAGAGAAGAGCATAAGTTTGATGCATTAACATTAATGCCAACAAATCTATATGGTCCAGGAGATAATTATGATATAAATAATAGTCACGTTATGGCTTCTCTGATTAAGAAATTTTTTAACGCTAAAAAAAATAATTTAACACATGTTACTTGTTGGGGAGATGGAAATCCCTACAGAGAATTCATGCACGTTGATGATTTGGGGGAGGCTGTGGTTTTTGCTTTGGAGAATTGGGATCCTGAAGCAGAAGATTCACCTAAAGACGACATGGGTGGAAAATTATCTTTTTTAAATGTTGGAACAGGCAAAGATATTTCAATAAGGGAGTTAGCTACTAAAATTGCGAAAGCAACAAATTATACTGGAAAAATAATTTGGGATAAAAACAAACCTAATGGAACCCCTAAGAAACAGCTTAATATCGAAAGAATAAATAAATTGGGTTGGAAAGCAAGGATATCTCTTGACTCAGGAATTGAGGAAACAATATCTAACTTTGAATTAGAGCAAAACAACCTTCAAATAAAAAAATAGAAATGAAACAAAAAATCCTAAGAAGAACAATTTTATTATTGATGGATGCTTTTCTTATATTTTTTGCTGGATATTTTTCTTTTTTATATCATTATGAAATTTCTTTTATATCAGATCAACCATATTGGATTTATATTTTTGGAATAATAATAGGGATCCCAATATATATTTTTACCGGTCAATATTCAGCTATCACAAGATATTTAGGTAGTCAATCGTTATATAAAATCATATTAAGAAATACATTAATTGTATTTATTTTAATTTTTATTGAAAAGATTTTTAATCCTGAATCGTTTAAATTGAATTATTGGATATTTTATTTATTTTTACTTTCTTTCCTAATATCGGGCATAAGATTCATAGCAAGAGACATAATAAACTATATCTATAAACATAGGCGGTCCAAAATATATAGTTCAAATATATTAATTTATGGAGCCGGGGAACTAGGTTCTAGAGTGAGCAAATTTATTGAAAATGATAAAAAACTGAATTTAATTGGTTTTATTGATGATAATAAACATCTGCAAAATAGATATCTTAATGAATTTAAAATATATAATCCCTCAGTTATAAAAAATAATAAATTAGGAGTAAGTAAAATTTTAATTTGTTTTTCGAATGTTAAAAAAGAAAATCTTAAAATAATTGTAGAAGAAATTAGACAAAACAATATTGAGGTTTTCAGATCTCCATCTATAGAAGATTTAAAAGATATGCCAATAACTCAGCCAAAGTTAAATCCAATATCAATTCTCGATTTACTTGGAAGAGAGCCTGTAAAAGCTCAAGAAGATTTAATGAAAAAATGTATAAAGGATAAGGTAATACTAGTTACTGGTGCAGGCGGGTCAATAGGTGGGGAGATTTGCAAGCAGATTATTAATTTAAAAGCCTCCAAACTTTTAATTGCAGACCATAGTGAAATAAGTTTGTACAAAATAAATAAAACAATTTCAGATATATCAAAAATAAAGGTAATTCCAATTTTGACAGATTTATCAGAAAGAGAATTTTTAAAAAAAATCTTAAAAGAACATAAGGTTTCAATAATTTTTCATTGCGCCGCATATAAGCATGTTCCATTACTAGAGTCAAATATATTAAATGGATTAAAAAATAATATATTTTCAACATTAGAGTTATGCAAAGCAGCGGCAGAAGCCTCTGTTGAAAATTTCATGTTAATTTCCTCAGATAAAGCAGTAAGACCAACTAATATCATGGGGGCATCAAAAAGAATTTGTGAAATTATTGTTAAGGATTTTTCTGAACAAAAAAATAAAACTTTATTCAGTATGGTTAGATTTGGTAATGTAATAGGTTCTTCAGGTTCAGTAATACCACTTTTTGAGGAGCAAATTAGAAAAGGCGGTCCTGTGACTTTGACTGATTCAAGAATGACAAGATATTTTATGTCAATAAATGAAGCTGCCCAATTAGTAATACAATCTACTGAACTTTCAAATGGTGGTGATTTGTTTCTACTAGAAATGGGTGAGCCAGTAAAAATATTAGATCTTGTAAATCAAATGATTAAATTAAGTGGCTTAAAAGTTAAATCTAAAAACAATCTAAATGGCGATATTAAAATAAAAGAAATTGGTCTTAGGTCTGGTGAAAAACTTTATGAAGAATTACTAGTTGATGGAGAAGCTAGAAAGACAATTCATCCTCGAATTTATAGAGCATTTGATAAATTTATAATCAATAAAAATTTATTCGAAGATTTATCTGAACTTAAAAATTCAATTACTAATAACAACCATAATGACTGTATTAAGATTGTTAAGAAATTAGTCCCAGAATATATTAAGATTGATTAATTTTATATTTTTTCTATAGCATCTCTGAATTTGATAGCAATTTTCTGATCAATATAAATAAATGTTGTTAAGGTTATAAAAGCAAAGATTAGAGTATACTCGACGGGTAGAAAAGTAGAAAAAGATAATATGATAGTTGCTAAAATATATATCAATGCAACACTAGAATGTTTCCAACCAGCTTTAATTAATCTCTGATATAAATGAAGATTATGAGGTTTGAAAATATTTTGACCTAAAAGAAAACGTCTTATAACACAAGTAAAAGCATCAACGATAATTGGAGAAGCAATTAAAAGTAAATGTAAAAATTCATACTGATTTTCACTTTGAAATATTACTCCAGCCATAGTTGCGCCAAGAAATGTACTTCCTACATCCCCCATAAAAACCTTTGATGGATACCAATTCCAAAATAAAAAACTTAAGATTGTTATGAAAAAAATACCGTAAAAAGATGAAACCATTATTGATGCTATTAAAAAGAATATGAGCGTACAACCAGCTAATAAACCATCTATACCATCCATAAAATTAGTAAAATTTATGATAGCTGTTATTGAGATGATTAAAATTAAAAACAAAATTAAACTTAAAAAAAAATTTAACTTTAATATCTCAGAAAATAAAGGGGAGTATATAAATATTATTAGTGCAGTTGATAGTTGAAAAATATATCTTAAAAGAGAGTTGACTTGTTTTAAATCGTCAATAAATCCAATTATTGATAGTGGAATAGAAATAATAGGTAAAAGATAATTAAAGTTCAACCCTTTTTGAATCAAATAAAGCAGAGCAAATATATTGATTACCGTAACGAAAGATATTCCGCCTCCTCTTGGTTTAGGACTATTATGAGAGGACCTACTGTTAGGCAAATCTAAAAAATTTCTCTTCAATAATGGAAGAAGTATTTTTATTAAAAAATTTGTAAGGATAAATGCTAAAGAAATTTGAAATATCAAATATATTTGGTTATTTAAAGTTGGCATAAATTCTTAAACTTAATTTTTCATATCTTTAACTGGAAAATCTTGAGGCTCTTTTTTTGTTATTTCACTAAATTTCTTAAAATCGCCCATATCGGAAGCTATCCTTAAAATCATTGCATAAAGTTTTGGTGAAAACAATAATATTGGAGATGTTATAAAAAAGAAAATTCTATTGGGTATAGTAAATACTTTGCAATTTAATTTATTTTTTTTATCTGAAGAGTTTATTAATTTGTTTATCATTTGATGGTAATTTAATATTACGTCACCTCCAACATTTATTTCTATGCTTTTTATTTTATGCCTATTAGAAAAAATCTCATTTACATAATATAAAAATATATAAGAAAGTTGTGAATTATGAATTGGTTGTCTTATTCCAGTATTTTTTGGGAGTAAAATAAATGGAACTTTTCGAATAATCTTTTTTAAGATACTTAAGTTTTTATCATTAATTTCTTCAAATGATCCATATATTAGTGCAGGTCTTACTATTACACTAATTACTTTTTTTGATTTTGCTATTGACTTTATTTGATTCTCAGAGAAAAACAATTTTTTATATAAATCCTTATCAAATAAACTAAATGAATATTTTTTAGTCTCAATAGATGATGATGAACAACTTAAAATAGCATCTATTTTTTCTAATTTTTTTGGATAATTTTCATATAAGTTTGATAAAAATTTTGCGAAAACCCAAATCGGTAAAAAACTCACAATTAAAATTTTGTTATTTCCATTAACAGGCTTAAAGGATGAGGGATTATCTGCATCAAAATAAAAATCTCCCTTGCAACTTCTAGAATAATTAAATATTTTTATTTCTTTTTGATTTTTTAATAACTTCTGGAAAACGATCCCTGTAGTTGTATTTCCACCGAACAAAAAAATATTCATTTTTTTTTATATATAATGCTTACTATTCTTCTAAAATATCTTAATAAAAAAGGAACGAACCAAAAATTTTTGAAATTTTTTTTATAAATTTGATAAACTTCTTTAAATCTTTGCAAATTTTGTCTATTACTTATTCCACCAGAGCCAATTTTAACCAATACTTTATCAAGCAAAAATATACTTAAATCTTTCGATTTACTTATTCTCAAGAAAAAGTCCAAATCAGCAGCAAGAGTAAACTTTTCTGAATATTTGAAATTTATATTATGACTATGCAAACTAAAAGCAGTACATTGATGTGGCGGTGTTTTTCCTAAAAATAATTCTTTTCTAAATTGTTTAGAACCTAAAATATTTCTTTCTTTTTGAGACTTCATAAAGGATGCTTTTCTAACAAAATTTTGATTATTCAAATCAAAATAATATCCATTAAAGACAACCATTTGGTTTGAATTTATTTTTTTTTTATCATTACTATCTAGTATATCTAGAAATTTAACAAGTTTTTCTAAAGCAAATTTATCAACAAATCTATCGTCCGAGCCCCAAAATAATAACCAATTTTTAATGTATACATTTCTTAAGCCTTGATTCATTGCTCCATAAATGCCCTTATATTTTTTATCTTGGTTAATCAAGCTAAACCTCTCGTCATTTCGAAAAGCATTTTTTAAAGACTTCAACTCATTTGAGCTGGAATTTCCATCAATGAAAATAGCTTTCCAATCTTTAAATGTTTGACTTAATAATGAATAAATAAGTTCATTTACTAAACTAAATGAATTCTTAGTTGGGATTATTAAATATAATTTACTCATAAAAAAACACACTAATCATATAGTAAAACGAAGTTTTAAATATTTCAATTTTTATATTTTTTTTCTAAATATTTATTTACCGTTTCACAAATTAATGCTCCACTAAATGCATACAAAGAAACATAAATAGGATCTGAGATGACTGCGTGAATTTTTAATATCGAAAATATTAAAACTCCGAAGAGTAATTTCCGAAATGAGGTAATTTTATCAAATTTAAATAGACTGTATATTTTAAACAGCAGAAATAGAAACCCAAATAATCCAAATAATCCTAGTTCAACAGTTATTTTAAGAATTCCTGAATCAAGTATTCTTAGTAAATAAGAATTAGTTATATTAAAATAATTTTCTGTCGAATTCAAAACTAGGTACTCAGAATAAACTCTTGCCTCTTGACCATAAGTCCCTAGACCATTCCCAAAAATAAATTTAAAATCAAAATTGTTAAATAATCCAAAAGGGAATAATGAATTTAGTCTGGTTAGTAAACTATCATCACCAATAAAGAATAAAAATTTTAAATAAACTAAATTTGAAAGAATAGAATATATAACTAAAGATAAAAAAATAGAAAAAGGTATCACAAATATTATTAAGTTCCTTTTTAGAATAGGTTTATATATAAAATCAAAAAAATTCATTATATTCAGTTTTATTTTAAAAAGATCTATATTAAAAACTAAATAATAGATAATATATCCAGTTAGTAAAATTGAAATAAATAATGCTTCCCTTGCACCAGATAGTACTGATAAGAACAAATATACTGCAGATGAAAAAATAATAAGTTTTTTTGTGCGCTTACTAAAATTATCTATAAAGAATTTACTTTTTAAGTTAATAGAGATTAGACTATTTATAAATAAGAAATACAAAATTTGTAGATAACGAGCATATTTTTTCGAACTGTCAAAATAAGAACAAAAAAGTGTAATGTTCTCTTTTGCAAAAGCTCTTATAGAGTGTTCATTGCATCTTATCAAATCAGTTAAATTAGAGTTAAAAAGACCATAAACTATTACGCCTAAAACCATTAATATACTAAAAATAAAGATTTTTGAAGAAAATATTTTTAAGATATTACTTTTTATTTTAGAGTTTAAAAGTATCAAACTAAAAGAGAGATTTGCATAACAAAAAAGGCTATAGAAAACATATGTATAATTATCAAATTTACTATTTTGATTAAAAATACTTGCTATGAGTGCAATAAAAATAATAATTAAAGGTGCCAAGTAAATAGAGTATATTTTTATGTTTTGAAAAATATAGAAGCTACCTAATGCCAGACTGAATAAAGATGAAATGAAGAAAAGATTTGATAATACTGGCTGGCCATATTGAAATCCATCTGCAAGCATAACAAATATATAGCTACTTAAATAAATTTGGATAGCGACTTTTCTCATCTTTTAAATGCTAATTTAAAGTTTTTTAAGTATTTATTATTTATGAAAATTATTGAAAGCAAGAACGCACTCTCGAATACAAATAAACATAAAAAAGGATTATTAACCATTATTGAAATTTTTGCTTTATAAATACCAAAAAATAAAATGCTCGAAAAAATTGCAGTTGGGACGCAACTAGTATTGGAAGAAAATAAATTTAGAGATAATATACTTCTCAAAACTGTAAGAGGTAAACAAAATATTAATAATGAAAAGTAATTAATAAGAATTTCATAATTATTTATAAAATCTGAGTTTATATTTTTAATAAGGAATATAAATATTTGCAAAATTATTACAAGAATAAATGAATATAAGATAATTCGCCAAAAGGTAAATATTGATTTTTTTATTAAGAAAATTTTTGGAAATTTATTATTTATATAATTTCTTTTAATTAAGAATAAAAAAGGATATATTAAACCAGTGTAATAAATAGAAAAAGCAATACTTAATGATGCCTTACTTTCAATTGAAATTAATGAACTAATTAGCAAGAAAGGTATTAATTCAATCAAATTTGCCGAATTTGAAAACAAATATGTATCAAAGCAGTTACCAAGCAATAATCTAAATTCTCTAAAATTAAACCTTCTTAATTTAATAGAAAGAAGTTTTATAAATAAAAATGATAAGGTAGCTAAAAAAAGTGTAATTGTTATTAGGATGAACTTAGTATAAATTGGATTTGTAATTTCATAAATAAGACTTAAAACAGTAAAAAACAAATATAAGATTGATAATGGTAAGAAAAACGCATAAGCAAAATATTTATAATTATTCCTTTTAATCATAATATTTTGAATTGGTAATATTATTTGCAAAAATGAGTACATTAATATTCCAATTAAAAAATATTCAAAATTTTGTACTGATCCATTCAAAAAATAATAATTAAAAATTATTAAAGGAAGTAAAATCAAAAAAGAAAAAAATTTAATTGTAAATGTTATGTCGTAAAAATATTTATAGTTTTCTATATTTATATACCTTTTAAAAAATCCGCCATCAACATTTAAACTTGCAATCGAAATCATAAAAGCAATGACAGGTCTATGAGCTATGAAATTTGTTAGACCAGGCAGTGTTTCAAGAGAAATTGTATAAAATATCAAAGTTGATGCTTGATAAAAAAAACGCGAAAAAATAAAAATAGTCGTTTTCAAACTAATCTTTAATAAAAACTTTTACTTTTCCCGATTTATTTCTTACTAATTGAGGGGTAAATTCTAATGTTAAGTTTTCAAAGTTTATATCAGAAACATGATTAAGCAAACTTTGGTAAACTTTGCTTCTGAACTCTTTCAAATTAATTTTTTCTAAATCTGTTTGCAAAATAAGCTTAGTTAATACTCCAGATTTTGTGGTGCATTGAAAACCTTCAATCTCAGAAAAATATTTAAGAGAATGTGAAATCAATTCAGAGTGCGCTTTATCAAAATTACCATCATTTTTAATATATTCAAATATTTCAGATTTTCTCCCTTTTATATTTGAAATATGTAATACATCTTTTGAATTCAGATTATCATTACTACATAAATCATTTGAAGAATAATTCATAAAAGGGAAAAATCTAGGCAATAAATTAGTAATGACTATTTCACCATTAATTATATTTACTAAAGAAAACCTCTTATCAACAATATATGCATTACTGTTAAAATTTTTAAAAGCTACTGGACCAGTCTCTACAAGACCGTATTCTGTGATTACATTGGAATCAAAAACATCAGATATATAGTTAATATCTTTTTGCGTTGTATGCTCTGATGAAAGTATTATTTGGTTAGGTTTTGAAATGACAGATTTTCCATTTTTTTCTATATATTTAGCAAATAAATAAGCTGCTGAAGTATATGAATAGAATATATATTCATCTAATGAATTCATCTTTTTTAAGATATTTTCGAAATTTTGACTATTTAGATGATATGAGTCAAATCTATAATTACTAACAATAATATCCATTATTTTTCTTTTTACCTTTTGAAAATTAAAATTATTTTTATTGGTCTTAAAACTATTTCCCCAAAGTTGAATATAAGGATTAATTGGATTAATATCAAAAACTTGCCTTGCTAGAGATGCCTGTAAATAAAGATAATATTTACATTTTTTCTGTATTGGAAAACCAAAAGACCTGCCAGTAGAGCCACTTGTATAAATCCATGATTTTTGATTCTTTAAAAGAGACTCACTTTCAAAAGCTTCTACAAGCATAGATTTTGTTATTACAGGAAAATTATTTACAAATTGAGCTAAAGAATTAAATCTTATTGGTAATTTATGTTTCTTTTTAATATCTTGATAAAAATTAAAGTTTTGTGCTTGTATCCAATTTCTATTAAGCTTTTCAAGTCTAGAATAGGAAAAGTATTCTTTTGAACATTTCGATGATCTAATTTTGTGGACTAAATTACCAAAATATTTCATATAAATTGATTCCAATATGCTGATTATAAATCTATATAGCTTTTAAAAATATTTTGTTGTAAAAAATTTTCATTTATTTTAAAAATTATTCTCAATCCTATCTCTTAAACAATTGGCTGCATAATTAGGAGAGAAACTAGATACTTTAAGTTTAGATTTAAATCCAAATTCCTTAATCATTTTCTTTTTATTATAGAAAAGTGTTAATAATCTTGATAATTCAATAATATCTTTGGGATCAAATATATACCCATTATGACCTTCATCTACTAAATCATTACAAGTACCACATTTGTTAGATACTAGTACTGGCAATGAAAAATTCATTGCTTCATTTAAGGCTTTTGGAGATGGATCATAAAACGAAGGGATACAAAAAATATCTAATAAGTTAAAGTGTTGTAGGGAATTTCCCAGAGGCAAAAAACCAGATATTGTAAAATTGATTTTATTTTTATGGCTCTCAACCTCTTTTAAAATACTTTTTTCCATTGGGCCACCACCAATAATAAATAAGTGAAAATTTTTTGATATTTCAAAATTCATATGCTGTATAGCTTTAACAAGGTTAATAATATTTTTTCTTTTAGTTAATCTACCGCTATATCCAATTACTAATTTTTCTTTATCAATATTATATTTATTTTTAAGTTTCTCTTTTAGATCATTAGAGACATAAGATAAACATTTTTTATTATCAACGCAACAGGGAAAATAAATTAATTTTTTTTGATCTTTTATCCATCTTTTAAAATATTCTTTATTACCTTCGCAAGAATAAAGAATTTCAGAAGAATATGAAAGATAAGTTCTTACATATAAATTCTTCAAAAATCTAAAAAATTTTTTTATCATATTTTTTTTATTGTATTCTCTAATAGTTGCCTCCCCTCTAAAAATAAGTCTTTTCCTAAAAAAAACAGAGCAAATTAAAGCTAATAAAAAACTAAAATTATCATATCCATGTATTAATAAAGCATCACAACTATATATTTCTTTTACAATACCAGGATTAAATTTAGATAAAAATAATATATTTTTAATAAATGAATAATTTTTAGCAAACGAATGATTTAAATCATTCAGGTAAGAAGAAGGTTTAATATCTAAAAATCCATTAATACTTTTAAAGAATTTTGGTTTTAATGTGATATCGTCCAAAAATAAAACCTTTGTGTCAAATTTTGACAAGCTATTTTGTATTGCAAGAAAAAGAGGAAGTTGATAAGAAACAGGATGATAAGCAATAATTAGGAATTTTTTCTTAATCATAAATAATCTTCAATAAATTCTTCAAATTTTAAATTTGCTTCTAAGTTATTTCTTTCAAATATTTGTCTCGCCTCATAACAAGCTGCCAAATATTCTTCCTTTGAAATATTGAAAAGAAATTTTATTATACTCTCAATACTATAATTATCTTTTTTAAAATCATTTATTCCATTTAAACTGCATTTAAATTTATTTTTTTGTTTGTAAATAAACTTATCCCAATGATCTATATTTGAATAAAAAGTTGGCAAATAACAACTAATGCACTCCGATAATCCATGGCAAAAATTTTCACCTTCTGAAGGGAAAAAAGCAATATGATTTTGAGAAATAGCATTTGCCATTAGTTTTCTATTTTCATATTCAAAATGATTAATAATGAAATTTGATGATCTAAAACTCAGACATTTTTCGAGATAATTTAAATTTTCCTTTTTTACATTTCCAAAAAGATTGAATTCAATATGTCTTTCAAAATTTACTTTTTCTAATGCTTGAATTAATTTTAAAATACCCTTTTCTTCACTTAATCTACCAACAAAAACAATCTTTAAATTATTATTTAATGTATTATATTTGCACTCCAATATCTTAGAATTCAATTTTTCTTTGATTAAGAAACCTAAATCTTCTGGCAAGTTAGGTATGAGATTATATTGAAGATTATTTTTTTCGAGATTATAGTAAGCTTTAGAATTATTGAGTTCTGACTCAGATGTAAATAAAATTTTTGCTTTAACGAAGATATTAATAAATTTAAAAAATAATAACCAAATTCTTTTTAAAAATTTCTTATTATCTTTACCTCGATACATTAGTTCACCTCTAGGGGCGATAATTAATTTAAACTTTTTATTGATTAAAGAAAATCCTAAAAAAGGAAAAAGAAGAATTATGGTTTGCAAATGAAAAAAAGAATTTAAAATGAATACATTTGTTTTTCGACTTGATAAAAAATTTAAAATTTTTTTTAATTGATAAAAAATATTGCCTTTAATGAAATTTTTGAAATAGCTCTTTGCTTGTTCATGATCAATTTTTTTTTTGGTGGAATCTTTTAGAGAGATTATTAGGGTATTTTTATATCCTAAATAAAAAAGTTTTTTAGCCATATTAGATACAGATAAAGTAGGGCCACCATATGAAATATCAGGGTAATATCTTGGCACAATAATTATGAAGTTTTTCATTTTTTTATCAATTTATAAATCTTGACAGATCTTGTACTTTTTTCAAAGGTGTCAACTGCAATTAATCTATTATCAGAACATACTTTTGGATGTAAATCTGCCCTAAAACCTGAATTTTTTGCTTTATCATTATGGGAAAATTGTTTTATTGCAAGTATTGAATTTGCCTTCACATCAAATATCTTTAGAGATATTATATTTTTTTGGTTTGGGTAAGTATCTGTAATTAGAATTTCTAAATTATCTAGATATGTAGGATGACCATCTCCCTCATTAATATTTTTATTTAAAGCAAAGTTTTTAAGTTTATTTTTATTAGTATCTAAAATCAAGTATCTATCTCCTGTCATAGTTTTTGAAATCATGTTATTTCCTACTTGAGAATTTCCTTTTACAAATTTCTTATAATAATCGAGTAAAGTCTTTAAAAAGAAAGAGGGTAGAATATTTTTTATTTTTGTAAAAAAATTACCTTTTGAACCCCAGATAATTATTCTACTATCGTCAATCCAATTAAAATGTGTATTTCTAGGAATATTGAAGTAATTTAGCTTATCATTATGTAAATCATAAGAATAAAAAAATAAATGCACTCCTTTTTTATTTTTAATGCAATGATAAAATGCAACTTTTTTCGAAGAAGGACTAAATACTACATGATCAATATGTTGTTTATGAATACCTTTTTTATATGTTTTTAAATCTTTTAAATTTATAGTATTTAATAATTTTTTTGTTTTAGTTTCAAAAATCTTAATTTGCTGATCCCTAAGATTATTAAGTGCTTCTTCTTGTGTAAAAAATCCGTAACTATAACTTCTCTTCGTTAAATCAAGTTTCCTAAAATCAACACTTGCTATAAGCTTTGAGTCTTGAGAAATACTATATATTGGAAAATCGAACTCGATTTTATTTCCATTCGTAATATGTACAGCTTCTGAATAATAATTTTTTTCACTAGAGTATCTATTATAAATAATAAAAGTTTCTTCTTCAATATATATAAATTGGGCTTTTGAACCCTGTTGGAAATTACAAGTCTCTGACAAACCTATTATTTTTTTTTCATTAGTAAAAAGATTAGACAACCAAATTTTTGCAGGATTTTTTAAATTTGGATATTCAAAACAATTTTTAACTTCTGTAAGTACAACATATTTTCCGCATTTTGAGAAAATTCTTGCATCATAATAACCAGATAGAAAGTTCATAGATTTATCAGTTTGAAAAATTTTTTTTAACTGATAAGTCATCTATATTTTTTCTAAAATTAAATTAAATATCTTTTTAAAATAATTCTCCCAAGTAACCTTCTGCAATCCATTATTAAGAAATTTAATATCTTGAACTATAGGTTCAGTAAGTAATTTGACAAATATTTTTGATATATTTAATGCATTTGGCTTAGTTAAGTAAACAAACCCACTATTGATAAGATCATCATCTATTTCTGCATCATCACTTATTATATTTAATATACCTCTTGAAATCGTTTCGTACATTGTAAGTCTATAATCAGAAAAATCTGGTGAGCAAAATATATCTATTTTGTTTAGTAAAGTATTTAATTTCTTATCTTTTAAATTATTATAAAAAATAACATCTTTCCCAGATGCGTAATTTAATAATTTTTCTTTTTCCGGACCATCTCCCACAATATGCAAATTTACTTTTTGTTTTAAATAATCAGGTAAAAAATCAATAGCTTTGATAACTTGATCAAATCTTTTATCCCAAACAAGTCTTCCAAGACAAAGAATATTTATCTTACTTTTTTTTTGTAAATAATCTTCACCCTTGTATTCAATATCTCTGTAATGATGAATTGCACCCTGTAGTGAAAAAACATTGGAACAATTCAACATTTCTTGTTTTTCCTTCTTCGAGTAGTTTGATAAAACCAAAATAAATTTAGCATTCTGGAGAATATATTGATTAACAAATGCTTTTAGATTAAGAACGATTTTTTGATTTAAATTTAATGATTTTCTTGTTTTTTCAAAGAAATCTTTAGCAGAAGATTCATTAATTTTTCTAAAATAATATTTTTTATATAAAATAGAGTATTTTAAAAGATCCGTAGGTGACATCATAAGAGGATGATGAACATGTAGAGCATATTTTTTACCACTTAAAACTGCTATCAAAAAAGCGTCAAAATGACCTGAAGAAGATATTATAAAATCATAATTTAATTTTTTTAGTTGTCTAGCAACCATAAAGTGTTTTATAAATCCTTGAAAAACTTTTATCTTTATTCTTTTTAAACTTTCTATAGACTTTAGTTTATCCCTATTTAATGAAAAGGTAAAAATATCACATGATCTAGAAGATATTTTACTTAAATAATAACCTTCTTCAAATAAAAGTCTTTCAGCTCCTCCAACATTTTCAAGGTTTTTATAAAATAAGGCAACTTTTATATTTTTTCTTTTTAATTTAGCTTTTTCTTGAGGCATTTTTTATTTAATGCATTCTAAAATAATATCTCTTATAGATTTAACAACATAATCTTGTTCTTTTTTTGTAATAGCTATTCCGCTTGGTATGTATAAACCATATTTACTCAATTCAATTGATTTTAAACAATTATCTTGGTTTTCCCAAGCAAAGTAATCTTCTAAACAAGGCTGCAGAGAAAGAGGATAGAAGAAAGGTCTTGACCCTATATTATACTCACCTAATTTTTTAATAAATGATTGTCCGTCATAATATTTTCGTAATTTCTCTTTGATTATTATTCCAAAAACCCAAAATATATTTTTATCTCCCTTGTGGGAACTTAAAGGTAATTCAATAAATTCTTTTAGATCAAATAATTTTTCAATGTAATAATCTCCAATAATTCTTTTTTTTTGAATATTACTATTAAGCCTATTTAATTGAGAAATACCTAAAGAAGCTTGCATACTTGTCATGCGATAGTTCCATCCAATTTCATTATGAAAAAACCTTCTATCTTTCAAAAAACAAAGATTTCTATATTTTTTAAAATTTTCCGCAAGATTAAAATCATTAGTTAATATTGCTCCTCCTTCCCCAGTAGTAATATGTTTATTAGGATAGAAGCTTAATGTAGATATATCTCCGAAAGAGCCACATTTCCTCCCTGATTGTGTCTGTCCTATCATTTCTGCAGCATCTTCAATGATTTTAATGCCCATTTCAAAACATAGCTCTTCAATCTTTGATATCTGAAAGGGTAAACCATAAGTATGGCTTATTAAAATCAATTCGGGCTTATATTTTTTTATAGCTTTAATTGTAAGTTCTTCATCTTGATTCCAATTTTGCATATTACTATCAATTGAAATTATTTTCCCTTTATTAACTAAAATTGAATTGGCGCAAGAAATTATAGTGTGATCAGCCAAAATCGCTTTGAAATTAGCCTTTAATTTCAACGATCTTACAGCAATCTCCAATGCTGCTGAGCCGCTAGAAACAGCAACACAATACTTTCTATCAAATTTCTCAGCCAATAAATTTTCAAATTCTGCAACATATGGACCTTCAGAAGAAATCCATCCCGCATTTAAGCAATCCAGTACTGCTTTCTTGTCTTCATCAGTTATCTCAAACTGATTTACAGGTACTTGCATCATCTATTTAAATCTAACTTTATCAATACTTCCATTAAAGGGGCCTTGTTTCACTTCAATCATTTTTATATCTTCTAAGACCTCAAAACCATGCCCACCCCTTAATAAAATCAAAATATCACCCTTTTTCATTACAATATCCTTAATAAAGTTTTTATCTTGGTCATATATTTTTGCTTTTAGCGATCCTTCAACAATTATAAGTACTTCAGAAGTATT
>QCCX01000009.1 GCA_003278845.1 Prochlorococcus sp. AG-347-O22
TTGTAAGCGCTAAATAAAGAGAAATTAACGAACTTTTTACAAAAAAAAGAGTTTTAAACGTTTCTATCATTTCAGGAGGATTATTTTAGTCTGGCAATTTAAAACTGTTTATGTTTAACTTTGCACCTATTTTGTGAGCGCATGCGTATCCACTAAAAGCAACTGCATTTAGGCCTTGGCCAGGGAAGCATGAATCACCTACGCAATAAAGATTTTGAATTTTTGTGGTATTGAAAGGCATTGGTAAAAGTCCAAGCAACTTTTTACTAGGAATTGGTCCATAACTACCTTCGTATCTTCCAAGAAACTTTTTATGAGTTTTGGGAGTACCAATTTCTTTGTGATCAATATTTTGTTCAAGATTAGGAATAATAGTTGATATTTTTTCAACAAGAAATAAAAAATATTTTTCTTTCTTTTGCAAATATTCTTTCCTAGATAGGCCTTCCCATTCACTCATTGATGAAGGAGTAAATGCATGCACTATATGTTTACCTTCCGGAGCCAAAGACGCGTCAAGCAGTGTAGGTATAGAAACAAAAATTACTCCCTTTTCATTTTCTAATTCATCCCAATTTTCAACGATTATATGATGGCAATTAAGATTATCGGATATTAGATTTTTTTCTACTCCAAGGTGAATGGAAACAAATGAGGGAGAGGGTTTATAAGTTTCTGACCACTTATATTCACTTTTTGGGACGTTTTTACTCGAAATTAATCCCTTAGTTTTTCCTTTTAATCCAAATGTATCCCATCTAGTGGAATTGGATACAATAATGTTTGAATATAATTCTTCCCCATTTGAAAGCTTTACTCCTACCGCTTTCTCATCCTTTAAAAGGATTTCTTTCACATTGGCTTTATATCGAATTTCGCCACCTAATTTTTCGATTCCAGAGACCAATTTTTCAGCTATCGTTCCTACTCCTCCTTTTGGATAATTTATTCCTCCAGCATGCCTATCTGTAAAAACCATTCCTGCATTAATCATAGGAGTTTTTAGAGCTGGCATTACTGACCAACAAAAACATTCAATATCAATAAATTTTAAAAGTTCAGGGTCTTTTATAAACTTTCTAGCAACATCTCCTGCATTTACTGGCAACCATCTAGCTAACCCTAAACAGGATAATGGAGATTTAAAGAAGACTTTAAAAAGATAAATGGGATCCTCTATTGATAAAAGAGGCATTGAATCTAAACATTTAAATACACTTGCACAAGTATCGTAAAATTTTTTGATTCCTTTTTTTTCCTTGGGAAAACTAGCTGATAATTTACTTATAAATTGCTCATAATTTTTATCTACAGAAATAGTAAAGTTATTTGGGAGGTGATATTCAAGTTGCACGGGGTCAGGAACAGTTTCACATTTTTCATTAACATCTTTTAGAGCACGAGTTAATAAATTAGTATAACCTTTATCACCAAATCCAAATATCATTGAAGCACCAACATCAAAGGTATATCCTTTTCTCTTGAAAGAGCCACCACTTCCCCCTGGAATAATATATTTCTCAAGGACTAGGACTTTAGCTCCCTTAGCCGATAATTGTGATGCCGTTACTAACCCCCCTATTCCAGAGCCAATTACAATTGCGTCGAAATTCCTTGAATTAGTTTTCATTTTCTAGAGTGTTAGTTGCTTATTTTAATAAATCTCGACAAGTGTGTGGTCTTTTTCAAAATATGAATCTAATATTTTTTTAAACCCATTTAAGGCTTCTTTAGATCTCTGTTGATAAGCTTTATACCTTAATCTTTTATCATTTATTCTGTTAGCTAGTTCTGGGACCAAACCAAATGAAGCAGGCATTGGCTGAAATTTGTTTTTCTTCTGATTAGACATTATTTTATTTCTATTACTGATGAAATTCATAAGAGAGCCAATCATTGATTCACTTGGAAAACTTACAGTTTTTTTCCCCTTAGCCAATAAGGATGCATTTATTCCTGCAAGCAATCCACCAGCAGCTGCAGCTGCATAACCTTCCGTTCCTGTTAGTTGACCAGCAGCGAAAAGATTTTCTCTTTTAATAAATTGCAATGTTGGTAAAAGTAATTTTGGAGACTCTAAAAAAGTATTTCTATGCATTACTCCAAAACGTACAAACTCAGCCTTTTCCAAACCTGGAATCATTCTAAATATTCTTTTTTGCTCTGACCATTTAAGGTTAGTTTGAAAACCAACCATATTAAGTAATTTTCCTTCTAAATCCTCTTTCCTTAATTGGACAATTGCATGGGGTCTCTTTTGCAATCTATTTTCCTTATCGTATAAATCACCCCATTTTGGATTCCACAACCCAATAGATTTCAAGGGTCCGAACCTCATTGTATCAACTCCCCTTCTAGCAATTTCTTCAATTGGCAAACAAGCTTCAAAGAAATTAGCAGATTCTTTATCAAAGTCTTTTAAATTAGCTTGCTCTCCTTCAATCAATTCTCTTCTAAAGGTCATATAGTCATCCTTATTTAAAGGACAATTCAAATATGCTGGATCACCTTTATCATACCTACTTGCTTTAAAGACAATCTCTTGGTTAATAGTATCACCATAAATTATTGGACTAGCGGCATCAAAAAAATGACAGGCATCAATACCCGTAAAATCACGAATCTTATATGATAACTCATCTGAAGTTAATGGACCCGTAGCGAGGATAGTAATATTTTCTTTGTTTGGGAAGTCCAACTGTTCAAACCTCTTGATTTCAATTAAAGGATGATTAGATAAAACTTCAGTCAAAGCGTTACTAAATTTTGATCTATCAACCGCCAAGGCACCTCCAGCTGGAACAGCAAATTTATCTGCAGTATTAACTATCAATGAATTAAAACCTCTTAGCTCTTGCTGCAATAAACCTGCAGCTCTATCTGGACTTAAAGCTCCAAAACTATTGCTACAAACTAATTCTGCAAATGCACCCGTATGATGAGCAGGAGTTGATTTGATAGGTCTCATTTCAACTAATTTAACTGGCACACCAGCGTTTGCCAATTGCCAAGCAGCTTCAGAACCTGCGAGGCCTGCTCCAATTACTATTACTTCTTTCTCTATCAAATCGAATTAATCCTTACCCAAAAAGTCTCTATTGAATTGCTCTCTTGCAGGCTTTTGAATGTTAAATACTACCCAAGCTAGAGCAGCAATAATTGGAGCAAAAACGACAATAGTTCTTAACATCTTTTTAATTTGATTACTAACTAAATATATTAGCTTTTTAACGCAAATAGGGAGAGAATTATTAATTTTTTATCTAATAAGTTAAAAATTGTATTGCAATTGTTTAAGTAAGGATATTAAGTTGTTTTTTTTACCTTAAAAAGGGATAATTCAATATGTATTCTTTTTAACATTATGGGTCGCTAGCTCAGCGGTAGAGCATCCGGCTTTTAACCGGCTGGTCCTGAGTTCGAATCTCAGGCGACCCACATTTAAATTAATTGAATTCATTGATCATAAATAAATTAAAATAACTTAAAATTAGCTTTAAAAAAATACTTCTATTAACAAAATAATAAATATTGATTACCTATAAAGAATAAAGTTAATCATATTCGAAAGGTTAATTTTAAGACCAATTAATCAATAAAGTAATTAGGAAATTTCTAGTTTAGTTTTCAATTATGACTGGCATATAAAAAATAACATTGCGTTAATGATTTAAAAGATAAAAATTTCACAATGATTAATCTTTGCAAAACATAAAAAAATAATAGAATTTTAACTGAATTTAAAACGGCATTATATCCATAGAGAAAAACAATACATCCAATAAATATCATTCAGGGAAAAGCTAAGCCTCTTGCATCAACTATGTAACATTGTTGTAACGCTCAATTAAATCGCAAAAAAAAAAGCAAGAATTAATTAATTTCAGATAATTTACTTTACAAACCTTTACATTTACTGTTACAATGATTTACATAAATTCACTTTTTTTATCATGACTCCTGAAGCAGAACGTTTTAATGGTTGGGCAGCAATGTTAGGTTTTGTAGCAGCTGTAGGTGCCTACGTAACAACTGGTCAAATCATTCCTGGTTGGTTTTAAATTTCAGAAGTAATTTTCATCTTCTGAAAATCGTTTGAGATAACATTCTTAAACTAAAATCAAATACGACAAAACTTTTAACATTTCTTCTATTCAATTATTTGAAGAAATGTTATTTTTTTTTACTTCCTTTTATTTTATATTTCCAAAAATTATTGTTTTATTCATAGAAACAGCCAAGAAAAATCTGGCAATGACTGATTCTGTATCCTGTCTTTATAAATTAAGTTTTATTCATTAAATTACATTAGGGAATTTTTAATTTACAAGAAAATAAATAAGACTAATTTTAAATATTTTTAATTGAATTAGAATTTATGTTGTAAAAATGCATCATAAGGCTTATTTATTTTTTTCAATATTGTCTAGACATGTTGAGCACAAAAGATGTCCCTTTTTTTTCCAAAATGTCTTTGTAGATCTTTCTATATCTTTTCTACAAATTAGACATTTAAATATCGGAGTCATTAAAATTTATTCTCTAATTATTAATTTAACCAAGTTTCCAAATTTAGCTTATCAAAAAAAAAGACCTGCACATAGGCAGGTCTCTTTTTAATTAAAAAGTTAATTTAAAATTATTTAAATAAACTTAGAAGCTAAAGCTTGTTGTAACAACCATTCCAAAAGCGTTGTCATCAGCGTCTTCAATCATGAATACACCTGGTGTGACTGTCATGCCATCATTTACATCATATGAATATGCAAGCTCATACATGTAGTTGTCTTGATGATCTGCAGCTAGACCTTGTGTTGATGCACCAAGACTTAATGATCCAGGACCAATCTCAGATGTAAGACCTAAGAAAAGACTGTCAGCATCATCATCATCAAATTCGTATCCAGCACTTACTGAATAAGGTGCATCAGGTGTGTATGCAGCTTGGATACTATAGAATGATGTGTCTCCACCAGTTTCATCATCATCTGTGTAAGCAACCGCTACACCGTAAACATCAGTAGTGTATGCGAGTTCTAAACCAACAGTACTTGAATCTTCAGCAGTTAAAACACCAGCAGCTTCAGTACCAAAACCAATTCCACCAGCTGCTGTGAATCCATTACCGAAGTCATAAGATGCAGCTACTGCTGAATCAGCCGATCCACCAATGCTTGGAGTACCACAATTACTTAAAGTGTCTGTAAATGCGCTGTAAGCACAAGCTCCAGAGTTAAGATCATCAACTCCAGTACCGTCTCCAGCAGTTACTGTGAAACCACCAAGTGGGAAAGTATAGGCAATACCATCAAGGGCTAGATAGTCAGGAGTACCTACTTCAAGAGCAACTTCTTCACCATCAACGTCAAGAGTATCGCTAATAGAAGCCATGGAACCATCCATAATGGCGTCAACAGCGGTTGTACTTGCGTTACCACCGATGATAGCTACGGAAAGTGAATCTTCACCAGTGAATGATGTGCTCAAATCCATTGAGTAATCATAGGTGAATGTTGTTATTCCATCATCAGCACCTTCATTAATAGAACCTACATAGAATGTAGTTCCGAATGATGCAGTTGTTGTAGATGAAAAAGAGTCAGCTGGAGCATCTACTAGGCCTTCACCACCAGCTAGTAAAAGACTCTCTGTCTGTTCGTCATTATTGAAAGAATTAGCTAAATCAATTCTTTCTGAATCAGAATAGTTTGAAATTTCGTTGAGGTTAACCTCATTTGCGTTAGCAGAAAAAGGAGCTAAAAGTCCTAAAGCTGCTGGAGCTACCAGCAAACGCTGAAAAAGCTTCATTTTTTGTCCTCACACAGGAATACAATTATTATAATAGTACGTTATTTTTTTTTTGGTAGAGGTAAAGAGACAAAATAAAAAGAGTCATAAAAAAAGACCTGCACATAGGCAGGTCTCTTTTTAATTAAAAAGTTAATTTAAAATTATTTAAATAAACTTAGAAGCTAAAGCTTGTTGTAACAACCATTCCAAAAGCGTTGTCATCAGCGTCTTCAATCATGAATACACCTGGTGTGACTGTCATGCCATCATTTACATCATATGAATATGCAAGCTCATACATGTAGTTGTCTTGATGATCTGCAGCTAGACCTTGTGTTGATGCACCAAGACTTAATGATCCAGGACCAATCTCAGATGTAAGACCTAAGAAAAGACTGTCAGCATCATCATCATCAAATTCGTATCCAGCACTTACTGAATAAGGTGCATCAGGTGTGTATGCAGCTTGGATACTATAGAATGATGTGTCTCCACCAGTTTCATCATCATCTGTGTAAGCAACCGCTACACCGTAAACATCAGTAGTGTATGCGAGTTCTAAACCAACAGTACTTGAATCTTCAGCAGTTAAAACACCAGCAGCTTCAGTACCAAAACCAATTCCACCAGCTGCTGTGAATCCATTACCGAAGTCATAAGATGCAGCTACTGCTGAATCAGCCGATCCACCAATGCTTGGAGTACCACAATTACTTAAAGTGTCTGTAAATGCGCTGTAAGCACAAGCTCCAGAGTTAAGATCATCAACTCCAGTACCGTCTCCAGCAGTTACTGTGAAACCACCAAGTGGGAAAGTATAGGCAATACCATCAAGGGCTAGATAGTCAGGAGTACCTACTTCAAGAGCAACTTCTTCACCATCAACGTCAAGAGTATCGCTAATAGAAGCCATGGAACCATCCATAATGGCGTCAACAGCGGTTGTACTTGCGTTACCACCGATGATAGCTACGGAAAGTGAATCTTCACCAGTGAATGATGTGCTCAAATCCATTGAGTAATCATAGGTGAATGTTGTTATTCCATCATCAGCACCTTCATTAATAGAACCTACATAGAATGTAGTTCCGAATGATGCAGATGTTGTTTCGGAGAATGAACCAGCTTCAAGATTGTTGAATCTAGCTTCTAGACCGTCTACACGGCTATTTGTAACTGCGATTTCTTCAGCAGCGTTGAAGTCATTAATTGTGACTTCATTTGCAGTAGCAGACATAGGAGCAAGTAAGCCTAATGTCGCAGGTGCTACTAGCAAGCTTTTAAAAAGCTTCATAAATTTCCTCACACGAAATTTAAAGTACACCTCAAGATAGTGTATTGAGGCATACAAAATCAAGTATCAACGAATACATTTTTGAATAATTTGTGCCACTTTCTAAAGTTATACAATCAGTTTTCCTGTAATTTCTATTTATTTATTTTTGTATTGTCTTAATTATTGATAATGTAAGTTAAATTTTTTTGGAAATTTTGAAGGAAACTTTTTCCGTTTTGTATTTTTTCTTTTTTTTATTATCAACTGCATCAACATACCATCCAGAAGCCAATCTAGTATCAATTTCTTCGTAACTTTCTTTTTGATTTAATTTATTTAGGGATTTCTTTTTATAGTCCATATAAATGTCAAAGTTTTTACTTTAATAAAAAAAATATAGCATTTAAATAAAACTTGAGCAGTAAATTAATTTGTTTAAAAGTTTTTTAATGGGATTTTGAAATTATTTTTTTGGGTTTGACTTTCCTGAAATCTTTAGAAAAAAGAAAAAAAACTTTTATTTCCCTCGACGGAAAAAATAATTAGTTATATTTTTTAAAAATTAAACCTGAGGAGCACAAGGTCAAATGACTCAACTTAATCTTATAGTGAATTCTCTACCCAGAGATTTACTTGAATTTGTTTTCTTTCTTGCAGTTGGTTACACAGCAGGATCAGTCGGCATAATTTAAGTCTAATCAACTCGAATTTTTACCTAATTTTTAAATTTAATTTAGGAAATATTTGATTAAAAATAAAAATTATTTAAAAAAATTTTTTTAAACTATTCAATTTTGTCTTTCAGAGAGAAATAATTGAATGTATGGGAAAATCAATTTTTGATCTGCCTTTCAATTTAGTTAATTCAACAACGGTTATTAAACCTATAATCTCTTTTTTTTGTTCTTGAAGCATCTTCGAGACACAATTAACTGTTCCACCTGTAGCTAACAAGTCATCTACGATTACAAAAGAATTAAATTTTTTCAGGGCATTTTTTTGTACTGAAAGAGAATTTTTTCCATATTCCAAATCATAATCTCTTGTAAATACATGTCCTGGGAGCTTTCCCGGTTTTCGTGCAACAATCATGGGTTTTGATGATTCTAGAGCAACTGCAGAACCAAAAATAAATCCCCTCGCATCTATGGAAATTATTGCTTCAGCATTTTTTAATAATTGATTTGAAGACATTTTTAAAATAAGGTCCTGAAAAATATCTGGATATTGAAGAATTTCTAGAATGTCTTTAAAATCAATACCTTTTTTTGGAAAATCCTCATAAGTGAGAATCAAATCTTCTAATTTTTTCATACTTCTAAGTCTCGGAAGCAATTCAAATGGATATCCATTTGGATTTCAATTTATATTATAGATATGTCGTAATTAATGAAATTTGAAAGCCAACTTATTAGTAATTTATTGGTTTGGATAAATTAATTTAAAGAGTTAATAAAACTTTTTTTTGAAAATACTAAGATCATTTTCTGGCCTAAAAAGTTATTTTTTTGTCAACTTCATGAACTTAGTCTTTTAAAAATGACTTTTATGAACTAAAAACTATTGAGCGGGGAGTGGTGCAGCTTAATAGCGCGAGTTCTAAAACTAGAGCTATTTCCTTTTTTATTTGAATCACATAAAGTGGACTTTTCTTAAATCACTAGCCAACAAAATCTAACTTTTTGAAATTTTTATAGCAATGTAGAAAAATTCCTGTGGATAACAAAAATTCAAAAATCTCTTGATCATTTCTAATTTGTTGAGTAGTTGAAGCCCAAGATAAATCAAAGTAAAAATAAAAAAGTGCCACGAATAAAAAGTACAAAGATAAATCTTTACTTGGGAAAGCTTTTATATTTTTAAATTTCCTCCATCCAAACCAACCAAGAAATATACAGCTTATTTCAAAAATTGGATCCAATAAATAGTTGTGAAAAAAAGGTAAGTTATGAAAATTAGTTTCTCCTTGAACATTTATATCAGAAATAGAGTTGATTCCAATCCCAGTTATTCGCTCTCCCCAACTAATTTCTTCACCTGCTATGACAAATGATAATAAAGCTATTAAAAGCCAAATAATTGAATTTATATTTTTCTTTCTTTTTGTTCTTACATATATAAATAATGCCAGAATAGAGGATATTGCATATTCAATAAACTGAATCCATTCTAGTGGGCCATCTTCACTTCTTAGCCAGTCAAACCAACTTATACCAATTAGATCTCTACCATATGGAAGAATATAAACAAATCCATAAATAAATAGTAAATAAAGAATTGGGAAAAGGCTTACTTGAGGTAAAATAAATCCAAAAGGAGTTTTAATCTCTTTATGCATTTAAGATATAGGTTAAAATAGTTTAAATTTAAATTTAATATAAGTTTAAAATAGTACAGGACCTCAAATGTCTTGGCTTTGGTAAATTTTTCTTAAAAAATCGTAGTTTTATCAATTTTTTAAAATTTGGCTTTTAACAGAAACATGTTATGGACTATGATCTTATGCGCGGGGCGTGGCGCAGCTTGGTAGAGCGGGTGCTTTAGGAGTTAACGATTATACAAACCAAAGTATTACAATAACTAGATCAAGGTAAAATATTACAATCTATTTAGTGAAGGTTAGTGAGGAATTTTTTTAAGCGCGGTTGCTTTCACATACACCGAACTACTAGTTAACTTTTATGCAGATTGCAACTATTAGTGGGAGTAGTAAGCGTTTCATTTAATCTTTTTTGTCAAATTTTTTTTGCCCCACCATATCCAATAAGTGAAAGACAAAATAGGTAAAATCAAAAATAAAATTTCTGTAAGTAATACTAGGAATGAGTCTTGATTGAAAAACTCAAGTTCACCTATTGTTTTCCAAATTATTTCTACTATTAAACCTGCTAACTCCTCCCAAATAACTATAAAGGCAACATTAATTGCAACTTGAGCAACTTTATTTTTTGGGAGTAGTAAGTGTTTCATTTTTTGATATTTTTTAGTAAAGCAGGTGTCACCAAACTTCCCGCTTAATTGAAGAAAAACATTATCGACAATTTAGCGAGGATTAGTAAATTTTCCTTAAAAAATCGTTCTTTTATCAATATTTTTAAAATTTGGTCTTTAACAGATGCATGTTATGGACTAAGATCTTATGAACGGGGCGTGGCGCAGCTTGGTAGCGCGGGTGCTTTGGGAGCATCCACCCTCAGAACATAAAGTATTGCAGTAACTAGGATAAGCGTTTTCATAATTCACCCTTGTACGCATATGTACGCAAATTTATCAAAAACAATCAAAGAATTTGATGTTTCCTACCGCAAAGGTAGAGCCAAAATATCAGATCAAGAGTTTGACTCATTAGTAAGGAATTTAAAAAGGATTGATCCTAACAATTCCTACTTTCACCAAAACAAAGTATTGCCTTCAATGGGCAATGGTAACTATGAGGAGTTCTTAGAAACTCTTCTTCCAGACACAAGATTAATCCTTACACCAAAGATTGATGGTTGCGCTGTCGGTCTTATGTACACCAAAGGAAAGCTAGTTAAAGCAATTACTAGAAAAGGTAAGGACAAAACCGAAGCACTAAAAACAATAAAAAATATTCCTCATAAATTGCCTATTAATATAGACATCCAAATTAGAGGGGAACTATATGGGCATGGATTAATACCAACCAAGTCTCAAGCATTAGCGGGTGGTCATCTTAGAAAGAAAATTCCTACAGGTGATGGATTATCTTTTTGTAGTTTTGAAATTTTAAATTCAGAACTAAATAAGCACACTCAACTAATACAACTTAAGAAGTTAGGTTTTGAAGTTCCAGAACATAAATTCACTAATTATTTAAGTGAAGTAGATATATATAGAAAGCTTTGGTTAGAAGGAAAGCTTTTTTCTTCATATCCAATGGATGGATTTGTATTAACTGTAAATAGTAGAAAATTGCAGAAACAGCTTTATCAATATCAATATGCAATCAAATGTTGATAGGTGTTGTCATAACAAAACCTCACACATGCCGATATATCTCTATTTAAGGGGTTGTCACTAGATCTAACTCTTCCTAACATGCCTACAACACTCAGTTGAGAACAGGCAGTATCGGCCTAATCACTAACACCGAGTTATACACCTTATCTTTATCTATTTATGAAAACCTTTATACACGCACACCAAGGAGTAACTCAATGTTCACCAAAAAATGGCTTACAGCCGCCGAAACTTCAGAACAACTTGCATTTTCTGAAGCAACACTAAGAAGACTTAGACAAAAAGGAGTCTTTAAAGCGGGAGTACATTACAGAAGGAAATTTGCGGGAAATCATAATAGCCCTATTCTCTATAACTTAGAAATATGTGAAGAAGCACTCCTAGAGAGAGATGCGAGAGATGCAAGAAGCCTAGAACTAGCGAGGGGTTAATAATGACAAACAAAAAAAATGACTCTCACGCCAATGAGAGCCAAAAAGATTTTGCTGCTTTCAATTTACCATTTAATCAAAGTGAATTTGCAAAACAATTAATATTGCATTGGTGCAGAGAATTAGAAGGAAAAACCGAAGATGAAGCCATTGCGAATATTATTGAAAAAATTGCAATAAACTCCGCAGAAAATCAAACTCAAAAATTACAAATTAAGGCTTTTTCAGAAAAAATTGCTGAATTAGAAAAAGGTCATAATGATCTTTGCAAAGCTAATGATGCTAGAAAAGCTGAGTCAGTTGCTATAGGTCAAGAACAGCAGAAAATCCATAAATGGTATAGAGATCAATTTAAAAAGATCCAAGGTTGGAGATGGTGGCAATGACAAATATCAATGGTAAGTGGATACAGAGAGAACATTTTGATTCTGAAGAAGATAGAAAAAAGGCAATGAATGATTGGCGTAGAAGGTACTATGAAATCTTTCGATCAGACGATCAATTCTGTAATTGGCTTAAATTGCCTTGGAATGATAAACCAGTAACACCTAAGTATTTAAAAGAATACGAGCAACAAAAAGCAATTCTTGAAGAATTTTATAAATATGAAGGTGCTTATGATGGGTTACCTGAGTGCCATAAATATCATGGCAATGATGGCAAATATCATGAAATCTTCTTTGAAGAACACCAGAAAGTTCTTGCTCAACATAGAAAAGAAACTGATGAGTTCTTAAGAAAAATTAGAGGTGGCAGAGTAACTCAAGGACATACACCCGCGAAGAGAAAGCCTAATAGATCAATTACAAATAATCCACCTAGAAGGAAGACTATCTATCGTGACTAAATTAACCAAAGATCAACCCTTATCAATATCGGTTGGTTTTTTAAAAGATTTTCCAGAAGGCTTCCAAGGTAATCAACATCAAAAAATTAAATCTGGTGAATTATCAAGATTATTAGTTTCTCATTATGGAAAAAGATTAGCTTTTAATCTTCTTTCTTTAGAACCAGAAATTGATAATCATTTTATTGATCTTGAATACTGTCAGTTGTTCTATAACTACCTATCAATAATGGGTTATGAAATAGGGAAAGAAGCTGCATTTGATGCACTACTTACAGCTGCAAGAGATGGTCAATATCACCCGATTTGTAGATATTTAGAAAATATAGTTTCTAATCCATCAATCAAACCTATTAACTTGGATACTGTTGCAAGTGACTATCTTGGAACAAATTCTGAATTGTACAATCAGATCCTAAAAACTACTCTTCTAGCAGCTGTAGGAAGAGTTAAAGATAGAGGAATAAAGTTTGATAATTGTTGTGTTTTGGTTGGTCGGCAAGGAACAGGAAAATCTACTTTTTGGAGATATTTAGCTTCTGATCCTTGGTTTTGTGATACATGGCAACCTAGAGAACAAGATCTATTTATGGCAATTCAATCAACATGGATATTTGAAATTGCAGAATTAGATAGGCTTAATCCTCATGGTGATAAAGCTGCAAAATTAAAAGCACTTTTATCAAGTAGTGTTGATAAATTTAGACGACCCTATGGGAAGGCAGTTGGCATATTCCCAAGACCTTCAATATTAGTTTCATCATGTAATAGAAAAGATTTCTTAAACGATCCGACAGGTAATAGAAGATATTGGGTTATTGATTTAGGAGAAAAACAAATTAACAATAATAAGGTTCTTAGAGATAGAGACAGTATTTGGAAAGCTGCTGCGTTGGCATATAAAAGTGGCATGGTTCTAGACCTTCCACAAGAATATGCGACTCAAAGTTTCTCTATAAATAATGAATATGAAGCTGAAGATCCATTCCTCGCGAGAATAGAAGAATGGGTAACAAAGCCACACAATAAATTTAGATTTACCACCGAGCAAGCTTTGGTGAATAGTGGTTGTAGAAGTGCAGAGAATGTAACACCAAATGACTTGAAGTTATGTGCAGACTGCTTAAGAAAACTTGGTTTTGATAAAGGAAATCAATCTAGATATAAAGACCCTATTACAAATAAAAGTGTTAGAGCTAGGTATTGGAGTCACCCAGAATGGACAGAACAGCAGAAGACCCAACCACCAAGAAAATCTAATTTTGAACCTAGAGCATTAATTTGACTCAAGTGACTCAATGCACCAAAAAGACATGAGTCAGCGCAAATCTAAGTTGGTGGAATAGGTTAAAAGGTTTTGTCTCATGTCTCATTGGAAATCTACAAAAAGTCTATTTTTTATATAAATATCTAATAATTAGATACAGCAAGTTTTCACAACCCCGCTGTGACATGAGACAGCTTTTTTATTACGAAATAGACATAAAAAATTAAGCTAATTTAAGCAAAAATAAGCCAAATTAAGAGATTTTTAAGGATAAATAATAATATTAGACACGTTTAATACTAACCAGACTAAACCCGAGTTGTCACAATGGATTTCAGCTAAAACCTAACGCCTTTTTTCTTTAGAATATGGTAGTTGAACTCATTATTTTATGAACAACATATATCAACCAGATGACGACACTACCAAAATTTGTCGCCATCCCAAAGATGACACTCTCAGCAACCCTATGCGGAGACGTTATCTACAAACATTATTTCTAGAGAAATCATGGAAAAAACAGATTTTGAATTAGTAACTAGAAATCAATCCTTATCTGACTTAGAAGAGACATCTAATGAAGATGAACTGATATTTTCATTCAGTTCTGAAAAACCTGTTCAAAGGCATTTTGGACAAGAAGTATTAGGACATGATGTGGACAATATTGATTTTGAAAGATTGCATACTGGTGGTCTATTACTTTTTAATCATCATCCCGACAAAGTGTTAGGGCGTATTAATGACGCATGGATTGATGGAAAGAAAGCTAGAGCATCAGTTAAATGGGCAACTAATCCACTAGCTCAAGAAGTTAGAAAAGATGTTGAAAATGGCATCATAACTTCCGTTTCTGTGGGCTATTCCATTGATGAGATGGAAGAGCAAGAAAACGGAACTCTTAGGGCTACCAGATGGAGACCTCATGAAGTTTCGCTAGTAACAATCCCTGCGGATGACTCAGTTGGCGTAGGCCGAAGTATTCAATCAACAACTACTAAAACAATGACGCAACACAACGTAGAACCAATTCAAACAATTAGAGATGAGTTCGCAAGAGAATCAGAAGAGTTCTCACTTATTAAAGCTGCACAATCAATTGCAAGCGGAAGAGGACTATCAGGAAGAGAAAGAGAAGTTACAGAAGAGATCGAGAGAAGAACTGGTCAAAGAACTTCTGGTTTTTATATGCCTAGCAATGGTTGGGGCAACCTAAAGCAAAGAGCTTACAAAGTTGGTACAGCAAGTCTCGGTGGTGATTTGGTGGCTACTAACAAAATGCCAGAAGAGTTCATTGACGTTGTTAGAAATCAGCTTGCTGTTAGTCAGCTTGGAGCAAGAACAATGGAAGGACTTCCTAAAGGTAATATCGAGATTCCTAAGAGAGATACAGGAGCAACCGCTTATTTCATTGCGGGTGATGGTGATGACTCAATTACTGAATCAACAGGTTCATTCAGTACTTTGGATCTTTCACCAAAAACAATTGGTTGTTTCTCTAAATATTCAAGATTAATGGAGATGCAAGCATTGCCAGAAGTGGAAGCTCTTCTAAGAATTGACATGATAGAAGCGATTGCTCAGAAGATAGATCAAACTGCAATTAATGGTTCTGGAAGTTCTAACCAACCTACTGGAATTTTGCAGACTACTGGAATAGGTTCTGTTGCTTTAGCAACCAATGGTGCAGCCCCAACAATTGATAAGTTGATCGATTTAAAAGGTGAAGTTGCGATTGATTCTTTAGATGCAGATAATGCAGGATTTTTAATTAATTCCAAAACAGAAAAAACACTTTCCAAGCTAAAAGATGGAGATGGAAGATACCTTCTTGATCCATATGTTTCTTATGTAGGTGAAGCATCTTTATGCGGTAGAAGAGTCGTAACTTCTAACAACGTGCCTTCTAACTTAACTAAGGGCAGCGGGTCAAATCTTAGTGCAATTATCTATGGAGACTTCAGTCAATTAATGATTGCAATGTTTGCAAATATCGAAGTTCTAATTGATCCATATTCTGATTTTGCATCTGGCAAAGTTGGTATAAGAGCTTTAGCTTCTTTCGATATTGGTATTAGACAAGCACCCGCTTTCGCAGCAATTAAAGATTGTGTAACTGCATAAAAAACTTGTAGCGGGAGTTAAGCGAAGAAGGGTTTTCTAGCTTCTTGCCCCTTCTTCATTCTTCCATGGCATAGGGTGATGGGTCGTCTGTTTCTTCCGACTTGTTGTCAGCTTTTCTCCCGCTAACCCATTCTCAATAACAGACACCACATCTGTCATAACAGGTTCTTACTTTTGCTTAGGGTGGGAGTAACTTCACGGCGCAAAATTCCGCTAGGCACAAGGCACTAAATATGGACACACTTTTACACTATTGAGAAATAAAAAAAGCCTAGAATTATACCACCGCAGTCAATCTCAAGCAATCACCTAACATGTAAATACTTGTAAGATGAAACCAAAGCAATTTGATATTGAAGCCTATACGATTGCCGAAACCGCGAGAAGATTAGGCTACAAATCCACCAAAACAATCTATCGACTTCTCAACAAAGAAGTATTAGAAGACTATGTATATCTAGAACATTCTGGAAGAGTTTATCTAATATTAGAACCACCAAATCTTCCAACTTTGGCGGAAAAAATTTCTGCAAATATTCAATATAGAAGAAAAAATATCATTAAAAAAGGGGCTAAGAAATAGCCCCAAGCGATCAACTGTCAATCGATCTAATTTTACAAGTATCCTCGACTATCTAGAAAGTCAAAAATTTCTTGTTCTCTAGAAATTCCCGCTTTTTTTGGTTTTAGGAAATCTAATAAATCAGCAACACATTGAATTTCAAAAATTAAATGTTTAGCATCTAATTCATCCCTCATCCAACTTGGTGCGACTTTAGGAGAGAGACAATTCTCTCTATCTAAAACCCACATAGAATTGCGGAACTCAGATTCTAACCATGCAAGTTTTCTTCTAGATAACTTCTTGTCAGCAATCCAATCTTCAAAGACTGAACGAAAAGTCCAATCTTCTTGGCGTTCATAAACGCCAGCACCATTAGTGATGGTCATAGTATTAAATAATTAAGGTTTACAGTTAAGGGTTAGAGACACTCCGAAGAGGGATTTTTCTCTAGAAATTAAATTAAGCTCACTCCGAAGAGGGATAAATCGCTTAATTAAATAATATAGTTTTTTTTATTTTGTGTCTATCTTTTTGAGGGCGGTTTATGCCACTAAAAAATTGGCATATTTATAATTAAATTATGGAAAAATTTACGTTGATAAATAAGGATAGATCAAGAATAAAAGTGTTTGAACCTTTTGAAGATGTATCTAAGCCTTCACCAAGTATTGATGCAATGATGATTTCTTATGGTTGTGTTTACAAGAGAAGTAGTAAGCCAGTTATGAAGGGTTCAAGAGTAGAAACTATAGAAGCTGCAAGAAAAGAATATAAACAATTACTAGAAGAAGGTTGGAAGAAGACTTCTATATTTAGAAGTTACTTTTAAACTTCCCAATCAATATCAAAATCTTCATCTAGATCTTCTTCTTCCATCTCATCCTCTAAAGCGAGATCTTCATCTAGTTCTTCTTCCATATAATTTTTCTTTTTATCAATCATTTTTAAACCGCTTGAAGTTCTCTAGCTTTTATAAATGCTTTTTTAGTAGTTGTAGTTTTAGCGTAATCATATGATTCAAGATGTGTTCTTAATGTATGCCCCATTGCATCAGCAACACTTCCCGCATCAATTCCTAATTGATGACCTCTTAATGAATAAGAATGTCTAAAGCTATAACAACCAAGACTTTCACCTCTTTTAGCCATTAATGCTTTAAGAGAAATCCAACCCGCTTTCTGTTTTAACCATTTACCCATCTGATCACCAACGCCCTCAACAGTTTTGCAATCTGGCATACATTGATAGGGAAGTTCTAATAGACCCGCTTTGTACAATCTGACTACTTCTTCATAATGAACATTGCCATCATTATCAACTAAATAAAGAGGTTCTAATATTCTTGGTTTTGTTACGCCCTGACCCGATCTTTTTTCATACATACACCAAAGTTCATCTTTTCTCTTTTTATAAACTAAGTGTCTTAACTCAATAGGTCTTAAACCAAAAACAGCACAAAGCTTCATTGCATTGACCCATTTTTTAGCAGCGATTATGTGATGCGGTTGCCCTGTTTCTGTTGGTAGAGAATTTATTAAATTAATAAACTCTTGATCTTCTATTGATGCTTTTTTATTTTTAGCTTTTTTAGCTTTTTCAGATGGTCTTCCAATGTATTCTCTTAAGTCATCTGGTGGAAGCCATTGATTAGGATAAGTTTTCTTAGTAACACAATATTTTAAAAAAGAAGCTAAATTTCTCACTCTTTGTTCTCTAGCTCTACCACCAAGTTCATAAGTTAATGGTTTTGGTGCAATATTATTTCTTTTCATATAGGCAGTAACCTTTTCAATTCCATTTTTTGCACAAATTTCTAATAATTTATCTGCATTTATTGGAGCATCTTTGGTTTTTAATAAGTTAACTGCATAATCAATGACAGGTTCATACTCTTTAGTCCAAGTTATATCTTTAATACCAGTTCCCATCTCTTTTTTATATTTTTCAAAATCTTCTTTAGCACCAACCCAATCATGAGAATAAGTTAATTTAGGAGCTAATCCCGCACATACAGCAACAGCAGAATCAAAATCACCGCCATTATTAGCCATCTCTACATAGATATTCCTAACTCGCGTAATAATATCTCCCATGTCTTGGGCAGAGTAAGAAAAAGGAATATTATTTTTCATTAGTTGTGCAGATCTCATCCCTTCACCAGTTCTCACCTCTAATCTTGCAAGTCCTCTATGTTCTCTAACAGTCCAACCCTTTGCAGTAGAAGACCTTATGGCCATCTTAAAACCATTTACCCATGCTTCATTATTTTTAAGTTTGGGCATTAATTTGCGTACATATATGCACAATGTACGCAATTTGTACGCAAAATGCAACCACAGAGTGTCTTCGGGTTATAACAAAGGTTGACTAGATATTGCACTAAATCCATTGACACTATTATAATCTAAGTAAGTAAAACGCTTGTTATTACTGCAAAAATTCTTTTTGTGACTATGTTTACTAACATCCCTGTCATAGATTAGAATGATGTTTAGCGGGGCGTGGCGCAGCTTGGTAGCGCGGGTGCTTTGGGAGCACTAGGTCGCAGGTTCGAATCCTGTCGCCCCGACCATTTAAAAACCAAGTCATACTAGCGAGTCTCCCAACTCGCTTTTTTATTTCTCAGAAGTCTCAATAATTTAAATAGCGATTAAATAGCGATTATTTGTATAGCCTCGTATAACTTTGTCCAGTTAATCGCTAACCATCACTAGGTTCATTAAACCTCTAAATAAATAAAATAATCAATAAAGTTCCAATACTGAAAATTAAACTCCAACCCTGAGAATTAATTTTCAATTTAAAAATTATTTATATGTAATGAGTAAAAAACCTAAATAGGTTAAAAACCATTTATTCACAAGACCTTTTACTTGATGATGACTGAATTAAATTACCCATCCAATTTTTAATATCTGATAATACTTCCAAATCTAATTTGTAGTAAACCCATCTACCTTCTTGTCTATCAGAGATAAGACCTGAATCCTTAAGGATTTTTATATGATAGGAAATTTTAGATTGAGATAATCCAGTTACTTTAACTATGTCGCAAACACATATCTCTCCACCCATCATTAATTCAAGAATATTTATTCTAATCGGATCTGAGAGGGACTCCATTATCCCAATAAATTGATCACTATCAATCTTTTTAAGTTGTTCTAACAAAATCAAAAGATCATTAACTTTTTAAATACTAACCTAAAAAATTTAATTACACATATCAAGAATTATTGATATATCAATTATTTTTGATATATATTATATTAGGTTTTGATATTTCTATGAAAATTGGAATTAACGGATTTGGAAGAATTGGTAGGTTAGTTTTAAGAATTTTATGGGAAAGAAAAGATATTGAAATAACTCATATAAATGAAATTAATGGGGATTCTTTAACTGCATCTCATTTACTAGAGTTTGATTCTGTTCATGGTAAATGGAATAAAAAAATAGCTTCGAATGACAACGAAATAATAATTGAAGATAAAAAAATTTCCTTTACATCAATAAAGAACTATCTTGATGTTCCATGGAATAAATCTTCGGTTGATCTTGTTTTGGAATGTACAGGTAAAAACAAAGCTCCTAAAGAATTAAATCCATACTTTGATTCTCTTGGAATAAAAAAAGTAATAGTTGCTTGTCCTGTGAAAGGAATTGTGGGAGGGGAACAAGCACTTAATATTGTTTATGGAATTAATCAAGCCCTTTATAAACCTGAAAAACATAAATTAATTACAGCAGCATCCTGTACTACAAATTGCTTGGCTCCCATCGTAAAAGTTGTTAATGAAAATTTCTCAATTAAACATGGGGTTATAACAACTATTCATGACGTTACAAATACACAATCTCCAGTAGATTTTTACAAAAGTGACTTAAGAAGAGCAAGAGGATGCATGCAAAGCTTAATACCTACTACAACTGGATCAGCTAATGCGATTGCTGAAATTTTCCCTGAATTAGAAGGAAAACTAAATGGTCATGCAGTAAGGGTTCCACTTCTAAACGCCTCATTAACCGATATAGTTTTTGAATTAAATAAGGAAGTAACTGAAGAGCAAGTAAATAATGAATTTAAAAAAGCATCTGAAACATACTTAAAAGGTATTCTTGGATACGAGGAGAGACCCTTAGTATCCGCTGATTACTTAAATGACTGTAGAAGTTCAATAATTGATGGACTTTCAACGATGGTTGTAAATTCTAATTTATTAAAGATTTATGCCTGGTATGACAATGAATGGGGTTATAGTTGCAGGCTTGCAGATCTTACTTCTTATGTAATTGAGAAAGAAAATAAATTTTAGTTTTTATGAAGTTATCTAGCCTTCAACAATATAGTGTCGTTACCGCAAACTATTGGGCATTTACTCTTACTGACGGTGCATTGAGAATACTAGTTGTTGGTCATTTTCATGAACTTGGTTATTCAACTCTGCAAATTGCTTTACTTTTTCTTTTCTATGAATTTTTTGGAATAATTACAAATCTTTTTGGAGGATGGATAGGGGCAAGATATGGGTTGAGACTTACTTTATGGATAGGAACAATTCTGCAAATTCTTGCTCTTTTCATGCTGATTCCAGTCAAAGAGAATTGGTCAATAATCTTTAGCGTCTCATACGTTATGTTAGCCCAAGCACTTAGTGGGGTAGCAAAAGATTTAAATAAAATGAGTGCAAAAAGTGCCGTTAAATCAATAGTTCCAGATTCAGAAGAGAATAATCAAAATAGTCAAAAACAATTATTTAAGTGGGTTTCAATTTTAACAGGATCTAAAAATGCACTTAAGGGTGTTGGTTTCTTCCTAGGGGGTCTCTTATACAAGCTATTGGGCTTTAATAATGCAGTTGGAATAATGGGTTTAGGTCTATGCTTCGCATTCTTTTTAACTTTATGTCTTCCTAAAGATTCAGGGAAAATGAAAAGAAAGCCAATTTTTAAAGACCTTTATTCAAAGTCTAAAGGTATTAATATTCTTTCAAGTGCAAGGTTTTTCTTATTTGGTGCAAGAGATGTCTGGTTTGTAGTAGCTCTTCCAGTATTTTTAGACATTTCTTTTGGATGGGATTATTTAGAAATAGGACTGTTCTTGGGTGGATGGATAATAATCTATGGTTTCTTTCAAGTATTAGCTCCATTACTTAGAAAAGTATGGGGGAAAAATAATAGCCCAACAAAAACTACCGTTCAATTTTGGGGACTTATCTTGACGGTTATTCCTTTATTTATTGCAGGAGCATTAAACGGTGATAAATCATTAGGTCCTGTAATTGTTATTGGATTAATAATATTCGGCTTTAT
Organism: Prochlorococcus sp. AG-347-O22; assembly: GCA_003278845.1. Classification (GTDB taxonomy): domain Bacteria; phylum Cyanobacteriota; class Cyanobacteriia; order PCC-6307; family Cyanobiaceae; genus Prochlorococcus_A. Next base: position 21,595 of record QCCX01000009.1, read on the forward strand.
TTTTGCAATGAATTCATCTACTCATTCCTACTTGATTTTGGCTTATTCAGATAATGAGAAAGTAAGTTTAAATGTTGGTTATTACTATATGGCTAATGCAGCGGGAAGATTATTTGGAACCCTACTATCGGGCTTATTATTTATGCTCGGTAAAAATGCCACTATTGGTATGCAGTATTGTTTATATACTTCATCTATTTTGATTTTTATTGCTTGGCTTACTAGTTCTAAATTACCTTCCTATTCTTCCAACAGCTTCAATTGATTTTTTTAAAATTTCACCTTTCAAGGGAACGAAACCCAAGGCAGGAGCTTTATCTTGGTATTCATCGCTGAGCAATTTATAGAATGTATCTTGAATTGCCTTAGTATTCCTTCCATTACCTGTTTCATAAGCAAGTATCCAAGTCAAAGTTGCTATTGGATAAGCTCCTTTAGCAGTAGGATTTGGATTTTTACCAGCCAAGTTCTTATCAAGAGTTATTCCATTTAAAGCTATCGCGCCTGATTCAGTATTAGGGGTAACGAATTCACCAGATAGGTTTTGAAGTGCAGCAGCCTTAACATTACCTTTAATGTATGACTGGTTTACATAACCGATTGCGCCAGGAGTGTTTTGAATAACACCTGCAACACCAGAATTGCCTTTTGCTCCAACTCCCGAAGGCCATTTAACAGATTTACCAGTACCTAGATTCCAGGTTTTAGAGAAAGCCTCCATAGAATTTGTAAAAGCTTTAGTCGTGCCTGAGCCATCAGAACGATGGGCCCAAGTTAATTTACCTGACTTACATCCTAATTCCTTCCAATTTTTAATCATTCCCATTGCTACTTGAACAGCTTGTTCTTGTGTTAGTTTCAAGTCGCAATCGTAGTTATATCCAAACGCAATTGTTCCACCTACCATCGGTATTTGCACAAGTCCTCTAGTAACTTTTTTTATATCAGAATCTTTCATTGGATCGTCAGAGGCTCCAAAATTAACAGTTTCATCTATGAAAGCTTTTCTTCCAGATCCAGAACCTACTGCTTGATAATTAACTCTAGGGCCTCCAGATTTAGCTAAGTCAAAAAACCACCTAGTATAAATCTTCGAAGGAAATGATGCACCAGCACCACTCAATCTTTTTGAAGCCATCGCAGATGGAGAAAGTATCAATGAAATTGCAGAAGATAAAATGAGAGTTTTTTTGAAAATACTCATTAGCCACTTAGATTGAAGACAATTTATTTATAGCATCAAACAAAAAGCGAAATACAAAGATTAAGAAATGCATCAAAATATTTTGATATAATCAATAATTATTGATATATACGACCTGTTCGCTCTTTTTAAAAGCTTATTACTTTCATAAAAAAGAGGGTTTTATCCCTCTATGTTGGATCGACTGTCAATCAATGATATTTTACAGCTCCTAAAGCACTAGGTCTTTGTTTAGCGATTATTTAGCGATTAATTGTATATCTAAGGATAATTTTGTATAACTTTGGCCTATTTTTAAGACTCGTAATTTTGTAGATATAGCAACTAACAAGCTATAGCCTGACTTGTTTATTTAACCCACTGTCTCAAATTGGAGGGCGGGTGCTTTGGGAGCACTAGGTCGCAGGTTCGAATCCTGTCGCCCCGACTCTAATAATCCAAGTCATAGACAGGTTTCCCAGCCTGTCTTTTTTATTGGTTGAGATATGACATATTTGTATTTATGTCATATTTATGTCATATGACTAAATATTGAAAATTCAATTTTTCAATTTATTGTTCATAAGTGAAATCTTGTGATTTTAAATGTACTATTTGGAATAATTCAAATTTCTTGAATGGATAAAGCTACAAAGTGGTTAATAAGAGGAGCAGCATCTGCAGTGATTCTTTTAGCAATAGGAACTCCAACTTATTTAATAATTTCAAAAAACATAAATGAGGTTAATACCCAAAAAAGGGAAAAGAATGAAAAATTAACTTCATTAAAGAATGTGATGAAACAGGTGGCTTCAAGGCTCGAGAATGGAGTGTCTTTACAATCATCAACAGATGCGTTTAGACCTCTTGTAGATAAGTTAGCTGTTGTAAGAGAATTTTATCCAGAAGATCCAGCGGTAATCTCAGCCACAAAATCAGAATCTCTTTTCAATATTCTTCAAACATATTGGTATAACACAATTTATTACGATGGAATAGCATTGGGACTAAATCCAGAGATATCAAAATTTAATAGAATAGCAGGTAAAACAGTTGCCACCCCCCTTCAAGAGAAAAGATTCTTTGGAGTTACAAGTGTTGATAAAGTTGAATCTAAAGTACAAAGAGCTGTGATGTATAACTATATAATTCGACTGCTTAAGGAAGGATCAATTTAATAAAAGATTTATGTCATATTTATGTCATATAAGTCTTTATTTATCAGGGCAAATCACGCAATTTTACGCAAAAAATCAGTTATAGCTTGAAAACGTAGTGCTCATCTAGGGGTGTCCAGTGCTTTGGGAGCACTAGGTCGCAGGTTCGAATCCTGTCGCCCCGATTGACTTCTCAAGATTCTCAATTATCCTTTGGGCGATCTCTGGGCGATCATTTGCTATACCTTGCATAGCTTTGCATACTGCATCGCCCGCTAAAACAACTAAATAAGCAATATTAAACAGACCATTGCTCCAATACTAAAAATTAAGATCTACCCTTGCGAGTTAATAGTCTTTCAAAATAATCATTTTTTCATTTTAAATAGGTTTTTATTTATTAAATTTAAAACCCGAACCACAAGAACTTTTTGTCGCGCCTTTTGGAGTACTAATCAAGAATCCTCCTCCGGATAAATCCTGATAATGATCAAGTGATAGTTCATCTAGTAAACTTTTTTGAGATTCTGGAGCGTAGACAGTTAAGCCATCAGTTCTTGCAATCGGAATTCCTGATTTTTCCCAGATATTAACTCTCAGAAACATCCATCCATCATCAAGAATATCAGGTTGCAAATATAGGAATATTTCTCCAGGTGTACCACGATAAATTGATTGCCTGAGCAATTCATTTGAAGCAGCCTTGGTAATAGTTAAAGAACTCAATTTTCAAATACACTTAGTACATAGATTAATTATTTTTTAATTCAATAACAAGCATTCCATAATGTTCTCACTTTATTAGCTGCGTAATTTCTCTGAATTTTTTATTTCCTCTCATAAGAAATATCTAAAAACAAAAACAAAAATGATTATCATTTTCATTTTGGTGTAAATTTTATACATCAGGTAGTTTTTTATGAGTCAAACTTGGATAATATCAGGGCCTCCAGGATGCGGTAAGACAAGTTGGATACTAAATACTTTTAAGAATCACTCTGGAAATTGTGGTTATGTACGTCTTGGCGGATATTCAGAAATTAATTTAGAGCAAGCAATAAATTCAAAAATTGATTTTGCTTTTTTGAAAGATCAAATTCCTAATTTATTAGATTTGTCAAGTTCAAAATTGCCCTTAGAGGTAGAGAAAGAGAATATTTTGATTATTATTGAATTTCCTCAATTTTTCATACCTAAATTTCAGGGTATTAGTGGTATTGATTTGAGAGTTATAAAAGAGCTTGAAATATATAATCTTCAACCAAATAAATATTTGCATTTTGGCAGAGATCTAGAATTACCAATAAAGGATACTTTAGATTTTAAAGCAATTGAATCATGTAGTATTGACCTCAAAAAAAATATTTGGGATCCTGCAAGTTTAAATACTTTTTGGTTCGAATTAGTGAACGGTGCTTATGGAGACGTATATAGAGCAAAAGCATTAATGAACTTACCAGATGGTCGTTATATCTTGTTTAACTGGATATTGACTCAGAAAGGTTCTCAATATCAAACCTTAAATCAAGTTGCTCCTCTTAATGGAAGACCAGAAAGACACTCTGAAATTGTCATACAGGGGAAAAACTTAAACTTCCAATTAATAAAATCAACTATCAATAATTGCCTTCTTAGTGATGCTGTTCTAGAGCATCATCAAGCCACACTTAGAAATTCACAATTACAAACTTCTCGAAATTAATTAAAAATGAATCAAGCTGTTATTTCATGTTTACATGCAAATCTACCTGCAGTAGAAGCCGTATTAAAAGATATTGAATTACAAGGGATTACGAATATTACCTGCCTTGGAGATTTAGTAGGTTATGGTCCTCAACCTAATGAGGTTATTGAGTTAATCAAAGAGAAAAAAATTGCCACTTGTCAGGGTTGTTGGGACGAAGATGTAGTTGATGGATTAGATGCCTGCGATTGTAGTTACCCTTCTCAGATCGCTGAAAGGAGAGGTCATTTCGCTCATCAATGGACTACGGAAAAATTAACAAAAGAAAATAAGGATTTTTTAGCTAATTTACCCTACTCAATTCGTAAAGATAAATGTCTTTTTGTTCATGGTAGTCCTAATAGTCAACATGAATATCTGCTGCCCGATATGGATGCATTCGCAGCTCTTGAGAGAGTTGAAAATGCCAAAGCTGAGATTCTATTTTGTGGACATACTCATCAACCTTATATACGTGAACTAGCAAATGGTTCAATTGCCGTAAAGGTCAAAAACAGTGGTTCGAAAGATATTCAAAAGAAAGAAATGAATTTGCCGATGCGAAGAATAGTAAATGCAGGTTCAGTGGGAGAGCCACGGCATGGAGGAACTAAAGCTACTTATGTGGTTTATAACGACATCACTAATGACGTAAAAATTAGAGAAGTTGAATATGATATCGAACTTACCTGCAAAGCAATAATAAATGCTGGTCTTCCTCCGATTTTTGCATGGCGTTTAAAAAACGGATTTGAATTTGCCGAACGAGCTGAAGATGCTTCTCATGTTTGTGAAAGATGATAGAACGCTGGGCACTTATAAGTGGGTTAAAAGGGGATCTAGATACTTATGAACTTATTCAAAAAGATTTAAAAAAAACTCCTGGGAACATAACCCTCTTTGTTTTGGGGGATATGATAGGCCCTGAAAAAAACTGTAATAAACTTCTACACAGATTAATTAATCCAAAAAGTAATGATTTACAACCATGGTGCATATATGGTTGGTGGGAAGAACAAATCCTCTTAGAAAGTGGTTACCGTGGCAATCAAAGAGCTGAAGCTTTGAGAATAAATAAAGGTGAAGAAGTGGTCAAATCTCTAATAAATGCTGTAGATAAATCATTTCTTGATTGGATAGCAGCACTTCAATTTGGATTTGTTGAACTTGATTGTGGTTTAATTCACGGGAGCTCAAAAGATGTTGGCGACGATTTAACATTAGATACCCCGCCATTAACACTCCTGGATAGACTTACACGTCTTCAAGTAAACAGATTATTTACTGCGAGAAGTACACAACAATTTCATTTGGAATTAACAGAGGGGATTCTTAATTCGGAAGTACACGATTTAACCGGAAATCATAAGAAGGAGCAGAAGGTTCCTCAAAAAGCTGTCATTGGTGTTGGAGCAGGCAAAAATTATACTCTCTATGATGTAGGGACTGATAATACTCAATTCGTAAGGGCTGGATATCAATCAGAAAAGAAAAAAAATGGATTTGGATTACATTTTTAAACACTAGGTCGCAAGCGGGCGATCCTCGGGCGATCAAATGCTTAACTTTGCAACACTTTGCTGCATATAAGACAATTCTTGAGACTCATTTTGATAACAAATATTTCAAACTAAAGTCATAGCCTCACTTCGTTCTCATGGGTGCTGTCGCAATTTGCTGATCGAGTGCTTTGGGAGCACTAGGTCGCAGGTTCCAATCCTGTCGCCCCGACTCAATCAAATCCAAGTCATACTAGAGGGTTTCCCAGACTCTCTTTTTTATTGCCAACACTTAGAAAGATGAGACTGAGCGAGCTTTGAGCGAGGATTTGCAATACCTTGCATAAGTTTGCCTCTTAAAATAGTTCATTATTTTCATAATTATATTAAAAACATAGAATCTATGAAAAGAAATTCTTATTAAAAGTATTACTAATTTAAGAGAAGAGTTATCAAATATTAGTCGATAGATCCATTTAAGAATTAAGGTTAAGAACAGATTTAAATCGCAAAAAAAAATGATTAAATTTCCAAATAAATTATTTTATATTTCGATATTACCTTCCACAATTTTATATCTAGCAATTTTATCTGTATCAAATCTTTATAACATCAAACTTAGTCTCGTAGTTCGAGACCTTGCTCAAACCTGTGGATATCCAATTGGAGTGGGAATGATTTCAAATATAGGAATTTTGTTTTGGGGAGCAGCTGCATCTATTTGTTTTTTTACAACATTCTTAGAGAGCATTAATAGAGAATCATCTAAATTACTTCTACTAGGGGCGATATTCTCAAGTCTGCTTTGTATTGATGATTTATTTCTACTACATGATCGTTACATAGGCCCAGATTTTCTGAATTTAACATACTTAGCAATTTCTATTTTTTTATTGGTAAGATTTCGAAGGATATTAAAAAAAATTGGACTTTTTAACTTGATAATTTCAATTTTATTTCTTGGCTTATCTGTTTTTTTTGATGGTGTAATACAACAGATTTTCAATCAAAATTATGAATTAACTCAGTTAATTGAAGAAGGGTTTAAATTTATAGGGATCGTATGTTGGTTGAATTTTTGGTGTAAAGCTTCATCTAATGCATTGAAATTTGGCAACTCTTAAAGTAAAGCTATTTTGATCAAAAAAATCCTTCAGGAATTATAATCTTTTTACATAGATTTCTTAACAATAACGAAAAATTGTTTTTATCCAAAATTTTTAAAATCGTAAGACTGCATAAGTTTTTTGATCAAACTATTTTCTTTTGAGCGAGATTGTGCTTATTTATGCACCACATTGCTATGTCTATCTACTTTTGAGACTCATAAAAATTCAAGTAGTAATAATTTATAGTCTATGGCTTCACTTGTTTCTCATGGGGGCTTTCGCATTTTGCGTAGCGGGTGCTTTCGGAGCACTAGGTCGCAGGTTCGAATCCTGTCGGCCCGACTGGCTTTTCAGCGATTACCTAATTTGACTTAGGGAAAAATTAGGGAAAATGACCTCCTTTTTAGGGGGTTTTCTTATGGTTTTTCCTTATACTTTATAGAATTTTATTAAATTTTTTAGGATATAAGCCTACCTTATATAAATAGATAGAGTTGGTTGCTATCCTCATTGGGTGAGAGTTATTAAGTATTGAAGGAATTTTTAATCGACCTTTGGCAGAATCATCACGACCCATATCATGCAGCTTATGGCATAGGTGGAGTAATAGTTTTGTTGGTAATTTATAATCGCTTACTCAATAAATATCAGTAACAAGAAACCCTTCCAGAAATTCCAACTACTGAAAGGGTTATTAAATCGACACTCAACTATATAGGATCAATTTATGTCTTGCAGCAAATGTAGATTTTGCTGACGAGGTTTGGTCTCAATTAATTTATAGCAATAATTTTTAAACTCCCGCTATTTTTTGTTCCGCTAGACGTTTTTTTAGAATTGAATAATTTTGTGAAGCCCATTTTCGAGAAATATCTAATTCAGCATCTAAAAACTTTTGAAGCGATTTGATTATTTTAAATACTTCTAAGAAGCCTAGATAAATTATTACCAGCATCTTAGTTATGTTTACTGCAACACCCACTAACTTTTCAATTCTTTGATCTTGCATTTGAACTTATTGAAGCTTACTAAAATTATCAGTTCTAAGAAATTATGCAAATGTTTTTCAAATTAAAAATAACTTTTAAAAATGCTGGTTTTCTTCCTAGCTAAGACCCCCATCATATAGACAAACTTTTAAAACCTTATGTAGCACTAGTTCAACTTTAGGGAAAATTTAGGGAAAAACCAATTAAGTATTAGAAAGTTTTATAAGTTTTTAGAAGAAAAAAGGGCTTATAACTGAAGCTATAGCTTCAAATCGTAGATATAGGGGCTTCTTAACTAGTGATTTGGGAGCACTAGGTCGCAGGTTCGAATCCTTTCGCCCCGAATTTAAAAACCAAATTATAATAGAGAGTTTCCCAGACTCTCTTTTTTATTGTTTGCAATCTCAAATGAGAAAAGGGATCTCTAGGGGGATCTAAATTGTTTAAACTTTCTCAAAAGGTGCTTAATTTGAAGCAGTGGTGACACTAATAAGTGTTTCATTTACTCAACAAGTTCAAGATTATAAACAGTATCTACACAGTTGTTATCAATATCCCATTGTTTTAATTCTGGTTGTTCAAGCATTGCACCAAACTTTTCTAAATCAGAACAATTCATAAGAATCATTGCTTTATGTTCATTTACTTTTACAATCTCCAACTCAGAACAAAAAACATATCCTTGTTCTTTATCAACTTTTTTTACCATCATTTCAAATTCAGAAAAAGGACAACCAAAGGTCGAAACAACTAAAGTGTTAGGCATAAAAAAAGGCGTGAATTTGCCTTATTTTAGATCGACTGTCAATCTTAGTTAATATGGCGGTGCGAGTAGTAAGAGTTTCATACTCTTCTATTTTTTAAATTTAAAAATAAGTTTGTGTAATTCGCAATAACTAATAACAGCAAAAGAAAAGTATTAATGGACATTAAATAAAAAGGGGTTTAATTCCCTCTAATATAGATAGGCTTTCAATTACTTACTATTAGCGAGGCAAATAGTAAAAGTTTCATTAATTAATCACAACAATCGCCCTTTGTTAATGAAGCAGTCCAAGAGGATTCCTCCATTGTTGATAAGTCAACTCTATGAGTTGCCATCCAGTCACCATTTGCTTCCACAAACTTTTGAACATTACCTTCTGGAGCTTGATGAATAACAATTATTCTTTGAGGATCTTCCTTGCTTACTCCTCTGAAAAGTGGCTTAATATCAAATTCTGAATGCCTTTTATCTGCTTCTGTACTATCAAATATTGCAGCCCATTCATCGAAAGTGCTTTCAATTTTAAAAGTAAACACTGAAGTAACTGAACAAGACATAATAAAAAGGAACTAATTACTCCTTATTTTAGATCTAATTTTTTAAAAAGCTTTGTTGTTAGTTGGCAAAAAGTAGCATTATTCTTTTTTTAAGCTGGTAAAGAGGTTAATTTCCTTTAATTTTTATATGGAATTTTTAAATAATCTTTGGAATAATCAACTAAATGTAATTATTGGTGTAGGGATAGCTACAGCAGTATTGTTGGGGATTTATATATTTTTGTTAGATATAATTAAGTAAAATGTTGCGACTGCTTCCTTTACCGATTTTTATTTGCATTTATTTATTCTCTTGGTGGAGATGTAAAAAAAATATTATCGCCAGTGATAAGCAACTAAAACCTTGCATTGATTGGGCATATGTAAAAAATTTACCGCTTCCAAAAAAACCATCTTTTGTCGAGTTTTATGTTGTTTATGTTTCTTCTTTTTTTAAATTCCCCTTTGGGATAATTATTCAACAACTACCTTTCGCAAAGAAAGTAAGATACTACGAAAGAGAAATGAAATTAATATTTGATAAATGGAATTTAGAAAAAATAAAAAAAATAACTAACTAAATTATTATTTAATCGCCATTGTCCAATGCGGACAAATATTGCTTTGTTTGACAAGACAAATCACACAGAACACAGCAAGAAATCAGCTATAGCTTAAAATCTAGTGCTGTACTAGCTCTGTGCGGTTTTTTGGGAGCACTAGGTGTAGGTTCGAATCCTGTCGCCCCGATTAAGTTATAGCAGTAAGTCTCAGCTAATAATAATTTTTCCCTCTAAAATACCTTCCCTCAAAATTCCCTCAAATAGTTTTTTATTAGACTTATTTTAATAATTTAATTTAAAATATTTTTTAAATTTTAGTATTCTTCATAGCTAAACTTTTGCCCTCCTATGCTTGCTTCATACATAAGGCCTCCTTTTGAATATGTAAGAACTGCAACTCCATCACTGTAATCGGCAGATGCATTAGCTCCCTCTGAAATTAATGCTGCACTAGCTGATGCCCCAAATTCAAAATTACCTTCAGTAAATCTCTCAAGGGATTTCTTATCTTTGAAAAAGATAATTTGGCTAAATGCTTGTCCACCTAATTGAAAGCCGATTGATACTTGAGTTAACGTTGTTTTTCCAATAACATTCCCTTTTTCAAATACCTCACCACTACCTCTAGCACCTCCAATTCCAATTCCTCCTTTTCCTACATTTGGGAAAACCGCGTAACCTCTAGCTTTTTTAAAGTAGGGTTTCAAAGAGGATATGTTTTTAAACTTTTTTAATGCCTTTATTGTCTTATCACTAGCTTTTTTATCTTTAATATTTTTATCTGATAATGGTTTCCAACCAGAAATTAATAATTCATCTGAAATTTTATTTAATTGAGATTCATTAAAAGCAGATGATTGAACTGAAGTTAAATATTGTGGAAAAATTAATAGTGCAACCAAAAAAACCTTTCTAGTCATTTTCAAATTGATAATTACTTGTTAGATAAGAAATAATATACCCTAATCAAGAAATTTTACATTTCATGGTGCTTTGGGAGTACTAGGTCGGAGGTTCGAATCCTATCGCCCCACTCTTAAAAACCAAGTCATACCTAGGAGTTATCTAAACTCTCTTTTTTTTGTTTATGTCTCAAATTGAAAAAGGGGCACCCTAGGGAGCACTTGTTTCAAGTACTTTGATCTAAAGTGTGCCTATTATTTTTATTTAATTAATTAATTTCTTTTATTAAAAACAGGTTCTTTCCGGCTAAGTGTGCGTAGGTAATTTCGAGCCCTAAAAATCCACTAGTCAGAGGGAACTATATATGGACACAAACTTACACTTAATGAGAAGTAATATAACCTCTCAAAGGGAAAGCAGGAGTAGTAAGCGTTTCATTAACAATATAGAGCTACTGTTTGATCTAAATCTGCACAAGGTTCAATAGTAAATTCCAATAATTCTCTCCAAGGACTCCACTGTTTCCAAATAGTTTCTAAAGAATCAGCATCTACAACTGAGTAACCATTGCCATGTTGAGGTAAGAAAATCCAAGATTTAACGTCATAACCCTCTGGTCTATTTTGTGGCCCTCCTTTGTCGTACCATTCCTTTAGCATTTTTGCTCCCTTGTCTTGAGCATTTGCATCAGTAAATTTATAAGAAATTAGAAACAACATAAATTAAAAGCTAATTGCAATCTATCTTAAAGTGTTTTTATTTAAAAGACGTCTAAGTAGTAAGTGTTTCAATTTTTATTGTTAACTAATCCATAAATACATAAAAGAGGATTCACTATTAAAACAATCCAAAAAGGAGGAGGAGGTCCTCCATCAACAATTATCCCAGCGTTAAAAGTATTGAATAGAGCTACTGCTAAAAAACAAAACATCAAAGCTAATTCACCTGATAAAACTTTTCTCAAAGAGGCTTTATCTTTTATAGAACTACAAATAAACAATAAACAACCAATTCCAAAATTACTAGCTGCTACAACATTTGCAGTACCTCTAACAAGAAGCAATGTTTCACTTGAGGCATCGCCTGCAATAGTTTCCACTGAAAAGATAAGTAGGGAAATAATTAACGCTCCCAACAGGATATGCAGCGCTCCAGTAGTTTTTAAAATATTTTTTAACTTCATAAAAAAGGAGTTTGTTGCTATTTATTTTATATCGACTGTCAATCGTTAATAAGCATAGGCCGACAATAAAAACAAGAAACCCCTCCAGAAATTCCAACTACCAGAGAGGTTATTAAATTGACCCGTACTATATAAAGTCAATCTATGTCTTGGAGTAAACGAAGAGTGTACTCATAGAGGTTTGGCCTCATTTAATTTATAGCAAAAATAATATCAAATAAACTTATTTAAACTTCCCAATCTATGTCATAATCGTCCTCAATGTCTTTTTCATAAACCCTCGCAAGTTCTCTAAGTAAAGTTTTTACTTCCATATCTGTAGCACCAGATTCGTCTTGGTACTTTGTGCAAATTGCCTTAAGTTCTTCATAAGCTTGCTCAAGCAATATTGTTTTTTGTTCTGAATTAGCCATTTAGTTTTTATTCACTACTTCTCCTCCATATTCTCTTGCTATTACATCTAAACATCTAAGAATATCTTTGTTTTTCAATAGATCTGTTTGCTCTAAATAATTAAGAAGAGTTCTTATTTGTTCAATAGTATTTTCTTCTAATTCCTTCATTTATTTTCCACAGTGGTTAATTATTATAATAATATTGAATCTATTAGTATGTTTTGACTAAAGATAAAAAATTACTGAGTTCTTTTCAATTAATTACGAGATACTGCAAAATAGAGGCTCCTTATTGGAGGTATTTTTTAGAGCATTATAAAAGTTTAGGAATATCTCTTTTTCATATATGTGTGCAAACAGAAGATGATTTGGATGATTTTAATAATCAGTTTAAAGGTTTGTGCACTAACCACATAATTCATAAACTTAATTCTAATCTAACTCCAGATGTGGCTATGAAAAATTTTAATTTTAAACTAATAAATCCTGATTTGAAATATACGATATTTCTAGATTCAGATGAATTTTTTAATTTCACAGGTAATATCAATGATTTAAATGAGTGTATTGATGAATTTACGCAAATAAGAATTCCATGGGTGATGAATATTTTGGAAAATATTTATGATGATAAATGTCAAGGATATTACGGACATACAGGAAAGCCAATAAGCCTAACAAGCCAAATTACATCTTTACATGGTGATCATGCATTTAAATTAAGAGGTTTCAGAAAAAAGGTAGAACACTTTATTGGGAAAAGAAGCGAACATAGAATACCTTTACTAATCAATGCAATATTAATTCATTACTGGTCAAGGGGTATTAAGGATGTAATTCTGAGAACAATTTTTAGTAGATTCAAAAGTTTCAAACAATCTGATCAGTCGCAATTTTTCGAAATAATAAAGTCTGGATCTCTACCTAATAGATTAAAAATGATGGCTTTTCTGAGTATTCAGAAAAACTATCTTTTTTTTGAAAGTAAATTTATCAGTAATTATTATGATGCTGAAATAGAAAATTCATTACTAAGATCTTTTGGAATTTCAGAAATTTTGGTAGATGATATTCAAGAAAATTACTTTAATTACAAAGAACAATTGATTAAAAATAATATTTTTCCAAGATATCCATCAATATCTATACCTACAATGCAAAAAATAAAGAAATTCATTTAAATCAAATTTAAGAATTATTCTATCTCCCTGTCATGTGGCACTAGGTCGCAAAGGGGCGCACAAAAGGAGGCACTTAGCGCATGTATTTAGCGTATGATGCTATGTACAATTACATGAAAAGTATCCTTAAAGATATAAGTCCTGTTTCATTATTCAATTTTGATAAAAAATATTCGAAAATAAATTCAAGATATTGGCAAATTATTGCTTCTTCATCAAGTAACTTCAGATCGTGATATTGGCATAATTGAACAATCAATCTCTTTTGAAAAAAATTGAAATTTAGTTAGGATTAAATTTTGGAATCAGATAGGAAACATAACACCTTAATACACTCGAGAACGGTATAAGTAAATTTAATCAAAAAATTATTCAATAATTTAGTGAACTCAATATACAAATACCTTATCCAAAAAAGAGAAAAATATAAACTTTATTTTAAATAGGTACTTTAATTTAGAGAATAATTTGAACCTTTAAAAAATAATTAACCTGAGAATCCCATTTTCTGCTCTGCTGCCATTAAGGAACCAACAAGCTTATGCTCAGCAACTTTTTCTTCGTCATTCATAACTGGCTTGATATCAAAATCTATATCAAACTTAACTTTCCAGGGAGCAAAATGTTCTGTCATTTTTATACCTGCTGAAGCTTGAACAATAATATAAACATTATTTGAGTAAGAGGCATGATACCTTCCCAAAACTTTGAACCCTTCAAACTCATCATTCAAAGTTCCATCTTCAACAACCTTTAAAAAAAGATCGTAAGCTGCACCCATTAGAGCAACATTTTTAAAAGTTGCAGTTACAAAATAAGTATTCATTTGATTAATAAATCTAAAATTATTTCTAGGTTATATTATTTAAAATTGGGTTAAGAATCTTGAAATGAATACTTAGGCTTAAGAGATTATTCTAGAGCTAATGTCAATTTCTAATACCAACTAGCTAATCCCATAAGGATAACTCCGAATCTCCTGAAGATCTTTGCATCCAATGAATTTTCCAAATCCCATCAATCTTTTTGAAAATAGAAGTGACAGTTGGTAAATCATCATTAGGAGTTCCTTTATAAGAGAATTTTGCCCCAAGTGTAAAAACACACATTGCTACATCAGAAGAAAGAAATTCAAACTTATGAATTTTTGTAATTTCCGATTTTTCCTGGACCACATCTCCAGAATTCATCATTTCCTCGAATCCCTTCGCACTTATTGGATTACCACTAGGTCTGATAAGTAAAAAATCTGAAGTGGCATTATTTACAAAAAATGAGCCCATTTTTTTAGGGGTAGCCAGCTCATACAACATTGACTCAATTGTTTCTTTGTCAGTCATAAAAAAATATTCGAAAAATTAAATAGTAACCTACTTCAAATATTTAAAGGCAAGATTAATTTATTTTGAATTGCTAAATAAAAAAGGAGCTAATTGCTCCTCATTTTAGATCGTCTTTCAATCAATTAAATTACCCCATCGCTGCGACATCTTCAGCAAGTTTTTTATTTCTAGAATAACCTCTGAATCATTAAAAACGGGAAGAAAATTCGATTTAACACCAAATTTGACAAAAAATTTGGTTGATTAAATAAAAGTTGAACCTATTTAGCATTTTTTGTTTTTAAGATAAATATAAAATTAAGTTTCTAAAAAAATGAGTAAATTTAAAGATAATTTTTCAAGCGAAAGCTTTTACCCAGATAGTAATTATTATCTTGACAAGGAAAACAATTCTGAAGAGGACCCAATTTCAGAAGATCAAAAATCCAACAAGGAGGGGGATTTTGAATGGCCAAATACCTATTGGTTTATTGCTGAGAGAACAAATGGAAGGCTTGCAATGATAGGTTTTATGGCTGTCATTATTAATTACACCTTATTTGGATGGATAGCTTATCCAATCCTTTAAATGAGATACTCTAATTTTGACAAAAATGGTGTAGATAAGTCTGGAACACATTGGCTTCAATATGCTGCGTTTGTTGTAACTGCATTTGCTATTTATTTTGGCTGGGCATTTTTTAATGATGCCAATTTTCATCAATTCTTTGTAAAAATATTCAAGTTCTGGAATTGTAATGGATATAACCCATTAAGTTATTGTGTGATGCGTTGGAAAGTAGACTTTTATCCTTAAAAAATAATGGCTACTAGGTCTTACTGGTTAGTTAATTCAAATAGATCAAGGGTAAAAAGGTTTATCGAAAATACAAATAATAAAGATCAATTTTTTAAATATATGTTTATTGATTCTGGGAAGGTTGCTTCTACATGGGGTAAAGAACCACCTGTCATGACAACCAGAGAAGAATTAAAGAAAGATGCAGCTAGAGAAGAATGGAAAAAATTAATTGCTCAGGGGTGGAGAAGAACTGAGGAAGTTTGGACAAATAAAAAGAGCTAGGGCTACTAATCCCTAATAGGTGGTCAAATAATATTCAATTACTAACTAATAACGTTACCACTAATAAATGTTTCATACTATGTAAGTTTTTTCAACCAAAGTCGAAAAGTATAAATCTTTCATTTTTGATAACCAATTTACTTTAACTTCCCAATTACTTTTAATGATTTTTAATTAGTCATATGTTTTTGAAGAGTTTTCAAGTAATCCATGTAATTCTAGGAGTTCTTCTTTACTAAGTTCTCTATATTCTCCTGTTGGCACGTCTAACTTAATATTCATAATTCTTACACGCTTTAATGATCGTACTCTATATCCTAAGGCCTCACACATTCTTCTAATCTGGCGGTTAAGTCCCTGTGTAAGTATAATTTTAAAATTTCTTGAACCCAATTGTTTTACGAAACAATTTTTAGTTATTGTGTCTAATATTTCAACTCCATTACTCATGCTTTGAATAAAGTCGCTATTAATCGGACGATTAACTTTTACAATATATTCTTTTTCATGATTATTTCTTGCTCTGAGTATTTTATTTACGATATCTCCATCATTAGTTAAAAAAATCAATCCCTCACTGAGCTTATCTAATCTTCCGATAGGGAAAATTCTTTTAGGATATTTAATGAAATCTATGACATTATTGGGTTCCACTTTTCTATCTGTTGTACAAACAATTCCTACAGGTTTATTAAAGGCTAAGTATATGCTTTTTTGTCTCTTTGCTTTTTCTATTCTTTGACCTTCAACTTCTACTTGATCACTATCCTCTACTTTGGTTCCAATTTCTGGAATTTTGCCATTAATGGTTACCTTTCCTTCTAGAATTAATCTATCTGCTTCTCTTCTAGAACAATAACCGACTTCACTTAGATATTTATTTATTCTGGTAGCCATTTTTGATGTTTCATTTTTATCTGCACTAAATAAAATAATTTACTAATCTCCTTATATTTTAGATCGGCTGTCAATTTTAGTTATTATCTAATAATTGAATTTCTGATTATTTTCATTAGTAATTTGTATCGCACAGATCTAACTCTCTCTTTAATTCCAATTTTTTTCAATTTTCCTCCATCCCTTTGAAAGTAATCTTTCATAAATTTCTCTAGCTAAATCTATTTCAACAGACACTGTATTTGTCATTACTGGTGGTTTGTTTCCTAGTCCCCCCACTATTTTTCCAGTATCTATAAACATATATTCAAAAACTCCATCAATACTCTTATCGTTTTTCATAAATCTTTTAACTTCTGACCTATTTGAATTAATCAACCAATAAGATTTAGCCATTAATTTAACCTTGGAATTAGTATGCGTTCCATTTAAAACAAACTCATTTGACCAATTTCTTTTTTCTTTACATCCTCTACTAGCCAATCATCAGGGGACCAACTCATCATGATTGCAAATAATCCTCTTAATTCATCTGCATCTTTAACTTGCTCTGTCCATTGTTCCTCATATCCATCAGGAACGATCACAGGCATGCGATGATGTAAAGGTTTAATTAAATCATTTGGTTCAGTTGTCAAAACACAGCAACTCTCAAGTTCTGCTCCATCTGGTGAAGTCCATTTACTCCAAATTCCGCCCAACCAAAAAGTCTCATAATTCAATTTTCGAACACGATATTTTTTTTCAAAAAAACCGCTGGCAGGTATCAGGCACCTTTTATGTTTCCAACTTCCACTAAATAATTTTTTTTCTTCTATGGTTTCTGATCTTGCATTAAATGGTCTTGGTCTCTCTTTATCAAATGGGTCTCTGGCCCAAGGAGAAATAAAGCCCCATGTCATAAAAGTAGTTTTAATTCTTCCTTCGTTTTTAATTACAAGAACAGGATCATTAGGTCTTATTAGACTTTGAGTATCATATTTAGAATCAAGTCCACTTGGATAGTCTTGTTTCAAAACCTTTGGCAACTTCTCAAATTTAGTTTTCAGCTCAAATCTTCCGCACATTGATTTTCAAAATATTTTTAAAACTCACTAAATAAGACAGTAACTTTTTTTATTTTAGATCTACTTTCAGTTTTCTCAAATAAAAAACAATTTTTTGATCATAGAAAGTTTTTTATCCAAATAATTAAAAGAAAATATAGATATTGAAAAGCTTCCTCAAATTTAATTTGAATGCTTCAAAATTGAATTATGACTGATCCTAGTTTTTATTTATCTATGTTATTAGGACTTGGAGGAGTTTATGTATTAATCTCTTCCTTCCATGATGATGACGATGGTGATGATGATGGAGAAAAATATGTTTATAATCTCGAACAAGCTAATTTAGCAAGATAGTTGATTTGTTTATAAAAACACATTATCTACAAAAAGTTTCTAGCAAAAACAGCTCGCCATTGAAAAAGTTATATAGGAGTACAGGGTATATTGTTTTTTTTCCAAAACTACTTATTCATTATATTAATTTTTAAATTAAGTTGTTGGTCCTCTATCCGTATATGTTTGTGCCTTAAACCGTACATTTTTATTAGTCGATTGATAAGCATGCCTAGTTAGAACTTAGTGGTAACGAAGAAAAATCAAATGCCTTCAACACCAATAAAATCTTGTAATAAATATGTGTTGAGTTACAAAGATTCAACAAATAAGACGCATGAAGTTGGCTTCTATGCTCGCGATGCATATGATTGCCTAATGCTTGCGAGAGAATTCAACACTTACGTACATGATAACCCAGGATCTGTAATCAGAATCCAACAAAAATTTTGAGGAAATTAATTATGAATTTAAAAAGATCACCATTCGCAATTCAAGATAAAAATGCAAGAGATCTTGATAATGCAAAAGATTATCCAACAATTGCAGATTTAATGAGAGAACAGAAAGTTCCACAAGAGTACGCAAGTACAGTTCACCATCGGAGAGATTTAGACTCTCTCGGTTAGTTTACGAGCTTGGCTATTTGCTAAATTTTAAAAATTAACGATTGTGATTAACGCGATTTGCGACTCATTCAAAAGATAATATTTTCTTCCTCAAGTTTTTTTTTAAGCTCTATAGGCATATAATCAATATCTTTTTTTATTGCATTAATAGCTTCTCTATACTTTTCAGGCTCAGCTAAAAGCATTTTTATTAAATTGTATTGACTTTCAATTTCTTCAGAAGAAAATTTTCCCATAAAAAATATCTACTATCCTTTTATATTAAATCAACAGTCAAACATACAACAGGTTAACTATTTGTTAGAGGCTGCTGCAATTTCTTTATGGACGGAAAGAAATTCTTTATCCGTTAGAACTGGTGTAACTTCAATTTCTACGCCAAAATTATCGACCCAGATACTACTCCATTTCCAAATGT
>QCCX01000010.1 GCA_003278845.1 Prochlorococcus sp. AG-347-O22
GAGAATTAATCAAACCAAATACATATGGATATAAGAAAATTTTAGATTATTTTGGAAGTAAAATTATTGATAATAAAAGAAATTCAGAAAGGAAAATAAACAGAACACTTTTAAGGAACATTATTTTTAAACATTCAGCAAGCAAGGAATGGATTGAAAAACTACTTCACCCCTTAATTAAAGAAAGAATGATAGAAGAATGCAGTAAATACAGAAATAATCAAACTATAGTATTGGTTATTCCATTATTGTTTGAAGCAAAATTTGAAGATATTTGCACTGAAATATGGTTAGTTAAATGTCCTAAAGAACTTCAAAAAATCAGACTTATCACAAGAGATAAAATTAGCGAAAAAGAAGCAAATGAATTGATAAATTTTCAATTAAGTTTTGAAGAAAAAAGAAAATTTTCAGATCTTATTTTAGATAATTCGGATGATCAAAATAAATGGATCAATACGATAAAAGAGCTTCTTTAAGCTTTAGCTATTCAATTTTTCCATAAGAAGTTTATTTGCAAGTTTCGGGTCAGCTTTACCTTTTGTTCTTTTCATAAGTTGACCAACAAAAAAACCAAGTAACTTAGTTTTGCCATTTTTAAATGCTTGAACTTCATTTGGATGTAAATTTATCAATTCATCAATTATTGGTAAAATACTTGAAGAATCAGATATCATTGCCAACCCTTTTTCTTCAACTAATTGTTTCGGAGAAATATTTTTTTGAATAAGTTCAGGTAAAATTTCTTTTGCAATTTTTCCACTAATTATATTTTTTGAAATCATGCTAATCATTTCAGCAAGATTTTCAGGACTAAGCTTTAATTCACTAAAACTTAGTTTGTTTGATTTTAAATAGCCCACAATATCACTTGTTACCCAATTTGAAGCTAGTTTGGCCTCGGCACCATTTGCTACTGTTTCTTCAAAAAAGTTTGCCATACTTATTTCGTCAGAAATTACCCTTGCATCATATGCAGACAACCCAAATTGACTTACATATTTATTTCTTTTCTTTGCAGGTAATTCTGGTAGTTCTTTAAACCATATTTCTTGTTGGGCTTTTGTTATTTCAATTGGACCTAAGTCAGGATCAGGAAAATATCTATAGTCACTGCTACCTTCTTTTAATCTCATACTTTTCGTTAGTTGCTTAGCTTCATCCCATAACCTTGTTTCTTGCAAAATTTTTCCTCCATTTTCATAAACTTCTATTTGTCTGGCTATTTCATAATCACAAGCCTTTTGAATTGCAGAAAATGAATTCATATTTTTTATTTCGACTTTGGTACCAAAAGGAGCATTAGGTCCTTTTCTAACTGAAATATTGACATCACAGCGTAATGAACCCTCTTGCATATTTCCGTCTGATACACCTAGATATCTAACTGTTCTTCTAATCTCTGAAGCATATTCAGATGCCTCTTTACCTGATCTAATATCTGGCTTACTGACAATCTCGCAAAGCGCTATTCCAGCACGATTGTAATCAACTAAAGAATACTTAGAGCCAGCTAATCTATCACTACCTGAATGAACTAGTTTTCCAGCATCTTCCTCCATATGTAGCCTTTCTATACCAATTTTTTTGATATAAGGTTCTTTGTCCTTTTCAATTATTTCAACCTCTAACCAGCCATTTTCAGCTAGTGGCTCATCAAATTGTGAAATTTGATAATTTTTAGGCAGATCAGGATAAAAATATTGTTTTCTATCAAATTTACAATGTTCTGCAACATTTAAATTTAATGCTAACGAAGTTTTTACAGCATACTCAAGAACAGTCTCATTCAAAACTGGAAGAGTTCCTGGTAACCCACAAACTACAGGATCTATATGCGTATTAGGTGAATCACCGAAAGCTGTTGACGCAGATGTGAATATTTTACTTTTCGTATTAAGCTGTACATGAGTTTCCAAACCAATCACAGCTTCCCAAGATTCCAAATTGTTCATTATCAAAAGTCTCTTTATTAATAATATTGGATATAAAGGAAAAGAGGACCAAAACACAAATAAAAATATTAATTATTAAATGGCACAAGAAACCAAAAATTCAATATTAATCATTGGCGGTGGACTTTTAGGTTTATCAATTGCTTATGAATTTTCTAGAAATAACTTCAAAGTTTTAGTTTTAAGCAAAAACAGAAATGAATCAGCTGGATTTGTTGCTGCAGGAATGTTAGCTACTCATGCCGAAGGGCTCGAAGATGAATTACTAAAATTTGGCCAAGAAAGTCAAAGTCTAATCCCAAAGTGGATAAAAAGTATTGAACAAGATAGTAATATTAAATGCGGTTTAAAAAAATGTGGCATAGTAGTTCCTTTTAAAAACAAAGAAGAACTTGAAAAGTTTCCCACTTATAAATATGGAAAATATTTAAATCACAAAGATCTTCAAACAGAAATTGATGGAATGCATTCTATTTGGAAACATGGTTTACTTTTTGAACAAGATGGTCAAATAGATAACCGAAGAAGACTAATGCGCGCTCTAGAAAGAGCATGCTCCTTGCATGGAGTCGAATTTCAAGAGGGATCAGAAGTAGAGGATTTGACATTCGAAAAAAACAAAATTACAGGGGCAAAAGTTGTATGTGCCACTGGGGAAATAAAAAAAATTACCTGCGAAAAAGCAATTATATGCAGCGGTGCTTGGAGTAAAAAAATTTTTAATAAGATTCCAGTATTTCCTGTAAAGGGACAAATGCTATCAATACAAGGTCCAACAAATTTTTTGAAAAGAGTTATTTTTGGTCCAAAAACTTATCTAGTTCCCCGTGATGATGGACTTATTATAGTTGGAGCGACAGTTGAAAAAGATTCAAAATTTAATCAGGGTAATACTCCTAATGGAATAAAACAACTGCAAGAAGGCATTCGCTCCTTATTACCAGAAGCTATTAATTGGCCACAAATGGAACATTGGTGGGGATTTAGACCTTGCACACCAGATTTAAAACCAATAATTGGAAAATCAAAAATTGAAAATCTTTTTATAGCTACAGGACATTATAGAAATGGAGTTTTATTTTCTGCAATAACAAGCGATCTTCTTTTGAAAATAGTTCAAAATAAAAATCTCAAAAAAATAGAAAAAAGCTTTTTAGAAAAATTTAGTTTAGATAGATTTGCGATTTAAATTTTAATTTTCAGATCGCCATTTCGAATCAGAAGTTTCCCACTCACATAATTCCTCTTCGTTAAACCATAGATCAATTTCAAATTTTGCTGTATCTTCTCCATCAGAACCATGAATAATATTCCTCCCAATATCAATAGCTAAATCACCTCTAATAGTTCCAGGCTCTGCTTCCAGAGGTTTTGTTGCACCTATTAGCTTTCTAGCACTCAAAATAACTCCTTCTCCTTCCCACACCATTGCTACAACAGGCCCACTTGAAATAAAGTTTACTAAATCACCAAAAAAGGGTCTTTCTCTATGTACTCCGTAATGATTTTGAGCAAGTTCTTCTGAAGGAATTAATTGCTTTAATCCAACCAATTTAAATCCTTTTTTTTCAAATCTGCCAATAATCTCAGCAATATATCCTCTTTGAACTCCATCTGGTTTAATTGCAATAAAGGTTCTCTCTTTGGTCATTTAGTTAATAATCACTCTATGTATATTCAACTTTTGGGTGGTAACTTGGCAAGTAATCATTAAAATAAAAGATATTGTTTTGTGTTATTTTCCAAAAACATTTATCAATTACTAATACATAAATTGACCAATTTTGAGCCGAAAAAATTAAAGAGTATTTGGACTATTGAAGATAGTATTTCGACTTATAACATAGACAAATGGGGAGATAAATATTTTTCTATAAATTCCAAAGGAAATATATCAGTAACTAAAGATATAAAATCTGAAAATAAGATTGATCTTTTTAAGCTTGTCAAAGAACTTAAAAGTAGAGAAATAAATCCTCCATTAATTATAAGATTTAATGATATCTTGAAAGATCGCATAAATGCATTACATGACTCTTTTTTAAAAGCAATAAAAACCTATAAATATAAGAACATTTATCAAGGCGTTTTTCCTGTCAAATGTAATCAACAGAAAAATGTTCTAGAAAAGATAATAGAGTTTGGTAGCCAATGGAATTTTGGTTTAGAAGTAGGAAGTAAATCAGAACTATTAATTGGCCTCGCACTTCTTGAAAACCAAAATTCATTATTAATATGTAACGGATATAAAGATAAAAAATATATTGAAATTGCTACTTTAGCCAGAAAACTCGGCAAAAATCCAATAATAGTTATTGAACAACGAGATGAGGTAAAAAGAATTATTCAAGCAGTTCAAGAACTT
Organism: Prochlorococcus sp. AG-347-O22; assembly: GCA_003278845.1. GTDB lineage: Bacteria > Cyanobacteriota > Cyanobacteriia > PCC-6307 > Cyanobiaceae > Prochlorococcus_A. The sequence goes on from QCCX01000010.1 coordinate 4,321, forward strand.
AACGCGACTCCATTGATAGGAATAAGAGCAAAGTTATCAAGTAAAAGTAGTGGTAGGTGGGGTAAATCTATTGGAGATAATTCTAAATTTGGATTATCAATCCCAGAAATTATGTTGACAATAAAAGAACTAAAAGAAGCAAATCTTATTAACGAAATGAAATTGCTACATTTTCATATAGGCAGTCAAATAAGTGATATTGCTGTGATCAAAGACGCTTTACAAGAAGCGAGTCAAATATATGTTGAACTATGCAAACTAGGAGCCCCAATGCAATATATCGACGTTGGGGGAGGATTAGGAATAGATTTTGATGGAACTAAAACCTCCTCCAACACCTCCACAAATTATTCTCTTCAAAATTATGCTAACGATGTAATTGCAACTATTAAGGATTCATGTGAATTAAATAATATCAAGCATCCAATAATAATCTCAGAAAGTGGAAGAGCAATAATTAGTCATTGTTCAGTTTTGATTTTTAATGTCTTAGGAACAAGCCATGTCAGTTCCAAAATACAAATTTTTGATAAAAAAAATCAACAATTAATAATTTCAAATTTACTTGAAACTTTCTATGAATTAAAAAAACTCAAAAATGAAAAAATAAATTTATCTCAAATAATTGAATTATGGAATGATGCAAAAAAGTTTAAAGAAGATTGCTTAGTCGCTTTTAGATTAGGATTTTTAAGTTTGGCAGAAAGAGCTTATGCCGAAGAACTTACTTGGGCTTGCGCAAAACAAATTTCTAATAACCTGAATAATGATGAAATCAATCACCCTGATTTATCTGAAATTACAGAAACTCTTGCATCAACTTATTATGCAAATTTATCTATCTTTAAATCTATTCCCGATAGCTGGGCAATAAATCAGATTTTTCCAATAGTACCAATACATAGGCACTTAGAGGAGCCGTTCTGCAAAGGCAACTTTGCAGATTTAACTTGTGATTCAGATGGGAAACTAAATAATTTTATTGATGATGGAAAAATTAAATCATTACTAAATTTACATAAGCCTGAGAAAGATAAAGATTATCTAATTGGAATTTTTATGACTGGAGCCTATCAAGAAGCATTAGGAAACTTGCATAATTTATTTGGCAGTACAAACGTTGTCCATATAGACATAAATCAAGATGATTCATATAAGGTCAAAAATATTATTAAAGAGGACAGTAAATCTGAAATTTTACAATTATTAGATTACAGTTCAGCTTCTTTGGTTGAATCTATAAGAATTAATACTGAATCAGCAATTGATCAAAAAAAATTAACTATTGAAGAAGCTAGAAAATTAATGGATCAAATCGAAATTAGTCTCAGAAAAAGTAGTTATTTATCAGAATGACTATCTAATATTTTTTGTAAATTATTTTTAGCATAATCTAGAGCATCACTTAACCTATCAATATTTTTAGCACCTGCTTGAGCAAAGTTAGGCTTTCCTCCTCCACCTCCCGAACAAATTCTTGCAATCTCGTTAATTAATTTACCTGCATGCAATCCTATTTTTACTGCATCATCACCTAAAGAAACTACAAATAACAACTTTCTATTTTCTGGATTTGGTATTCCCCCAAGAATCACTATTGCTTTATTTCCCAAATGAGAAGTTAAATTAAGTGCTGCAGATTGCAAAGAATTCCCATCTAAGCCATCAATCTGATTTACTAAAATTGAAAAAGAATTTACTATTTCTGCGGATGATTTTATAGAAGAGTATTTAAAATATGCAATTTCATCTTTCATTTTTTGTATCTCTTTATTCCTATTAATTAGCTCTGCTTGCAAATTATTAACCCTTTGAAAAAGTTGATTAGGATTTGCTTTTAATAAATCACTTAGTTGATTTACTAAAGCATTTCTATCACTGAAATATTCTAATGCTGATTGGCCTGATAATGCTTCTATTCTTCTGACTCCAGCTGAGATTCCTTCCTCACCAATTATTTTGAAAGAACCTAATTCGGATGTAGTTTTAACATGTGTGCCACCACAAAGTTCCATTGAAACTCCTGGTACATTAACAACGCGCACTTCATCATCATATTTTTCTCCAAACATGGCGACTGCACCTTTTTCAAGAGCCTCACTCTTTGGCATATTTTTTATTTCTAGGGCATGATTTTCCATAATCCAAGAGTTAACTAAAGTCTCAATCTTAGAAATTTGATCTTTAGAAATAGGATTAGAGGAATTAAAGTCAAATCGTAATTTATTAAAGGCTACTAATGAACCTTTTTGTCCAACACTTTCATTAATAACTGATTTAAGTGCAGATTGTAGTAAATGAGTAGCTGTATGATTTGCAGCAGCCTTAGCTCTGTTAGAGGAGCTAACATTAGTCTTAACTTTTTGTCCAATAGTTAATATTCCTTTTTTGATCGTTCCATAATGTAAAAAAACATTTTTCTTTCTCATAACATTATCAACCAAGACCTCTACATCTTTAGAAAATATCGTTCCAATATCACCAACTTGCCCGCCAGATTCTCCATAAAAAGTTGTTTGATCAAGAACAATTAAAACTTTCTGACCTTCACTTGCTTGCTCAACTAATGTTGAATCCAAGAATATACCCTTTATTTCAGCTTCCGAAATGAGTGACTCATAACCATTAAAAACAGTTTTATTAAAAAGATCTATTTCTCGCTCTAATGATCCCTCTAATGTCAAATCAATATTAGTTGAAGCAGCTTTAGCTCTCTCTTTTTGTGCATTCATTGCTTCTTCAAAACCCTTTACATCTACACTGATACTATTTTCTTCAGCAATTTCTACAGTAAGTTCTAGAGGAAACCCATAAGTATCATAAAGTTCAAAAGCTTTAAAACCAGAAATTAATTTCTGCCCTGAAGAAATTAACTCATCTAACAATTTCTCTCCTCTTTCAAGAGTTTCCCTAAATCTTATTTCTTCAATTTTTATCTCATTCAAAATTAAATCATAATTATTTTTTAAATCAGGATAATTATTTTGCATTAAATTGATCCCGACAGTAGCAATATGGGGTAAAAACTCATTTGTTACGCCTAATAATCTCCCATGTCTGACCATCCTTCTAATAAGCCTTCTCAATATATATCCCCTGCCGAGATTACTTGCTGCTACTCCATCAGAAATTAAATGAATAACTGCTCTTGTATGATCAGCAATGATTTTTAAAGAAATTTTGTTTTTATCATCTGAAGAAAAATAATCAATATTGGCAAACTCACAAATTTTTTGAATAATAGGAAAAATTAAATCTGTCTCATAATTATTTTGCTTTTTTTGTAGTATTTGAGCCATCCTTTCAAGACCCATTCCTGTATCAATATTTTTAAATTTTAAATCTGTCAATTTTCCATTAAGATCACGATTATATTGCATAAAAACAAGATTATAAAATTCAATAAAACGATCTCCATCGTCTAAATCAATATTCTGCAGACCCTTTTCAGGATAAAAATCATAATAAAGTTCTGAACAAGGTCCACATGGACCTGTTTTGCCAGATGACCAAAAATTATCTTCCTCCCCCAGTTTCACTATCCTATCTGGATGAATACCAATTTCATCTCTCCAAATTTTTGCAGACTCTTCGTCTTCGCGAAAAACGCTCACAATTATATTTTCAACAGAAAGTTGATAAACATTAGTAACTAATTCCCAAGCCCATTGAATAGCCTCTCGTTTAAAATAATCTCCAAAAGAGAAATTACCAAGCATTTCAAAAAAAGTGTGGTGTCTAGCTGTAACTCCAACGTTTTCTATATCGTTTGTTCTGATACACTTTTGGCTAGATGTAGCCCTTTTTGATGGTCTTTCTTTTAAACCTAAAAAAACCGGTTTAAAAGGAAGCATTCCAGCAATTGTGAGCATAACAGTAGGGTCATCTGGAATCAACGATGCACTTGGAATGATTTTATGTAATTTTTCACTGTAAAATTTTAAAAAAGCATTTCTTATCTCATCTCCAGTAACTATTTTTTTAATTAGTTGAGATGTCATTTATCCAGAATAAGAAGATTAAAAATTAAAGAAAAGCGTAATTTCGGTTATTTCGCAAAAATAATCACGCGGATTTATATTCTACATAACTAAAGTTATTTTATACCGCGATTTGTCCTATGTTAGCCTCTGCCCAGACAAGTAATTCTAAATTGGCACAAATAAATAATAAGTTGACAGTTCAATCTCAAAAATTCGCTGATGATTCTTGTGCCATAAGATCTCTGGATTGGGATCGTAGTAGATTTGATATTGAATTTGGCTTAAGAAATGGCACTACTTACAATAGTTTTATTATTAAAGGCGAAAAACTAGCAATAATTGATACTAGTCACGCAAAATTCGAAGAATTATGGTTTGAAGAATTACTAAAAGAGGTAAATCCGCAAGAAGTGGATTATCTAATCACAAGCCATACAGAACCTGATCATTCTGGTTTAATAGGTAATCTTCTAGAATTAAACAAAAATATCACAGTAGTAGGATCAAAGCTAGCCCTTAAGTTTATTGAAGACCAAATACATGTTCCCTTTAAGCGACTAGAAGTTAAAAGTGGAGAGTTTTTAAATCTCGGAACTAATCCTAATAGCGGTTTAGAACATAATATTGAATTTATAAGCGCACCAAATTTGCATTGGCCCGATACAATTTTTTCTTATGACCACAGCACTCATGTTCTCTACACATGCGATGCATTTGGACTCCATTATTGTTCTGATGAATTTTATGACACTGATCAAAAAGAAATATATGATGATTTTCGTTTTTATTACGATTGCCTAATGGGACCAAACGCTAGAAGCGTTCTACAGGCAATTAAAAGAATAGATAAGCTACCTGAATTAAAAACAATAGCCGTAGGTCATGGGCCTTTGCTTCATAATCAAGTTAATTTTTGGAAAGGAAAATATCAAGAATGGAGTAGCAATAAAAGCAAAGGTAATGATTTTGTATCAGTTTGCTATATCAGCGACTATGGTTATTGTGATCGACTAAGTCAAGCGATATCTCATGGAATAAGCAAAGCAGATGCACAGGTTCAATTAATTGATTTAAGATCTTCTGACCCCCAAGAATTAACAAGTTTAATTTCAGAATCAAAAGCAGTAGTTATACCCACATGGCCAGTAGATTCAGATAATGAATTAAAAGAATCTCTTGGTACTTTATTTGCAGCACTAAAATCAAAACAATTTACAGCTGTCTATGATGCATTTGGTGGTAATGATGAACCAATAGATTCTTTAGCAAATAAATTAAGAGAACTTGGTCAAAAAGAAGCTTTCTCTCCGTTAAGAGTTAAAAACATTCCAGATCCCATTGTTTATCAACAATTCGAAGAAGCTGGAACTGACTTGGGTCAATTGATAAATAAAAAGAAGAATATTGCCTCTATGAAGAGCCTTGATTCAAATTTAGATAAAGCGTTAGGTAGATTAAGTGGAGGATTATATGTAGTCACAGCGAGCCAAGGGGAAGGTTCGACGTTTAGACAAAGTGCAATGGTCGCAAGTTGGGTTAGTCAAGCAAGCTTTTCTCCACCAGGTATTACAGTTGCAGTAGCAAAAGATAGAGCTATTGAATCATATATGCAAGTTGGGAAAGGTTTTGTTGTTAATATTTTGAGAGAAGATAACTATCAAAAAATGTTCAGACATTTTTTAAAAAGATTTGCTCCTGGAGCTGATAGATTTGCAGATGTAGATGTAATTAGCAACATCGCGGAAGGTGGACCAGTTCTCTCAGATTCACTCGCCTTTTTAGATTGCAAAGTTAGTTCCAGACTAGAGACTCCAGACCATTGGATAATTTACGGAGTTGTTGAAAATGGTAATGTTTCTGACTTATCATGTAAGACGGCAGTTCATCATAGAAAAGTTGCTAATCACTATTGATAAGACTTTTCAAATAGAGTTTTGAGACCAATCGATATCACTAAATTCAAATAGCAAATATATTTTTTAAATTTATAAGAGGGCATTTATTTGCCCTCTTCAAGTCGTATGCACCTCGCTGTCCACAAAGTCGATGAAGTGCTTTTGAATCCTGAATTATTTCTACTCCTTCTGAATGGAAAATGATAGTCGTGACAACCACAAAGCACTATTACTCGGGTAAAAATACCCTATGAATTTCAAGTAAAAAGGAGGACAATATAGATATAAATACAGGAGGTCTTATGGAACTCATTACTCCTTTCACTATTCTCAATCAAAACTTTCATGAAATAGATTTGATTAGAGACGCAATGAAGAATAGAAAACTAGCAAAAGAAAGATTGCATGACGATTATAGGAATAGGAAAATGTATAAATATCATCAATTTGCTTAGATAACCAAGAAGAAATCACGTTCCAGTTGAAAACCCTACATTTAACAACTCATTAATGGTGCTGTTATAGGTATAATCGATTGATAAATAACGGTTTCACAAGAACTAAATGTTCTGGTCGATAGTTGAATATCCGTTGAAAGTCAATATGACATTTCTCCACGACTAATAAGTCGCAAATTAAAACTAGAAAATAAGTCTTTAAAATGTCAGATATTAATATAGGCTTACTTGCAGAAAATCAAAACTTATCAGAATTTGAAATTAGCGATAATTTTTATTGTGTAAGATTCCTAGACCAAAATAAAGAAAGATTTGAACTTGAATTTAACCTTGAAAAAGGAACCTCTTTTAACACTTTTTTCATTAGAAGTGATGAGGAACTTTTTATTATTCATCCACCTGAGAGACAATATTTAGATTCGTTTAATAAAGTAATTTCTAAATTTTGTGATCAATTTAAATTAGGTAAAATCAACTTCATTTCTGGTCATATTAATCCCCAAATTATTGAAACTATAAAGAATATAAGTACCCAATTTGAAAACACAACTATTACTTGCTCTAATCCAGGTTATAAACTTATTAGCGAACTTTGGAATCAAAGAAATCCTAACTTAAAAGATTTCACTGAAATTCAATTACCTAAAATAAACATAGTCAAAAAGGAGCAAAATTTAGAATTAGATAACATTTCACTAGAGTTAATTCCTATTCCAACAGCACGTTGGCCTGGAGGTCTGATAATTTATGAACGTAATCAAGAAATCCTTCTAAGTGAAAAAATTTTTTCTGCTCACATTGCTTCTTCAGATTGGTCTGAAACAAATCGAGTTAGTACAGAAATTGATAGAAAACATTTTTATGATTGCTTAATGGCACCAATGTCTAATCAAGTAATATCAATAACTGAAAAAATTGCAGATTACGATATTAAAACTATTGCACCATTACATGGTCCCGCTATCGAATATAGCTTAAAAAGCTTCTTAAATGACTACATTAGATGGGGTGAAAATCTCTCAACAAATAATCCTAAGATCGCTCTGATATATGCAAGTGCATATGGAAATACAGCCTCAATAGGTGATGCATTGGCTAAAGGGATAAATAGAACTTCTGTCGAAGTTGAAAGTATAAATTGTGAATTTACACCAAATGATGTACTTATAAAATCTATCAAAAACGCTGATGGATATTTAATAGGATCACCAACACTAGGTGGGCATGCCCCAACTCCAATAGTAAGTGCACTAGGAACATTATTATCAGAGGGTAATAGAGATAAACCAGTGGGAATTTTTGGTAGTTTTGGCTGGAGCGGGGAAGCTATAGATTTACTTGAAACAAAATTAAAAGACGGTGGTTTTAAGTTTAGTTTTGACCCTATTAGGATTAAATTCAGTCCAAATAAACCAAAGATTAAAGAATTAGAAGAAATAGGAACTCACTTTGGAAGAAAAATTATAAAAAAAGCAAAGAAAAAACCCAGAAAATCTGATACTGGAATGATTACAAGCAGAACGGATCCAAAGCTACAAGCTCTTGGAAGAGTTATTGGTTCACTTTGTGTTCTGACAGCTTCTAAAGGCAAAGATGAGAATAATATTAAAGGAGCCATGCTTGCATCTTGGGTTAGTCAAGCAAGTTTTTCTCCGCCTGGGTTAAGTATTGCAGTAGCAAAAGATAGATCAGTAGAGTCTCTTCTACAAGTAGGAGATTCATTCGCATTAAATATTCTTAGTGAAAAAGATTTTAAAGAACCTTTGAAAAAATTCACAAAGCCCTTTGCACCTGGAGAAGATAGATTTGAAGGAATAAATATTGAATTAACTCCTAATGAACAGATAATAATTCCTGAATCGCTAGCATGGTTAGATGCTTCTGTAAAAGAGAGAATGGAATGTGGAGATCATTGGGTAATTTACGCCGAAGTACTACACGGTAATATACTAAAATCCGATAGTCTAACGGCAGTTCATCACCGCAAAACAGGTGCTAACTATTAAATTTATTTATCTAATTTATGAGTGAAACAAAAGATCTAATAATCATTACAGCTAGTTGTGGTAAAAATCTAGAACTTTCTGAGAAATTTCTTGAAAAAAGTAATGAACTTAAAATAAGATCTGAAATTTTAGATCTTACTACTCTTGATACTCCATTATTTAATCCAAGGATTCACAGCAAAGAAAATATTCCAAATGAAATAAAAGAATTAAAAAAAAAGCTTTTCAAGATTGAAAGGTGGGTGATTTGTGCACCTGAATATAATGGATCTATACCTCCCATTCTCTCCAACTTCATAGCATGGCTATCTATTTCGGGAGATGACTTTAGGAATTTATTTAATGGTCAACCTATTGCAATTGCAACATTTTCTGGTGGCATAGGATTAGAACTACTGACCTCATTACGAATTCAATTAGTGCATTTAGGAAGTCAAGTATTAGGGAGACAACTTTTGTCATCACATAGTAAACCTATAGATACAAAATCTATTGAAGATATTATTCAAAGACTTTTACAAATGAAAAAATTAAAAACATAAACTTTTAATAGCTAAAAATTAATCTCATTTTTTCTCATTCCAAACTTTTAAAATTTCTCTTGCCATTGGCAGGGCGTGAACAGATCCACCACCAGGAGTATTCTGTGCAAAAGCAACTACTAGTAATTCGCTATTTTCAGAGGGTGTAAAGCAAACAAACCAAGCATGATCTGAGCCACCTTCACCATCTTCAGCAGTTCCTGTTTTACCTGATACTGGAGGTAAATTTGAAACTCCATAGTTAATTGATACTCCTGTACCAGACTCTACTACTTTCCGGAGACCACTTTTTATCAATTGAATATTTTGTGGGTCAATATCAATTGGAATACGTTTTTTATCTAAAAGACTTTCTTCATCTTTTTTAGTCAAATGTGGAGTAACTAAATATCCTCCATTTGCAATAGCAGCATACGCTCTAGCTATTTGAATAGGAGTAACTTGAACAACAAATTGTCCAATAGACATACTCGCAATATCTTCTGGGACCCATGGAGTTCTTCCTGGTTGCCCCCATCCTCTGCCTTTTTTAGCCCACTCACTACTTGCTACTAATCCTTTATTTTCTTGTTCAGAAATTTCAATTCCAGATAAAGAATTAAAACCAAGTTTTCTAGAAACCTTATGAATTTCATCAACTCCTGCACCATATCCGACTTGATAAAAAAATGTATTACTCGAAACTCTTAAAGCATCTTCATAACCTATTACTCCAAAACCTAAATCATTATGTTCCCTGAAACATTGGCTTCCATAAGTGATACATGGTTTCGTATCTAACATTGTTTCTCTAGGAAATTTTCCACTTTCCAAGCCAGCTAAAGCCGTTACAATTTTCCAAACGCTTCCTGGATCGTAGGCATTTAATGCTCTATTAAATAAAGGTTTTTCAGGAGAATTAAAAAGTGTATTATATTCTTTCTCAGGTTTAAAATCCTTTGAGAAAAAATTTAAATCGAATGTAGGTTTACTTGCCATTGCTCTTATTGCACCATCTCTTGGATCCATTACTACTATGGCTCCAGCTTTTTTATCTTTAAGAACCTCCTCAGCAACTAACTGCAGATTAAGATCGATTGTTAGTTGAATATCATTACCTTGTACTGAAGGTCTTATACCCAATGATCTTTGAAATTTTCCTAATGAATTTACTTCAACCATTTCTCCGCCCCATTCACCTCTTATTAAATCTTCGTAAACATATTCAATTCCCGTCCTACCGATTAAGTCATTTAATTTATAACCCTTCTTAGATAAAAATTTATATTCTAATTCAGTAACTGGCTGAGTATAACCAATTACATGGGCAGCAAGGGTTTTATAAGGATAATTTCTAATTAAATTGGTAGCTATTTCAAAACTAATTAAATTACCTTCATTCTCCTTAAATTTTATTAATTGATCTACATTTAAATCATCACGAATAATTACTGAGAGTTTCTGATTTTTAAGACCATCAGAGTATTTTTTTTGAATTACATTACTATCAATATTTAACAAATTAGAAATACTTGATTTATGTTTTTCCCAATTGCTTTTTTTAACATATTGAGGCTTTATTATTAAAGAATATTTCACTCTACTATTAGCTAAAACATTACCATTTTTATCTAGTATTCTTCCCCGTATTGGCTGCGAAGCAATAAGTCTGATCCTATTTTCATCTGACATTTTCTTAAAAGATTCATAATTTAAAAGTTGTAAAAAAATTAACCTAAATAGAATCAATAAAAAGGAAACAGAAGAAAAAATAAGTAAGACTAGTGGTTGTCTTTTTAATGAAATAAGTTTTTTATTAGGACTTGTTTTTATCAAAAATATAAATTTATTTAAATATTGTTTTTTCCAATAAAGCAATGGTTGATTTTATCTCTTTAAGTCTATTGATTAAATCTTGAAAATCACTATCTTCATTGTTCAGATCGAACGCGTCATTTTCAAGATTATTTGAATTCAAATTTTCACTCATAAAACTTATACTTTTTAAGCAATTATTTCAGTTAATGGAATTCTAAATAATAAATTTATTTTTTCAAAATTATTTTTACTTAGATACTTAAAAAATATCAAAGACAAATTAATTTAATTTATTTATATTTTGCTCAAAATAAGGATTACAACTATTCTTTGATATCCCTAAAGACCACCCAACAAACGAAGAAATAAATATCGTGACTATTAAAGGCAAAATTGCTTGTTGAGTATTTGTAAGACTGAACCATTCTCTCCAGCTATTAAAAAATCTTTCTCTTTGAAATTTTCTTTTTTCATTTTCTAATAATCTCGTTTTTTTGGCGAAAGATTTTGTTACCCATTTTTCAAAAGGAGTTTTTTTTGTAATCGCCATCTTCCTCTCCACTTCTAATAATTGTCCGGAACTAAGATAAGGATGAAATGTACTTATCAATTCAAGAGTTTTTAAAAACATCTCAACAGTTGCATCTTTTATGAGCTTTTGCTCATGACTCAAATCAGCCCACTCTATTTCTGGATAAAAACGATTCCTGTTTGGCGCAATTTGATCCTCTGACATTTGACCAGGTTCTCTAAGCCATCTATTAGTGTTTTCGTCAAATCTTCTCCAATATAAAAAAGGATTAATAAAAATTGTTTTGCCAGATACTTTGACTACATCTTGTTGCAGATGATTTGTTATCTTTCTTTCAGAATTTTTCGAATTTATCAAAAGTCTAAGTTATTAATCTAATTAAAGATTATCTTTTATTCACTATTTTTCCAGAAATATGAAAAATTATCCTATGAATATTAAGTTATCGATAACTGCCAACGCTTCTTTAAATAATTACAGTATTCACACTTTAATGAAGGTTTGGGGAAATTATCCGAACGTAATAAATTAACCGTATCAATTATCTTATTTTCTACCCATGAAGTAGAACAATCTAATTTAATTAGATGTACGTCAAAATTTAATTGGTTATTAAATAACTCTTCATTTTTCTTTCCATTGAAATATAAAAGATAAGCTTCATTAGCCACTTGAAAACCATTTTTTTTAAATAGCCACTGATACATTTCTAATTGTCTCTTATAGGCTTTTGCATATTCGTATTTATTAAAAGTCTCAGACCAATCAAAATTATTTCTAGAAGTTGCTTTAACATCAACAATAATAAGATCACCATTTTTTTTCTGCCAAATATCATCCACAGCACCACCAAAATCATAGTTGTGTTCTATTGACAGATATCTTATGCCTTGAAAATTACTTCTCCAACGTTCTAAATCTTTATGTTTGAAAGGCACAGCATCAATTCCATATTCAATAAATAAAGGATGTGGCTCCTGAATTTTTCTATAATAATCAAATTCATTTTTACATAAATTATCTACAGCGATATTTAAGGTAAATGGTAATGATGGCGGTTTTATTTGATATTTTTTGTCCAGTACACAACATCTTGGACAACTAAGATATTTCTCAACTGTAGATCGGCTTAATTTAATAATATCGGGCATTACGTTTTAAATCTTATTTAAAAATTTCTTGCTTGAATAAAAATATTTAAATTTTTTAAAAATTTGAAGACTTACTCCCACTCAATGGTTCCACCCAATTTTAATGATTCAAACTCATTGATATCATTGACTTTAGTAATAGCACTATTCTCATGTAAAACCCACGTAAAACCGATTAACTCCATTCTTTATACTTTGCGTTGTAATTATATGAACTAATTGTAGAGAATACATTTTTGTTTTCAATAAAAATTAATTTTCTTTTTCAACACCCCACATTTGCTGCAATGCTTTAATATCCAAATCAGTCAAAAACCTATTGTTATTTTCATATAAAAGATTGTTGTAAGACATCACTGTATCTTTATTATTAATGCGAGTATCATCAGGATCGATATTGAATTTACAATACTGACCACAACCAGCATGTTCTAAACCCAGTCCATGAGCAATTTCATGAACTATTGTGTATGCGGAATCTACAGACAAAGAAGGGTATTTCTTCAACTTAGGATAATTAAATTCACTTTCTGTCCACGCTATTTCAACTCTATATTTTGGAGAATTCAAATCTTCAGTCATTAATCCAGAACTACCATCCCAGGGATTTGTTTTAAAAATTCGTATCATTGCTTCCGAAGGTGAATCTACTTTCATAAAGTCAAGGTCAATATAAGAGTCGATTTTAGAAAAAATATCAACAATAAATTTCTCAGCATCAACAGAAATTTCATAAGTATCCTTCATCGCTTTAGGCAAGATTTTTGATTTTATTTTTCCCGTATTATCGTGAATATAATAAGTAATTGGTTTTTGATATGTTTCGCCATTGAATTTTGCAAATCTGTTAAAACCTTTTAGCATTGGACTATTTCTTTTATTCAACATTGCTGGCGCAATTATATTTTCTATATCTATTTCAACTTTGTCCTTTGAATATAATTCAAAAGATTTATTTCTGGCAGATACTGCGCCCTTAAAATCTTCTAAAGAAATTTTTAAATAATGAATATCCATATATAAATCAGCATTTTCAGGGATTAATTTTGTCGCTTTTGTATAGTCCTTTATCGCTCCTTCAAAATCTTTTAGCATTTCTTTAGCATAACCTCGCCCATGATAAGCATCTCCTGCATCTTCACCTTTTGGATAAATTTCTATTGCTTTTGTATAGTCCTTTATCGCTCCCTCAAAATCTTTTAAATTTTCCTTTGCTAAACCGCGATTATAATAAGCATCACCATATTGTGGATTGATTTTTATCGCTTTTGTATAGTCAGATATCGCTCCTTTATAAATGTTTAAATCTAGTTTTACATTTCCTCTATTGTTATAAGCATCACCATATTGAGGATTGATTTTTATTGCTTTTGTATAGTCCTTTAACGCTCCTTTATAATTTTCCGCATCATACTTTTCATTTCCACGTTTGTTGTAGAATTCTGCGCTCTCTGCTATCGCCGAATCTGAATTCAAAATAACTATTTTTGAAGTTACTAGAGCAATACCAGTTTTAATTAATAATGGTTGCCCAAATGGAATTAAAGATAATATTGCCCCAATAAAAGCAGTTCTTTTTTTCATAACAAAATTACCTTAAATCACTATACCAACTGTAGAGAAAACAGACTTTATACGATTTCTCTTAAGAGACGGAGAATAAGAGCAACGTAAAACCCACGTAAAACCGCCCTATATTTAATCGCCCAAAAGCACTGCTATGACTTAACCAATTTTTGACTATTTCTCACGTAAAACCGATAGATTCAAGTTATAACTGAGTTCTTAAAATCCGTTTATTCCCACTCAATAGTTCCAGGAGGTTTGCTTGTAATATCATAAACAACTCTATTAACTGAACTTACTTCGTTAACGATTCTATTTGAAATCCTCTCTAAAATCTGAAAAGGAATTTTTGACCAATCGGCGGTCATTCCATCTTCACTAGATACACAACGTAAAACTATTGGCCATGCATAAGTCCTTTTATCACCCATAACTCCTACTGTTTTTACAGGTAGCAATACTGCAAAAGCTTGCCAAATATCATTGTAAAGCCCTGCTTTTTTAATTTCATCTCTTACTATCCAGTCTGCATCTCTTAAACAATCAAGTTTTTCGTTATTCACCTCTCCCAAAATTCTTATAGCTAATCCTGGTCCTGGGAATGGATGCCTTTTTATAATTTCATCCGGCAAACCTAAAGCAGCTCCCACTTTTCGGACTTCATCCTTAAAAAGTTTTCTTAATGGCTCAACTAATTTAAATTGTAAATCTTTTGGCAATCCACCCACATTATGATGACTCTTTATTTTTACAGCTATTCTTTCTCCTGTTTTAGGATCAATATTAGTCCCAGCACTTTCAATAACATCAGGATAAAGAGTACCTTGGGCTAAATACTGAAAAGGTCCCAATCTATTGCTTTCTTCCTCAAATACTCTGATAAATTCTTCACCTATAATTTTTCTTTTTTGTTCTGGATCAGTAATACCTTTTAATTTGGCGATAAACCTTTCCCTTGCATTAATATATTCAACTTTTATATGAAATTTCTGATCAAAAAAATTCATTAAGAATTCTGGTTCACCTTTTCTCATAAAACCTTGGTCTATAAACATACATGTAAGCTTATTTCCAATAGCTTTATTAAGAAGAAAAGCAAGAGTTGAGGAGTCAACTCCCCCAGATAAGGCAAGCAAAACTTTTTTATTACCAACTTGCTCTCTTATCCTGGGAATAGTTTCCTCTATATAGGTTTTGGTTGTCCAATCAGCCGCACAACAAGAAATTTTATAAACAAAATTTTTAATTACCGTCATCCCAAATTCTGAATGAATAACTTCAGGATGAAATTGTACGCCAAATAATTTCTTTACATC
The DNA here is from genome assembly GCA_003278845.1 of Prochlorococcus sp. AG-347-O22. Lineage (GTDB taxonomy): Bacteria > Cyanobacteriota > Cyanobacteriia > PCC-6307 > Cyanobiaceae > Prochlorococcus_A. The sequence goes on from QCCX01000010.1 coordinate 19,567, forward strand.
ATTTGAAATTGCTGCATGAAGTGTATTCTCGGTATGAGCAATTTTATTAAACCCATCAGGCAAACAATTAATAGAATCGCCATGACTCATCCACATGATAGATTTATCTTCTACATCAGAAAGGAGGTCAGATTTTTGGTCTATATTTATTGGTGCCCTACCATATTCAGCTCTTTTGGTTGCTGAAATTACGGATCCTCCTAGTTCTTTGACCATTAATTGCATTCCATAGCATATGCCAAGAATAGGAATTCCTAAATTAAAAATTTTTTCATCACACTTAGGCGCATTTTTTTCATATACAGAATTTGGGCCTCCACTCAAAATAATCCCTTTAGGATTAATATTTTTAATTTCCTCAATTGAAATATAATTACTTACTACAAGAGAAAAAACATTGGTTTCTCTAATTCTTCTTGCAATCAATTCAGAATATTGAGATCCGAAATCCAAAATTAATATTGAAGGATCTCGTTCTTTTTTTAAAACTATTTGACTCATGTATAAAAGTTAACTCAATTTATTTACAAAAGCATAATGAATTACAAATTAATCTCATTGAAAATAAGAAATATAGTTATTGCCGTTAATTCCAGCCCACCTAATTTTCCTTTTTCTATCAAAAATGATTGATGCGATTTCCATATCGGTTTTTACATACCTATTTACATAAGTAAAAGAACGCTGTTCGATCGTATTTGATAAATTCTTGAATAATTTATCAGCTAAAGATTTATTAAATCTTTCAAGAAGTTGTAATGCATTCTCAAGATTATCTAACTGAGATAATTCAACTATTATTTCAGGCGGTAACTTTTCTTGAACGGCTAAATAAACAAGAATCTCAATTCTTGCATCAGCCAAATGATTATGTGTATGAAAAATACCCCCTGCTAATTTAATTAATTTCCCGTGATAACCAAAAAGGATTACAGTTTTAACTTTTTTTATTGCAGCATCAACTAATAATGGTCCTATCCAATTTCCAATTTTGATAATTGGCAAATTAACATTATAAGTTTTGGCCAAATTTAACCCATTTTCACCAATAACAAATATAACTTCCCCTTCAAAATCATTTTGAATTAACTTTGCTAGATTATTTTTAGCCTCTTCTAATTGATCAGGTGATGCACTCGAATAAGTCTCAGCAGAAGTACCTATTATAGATAATCCATCAACAATACCAAATGACTTATTACTAGTTCTTTCTGCTAAAAACGCCCCATTTGGGAAAATAATTTCTAATGTCAAATTAAAGCCGGCAGGAATACTATCTAATAAATTTTCATGTAAAACTTCTTTGGCAAAATTTGAAATGCATATCTCTGATGTATCTTCTTTTATACCTACACCAGATCCTGCAATAATCTTTATTGGAATTGTTTGAACAGGATTATTAAAAGAAATTTTTTCTAAAGAGGCTATTGTCCATATCTCTAAGTTTTGTGTAATGTCAAGATCTAAGCCAGACCTTGCAAAGGTAATTCCTAATGCATGCGAGTCATCTTTAAGTAAACCAACAGAATGAATCTCGATTTTTATTTCTTTTTTTTCATTAGGAATTTTTATTAATTCGTAATTCTTAAATGGTAACCCTACTAGTTTATTTAATGCTGATCTAGCAGCTCCAGCAACCCACAAAGGTAAAGAAAATCCTTTTTTCAAATCAAGTAATTGAAAAATATATAATGAGAACTAATCTAAGAATGACCTATTTAATAAAAAGTGGCCATACAACAAAAATTATCATTGATGATTCCTGGACCCACACCAGTTCCAGAAAAAGTTTTACAAGCATTAAGTAAGCATCCAATAGGCCATCGCAGTAAAGAATTTCAAGATCTCGTAGAAAGTACAACTAAAAATTTACAGTGGCTTCATCAAACTCAAAATGATGTTCTAACAATCACTGGTAGTGGAACTGCCGCAATGGAGGCTGGAATAATAAATACCTTAAGTAAAGGAGATAAAGTAATTTGCGGAGAAAATGGGAAATTTGGCGAAAGATGGGTAAAAGTTGCTAAAGAATTTGGTCTTGAAATAATAAAAATTGATTCCGAATGGGGAACTCCACTTGATCCAGAAAAATTCAAAAAGGTATTAGAAGAAGATAAACAAAAAGAAATAAAGGCGGTTATTTTGACTCATTCTGAAACCTCTACAGGTGTAATAAATGATTTAGAAACTATTAGTTCATATATTCGTGCACACAACACAGCTTTATCGATTGTTGACTGCGTTACAAGTCTTGGGGCTTGCAATGTACCAGTAGATGAATGGAAATTAGATATCGTTGCTTCAGGATCACAAAAGGGATATATGATACCTCCTGGGCTTAGTTTTATAGCAATGAGCCAAAAAGCGTGGGAAGCTGCAGAAAAATCAAATTTACCAAAATTTTATTTAAATTTAAAATCCTACAGAAAAAGTCTTTTAAGTAACAGTAATCCGTATACTCCAGCAGTTAATTTAGTTTTTGCTTTAGATGAAGCTTTAAAAATGATGAGAGAAGAAGGCTTAGATAATATTTTCCTCAGACACAATAAACATAAATTAGCGATGAGCAATGCTGTAAAAGCTTTAAATCTAAAATTATTTGCTGATGAAAAATATTTAAGTCCTTCTATTACTGCAATAAAAACCGAAGGAATAGATGCTGAAGAATTTAGAAAAACAATAAAGAGTAATTTCGATATTCTACTTGCTGGCGGACAAGATCATCTGAAAGGGAAAATTTTTAGAGTCGGACATTTAGGTTATGTTAATGACAGAGATATTATTACGGTAGTTTCTGCTATAAGTAAAACACTTCTTGACCTCGGCAAAATTACATCCCAACAAGCTGGTGAAGCATTAGCTGTGGTATCTAAATATCTTGCAGAAAATTGAGTTAAGTTCCTGGCTCTTCAACATTTCCGCCTAATTCAACAATCTTTTTTCTTAGAACGATTGATTTTTTTTTATCACCCTTAGTTTGAGCTATTGCAAGGGCAAACTCCAATTTTTCTAACTGGTGACCACCTTCAAAGAAAGATAATTTTTTCTTTATACGGTTTTTATTTTCTTTGTATGAAATTTGTGAAGACATAAAAATTCATGCTTTAGTTAATATTATGCCAACAAAAGGGGACATTACGAGAGGAAACAAAAATATTATTTGAATATAAACTTAAGCAAAAAAATTTTTTATTAATATATTGTTCAAACACCTCTTAAATTTATGCCAAACATAAATCTAATCTACTATCTAGTTGCAGGAGGAATTTTTGGAGCTTTAGCTCTGAAAACGGGAATTCCTGCTGCGCCTCTTGCAGGTGCTTTAATAGGCGCAAGCATACTTAGCATCAGTGGCAAAGTCGATGTAGCAGAGTGGCCAATCGGCACAAGAACAATCTTAGAGATTGGAATTGGCACTGTCATTGGTACGTCATTAACAAAAGACTCATTAGTTGATATTCAAAACTTATGGAGGCCAGCGATATTAATAACTTTTACTTTAGTTATTACTGGATTAGCGATTGGATTATGGACAAGCAGATTACTTAATTTAGACGTAATAACAACAATTCTAGGTGCTGCCCCAGGGGGAATTAGCGGAATGAGTCTCGTTGGGTCGGAATACGGAGTAGGAGCTGCAGTAGCAACTCTTCACGCAGTAAGATTGATTACTGTGCTTCTAATTCTTCCATTAGTTGTGAAATGCTTGAATATATTTGGATTAATTAAATCGTAAATTTCTATAGACATATTCACAATAAAAGATATTTTTAAATAGAAGATAAATGGCTAATGAAAAGATTTAAAAAACTAATATTATTAGCGTTAGGAATTTTTATTCCTCTAACCCTTACTACTCCAAAAGTAAATGCAAGTTCATTTGGCGCAGAAATTTTTTGTACTATGCGAGATGGGGGAAATGACCATGAAAGTAGTTGGGACGCGGCTTATACATATATAAAAAAACAAAAAGGAGGATTATTCAAAGTTTCACCTAAAAATGCAGCAGCGCAAATTACTGAAACAGTTATAAGAGAAAGAGAAAAATTTAGTTATTGCGTTGAATATTTAGATAATCTTCATCCAAATAGAAAACTAATACGAGAATTAGAAAAAGAAGAAAAAAGAAAAGAAAAAGAAGCACAAAATAGAGAAAACAAAAAAATACAATTAGAAAAAGAATTAGAAGAAACTAATAAAGAAATTTCTGAAGAATTTACTGATGAAACATTTGATAGATATAGTTATTAATTGAGGTTTCAGAAAGATAATAATTTTTTCTAAATTTACTTAATAATATTTTGTATCTAAATAGACTAAATCATATTTTTCTTGCAAATTTAGGCTAAAAAGAATAAATATTTATTGACTTTTAATATATTCAAGTCATTATTTATTTAACTAAATATTCTGAATGCATATTAATGATGCGGTGTTTTTAGAGGATTTATGTCCTAAGTTCAGATTTAGACAATGGCGAAAATCTATTCATAGGTTTACAGGAAAAAGTTGTATATATTGCGGAAAACCATCTGAATCTATTGACCATGTAATACCACGAAGCCAAGGAGGCTTAAGTAAAACAGAAAACTGTGTTCCTGCGTGTCTTTCCTGTAATGGGGATAAATCAGATGAAAATGCTTTGAATTGGTACAGAAGACAAAAATTTTATGATCCTCGAAGAGCAATGGCTATAAGAGCTTGGTTAGACGGAGATTTAAGATTAGCTATAAGATTATTGCAATGGGCCAATCCAAATTTTAAGGTTAAAAATAAAAATTACGAAAAAGATGAATCAGAATATAAAGCAGCTTGACTACCAAACATTACATATTTTTCTAGTGTTGTAACTCTCACATATCTTTTCCAATTCTCTTGGGGATTCTGGGAATATTAAAAATGTCGAAAATGAAATAAGAAAGACAAATAATTTTTGGTAGAATTTAACATTAAATATACTTACTTCTTTATTTATAAAAAGGGAGTAACTTTTGCTTATGCAAACAGTTTTTGATTCTAAATCGGGCTTAAGAGCTGTCTTCATCGATAATTAATACATATGTACTACTTTAACCAAGCATGAAGAAACCCGCAAGTTTACTCGGAAATAAAAAAAAATTTTTAGTCTTGGGATGTGGTTTCAGCGGTAGTTATTTTGCAAAAACTATTCGAAAATTAGGTTGCACTGTTTTAACAAGCTCAAGATCTGCTAGCAAAGATCCAAATAGTTTTATTTTCAATAGTGAAAACGGTGTTATTCCTGATGAAAGAATTTTTGATGGAGTAACGCATATTCTTAGTTGCATTCCTCCTGACAAAAATGGTAATGATCCAGTATTAGAAAACCTTCAAAATAAACTGCAAGATTTACCACTTGAATGGGTTGGATATTTATCCACCACAGGAGTATATGGAAATACTGCGGGTGGTTGGGTTTCCGAGACAGATCAGCCTAATCCTTTTCAAAAAAGAAGTTTTAATAGATTAAATTGCGAAAAAAAATGGATTGAATCTACTTTGCCCGTGCAAATTTTTAGATTGCCTGGTATCTATGGACCTGGAAGATCCACGTTTGAAACAATCAAAAATCAAAAAATTCGAGTTATTTTAAAAAAAGCGCAAGTATTTTCAAGAGTTCATGTTGCTGACATAACACATGCGATAATTTTTTTATTACAAAATAAAGTTTGTTTAAAATCTCACCAAATCATTAATATTGCAGATGATGAACCGTGTTCGCAGTTAGAAGTTATTCAATATTGCTACGATTTACTTGGTTTAAAAATGCCAAAGCCAATATTATTTGAAGATGTAAAAGAACAATTATCTCCTATCGCTCAATCTTTTTGGCTGGAAAATAGAAGAGTTTCAAACAAACTTTTATGCGAAACACTCGGATATAAACTAATTTATAAAAACTATAAATTAGGCTTAAAAAATTGCTATCTAAACAGTTAAAAATAAATTAAACCTTTTTATGAATTTTCAAAATACAAACAAAATATTGAAGGTGGTATTAAGCGTTGGAGATGAGTCAGGTATTGGACCTGAAATAATTTTAAAAGCACTTTATTCAAATCAGATACCAAGAAATATTGATTTTATATTAGTTGGATCAAAAAAAAATCTACAAAATACATACGAATATCTTAGATCATTAGGATTAGAAAACCTTGCAAATCCAAAAAATTTCAAAATACATGATCTCGAAATTTCTTCATTAGATAATGATCCTAAATCAAGTCACGGTAATTCAAGTTTCCTTTATTTAACGAAAGCAATAGAAATTGTAAAACAATATCCCAATTCAGCACTTGTAACTGGACCAATTTGCAAGAAATCTTGGTCTCTAGCAGGTCATTACTTCTCTGGTCAAACTGAAGTATTAGCAAAAGCATGTGGAGTAAAAAACGTTGGAATGTTATTTACAGCAAAATCACCAATTACGGGTTGGAGATTTAATACTTTACTAGCTACAACCCATATATCACTTTCTGAGGTTTCCAAGAAATTAACTACAGAATTAATCCACTCTAAATTGGATCTTTTCAAAGATTTTTGTAATACCTATACTGATAAACCTACTTTAAAAGTCGCAGGATTAAACCCTCATGCCGGCGAAGAAGGTCTTTTAGGTCATGAAGAAAAGGATTGGCTCAATGATGCATTAATTACATGGAATGAGAAGAACAAAGATATTAGATTATTTGGCCCTTTATCACCAGATAGTTGCTGGAATTCTTCGGTAAAAGCATGGAATGACAAAAATGCTGAAAAACATGATGGCATTCTTGCTATGTATCATGATCAAGGTTTAATACCAATGAAAGTGATAGCTCTTAATTACTCAGTAAATACCACAATCGGTTTACCTTTTATAAGAACATCTCCAGATCATGGAACGGGATTTGATATTGCTGGCAAAGGAATTGCTCAATCTCAAAGCATGATTGAGGCTATTAAGGCTGCTGTAGAGATGACTATCAATTCAAGACTGCTTAACACGCATTAAAACTTGACCAAATTCAACTGGTGTTCCATTTTCAACGAGAATCTCTACAATTTCAGCATTAAATTCAGATTCAATTTCATTCATTAACTTCATTGCCTCCAAAATACAAATAGTTTGACCAACCTTAACGTTATTTCCTACTTCGACAAATGGCTCCTCGCCTGGCGCTGCAGCCCTATAAAATGTACCAACCATAGGAGAAGTAATTTCAGTTAGGTCAGAACGTCCTGGGGGTGCCACCTGAGGTGCTTCAGGCTCATTAACAACTGGGATATTATCATTAATAGTTTTTTGATTAGCAATTGTTTGCTTATCAAATGAAGTATTAGAAGCTAAATTATTAATAACTTGATTCTGATCAAATAAATTCCTTTTTATTTCGAGTTTAAAATCTTCTCCCTCTAGAGAGAACTCTTGAATATCACTTGTAGAGATTTTCTCTATTAAGCGATCTAAGTCTTCATGATCTAATTTCATAGCCATTAATTTTCACGTCCAAGATAAGTGTCATTTCGAGTATCAACTTTAATTATTTCTCCCACAGAAATAAATAAAGGAACCATAACTTGAGCACCTGTTTCTAGAATAGCTGGTTTCGTGCCCCCACTAGCAGTGTCACCTTTAACTCCTGGATCAGTCTCTGTAACTTGCAAAGTAATAGATATTGGAAGTTCTACTTCTAAAACTTTACCATTATGGAAAATTACATTAACCTCCATTCCCTCTTTCAAATACTTTGCGCCTTTACCGATCTGTTCAGAGGTGAGTCTTGTCTCTTCAAAACTTGTCATGTCCATAAAAACATAATCACCAGACTCCACATAAGTATGCTGCAGGTTAGACTTCTCAAGGATAGCCTGCTGTACTGATTCTCCGGCTCGAAAAGTTTTTTCAACAACGTTGCCGCTTTGAACTGATTTTAATTTTGTTCGTACGAAAGCAGAACCCTTACCAGGCTTGACATGTAGAAATTCTACAACACGCCAAACTTGTCCATCCAATTCGATGGTAGTACCTGTGCGAAAATCGTTACTGGAAATCATTCCTGTATTACATCCCCCAAGGATCATAAACCTGCAAGAGTGCTATGCAAAAATTCTTATCAAATCAGAACAAACTTTTATTAACTCTATCGATTGTAATTTTACAGGTTTTTCTTTTAAAACCTATTCAAGTATTAGCTGATTTACCTACAGGAAATGCAGTAAAAGACCCTAATGCAATCCTCAGAAACGCGCTCCCTATCAAGCAAGTTGAGTTACAAGAAATTCAACACAAATTGGAAGAAACTAGTGACCTTGTAAGAGGAGGAAGATGGCCCGCTCTTGCGAAAACTGTTACAAAATGTCAATCTTTGCTAAAAAAATACCAAAGTAAAATTATTCAAGAATTACCAAAAGATAAAAAGAAGATTTCTGAAAAAACATTCTTAGAACTCAAAGAAAATTTTGATAGCCTTCAAGATTACTCTAAATCAAAAGATAAATACTCGTTTATTGCGACTCGAAGAAATGCTTTAGATAAAATAGGGGGATTAGAAGAATATTTTCTACCAAAAGAATTTCCATACTCTATTCCCCAGGAATTTGATAATTTACCAAGATTACTGGGCAGAGCAAAAGTTAACATAAAAACCTCCAAAGGAGATATGCAAGCAATTGTGGATGGATTTAACGCTCCACTTACAGCAGGAGCATTTATAGATTTATCTTCAAAAAACTTCTACAAAGATTTACCCATTAACAGAGCAGAAGAATTTTTTGTACTGCAAACAGGTGATCCAATTGGTGATGATATTGGTTACATAGATCCTGAAACAAACGAAGAACGTCACGTTCCCTTAGAAATAAGAATTCCTGATGAACAAGATACTTTTTACAATCAAACTTTTGAAGATTTAGGTCTTTACACAGAGACTCCAACATTACCTTTTGCAACACTTGGAACTCTAGGATGGTCCCATTCGAATGCCGCAGTTGATGATGGGTCATCGCAATTTTTCTTCTTTTTATATGAAGCAGAATTAAATCCAGCGGGGCGCAATTTAATTGACGGGAGGAATGCTGCCTTTGGTTACGTTGTAGATGGATTTGATGTATTAGAAGAGCTTACTAAAGATGACATAATAATTTCTATTGATGTTTTAGAAGGTATTGAAAACCTCAAATTACATGCATAAAGAAATATTAGAAGATTTAGGGGAAAAAGAATTAATAAATAGGCTAGGGAAATTTATGCCTAAAAATCAAGTTTCAGATGATTGCGCTTTAATCAAAACAAAAAATGAAAATTTACTTGTTAATACTGATTCTTTAGTGGAAAATGTTCATTTCAATGATATTAGTATTTGTCCTCAAGACCTTGGGTGGAAAGCAGTTGTAAGCAACATCTCTGACTTATTATCTAGTGGAAGCAAGAAAACTATTGGTATTACAATAAGCCTAGTTCTACCTGTTAGAACTGAGTGGAGTTGGGTTGAAGAAGTATACAAAGGAATAAATAAAGCATTAAAAGAATATGGCGGATTGATTCTAGGGGGAGATTGCTCAAAGGGGAATGAAAAAATCATTTCAATTACGGCCTTTGGAATTCAAGGTGACCTTGAATTAAGAAGAAACGCATGTAAACCAGGAGATATAATTTTAACTACAGGAATTCATGGTCTTAGCAAACTGGGATTTTTGATACAAAATAAAATTAATTTCGATAATGAATTTTCTCTTAATGAAAGATTAATTATTAAGTCTATTGAACATTTTTGTCGCCCTAGAGTTTATCCAAATTTTCTAAATAATCTCCTCAAAACTCGCTCCAATAAAAATATAAGGAGAATAGGATGTACTGATAGCAGTGATGGCCTTTTTCAAGCCTTACAAGATTTAGCAATAGCTAGCAACTGCAAAGCGATCATAAACTATAAAAAAATACCTAAAGATAAGGATTGGCCTATAGGAGATAAATGGGACGAATACTATTTTTTTGGAGGAGAAGATTATGAATTAGTTTTCTCATTGCCCAAAAAATGGGCAGATAATTTATCTAAACTTGATAAAGATATTAAAGAGATTGGATTTTTTACTGATGGTGAACCATCAATAGAATTTAAAGATAATAAAAAAAACAAATTATTTAATAACACACCTTTCAAACACTTTTAATTACTCCCAATTTTTAGCAACAATCTCTGCTAAATCTACAACTCTCTGACTATAACCCCACTCATTGTCGTACCATGCAAGCACCTTTACAAGGTTATCTCCGATACACATAGTAAGATCACTATCTACAATTGATGATTCATTGGTACCTGCATAATCGCTAGACACTAATGGTTCATCTCCATACTTAATAATGCCTTTCATTGTACTTAGAGATGCTTCCTTGAGAGCTTTATTGACTCCTTCAGCTGTGACAGATTTAGAAGATTCAAAAACAAAATCTACTGCTGAAACGTTAGGAGTTGGAACTCTCATTGCAATTCCAGTTAATTTGCCTTTCATTTCTGGGTATACAAGAGCGACTGCTTTTGCAGCTCCTGTAGAAGTAGGAACGATGTTTGTAGCAGCGGCTCTAGCCCTTCTTAGATCTCTATGGCTATTATCTAGAATTCTTTGATCACCTGTATAACTATGAATTGTTGTCATCAAACCTTTATTAATCCCAAAAGTTTGATCTAAAACTTTGACTACTGGAGCTAAACAGTTCGTTGTACAACTAGCATTACTCAAAATATCGTAATCTTTGTGTTTATATGTATCAGCATTAACTCCAACTACATAAGTACCAACTCCATCGCCTTTACCAGGCGCAGTTAAGATAACTTTTTTTGCTCCTACCTCTAAGTGTTTACTTGCACCTACGTCTGTATTAAATACTCCAGTAGATTCAATAACCAAATCTACACCCCAGTCTTTCCAAGGCAGATTCATTGGGTTTCTATCTGAGAAACATTTAATTGTCTTGTTATTAATTACAAAAGTATCATCAGTATATTGAATATCAACACCATCAAGTTGACCAAGGACTGAGTCATATTTTAATAAATGAGCATTAGTCTTAGGATCTGATGTAACGTTAATTCCGACTACTTCAATATTGGTGTAAGCCCCTCTACTAAGCCAACAACGCATAAAGTTTCGACCAATTCTGCCAAAGCCGTTAATTGCAACACGCAAAGTCATAACTAATAATTTCTAAATGATTAACCTAAGTTGCTGATCATACTGAATTTTGTGCAATAACGTAAGGTTTTTTTGATTTATTAAGCAAATAAGTCTAGTTTTGTATTAATTCAAGAAAAAAAACATTTTTTTTTTAAGAAAAAATAGCAAAATTTTACCTAGAAGTTATTTTGATTTAAGTAAAAGATAAACATTGGATAAAAAATTAGTTTTGAAAAGTCATTTTCATTTTATTGGGATCGGAGGTATTGGGATGTCAGCATTAGCAATAGGTTTACTTCAAAAAGGTTGTTCAGTTTCAGGATCTGATTTAGTTAAAAACGATGAAACTAATAAATTGGAGAAATTAGGTGCAGTAATCTTTACTTCTCAAGTTCAACAAAATATTGAATTTGTTACTTCAAAATTTACCAACAGATTGATTAATTTTGTTGTAAGCTCGGCGATCAAGCCAGAAAATGAAGAATTTTCGTATTGCAAAGAAAAAAATTTATCAATAAAACATCGTTCAGAGATACTTGCAATGCTTATGCGCACTTATACTGCAATGGCAATAGCAGGCAGCCATGGGAAAACATCAACTAGTACATTTCTTTCTACCATACTTGAGTTATGTACACGTAATTCTTCTTCAATAACTGGAGGAATAATTCCTATTTACAACTCTAATTGCCATTTAGAAAATACAAAATACTTAGTAGCTGAAGTTGATGAATCTGATGGGACTATTGACAAATATAAATCTGATATTGGAATAATCAATAACATTGATTTTGATCATTGCGATCATTTTTCTAATTTAAGTGAAGTCATATCTTCTTTTAAAAGTTTCGCTAAAAACTCTAAAAAATTATTACTTAATTTTGATTGTGAAACCTCAAGAAAAAATTTTCATTCAAATTGGAAGTGGTCAAACTCAACGGCTAAAAACGTTGCATATGCAATAATCCCGACTGAAATTAATTCAAAGTATACAATTGGAAAATATTATGAAAATGGAAATTTTATCGGTAATTTAAATATTCCAATTCCAGGACTACACAATCTATCAAATATCACCGCAGCAATAGCAGCTTCAAGAATGATAGGAGTAGATTTTATAAAAATTAAGAAAAATTTAAAATATTTGAAACTACCAAAAAAAAGATTTGAATTTAGAGGCCAAATAGATGAAAGAAGTTTATATGATGATTATGCACATCACCCAAACGAAATAAAAGAGACCATTAAATTAGGAAGATTATTTATTAAGCAAAAAAATAATAATGAATTTCAAAAAAATAGATTAATTGCTTTATTTCAACCTCATAGATATTCTCGAGTAAAGCAATTTAATAAAGAATTCGCTGAAGAATTATCAAAAGCAGATGTTATTTATGTAACAAGCATTTATGGAGCAGGAGAAGGAAACGAAGATAAAATTACTTCGAAAATTATTACTGATCTGATCTATAAAAAAAATAAAAATGTTAGTTACATAAATAATTATTATGAAGTTAGAAAGAATTTTTACGAATTAACTCAAAAAGGGGATTTAATTTTGAATATGGGAGCTGGTGATTGTCATAATTTCTGGTCAATTTTAAATGAAAAAAATAATTAAAATAAATACCTAATTTATGAATAAAAAAATTTTTTCTGAAAACTGTAATTTAAGTAGTTATACAACTATAAAAGTGGGAGGAGTGGCTGAATATTTTGCTGAGCCAAGAAGTGTTGAAGAACTTTCATATCTAATAAAATGGGCTAATTTAAATAATCAAAGATGTCAAATAATTGGCGCAGGTTCAAATCTTTTAATAAATAATATTTTCATAAAAGGCTTAGTTGTCTGTACAAAAAAATTGAAATCATTAAAGATAGAACCATATTCAGGAATTATTGAAGCGGAAGCAGGAGTAATGCTCCCAACATTATCTAATTCTCTTGCTAAAAATGGATTACAAGGAGGGGAATGGGCTGTCGGAATTCCAGGAACATTAGGAGGAGCAATTTATATGAACGCTGGCACAGGTAATTTATCGCTAGCAAAAAATCTTATTACCGTAAAAGTTATTAATAATAAAACTCTTGAAAAACTTGAAATTGAAAAAAAAGATATCAATTTTGAGTATAGATTTAGCTCTTTTCAAAGAAATGATTTAACAATTATTAGTGCAAAATTACATTTTGAACCTAATGGAAATCTAAAACAATTAATTCAAACAACTAAAAATAATCTTAAATTAAAAACAGAAACACAACCATATCATCAACCAAGTTTTGGTAGTGTTTTTAAAAATCCTGAAAATAATTATGCAGCAAAATTAATTGATGATTTGGGTTTAAAGGGATTTAAAATTGGCGGTGCTGAAATTTCTACAATACATTCAAATTTTATAATTAACACTTCTTCAGCAAGTTCAAAAGATATTTATGAATTAATAACAGTAATTCAACAAAAAGTACTACAAAACAAAGGGATTTATTTGCAACCGGAAGTAAGAATGATTGGTTTTGACTATCCTAACTAAAGAAACGTTTTTACAAAATGGCGGGTTTTGGACTTCCTAACTTTGGACAGCTTACAGAAGCTTTTAAAAAAGCTAAACAAATTCAGCAAGATGCTCAAAAATTACAAGATGAACTTGAAAATATGGAGATTGAAGGCAAAAGTGATGATGAGATGATAAAAGTTTGGATTAGTGGAAACCAACTTCCTTTAAAGGTAGAAGTACAAGAAAATATCTTAAATGCAAATAAAGAACAAATAGAGCGAAACATTCTACAAGCCATTCAAAAAGCTCATGAATTATCAACTACAACTATGAAAGAAAGGATGAATGATTTGACTGGTGGATTAAATCTCAATCTTCCTGGTTTTGATAATAGTGACTCTTAGAAGACTCAATCATTTCTTTATAAAAAGAGTATCTTTCGAAGGATTTATTTAAGTTACATCCCTCATCGTTTAAATGTAAGCAGTTACGAAATTTACACTTAATTCCTTCTTCGATTACCTGTCTATGTATTTCTGAATAAAGATTTGGTAACAACTTAATATCAACCTCTAGAGGTTGCATATTAAAACCAGGAGTATCAACAATATAACTTTGATTCGACATAGAAAATAACTCAACATTTCGAGTAGTATTTTTTCCTCTCTTAATTTTATTGGAAACTGGAGAAGTACTATTTTGAAGACCCGGAATAATCATATTTAGCAAAGTAGTTTTACCAACTCCGGATGGACCCATAAAAATTGAACATTCTTTTTGCTTTACCTCAGCTAATAAATTTTTAAAACAATCAGATTTCTGTAAATTTAAAGTTATTACTTGGTAACCCCATTTCTCAAATTTATCAAGTAGATATGATCTTCTATTATCAGAAATTAAATCACACTTTGTTAAAACTAATGAGACTTCCACTCCCATTGATTCTGCTGATATCAAAAACCTATTAACTTGAGATAAATTTAACTCTGGTTCTTCAACGGAAAAAGTAACGTATATGTTAGAAATATTTGCAACTGAGGGTCTAACTAAAAGATTTTTTCTTTTTTTTAAACTCGTTATTATTGCGCGTTTACTTTTAAAATCAATTTTTTCAATCGCTACTTCGTCTCCAACATAAATTAATTGATCCCTGAAATTTATAGACTTCTTAACCTTACATAAAAATTTCTGGTTATTTCCAAAGTTTTCTTGATTTTTTAAATCAACTAAAAAAAAATCATTAAATTTTTTCGTAACTAAACCTAAATATTTACTATTAGTTTTCATTCAATATTTTTATTTTTATAAATTTTTCATTTTCTTTGATTTGTTTAAACAAACATCCCATATTTTTTAAATTGTTTAATACCATTTCTTCTGGTTCACCTTTATCTAATTCAACAATAAGTTGTTCATTTTTAGATAACTTCTCCAAAGCCAATTTAATTTTGACAACATTTAAAGGACATGGAACAGATTTAAGATCCAAATGCTTTAAGGAAGTCATTAAGATTCTTTACCAAATAATTTACTAAACAGTCCACTACTGGAATTAATATTTTTATCTGAATATTGTGAAGCTAAACCCTCTAAAAGCTCACGTTCTGCCTCGGTTATACGAGTTGGTAATTTTACTTTTACTAAGACTTCGTGATTTCCTCTCGCAACCGGATTTCCAAGTCTAGGTACCCCTTTATTCTCAAGTGAAAGAGTTGTATTTGGCTGAATACCACTTGGAATTTTTAAATCAACATCTCCATCAACTGTAGTGATTTTTACAGTATCGCCTAAAATAGCCTGTAAATAACTTACTGCTATTTCTGAGTAAATAGTTACACCATCTCTTTTAAGTTTTGAATCATTCTTAACCTTTATAAAAACATAAAGATCTCCAGGTGGACCCCCTTTCAAACCAACATTTCCCTCGCCGGAAACTCTTAATTTAGTACCTGTATCAACTCCTGCAGGAATATTAATTCTTAATTTTTTTCTGACTTGCTTTACGCCATTACCGCCGCAAGTTACACATGGATCTGCAATTATCTGGCCAGCCCCATTACATGAAGGACATTCAGCTACTTGTGTAAAATTACCAAAAGGTGTTCTTGTAGCTCTTCTAACTTGTCCACTTCCACCACATGTTGAACAAGTTTTAGGGCCGGTTCCTGGTTTTGCACCTGTTCCCCTACAGACTTCACATGTCTCCAAATGAGGAATTTTAATTTCTCTTTGTTGGCCAAAAATTGCGTCTTTAAAGTCAACATTAAGGTCATATCTTAAATCATCTCCTTGCTGAGGACCTCTTCTTTGTGTTCTTCCTCCTTGTGGATTTTGCCCCCCAAAGCCATTAAAAAAAGTTTCAAATAAATCTGCAAAGCCGCCCATATCTCCCATATCAGGCATTCCAGCTGCACCTCCAAGGCCAGCTTCTCCAAATTGGTCATATCTTGCTCTAGTTTCAGGATCAGCTAATGCTTCGTAAGCCTTACCAATTTCTTTAAATTTATCTTCTGCACCAGGTTCTTTATTAACATCAGGATGGTATTGTCTTGCTAATTTTCTATAAGCCCTTTTTAAGGTATCCGCATCAGCATCTCTTGAAACTCCAAGTATTTGGTAAAAATCAGCCATTAGATAATGCTCAAATAAGAATTTGGAATTTATACATCTTCAGAAGTATTTGCCTCTGAATTATCTTCCCCTTCAACTGTATCCTTTTCTACTTCCTGTTGTGAATTTTGTTTACCAGGCCCCATAGAAACCTTAACCAATGCATGCCTCAAAACCTTACCTTCTAGATGATATCCTCGCTGCAATTCTTCAATAATAAAATCCTCTTCAAACTCTTCACTAGCTTCTCTTAATACAGCTTCATGCAAGCTTGGATCAAATTGCTGACCAACAACTCTCATGGGTGACACTCCCTGTTGTTTTAAAACTTCTACTAGTTGTTTATACAATCCTTGATAACTTCTATGAAGAGCTTGAGCTTCCTCATTTTCTGGTTTAAGTTGTTGTCTTGCCCTCTCAAAATTGTCAACAATTGGAAGTATGGCGGTTAAAGTCTTGGAAACAAGTTGGATTTTTAAATCGTCCTGATCCCTAGACTGCCTTTTTCTAAAATTATCAAAATCTGCTGAAATCCTTACATATTGATTTTTTAATGTTTCATGCTCTTTTTCTAATTGTTCTAATCTCGCGTCATTATTTGAAATAGTATTTTTTAATTCTTCAGTATTTATTTCTTCTTTTTCTTGAGAAGATAAATCATCATTTTCTGTTGTTGAATTTTGGGTAGATGATGAATCTTTAGGAGCATTATCCAGGTTAGAATCATCATTCTCTTTATTATCAATATTGTCTGATTGATTTTCAATCATTTTTCTAAAATTTAATAAAACTATTGTCCATTAAAGTGATGCACAAAACAAGTTGCGGAAGGCCGCACAAATATTTAATAAGGAGCAAACCTTAATGCTAATCCATTGTTGCAGTATCTTTTGCCAGTAGGAAGTGGCCCATCATTGAAGACATGTCCCTGATGACCTCCACATCTAGAACAATGATATTCGGTTCTAGGAACAATTAACTTAAAATCAACTTTTGTTTCTACTGATCCTTGAATTGAATCCCAAAAACTTGGCCATCCTGTACCACTATCAAATTTTTTATCTGAGGAAAAAAGCGGCAAATCGCATCCTGCACAGTGAAAAACCCCTTTCCTCTTCTCATTATTTAATTGGCTACTAAAAGCTCTTTCAGTCCCTTCCTCCCTCAAAATATAATATGATTCAGGACTAAGCCTAGCCTTCCATTCATCTTTTGATAAATTCCACTCTTCTTTAGAAGATAGTGAAGATGCTAATAACTGCATGGGGTTAAAGATTATTTTTAAGATTGACATAGTAGGAATTAGAATAAAAGTTCTTCTTGATAGAAATTGATTCATATATTTAAATCACAAAAAAGTAATGAATTTCATTCAACCTAATTCTATTAAAAATATTCATAAGTTAAGTATTGCTCCAATGATGGATTGTACTGATAAACATTTCAGAATGATAATGAGAAAAATAAGTTCTGAAGCCCTATTGTATACGGAAATGATTGTGGCCCAGAGTTTAGTTTATACGAATAAAAAAGAAAATTTTCTAAATTTTAATGATGAAGAACACCCTATATCGGTTCAGTTTGGTGGAGACGATCCTAAAATCCTTAAAGAGGCAGCCCAAATGGCACAAGATTGGGGTTATGACGAAATAAACTTTAATGTTGGTTGTCCAAGCCCAAGGGTCTGTTCTGGAAATTTTGGCGCTTCTCTTATGAACGACCCTGAAAAAGTAGCTAAATGTATAGAATCCTTAAAAAATAATTGCAACTTACCGGTCACGATCAAACACAGAATCGGTGTAGACAATAATGATAGTTTCGTTAATTTGAATAATTTCGTAAGAATTATCGCAAATGCTGGTGTAGACAGATTTACAGTTCATGCAAGGAAAGCCATATTAAAAGGTCTAAATCCAAAACAAAATAGGACCATACCGCCACTAAATTATGATGTAGTAAAAAAATTGAAAAAATCAAATCCAGAATTATTAATAGAAATCAATGGGGGTTTAACAAATATCGATGAATCATTAAAAGCCTTGGATGATTTTGATGGAGTCATGATTGGACGATCAATTTATAAACATCCCTTGAGATGGTCTGAAATTGATCAAAGGATTTATGGAATTAACAAAAAACCCAAATCTGCTTCGAACATTATATTCTCATTAATTCCATATATTGAAGCTCATTTAAGTAATGGAGGAAAATCTTGGGATATTTGCAAACATCTTATAAATTTAGTTGAAGGTATACCAAAAGCTAAAATTTGGAGAAATCAAATTTCAAATAAATCTATAAAAAAAGAATTAAATATTGAATATCTATTTAAATTAACAACAGCTCTTGAAGAAATGGGTTACTAATTTATCTCATTTGAAGTATTGCTCTCATTGGACATTCCCCTTTTTCTTCTGCTCCTACCATTTTCATATTCAGAATTATCAGAAGAATTTCCATAACTTCTGTCTTCCCAACCTTCCGCTCCAGAAGCTTTATTGGGGTTAGAGCTGTTAGATCCAGAATT
>QCCX01000011.1 GCA_003278845.1 Prochlorococcus sp. AG-347-O22
TACTAGACTCATTTTTTATCCTCTTTTTTCTTGTTGGTGCCCTCTATGTAAGGCACAAGTATATTTAATAGCCATTTTTTAAATGAACTTAAAGGTTTCATAATCTATTTACTTGCCTTTTCTCCATAAACTCCTCCCTTTGATGAGATCCTCTATATTTGGCCAAGCCGCTATTAACTCTTTAAGTGCCTTTCTATTAGGAGTATAGAAAACACATGACAATGCACTTATTACATAAAGTATGAACCATAACTTACTTTCTGAATAAGCTAAAAACAAAGAGAAAAGGAAACTTCCAATAAAGAAAAAGAAAAATGTCCTATTTACAATTTCTAATGGACTTCTTTTAAGTCTGTAAAATTTAGTCTTTTTTTTATCTAGTTCACTATCTTTCTGAAATTTACTTTCGTATGAATTAATTATTTCTTCTTCTAGAACTTTTTCGTACTCTAAATTATCAATTGGATCACTACTACTCTTTTTATTTATCATTGGTATCTATACAGTACGAATATGGTAGCTAATTTAAGGTATTTTAAAAAGTATCAAATTTTATCTGTTAACTGGAGCTATACGAACAGATCATGGTTTTGAAAATACTTCAAGATTGTCTTATTTATAAAAGATAAATTAGTCAAAATATTCTTTTTAATTTTCCCAAATCTTTCGGTCATTTAAAACAATCACTTCTATAAACTTCATAGCATTAATTAAATTGGGAGGCAATATCTTAATCTAGAGTTAAACTAGTTTAGAGATTTTAATAATAATCTATATGCAAAGGTATTTGATTTCCTACGAATTTACTGATGGCGAGGATCAAGAAGAAGGAGCAGAAATGCTTATTAATTGGTATGAATCAGGTGGTCCCCAAAACAGACCTGAAAACTATGAGGTTCATTCTTGGATTTTTATGGTTCAAAATGGGATTGGACATTCTGTAGTGAGTGCAGATTCTCTTGAGACAATTTGGAAGCAATGGCATCCCTGGAGAAGGTTAATGGATATAAGTATTCAGCCGTGTATGGATCTTGATGAGACAGTCGGATTATTCAAAAAACAAAAAATGAATACACGGATAGTCTAAAAGCATTTCTAACTTCTAAATATAAATTTCTTTTTAGTAGCACCTAATACTACATACATATTTCTCTGCGTTAAAAAGGATAAGATTAATTTTCCATGATGAATGATTCTTATCACATTTACTTCAAAGGAGAAATTCTTTTCAAGAATTTAAGTAAAGATGAATTTGAATTTGTTTGGGGAAAACTTTATACGTCCTATATAAATGCCCTAAATAAGGAGCTAACCTACGAATTAATTAGTGAAAACAATATTATGGAGCCCTCCTTTAACCTTGAACCCTCTTACTAAATCAAGAATAAAATTCTAGATTATGAATAAAACAAGAAAAGATGTCTATCTTTTATTTTGAGGTACTCTTTCTCCTCTTTAGTTATATCCAAAGCAATTTTATTTGCCTCAGTTTCGACATAAGAACTATAAGTCTCGAAGTTTTCCTCTCTTTTAAATAGGGCAACAATGCCAATATCTGTTATGAACCAAATAAAATGATCAGTTTCTCCAACAGGCTCCTCTTTTAAAGAGTCAATGATTAAATCACAGGTTGAATCCATTTAATTAATCCGTAGGGATTTTAATTCCCCCCATTGCAATACCTGACAGCCTCAGAATTGGTACCACCATCTTCAATAATTTCGGCAACACATTTATTGAAAAGTTTAGACTCTTTTTTTACGGAACAGAACCCAAAAGCAATAGCAGCCAATGCTATTGCAGAGACGAAACTAGAACCAAGTTGTATAAAACCATAGGCAAACATGATGTTTTTCTTTCCAGAACACTTTTTTGAATCCTTTTTTTCTTCTGACATTTTAAATTTTTGACTTAATTGAATCTATTTGATTAATGTTAGGTTTGAGAAATATTTTCATAGAGAAAACCGAATTAAAGATTTTTTGACCAGCTAAGACAAAAATTAAAAATTTCAAGTTTAGATTGATTTTTCTTCACTTTAATTTTCAAATTGATACATCAAGAATAAAAACTTTTTAAATTTTTTATCAACATAAGCTCCTGGAATTGATTTTTTATCTTTTTTTTAAAAGTAATGATCCCGCAGTTATAACAAGTGATTATGATACTTTTTAAACTACATTTAATTTTTTTTGATGAAGTATTAATACTTAAAAAATTTCCCAGAAAAGCTTGTTTTGATAATGCTCCCGAAGAGTTATCCACTTTTTAAGCATTTTTCAACAGGGTTTTCCACAATATGTTGATTAAATTTGAATTTCTATGTGCAAAATAAAATATTATCTTCTTTTAAGTAAAAACTATCCACAATTTTTTTTTGGGATCACTATGATTTCAACTGTCTTTTAAATAATTTTAAGAACAAATCTTATGAATCTAAATAAGACAAAAAAGTACTTAAATCTCGAAATCAAAAAAGAGTTGGAAAAATCTAAGCTTAAAGTTCTTACTAATGAAAATGATTTTTTAGTTAAAAACCTCAAAAAGGCTGGATAATTTACTAGAGCTTTTAAATACTTTTCAAACGATAAACTATTTAAGCTTCCTTTCAAAGACAAAAAAATATTTTCTTGAATGATCAACCACAAAAGTTTTAGTTTATCAAATATAAAATTTCTATTAAATATACAAACTAATTACTCCAGATACTAAACATATAAAAAAAATCCTAGTTATATTATAAAAATCTCAGTAAGAGATCAGATTAGAAATATTAACGGGAAATTCCAAGTTTTTAATTTTTTAAATATTCAGCTTTTCCTGTATTCGCACCATAGTTTCTATAAAGATGAATACCCAAGAACTTAAAGTCAACTACAAAAAGCTTTTAAACAAAGCTGCCAAAGCAAACGGTCGTAAAGAAACTGTGTCTTACTTAAATCGTGCTGCAAAAATTAAATCAAAAATCTATTCAAACACTAAAGTAAATTGCTTTAGATGTAATGGAGCAGGTTTTCTAAGAATTTCATTAGATGAGACTAAAACATGTCTATCTTGCTATGGGAAGGGTTTTTTAATTAAAGAAATTCAGCAGGTTTAAAAAAATTTGATTGTTCATGAAGGATCTCATTCAAGCTCACAAAAAATTAATTAAAACAGTAAAAGAACAAATGGGATTTTCTGATTATGGTATGTATTGGTTAGCTTTCCTAGAAGGTGGTCTGACTATATGGCTGCTGGATAGAATATTTTTCCACTGGTTAAAGTTTTAATTTTTATTTAATTCAAAAAAATTTCTGCAGGTATTAAATAAATTAATTTATCGAAACCACTTGAAAAGTTGTAGGATAGTAAAAAACTAATATGCAATTACTCGGATTAATTCTTCTTCTTGCTAGTAGCTGGTATTTATGGAAATTAACATCAAACTTTCTTGATGAACCAACAAAAAAAGAACTTACAAATAGTTTCAATAACCTCAAAAATAAATTCTCTGAGGGAAAACAAAATTTCTCTAAAGCAAAAATAAGCGAAGCTTGGGAAAAATATAAAGAAGAAGGTGGTGCCTTATCTAATAAAGAAAAAAGCTAGTGGACTTTTTTATTATTACAAGTCTCACTAAAGATATTTCTAGAATTGATCTAATTGGTATTTTGTTTGGGCATTTAATTTTTGGTGTTGCATTGACACAGCTTTTAAATTGGACTTGGTTAAAGAACCTAATGAGTGAAGAAGACAAAACAAGGATGCTTAAAAGTTATACATGGAAAGACTTATTAGTAGATGGAGCAATTGTAACGGTAGTTCTAGGAATAATCTTTTTGATAATTAGCATTTTTCTATAAATGAACGTAACTTACATCCTTTTAGTTTTTTTAATGATATCAATTGTGATTTTCACTCAAATAATCAATTCTTCCGATAAATCAAAATAAATGACCGAAGTAACTAGCAACTCCTCAACTGGATGGTACTTAATCGCTTTGGTAAGCACTTTATCTTTTTTAGCCTTAATTTACTTCGGCCAAAAAAAATAGAGTAAATTTTGAAAGACTATTTAAATTCATAAAAAAAACTCTGCAACTTCACGAGATGCAGAGTCTTAATTATTAAGTAACTGATTTATATAAATCTGTTGATTATAAAACCTTTTTTCTTAATCAAAGAAAAAGAGACCGATGAATTTGATGAAGATACTGAATTCACGGCCCCATTGATAACCGCATTTTTCGGTAGATACGACAATGAATCACCCCCTTTACTAATGTTTTTTTAAAGATAACCAAAAGAATTAAATAAGGAAAGAAATTCATCAAAAATTTAAAATTTTTTTAACAAATTAAAGATATAAATCTCTTCAATATAAATTTATTGATATTACCAAGGCAAAACTTCTCCGTTGGCATGCCAAAACGTACCAGAGTTATTTTTATTTAAAGAATCTATACGTTTTAAAAGGCCATTTGCTGATTCTTCAGTACTAATTCCATTTCTTGTAAAACCAGTCATTCTTGTACTCACTAACCCCGGATGCAAAATAGCTACATAAATTTCTTCTCTTGATAAATCTATAGAAAGTGATTTTGCTGCCATGGACAAAGCGACTTTAGACATTCTGTAACCATAAGAACTTCCAGATGTATTATCTTCAATAGATCCCATTCTACTTGTGATAAAAGCAACCTTAGAAGATTTTTTTAAAAAATGTTTAAGTGATTGCGTCATACATATTGGGCTCAATGCATTGACTTCAAATTGCCGCAAAATACTTTTTTTATCTAAGTTTTCGAAAGAATTAAATTCATAAATTCCTGCATTATGAATTAAGCAATCTAAATTAACTCCAGATAGTTTTTTACACAAATTTGATATCGACTCATCAGAAGAAATTTCTATATTCTCTTCAATTCTCACTCCTAAATCTCTAAGTTCTTTTGAAGCTTTCCTACACGTTGCAATTACATTATCTCCCCTCTTATGAATTTGCCTACATAGTTCTAATCCAATACCCCTATTTGATCCTGTAATTAGATAAGTCGACATCTCTAAACTAAAAATAAAAATTAATCTAAATCCAAATATAAAAGAAAACGCACTAGAAAAAGAAAAAATTTATAAAATTCCTTATTAGATTTTTTAAGGTTATGATGGGTTATGAAATTTAAAAGATTTTATAAAAGAAAGCAAAGATATTTTTATCATTGATATTTAATGTATGGAAATTTTCAATCAAGAATTTATACAAGAGATTATTAGGATAACGTGGAGAAATCCTGCTTTCATGGCTATAGCTATTGCGTTAGTTTGGCTTATCCCACAATTATTTATCAGAAAAATAATGGCAAAAAAATATGAAAGAAGAAAAATAGAAATACAGAAAAATAAAATTCAGAAGCTTTACCCAACTAATACTTCTAAATAAGATTTTTATTTATAAGATGATCTAATTAATCAATAAATACTTTTTGTATCTAAGTAAAATATGACATACAAAATAATTAGAATTGATGGGAAAGATGACGAATTAACAGCTAAAAGTTTTGATAAATATTCAGATGCGTACGATTTGTTAGAGGAACTATATGGAGATTTATGTTGTTCAGATGCTGATTATGGAGACATAACATATTACGATATTGTGGAAAATAATTTAAAAAATAATAATGGAGAATAAAAAATGGGCTCCCTCCCAAGAAGAAAATTTAGGGGTAATAACGAGTGTATATGAATTAATTAAAGAAGAACTTTCAGAACTTCAAAAAAAAACTGGATGTCCCGATTCATTTATTTATGATTTTATTGGCAAAATTCAGAATGAATGGCATCCTGAATCTTGTCACTCCATAGTTAGAAATAAAAAAAGGAAAATTAGAAAATATTAAATCTTCAACGCAAATTAATAAAATTTCTCTAATATTGTTTGAATTTAAAAATTTTAAATCATGATTATTAGAATACTAGGAATAGTACTTATCCTTGGTACGATTGCATATTATGGTTTAGTTTTAACTGGGCAAAGCAACCTTTAGTTTTTTAACTTTTAAAAATTTCCGATGAAATGGCCTCCTACTTTGTGTTGGACAGCACCAAAAACAATTAATGGTAATAGGCATTTTCAAGTTAAAGCTTATGGTGGCAAAAATGAAGATAGATGGGTTGATATTTTTCCTACCAAAAATAAAAAAGATATTAAAAGAATCTCATGGACAAAACTAAAATCAGAATGGACTTCTGGTTGGTTAAGGCTCCCAAAAGATAAAGATTAATTTGTCTATGTAAACAAATATTATTAACCAGAAAACTGTAAAAAATAATACCTAACTAAAAAAAAATAACTTCTAAAATTTTTTAAATTGCTGCTTAATATGAAGTCAGAACCGAAAAAAAAACTCCCTAATAAAAAAGTTATAAGTTCAGCAAAATTTGAGGCTAAAGAACAATTCACAAAAACTGCATTAGAAAATTTAAAAACAGAAAATGAAAGACTTGTTAATTCACTAAAAAAATCTGGGGAGATTAAAGAATCAAAAAGAAAATAGACTTACAGTATTTAAAATTTTTTATTATTATGAATATTTATAGATTGAGAAATGATTGAAAAGATCTCACTAGCTAATTCTCATTTACCTCAACTTATTGGGTTCGTTCTGATGTCAATTGGTTACACATTAGGCAATAAATTTTACCTTCCGGAAATCAAACAAAAATAATAATTTCTAGTTATTAAAAATACTATAAATCTAACATTAAAAATATATTCCTTGTAAAAATCTTTTAATATTTTATCGGATTTAAAGTAAAAACTTATAGCTAATTATGTAATTCAATAAAACTCGTATTAGGATTTTTTGACACAAAAATGTAACAGTAAAGTATTTAAAAATGTGAAATCCAAAGAAAAAGTAAGAATTCATACTAATTTTTTTTTAAATATGTTACATTTATTAATAATTCAAGTTAAGGTTTCCTCTGTCAATAAAGCAGAAACGAGGAAATGTTTGATGTATACAAATGTCATTTATTCTTTGGCTTACTAATTGATCACATATGAAATCTAAAAATGGATGCACTTACTAGTTTTATAGTTGTTATCATCGCAATTACAATTCAATTTTCTTTATACGCCATCAAAAGGTTGCAAGAACCTTTAGAACCAAATTACTTGATAGATAAAAATTCGAACAAAAATATAAACTATATGGGTAAATTTTGGAAAAATGCCGAAATAACAAATGGGAGATTAGCTATGATTGGTTTTTTAGCTTTGATAATAAACTACGGTTTTTTTGGGTGGATAATTCCTGGTTTTATTTAAAGTATCAATACATTAAGGTCTTAAAGAAAAAAAATAATAAATCTCTCGTTCAAAACAAACTCCCCTTTTAAAAAAAAAATTTTTATTATAAATAAAAAAGCAATTGAGTAATTCTGATTTTGATAAAAATGGATTGGACAGCTATGGAATACATTGGCTTCAATATGCTGCTTTTGCTGTCTCTGGTTTTGCTATATTTACAACCTGGGCATTTTTTTATGATGAAAGATTCCACAGCTTTGTAATGAATATTTTCAGGGTTATTAACTGCAGTGGGTTCAACTGTAATGGAGCATTTTAAAATTCTATGGCTAATCCAGATCAAAAAACAATATTAATTGATAATGCTTTTGAGGAAATAAAAAACATCTGTATAAATCTTCAAAAAGATACTGATGCTTCTAATTCAGAACTAAAAAGTTTACTAAAACTAATTATTAATGAATGGGAAGAAAAAGAAGAACAAAAAACTGGTTTTGGATTCAGGTAAAGTTAGCAACTATCTAAGAAGAAACATAGGCCTCAAATCATATTAATATGAACTGATTTTTTACTTTTAAAATTTAATATTTATAATTTACATTTTTTTGAAAGAAATTAAAAAGGAATGAATCTCAAATAGAAGATTCATTCCAGATTTAGCATTAGTTTTATTTAGATTTAAATTTTATAATTTAACTCCTCTGGTGGACTGTCAATCATTAGATCCCTCCTATTCAACAAGTTAAACCTAAGCCTTACTTATTAAGAAAGTAAATCAGTAAAAATGCTGATTTATTATTTTCTAAAATGTTTGAATTAAAGAAGCCAACTCTGGTGCATCTAATAAAAGTGCAAAAAATGTAAGCACAACTAATAAAAATATGGAAAAATAGAATTGAATCATGCTTAAAAATTACTTAAAAAGAATTTTTTAAGTTGTATAAAATAATGCTTTGTTTACATAATTAAATATCTCTACCTAGAGAAGTTTAATTAGAGAATAATTAAGATGCTTCAGGGGAAAATATCGTCCTATTTTTTTGCCAATACTCACAGCCTTTAAGTAAATGATCACCCTGTGGTATGCGTTTTTCGTATTTTGGACAGATCAAGATAGTAGCAAAAGTTTCTGTAGTGCTGTAGCGAAAGTGATTGCAAGTAATACAAATCTTTGTTCGTTTTAGTTTTAGGGTGGATTCTTTTAGATATTCCCATTTTGATGGATTTACCTTGATCATGATTACTGGAATTTATTAGTAACAATTTGCCAACCTGCTGAAATTAATTCATTCCATGTTTCACAAGCACACTCAATGGAATGAAGTCTTGAATTTTTAATTTGGGCTGGTTCACCTAATTCATTTGCATAGAAAAGATGAGTATATACTTGTGAGTTATTAGATACAGATTTCTTATAACTCTCAAAAAAAATTAATAAACCACTTTTTTTGTTAAACAACCAGCCAGTTGGGGGGTCAATAAGGCTGCCACGATAAAAATAAGTCCGAACATTAGCGACTCCTGAAGTCATGAAGATAATACAGTTGTACTATTAATATAAATGTACTACTCTTAGACGTCAAGTATTCCTCTGTTAATTATTTAAATACTAAAATTACTTTCCAGAAATAATCAGCCGTAAACTTCTTATTTGGTAATAGTGAATACAAGTAACTCCTTGAAAAGGAAAATATCATTAAATAGTATCTCCAAAAGAATGCAATGTATCGAAATCCCTTCTATTTAGGATGGAACAAAGGTTGGTCTTTTTTATTTTTTTTAGAGGGTGGCATCGCAAAAATTGAAGCAAAAGGTTTTGGTATTTCTATTACAACAAAAGTTGAGAAAGGAGAATCACCCCTAGAATCTGCGGATAGATTAGTATCGAAAGAGCAAAGGATTAGAAAATCAAGATATTATTCTTGGGTTAAATCTATTAATGAAAAAACAATAAATTAACCAATCCTTAAATTTCTAAAGTAATTTGTTGACAGTCAATTTAAAATAGAAAAGAATCGTTTATTTTTCGTGTCCAATAAATTTTATGAATGGTGGAAAAACCATAGAAAAGTTGTAACCTATGGTGCTTTTATCATCTTGTTTGGTTTTTATTTATCTCCTGTTGTCAAAGAAGCAAAATACAAAAACCAATGTATTAAGTACTCTACTAAAGGAGCTTTAACTAAATTTAATAAGGACGATATAGGAGAAACTTTACTAGAAGAAACAGGTTTGAATATTGATGACCTAGCAAAGATTGAGGGTTATAAGAATTGCATTAATTAAAACTTCGCAAAAGTACGCTGAGTTTTTTAAATGATTAAAGGTATGCTTAAACTTATTTTATTAATATTATTATTTGGATTTATATCAATAAGTCCAAAAACAAGATATTTGGTTGGCATAACTCTAAAAGAAATTTCTTCATTTATTTTATGGACTGTTAAATATGAAGATAGAGAGAAATGGATAATAGATAAACCAAGTTGGATACCTGACCAAAAACTTAAGCCATCTTATTAAATGAAAACTTATTTAGAAGAACGAATTGAATGGTATGACGATAATTATAGAAATGGTAATGCTTTAATCTCTGATAAGCAGTTCGA
The DNA here is from genome assembly GCA_003278845.1 of Prochlorococcus sp. AG-347-O22. Taxonomy (GTDB): domain Bacteria; phylum Cyanobacteriota; class Cyanobacteriia; order PCC-6307; family Cyanobiaceae; genus Prochlorococcus_A. The sequence goes on from QCCX01000011.1 coordinate 9,907, forward strand.
CCAACTTGAAAAAAATTTATTAAGAACAAACCCAAATTGTGATTACTTTAAAAAGAAAAATATACTAGTTTTACCTTCATTAGAAAAGGATTCAATAGATGAATTTTTGAAAGGATTATTAGTAGATACCAGATTATTAATTGAACCAAAAATTGATGGTTGTGCTGTTGCTTTGCAATATAGGGATGGAACGTTGGAGAAAGCAATTTCAAGAAAAGGGGCAGACGTTACTAGTAAACTTATTAAAGTCCAAGACATTCCCAATAATCTCCCTTTACGAGGAGTTCTTCAAGTTAGAGGTGAATTATATGCACCCAACCAAAGTCCAAATATCTCCCAGAGAATCGCTTCTGGATTTCTAAGAGCTAAAGAAGGATTTTCTGAAAGTCTTAGCTTCTGCGCATTTCAAATACTTAATTCAACACTTAACCAATATGAGTCCAAAAAGAGTCTTTCAAAGCTTGGCTTCACGATCCCTCAGGATATTTCATGCAACTTTACGAGCCAAGTTGAAGTATTTAGAATACAATGGCTAGAAGGGAAGCTTTTTAGTAAATATCCAACAGATGGAATAGTAGTAAAAATAAATTCTAGAAAATTACAATTGATTAGAGAAAAATCAAATTTAGATTATCCTTATTGGCAAGTGGCGATAAAAAGTTAATGGAATTAATACACCAGATTTTCCCTACTTGGCATATTTACTTGGATATGTTTTTGGTTGGCTTTGCAACTTACGGTTTTCTAAGAATTAAGAAAAAAATAAAAACTAAATAAAGTTTTTAAATCATCCATGGTCCTTAAGCATGGATTTAAGTTGTTCGGTATCTAATTGTTCAAGATAATTTCTCATTGCCAACCAAGATCTTCTGCTTTCTAACTTTCCACTTTGTTTAAATAAATTTGCGGAAACTTGATCTATCAATTCTTTATGAGTCATATTTATATTCTTCATCAAGTTCAATGACAACACCATTAAAAAATTCTGCTAATAATTTTGATGGGTCTTGCATAGATATCTTTCTATCTACTTTTGATAATTTCTTTTTGATTGGATTTAAGTAAGTCATACAGATTTAGGTAATTCAAGTTCTTCAAAAGTCCAACCCTCTAATTGAAGGTCGTGCCATTTATCCCAAGCATTATCCAGATACATTTGAGTAGATGATTTAATTGCCATTGGCTCACCAAGATCATTTGCATAATATGTATGAGCAAAAATTCTCATACTATTTCTTGGAGATTTTTTATTCCTTACAAATAAAATTAATCTGCTGCGGTCTGGGCTAAGCAACCAACCACTTGGGGACTCATTACGATAACCGTAAGAAAAATTAGTCCAAACATTAGCTCCTCCTAAAGTCATTACTTAATAATACATGTGTACTACTAATATAAATACGTTAGAAATGGATCGTCAAGTATTTTGGCAAATAAATTATTTACACTGATAGGGAATAAAAACAGCTCAGTTATTCCAAAAAAATAAAATACCCACCAAAAGCCTGTTTTAGCAGGCATTTTGATAGGTAACACCGGATCCCCGTCAGTTCTCTGCTGCATCGACCTGGAAATGCCAGAAGAGGATTCAAAGTGGGCTTTCGTTTCCGATTACAAGATCGGTTTACTACCGCATCACGACAGTCTCCTCATGTCGAAAGAGAGTCAGATCAGAGCACATAAAGAAGAACTTAACCAAAGATCCAGTAATCTAACTCTAACTTATTTTTTTATGCATTTGGAGATGGCCAAATGTCTCTTACCATAGTTAATAAAATTTGAGCTTCATCATATCTTTCTGAATGCTTTTTACCATTTAATAAAAATGTGATGTGAGCCATTTTTCTTCCCAGAATTTCGCGAGATTTTCCATAACAATGAATATTAGAGCCCTCAATTTCAGATAACATTTTAATTCTAGTTTCCATTGAGATTGGGAAATTCTTTTTTAACCCCAGTAGATTTATCATAATTGCACCTTCACAGTTCATTTTAATTTCAGGTGGCATTATCCCAGAAGAAATGCAAACATATTGATCAAACTGACTTGAAGTACAAGCTTCTATAGAGAAATGAGCTGAGTTATGAGTTCTAGGAGCTATTTCATTAATTAAAAGGCCATTATCCCCATAGAAGAATTCAATAGCTAAAACTCCAACGTAGTTAAGTTCATTGACTATTGAAGAGAAAATATTTATTGCAAATAAGTTCAAATCATATTCATTAGTTCCAGGTGCAAGAACCCAATCACAAACATGGTTTGCTTGGAATGTCTCAACTATTGGAAAGAATCTTATCTTACCGGTCCTATCTCTCGAACCAACAAGAGCCAGTTCTTTTTCATACTCTATCCATTCTTCTATTAACCATTCATCAGAATTATTCTCTGTTAAAAAAGAATCTAAATCTTCTTTTGTCTTTATTTTTTTGTTCCCTTTACCGTCATATCCACCTTTATTTGATTTTGCCATGAGAGGAAAAGTCCAATTTTTGATTTCCTCATCCGAGAGATTTTTAAAATCTTCAATACTTATCCATTTTGGACAGGGAATATTCATTCTATCTATTAATTTTTTTTGAGAAAACCTATCTACTAATGGCTTAATTGCATTAAGGCTTGGAACAAAAATATCATTATTGCCAATTAAATTTAATTTATCAATTTTTATCCATTCATTTTCAAAAATTATTTTTTCACACTCATTAATTAATGATTTATTACCTCTTATCTTTAAAGGATCAGCTTCTATGACATGATCTGCTTTTGAACCAGCAGGATCATCACAAGATTTTGTTTGCACACATACTTCTAAATCTCTTTTTTTTGCTGCCTCGGTTAACATCAATGCCAGTTGACCACCTCCAATTATTCCTAGGGAATAATTTTTCTTAATATCGTTTATATTTTTTTTAAAACTCATAGCATGATTTTATTACCATTTCTAATTCTTAACAACTGAATTTTTAAGGATCTAGAGCTTAGATTTTGCTAATATATAAAGTATTTAATACCAAATATTTATAAATTTTAACTAGGTAATCAATTGTGAATAAGAGAAAAATATTAGTCCCATTAGGTGATAAGTCATACAAAGTAACTCTAGAAGCAGGGATACTGAATAATATCAGCGAAGAACTTTTAAAAATTGGAATAACAAAGAATAGAAAAATACTTGTGATTTCAAACGAAGAAATATCAAATTTGTATGGAGAAAAATTTTTAAATAATTTAAAAGATAATAAATTTCAGGCCAAAATGTTCCTTATCAAGGCTGGAGAATCATATAAAAACTTAAAAACCTTAAGTGAAATATATGATGTAGCATTTGAATTTGGCTTAGATAGAAATTCAATAATTATTGCCCTTGGAGGAGGAATTGTTGGAGATGTAAGTGGTTTTGCAGCTGCGACTTGGCTGAGAGGTATCGAATATATTCAGATTCCAACAACATTATTATCAATGGTTGATTCATCTGTAGGAGGAAAAACAGGAGTAAATCATCCAAAAGGTAAGAATTTAATTGGAGCTTTCAATCAACCTAAAGCAGTTTTTATTGATCCAGAAACTTTAAAAAGTTTGCCCAAAAGAGAATTTAGTGCAGGCATGGCCGAAGTAATAAAATACGGAGTAATAAGAGATAAAGAACTTTTCGAATACTTAGAAATTGAAAAAAACAAAAATGAACTTATAAATCTCAAAAATGAATATCTAATTAAAGTAATTAATAGTTCAATTAAAACAAAGTCTCATGTTGTTTCTCAAGACGAACATGAAAATGGTGTTAGAGCAATATTGAATTATGGTCATTCTTTTGGTCACGTTATTGAAAATTTATGTGGATACGGCAAATTTCTACATGGTGAGGCAATATCAATTGGTATGAATATTGCAGGGAAAATAGCAATTGAAAAAGGGTTATGGTCTAAAGAAGAATTAGAGAGACAGCGAATTCTCTTAGAGAGTTATGATCTTCCTACCGAGATCCCCAAAATAAATAAAGAAGACGTTCTAACAATACTTATGGGCGATAAAAAAGTTCGTGATGGCAAAATGAGATTTATATTACCGAAAGAAATTGGTGCTGTTGATATATATGATGACGTAGAAGATTCATTATTTTTAAAGTTTTTTTCTTAACGTAAACAGGTTGAATTTATATTCATTTTCTTCTCATTAAACTTTTTAAAAACAAACCATTTAAAATCACCTAAACAAACAGGATCTACAAGTCTAAGTAATGCCTCTCTTCTTAAAAGAGCATTTGATAAATTCTTCTTAAATTCTTTCTGAATCCCATAAAGTCTCTCTGCCAATCCAAGCGCCAACAAAGCCTCGCCTTGTTTAGTTATTCCATCAGTATTAAATCCAAGATTCTCAGCATCATTAATTAAAGTTTCTATGCACACATGAGATGTTAAATCGCAATTTCCAGGTGAATCTAGGACATTATTCTTCATTTTTTGATTTTCATATGAAACTATCGTCCCATCAGAATTCTTAGAGTTATAGTATTTCTTAGCTTCTTTAGCGTAATCAATTATCAATAAAATACCATTATTTATTTTCCCATAAATAGCTTCTAACCATTTTGAGTTATCTACATGCCATTCTGTCGTCCATCCTTCAAGAGCATCTGCAGGCGGAATAGTTATTCCCAACTCACTTTTAGCAAGTTCTAAACTTTTTTCCAATTCACGTGTAATTGGCATTTTATCAAAAAATAATTTATGAGATTTTTTATCTATAGAAACTGCTTGTCGAATTAATTTTCCCTTTGAGAAGGTTATTCTTTCTACTGGCAAAGCATCCAAAACCTCATTTGCTAGAACTATTCCATTTATATTATTTTCCTCTACTTCATCCAAACCTTTCCATAAAATATCAATACCTAAGTTCAAAAATTCCTCCAATTTATTTTTTTGTTTTTCTACCATCCCTTCATTAGGTTCAATAATTACAAAAGAAACTCCTTCTAAAAAATTCTTGCTGTTTTCTAAAAAATATTTAATTAATCCACTCATAAAGCTTCCATCTCCAGCTCCAAATTCAGTTACAGTTAATGTCTGATTAGATAAAAAACTACTTTTGAACTGAATCAACCAATCTTCTATTTGTTTACCAACCAAAAAAGCAAAATCATCAGATAAAGATGGTGATGTGACAAAATCTCCAAGAACGCCTAACTCAGCTTTACCACTGCCGTAATAACCATTAATAGGATCATTTAATGCAAAATTCATAAAGTCATAAAAACTTATAGTCCCACCCATTTTTATTATTTTTTTTACCAACCAATCTGGATTATTCGCGGGTAAGCTATTCATCGGCGAAAATATAAAGAGATAAAACTTATTTATGCCTTCAAAGATTAACTATTTATTAGGAATATTTCTATCTATATTAGTTTTAATTTCACATAAACCCGTTTTCGCCATAAATAATCCAAATCTCTTACCAGAAGAAAAAACACCAGTAATTGATTTAGCTAAAACATTAAGCCCTAATCAGAAAAAATCTTTAGAGGAAAAGCTAAACAATCTAGAAATTGAAAGTGGGTGGAAAATTAAATATTTATCTCAGTTTGAGAGTTCACCTGGTAGTGCAATAAAGGACTATTGGGATTTAGATGAGACAAGTTTGTTGATAGTTGCAGATCCTAGAGGGGGAAATTTGCTGAACTTTAATGTAGGAGAGGCTTATTTTAATTTTATGCCAAGGTTATTTTGGGTTGAACTTCAAACAAGATTTGGCAACCAATACTATGTTAAAGATCACGGTGAGGATGGTGCAGTATTAGATGCAATTGATTCAGTAAAGATTTGTCTCGAAAGAGGAGGATGCCAAGTTGTCCCTGGCCTACCCAAAGAGCAATATGTATGGACTTTATGTACTTCGATTCTTGGAGGTTTAGTAGCAGGTTTTGCATCTGCTCCAAGAAAAGAAGGTCAAGTCATATCAATTGGATTTTTAGCTCTTCTTTCTCCTTTATGGGGAATGTTATTTGGAATTTTTGGTTTGGCACCGATAATATCCAGAACAAATGATTTATTACCTTTATTTAAAAATGGTTTAGCTTTTACAGCCGCAGGAATTGCGGGTTATATCTTGTCTCAAACATTATTTTCAAGATATGAAAAGCCCAAAAATACTTAAAATATGAACAAAAATATCTAATCCTAAAAAAATTTATCTTCTTCACGAATTTCACCAGACTCTGAATACCATCGGTGCGAGACATGTCTTAATTCCTTTTTTTCAAACTCAATCCATGAAAAGTTAATTAGTAATTTCCCATCTTCATCATTTTTATATCTTGGCACTACAGCAGTATTGAAATAAATTGTCTCTTTACTATCAATTTTAAACATTTCTCTTAAACCTAGATTTCTTTTAAGCCGATTATGCATATGACCAAAAATTACAAGATCAACTTTTCTTCTCTTTTGTATTTGAGAGATAGCAACAGACAAATCTCTATCTCCCCAATCTAAAGAGGGTAATTTCCAGTCTTTACCACAAATGCTTTTAGGTTCTGAACCTAAACCCGAGGGGCCTGCATGAGACATAATTATTAAAGGTATTTCTTCAATAGTCTCTTCTGAACATTTGATAATTTTATTTATTGAATCTTGTTCGGTTATAGGTCCATAAACGCCTTTAACTTCTTTTGAAAGATAATAGCCGCCGCCAGAACTACATGGTCTAGCAGACAATAAATTTATTTGATTATTAAAAACTTTCAAATCCCATGCACAATATTTTTCACCAAGAACACGTATCTGCTTTGAAAGAGTTTCGCCTGTAGAATCTTTCCCTCTATCATGATTTCCTAAAATCACAAAAGTAGGAATTTTGATCTCATTGATTTTTTTAATTATTTTGACACTTCCATCAGAAATATCACCAACAAATAAAACAATATTTGGTTTGATAATCGATAAAACTTTCAAGTCTAATTCAGACCATTGACCATGACAGTCACCAACAATAGCAATTTTTAAATTTGTCAGAATTTTTTCTGTTTAAAGCATATAATTTATTTAGAGATATTCTAAATCCTGACCAGTATAACTTCTACTGCAAAACAGAAATCAGTTCAAAACGAAGAGGATTTGATTTCTGAAATAAAGGAGCGTTGCGGAAAAGCTAATGCAATTATTCTTGCGCACTATTATCAAGCTCCAGAAATTCAGGAAATTGCAGATTTTATTGGCGATTCATTAGATCTATCCAGGAAAGCTGCAAATAATGACGCAGATATAATAATTTTTTGCGGTGTGCACTTTATGGCCGAAACCGCAAAAATACTTAGCCCTAATAAAATAGTCCTATTACCAGATATTGACGCAGGATGCTCATTAGCAGACGATTGTCCTTCAGATAAATTTCAAAAATTCAGGGAAGAAAATCCAGATCACTATGTCGTAAGTTATATAAATTGCACTGCAGAAGTAAAAGCTCAAAGCGATCTGATATGTACAAGCAGTAATGCAGTCTCATTAATTAAAAAGATACCTGAAGATAAAAAGATAATATTTGCGCCAGATCATAACCTTGGGAGATGGGTACAGAAAAATTCAGGAAGAGATCTTAAATTATGGCCTGGCAGCTGCATTGTTCATGAATCATTTAGTGAAGAAGCACTTCTAAAATTAAAATATCAAAATCCAGGATCAAAAGTAATTGCTCATCCTGAATGTAGTCAAAATTTACTAATTCTCTCAGACTTTATTGGATCAACAAGTAAGCTGCTTGATTTCGTAAGTAAAGATCCATCTAAAACTTACTTGGTACTAACTGAACCTGGAATAATTCACCAAATGAAAAAGAAAGAACCTAATAAAATTTTTATTGAAGTTCCCGATGTAGAAGGTTGTAAATGTAACGAGTGTCCATATATGAAATTAAATACTTTAGAAAAAATTCTTGATTGTTTGAAAAATAATTCCCCGTCTATTGAACTAGACCCGGAAATAATAAGAAGAGCCTATTTGCCAATAAAGAGAATGCTGGATATGAGTAGTTAATTTAATGAAAATACTTTATCTTCCTTATTAATTTTTAGGAATGCATTAAGGTTTGTGGTATCGGGATTAAATTCGCTTATCTGATTCTTTCTATTAATTATATTTATTAGCTCTTTTTCACCAGCTCTATATTGTTTATCTTTTCTAGTTCCTATCTCTCTTTGAAGTATAGGGTTTATATTCATTCTTACTTCTATGTCTGGAATAATTCCAGATTTATTTATATCAGTGCCGTTCGGAGTTAAATACTTAGCGACTGTAACAGTTAGACCTGAACCATCAACTAAAGTTCTCATGGATTGAACTAGACCTTTACCAAATGTTTTCTTCCCCACTAATTTTCCTCTTTTGTTATCTTTTATTGCACCAGAAACTATTTCACTAGCACTAGCAGAACCCTCATTTACTAAGACAACTAAGGGCTTTTTTGTTAGAGCTTGACCGTTTCCTTTTTTTGTTTCTTTTAAACCATCCTTACTTACTGTACTTACTATTACTCCTTTGTTAATGAAGTGCCTTGAGATATCAATGCTTGATTCTAATAAACCTCCAGGATTACTTCTCAAGTCAAGAACATATCCTGCGACTTTTTTTGTTTCTAAATCCTTAATAGCATCTCTAGTTTCTTTGGATGCATTTGCATTAAATTGTTTAATTCTTACATAGCCAATTGATAAGCCATTTTTGGTTTGATTGACTTTACTTGATACAGATTTTATTTCAATTTTTTCTCTTGATAAAGTCTTAAAAAAGGATTGAGAACCTCTAAGAATTTCAAGCTTTACTTTAGTACCTCTTTGTCCTCTTATTAATTTCACGGCATCCTCAATACTCATACCTTCAGTAGAAATATCATCTATGGATAATATTTTATCTCTAGCTTTAATTCCAGCATCAAATGCAGGAGTGCCCTCTATGGGAGAAATAATTATTAAATCATCAGATTCTTTATCTTTAACTATTTGGATACCAACTCCAGTTAATTCGCCAGAGGTATCAATTCTCATTTGATTAAATTCCTTAGGTTCTAAAAATCTTGTATAAGAATCATCTAAATTAGAAAGCATATCTCTAATCGCATCATAAGCTTCATTGCTGTCTGAATATGTTTTTGATAAAACTTCTTTTCTTAGATTAATCCAATTGGACTTTTGAAATTTGCCGTTTGAATCAAGAAAATCTCTATATACAATTTGCCAAACATGATCAATTACTTCTTTATAACTATTATTTAAAACTGTTGCCTCTGCAAAATTATTTAAAAATAACCCAGAAAAGGATGTCGCAAACAGAAATAAATATTTTTTTTTAAGCAATTTTCTTATCTTCAAATAATTCGATATTTTTTATTATAAAAAGAATTTATTTATAATTCAAAAACTTGACAAATCCTTAAGGATCAATCCACTTCCCATCATCCTTAATAAGTTGGATTAAAGCATTAACACCCTCATCTTCAGGTACTCTTTTTATCTCTTCTTTTCTTCTATATAAGGCAATAGTTCCTTTACCTTTCCCAACATAACCATAATCAGCATCTGCCATTTCTCCTGGCCCATTAACAATACATCCCATTATTGCTATATCTAGACCCGTCAAATGTGAGGTAGCGTTCCTAACTTTATCTACAACTTCTTCTAGATTGAAAAGTGTTCTACCACAACTGGGGCAACTGATGTATTCAACCATTGTTTTTCTTAATCCTAAAGATTGCAAAATTGAATAGCACACTGGTATTTCCTTTTCTGGAGCTTCCGTTAAGGAAACCCTGATGGTATCTCCTAATCCCTCTGCTAAAAGCGTTCCAATTCCAGCAGTACTTTTAATCCTTCCATAATCACCATCACCAGCTTCGGTCACTCCTAAATGTAAGGGATAGTTATATCCTTCTGAGTCAAGCCTATCTGCAATCATTCTGTAAGCTGCCATCATGACCGGAGCCCTAGAAGCTTTCATAGAAATAATTATGTTATGAAAATCAAGCTCATCACAAATTTTGACGAACTCCATCGCAGATTCAGTCATTCCTAATGGCGTATCTCCATAAGTAAAAAGCATCCTCTCAGATAGAGACCCATGATTAACTCCAATCCTTAGAGCTTTGTTTTCAGCCTTTAAAACTTCAACTAAAGGGGTAAATCTTTTAAGTATTGTTTGCTTAATAGTTTCAAATTCCTCATCTGTATATTCAGTTCTTGTAGGGTCTGATTTTTCAAAAACAAACAATCCAGGATTAATTCTTACTTTATCAACATGTTTTGCAACTTCCATTGCAATTTTCATACCATTATGGTGAACATCAGCCACCAAGGGGGTATTGATATTATTTTCTAGTAATTTTGCCTTTATATCTCCTACTGCTTTGGCATGTGCTAAGGAAGGGACAGTTAACCTTACTATTTCACAACCCACATCATGAAGTCTTTTGATAGCTAAGTAAGCATTTTCGACATCCATAGTATCTTCATTTATCATCGATTGAACTCTTACTGGATAATCACTTCCAATAGCTATATCACCCACCATTACTGTTCTAGTTATCCTTCTCTCAATATGAGTTGAATATCTTTTGGAGAGACTATTAACCTCTTTAGATTGAGTTAATGACATTAAAATTCTTGATATTCAAAAAGGATTTCACTAAATTATACGGCATATAGTTTACCACTTACATTCTCTAGGTCTTTCAAAGTTAGATGGTAAGGTTTATTGATTTCTTTTGAAGGAAATCTCAACAAATAAGATGGATGAAAAATTACCATAATTTCTCTCCCATCTTTTTTAATCCATTGACCTCTTAAATTACTTATAGAATCTTTAACTTCCAAAATAGTTCTCATAGCAGTAGAACCAGTAAGTAATATAAATTTTGGATCGACTAACTTTATTTGCTGTAATAACCAAGGTTTATGAATATTAATTTCTCTAGCAGTGGGTTTTCTATTATTTGGTGGACGACATTTAATTACATTACAAAAATAAACATCCTTCTTATAATCAATTCCAGCTTGTATTAATAATTCGTTTAATAACTTACCAGATTTACCTACATAAGGTTTTCCTTCTAAATCTTCCTGGGCTCCAGGTGCCTCACCAATTACTAACAAATCTGCAAATACACTTCCTCTCCCAATTACTAACCTTTTCACCGAAAATAAAACTTTAAATATTTTTATCTTAAGAACTCAAAACATGAAAATAAAATAGATTAAGAAAATGAACTAAATTAAACCATAGTGTGATAGTTTTATTTATTCTTAATTTATGCATTTGTCATTATTAAAAGTCATATTTGAAAAGTCATAAGTCAATGAGTCAAGTTAATTTATCTGATCGGGCACTTTCAATTGAGCCTTCTCTTACATTGCAGATAAGTGCTAAAGCAAATCAATTATCTGCAGAAGGAGTAGATATTTGCAATTTAAGTGCAGGTGAACCTGATTTTGATGCCCCAAAAGTAGTTATAGAGGCTACAAGTAAAGCTATATTTGATGGATTTACAAAGTACGGGCCCGCAGCGGGGAATTTAGATCTCCGAAAAGCAATTGCGAATAAACTTCAAATTCAAAACGATTTAAATTATGAATTTGAAAATGTAATGGTCACAAATGGTGCTAAGCAAGCAATATATAATCTTTTCCAAGTATTGTTAAATACTGGAGACGAAGTTATTATTCCTTCTCCATATTGGTTAAGTTATCCCCAGATGGTTAGATTAGCGGGTGGGAAGCCAATTTTTACAAATTCTTCTGCAGAGGATGGATTCAAAATAAATATAGAAGATTTGAAGTCTAAAATCTCTTCAAAAACTAAATTTATAATTATCAATTCTCCTAATAACCCTACTGGAAGAGTTATGTCAAAGGAAGAATTATTACAAATTGCCGATTTAGCTAGAGAAAATCCAAATATCAATATTCTTTCTGATGAAATTTACGAACTAATCCTTAAAAAAGAATTTAAACACTACAGTTTATCTTCATTAGCAAATGACTTAAAAGATAGAATTTTTATAATAAATGGGTTTGCGAAAGGATGGGCTATGACTGGCTGGAGGATAGGTTATTTAGTAGGTCCCAAAGATGTAATCAAAGCATCCTCAGCATTACAAAGTCAAAGTACAAGTAATGTTTGCTCTTTTGTTCAAAAAGGTGCTTTAGAAGCTTTAAAAATTAATAATGAGTTTTTCTCAATGATAAATAGCCTTTATGATCAAAGAAGAAGACTTCTCTATGAGGGCCTTAATAATATAAATGGGATATATATTGAAGAACCTAACGGAGCATTTTACGCATTTCCAAAATTACCCAACTCATCAATAACTTCTGTTGATTTCTGCAATAAAGCTCTTCAAGATTACGGATTAGTTGTTGTACCTGGAAAAGCTTTTGGAGCTGATCAATGTATAAGAATATCTTGTGCAGCTTCAGAAATTAAAATAAAAGATGGATTACAGAGGGTTGAAAAAGCAATCTCTGAATACTATTAATTTAACTAGATTATGTTTAATTTAAAGAATTTCCTACTAAGTTCATCTATATTATTTTCTGTTTTTTCATCACCTGTATTTTCAAATCCCAAAGTTTTAAAAGTTGGAGCAATACCTGATCAAAACCAAGATGTTTTGGACAAAAGATTTAATTTATTTTCAAAAGAATTATCCAAACAACTTGATGTAGATGTTAAATACATTCCTGTTATTAATTATGTTGCAGCAATAACTGGATTTAGAACTAAAGATTTAGATTTAGTTTGGTTTGGCGGTTTATCAGGAGTTCAAGCAAGATTACAAACACCTAATTCAATTGTCATAGCTCAAAGAGATATCGATAAGGAATTTAAAAGTGTTTTTATAGTAAACAAAAATTTAGAACTTAACTCAATTTCAAACATTAAAGGACTTAAAAAACTAAAGAATTTAAGATTTACTTTTGGCTCTGAAAACTCAACTTCTGGAAGATTAATGCCAGAATATTTTTTAAATCAAGCAGGGGTAGAAATTAAACATTTTAAACGGGGAAAAGCAGGTTTTAGTGGGAGTCATGATGCCACTATAGCTTTAGTTAATAGCGGGGCATTTGATGCTGGAGCTTTAAATAAACAGGTTTGGGAAAATAATCTTAAAAATAATCCCAAAAGAACAAGTAATTTAGAATTATTCTGGATCACACCAGAATATGTTGACTATCATTGGGTAGCTCAAGGTGATCTTGAAAATAGATTCGGGGAAGGGTTTACAAAAGAACTTAAATCAGTAATTCTAAATTTAGATATAAAGCAAAAATCACATAAACAGATATTAGATATGTTCAATGCAAAAAGATTTATAAAGGCAGAATCAAAACAATATAAAAATATAGAGGAAATCGGGAGGAAATTAAATAAAATTAGATGAATAATACTGTCTTAGAGTTAGAAAATATATCTTATAAATACAAAAATGATCTGATCCTAAATAAAATAAATTTAAAAATAAATTCTGGGGAAAAAATTGCACTTTTAGGTAAAAGCGGTTCAGGAAAAACTACACTTATATCAGTACTTAATGGCACTATAAAGCCAACTCAAGGTGAGGTAAAATTATTCAATGAAAGTTTCGAGGAATTAGATAGAAAGCAAAAAAGTAAAATAACAACTATATGGCAAGATTTAAGATTAATAGAAGATCTCTCTGCAGAACAAAATGTTAATTGTGGATTGCTAGCGGAAAACAATTTTTATTTCGCTTTTAAAAATTTACTAAATATAAGTTCTTTTAAGAAGGCGCATAAATATATGAAATTATGTAGACTTCATAACTCTATTTACGACAAAAAAATCAGAGAACTATCTGGGGGGCAAAAACAAAGGGTGGCTATAGCTAGATCACTAATTCAAGAATCAAATATATTACTTGCAGATGAGCCTTTTAATAATCTAGATCCCAAATTGATAACAACAATTAAAAACCTTCTGCTAGAAAATGTAGATAAAAATAAAACAAAAAAATCCCCAAAGACGGCATTAGTTGCATTACATAGATTAGATTTGCTGAACGATTTCGATAAAGTTATTGGAATAAGGGATGGTAAAATTTTTTTCAATATCAAAAGAAATAACTTAAAGAAGATTCATTTAGAGAAAATATATTAATAAGTTGAACAAATTAAAACTAAACTATACCTCATTATCTTTTATTCCAATTTTGGTATTCATTCCTCTAGGGTATCAATTAATAAAAAATATTCATTTTGGAGGATTTAAATTATTCCAAGAATTCTTAATTTCTGCATTTAATCCCAAGATCGATAATGAAATTATTATTACCGTAATTAAGAGATTAAATGAAACTATTTTAATTGGTGTTTTTGGTTGGTTAGTAAGTATTATTTTTGGAGCAATTTTTGGAATAATTTCCTCAAATATTTTTTATAAAATCTTTAATATTCCAAATTTTTTCTACCTCATAATAAGGTTTTTTCTAACAATAATTAGATCTATACACGAAGTGGTTTGGGGAATAATATTAATGCAAATATATGGAATAAATTTTTCGATAGGAATAATAGCTATATGTATACCTTATATTGCTGTAAATTCAAAAGTTTTTGCTGAACAATTAGAAACTATTGACTACAAAAGTTTTGAATCTATAAATCAAATAAATGCACCTAAATTTTCTTCTTTACTAACTTTAATATGGAATCCAATAATAAATACATTTAAAAACTTTGGTTTATATCGATTAGAGTGTTCAATAAGAAGTACGGTAATTTTAGGACTTTTTGGGATTGGAGGAATAGGTACCAGTATTTTTTTATCTTTCCAAACTTTGAATTTTAGAGAGTTATGGACTTATTTATGGTCCTTAGCAATTTTTATTTTTCTTTCTGGATTAATTTTCAAAAAAATAAAATTTAATATTACAAATAGAATCCTATCTATTTTTTTTATTGCATTTTTTTTCATAACAATTTTATTTTCTTTTTCATATTTTCTTTATTTTATTTTTAATAATAATTTTGAAAATTTTAATTCCATTAGTTCTCTATTTAAATCAAGCTCAGATTTAGGATTATTTGATTTCTTAAAACTTATATTAGAAACAATAATTTTAAGTCTTTTATCAACAGGAATCGCAATTAGTTTACCGCCATTAGTAATAGGAATATTTAACAACAATAGTTCTAAAATTTTTATAAAAATTTTTGCATTTTTATTACGTTTAATACCTACACCTGTAATACTTCTAACTCTATTAACTTTTAATAATCCTTCTTTATCTTTAGCAGCTTTAACATTAGGTCTCCACAACGCTGGTATTACTTGCAAATTACTTTTTACAAATCTAGATAGCCAAAACAAGAGAAATTATATTGCAATGAAATCTCTAGGAATCTCAAAAAAGACTAGTTGGCTTTTAGGTTTATTTTCTCAACAAGCAAAAAGTTACTTAGCATATTGCGCTTATAGATCTGATATCATTATTAGAGAAACTGCAATTGTTGGGGTTATTGGAAGTGTTGGTCTGGGTTGGCAATTGCAAGAATCACTAAGTTCCTTCGCATGGCAAGAAGTCACAATAGTTTTGATAGCTTATAGCTCCATCGCAATAGTTGGCGAATTAATAAATGCTAAAATCAAAAATAGTTTAACTTAATTTGTAAGAATAATTTGTTAAATCAAGTAATTATTTTTTCCGGTTATAGTGATTAGTTTGCCAAAACAGCTAGTTGTAATTGGAGATAGCTCAGTTTATGGATGGGGAGATAATGAGGGTGGTGGATGGTGTGAGAGGCTTAGAAAAGATTGGGGTAATAACCAAAATGGGCCAGTTATTTATCAACTTGGCGTTAGGGGAGATGGAATAGAAAAAGTTTCATCTAGATGGGAAAAAGAATGGTCATCTAGAGGAGAAACGAGAAGAAATAAACCTAAAGCAATCCTACTAAATGTAGGTCTTAACGATACTGCAGCAATTGGTCAGATAAATGGAAGACATCAATTAGATATAGATGGATTTGAATATGGATTAGAGAGGCTAATTAATGAAATGAACTCTCAAACAAATGTATTTGTTATTGGTTTGACACCAGTTGACGAAAGCAAAATGCCGTTCGCAGGATGTCTATGGTACTCAAATAATTTTTGTAATTCTTATGAAAGGAGAATGGAGGAAGTATGCCTCAATCAGAATGTCCCATTTCTTCCTACTTTTAGAGAAATGTACTCTGACAAAAGGAGTAAAAATTGGATTACGCATGATGGAATTCATCTAAATTCCGAAGGTCATTTCTGGCTTTTCCAAAGACTTAAAAGCTGGGAGATTCTTACAAAATGGAAGGAATCTTAGGTCTTTCCAAATATTATTAATTTAAAAAATATGAATATAAAATAAGAGCAAAGATAGCAAAAACAGAAGCAATACTAGTCTGAATAGCATTTACAAATTCATTACTTAATTTATATTTGTTTTGAAATTTAGCACCAATAATACTTTCAGAAAGTGTTGCCAAGAATCCAGAAACTACAACAACTATAAAATGATATTTTGTAGAAATAATTGATAGACGAAGCATTATAAAAGCCATAAATATTGATCCCAAAACACTAGCTAATGTTCCTTCTATACTTATTCCTCCTTCACTTCCCCTATCCACCTTTTTAAGTGAAGTAATTAAGTATGTTTCTTTACCAAATCTTTTTCCAATTTCGCTACCAAAAGTATCCGCCAACTTTGCAGCAAAACTTGCAGCAAAACCTACTTTAAACATCACTACATTGGCAGCATTAAATTTGGTCATAATGGCAAGAAATAATCCTGTAGCTGCTGAGCCCCATACATTCTCAGGACCTCTTCTCCCGCCTCTTTTTTCAGCAATTCCTTGTGCTTTTTTAAATTTAAAACCTATTTTGGTAACGAGGGATCCACATAATAAATAAATTACAACTGACATCCATCCCTGCCAAGACAAACATCCCCACAAAATTGTGCCTAAGATGCCTGCACTTACCCAACCACTTTTCGTCATCAAAGGAATCCTGCAAAATATATAAATCGAAATAAAATTAATGCAAAAACCTATAAAAAATTGATTTCTAATTAAATCCATATTTTTCTAATTCTTTAATTTCAAATCAAATCTCCACTGATTTAGAATTGATGATGCGTTAATACTAGCCGTTGAAGTTCTCAAGATAGTGTCAGAGAGCTTAACAAAGGTAATATTATTTTTTTTAAAAAAATCAATTTCTTTAGCGGACCAACCTCCTTCAGGACCAATTACATTCCAAAAAATACCTCCTTTTTTATTTCCAAATTCTTGTTGTTTTCTTAACCATTGATTTAAGTCATATAGTGTTTCTTCTCTAGTTATAGAAATTGAGACTCTTTCTTGATTATCTCTACCTTTTAGCCATTCAATAATATCCATTCCATTTAAAAAGGATGGTTTCCATAATCTCTCACTTTGCTCAACAGCTTCATTGATAATTAAATTCCATCTCAAAAGTTTTCTAGAAAAATTTAAATTTTTGTTTACCTGTCTTTCTGAAAATAATGGCTGTATATAATCAATTCCTATTTCAGTACACATTTTTAAAATATCCTCAAAACCACTTTTTGGTATAACAACAGCTATTCCTAATAAGTGAATTTCTTGTTCTTGAAATAAGTAAGGTTTTTTTGATTTAATTATTTCTAAGCAATCATTTTTAACTTTTATAGCTTTCCATAATGAACCCTCTCCGTTAGCTATAAATATTTTTTTACCATTTTTTATCCTCATTACTTTATTTAAATAATGAGCCTCTTCTTTAGAAAGTTCTAAATTATTGTTCTTAATATTTTCAATTCTTTCATGGGAAATAATTAATCTTGTTAAGTCTTCCATCTAAAACACTTAATCTTTGAAAACTAAATCTTCATGTTCTTCAACTGACCAATCATTATTTTCACCCCCAATAATTAACTCTTCAATTTTTACATAATTATTTGATATCTCATTCAAAGAATTAATTAATATATCTATTGAAATGGAGTCTGAAGTTCCAAAATCAACCCAACATCTTCCCCAAAGATTTTGATATTCCATAATTCCTAAATTATGCATTAAGGCTGGAAGAGATGCATTTTTTTGGTCATTATCATAGGACATCCAACTTAGATCGGAACCCTCTTCATGAGTTTGCAAATTTTCAGAATTAAATCCACCTAACCTTCCTAAAACGTACCAACTATCAAAAACACCATCTAAATAATTTTTTTCGTCTTGAGTTGGTGATTCTGAAAACCTGATCCATATCCAACAATTAAAAGGATCAACTTCCCTAAAAATAATATTCATATTGACTAATATCTTTTTAGATCTACAGCTATTATAAGTAAGTTATTACTATATTCAAATTCATACCTATAACTTAATTAATAATGCTTGATTTAAAAGAAATATCTTATCAACCTCAAACTGGTGAAAGAAAAATAATAGAAAATTTAAATTTAAAAGTTCATGAAAATGAAATCATTTTAATTTGCGGCAATAGTGGTTCTGGGAAAACAACACTACTCGAAATAATAAGCGGATTAACAAATCCGCAAAAGGGAAAAATTACTTGGAAAAATAAAATTTTGTCTTCTAGACAAAGAAGATGGTTTTGTGGAGTAGTATTCCAATTTCCTGAAAGATACTTTATAGGTACAACCATTGGTAAAGAATTAAAAATAGGCCATAAATCTTTAAGAGATAAAAATATAGAAATAGTTTTAAATAAAGTTGGTTTGAAAAAAATTAATCTGACTCAACCACCAGAACAGCTAAGTGGCGGACAACAAAGGCGGTTAGCTGTAGCAGTTCAACTACTTAGAAGCCCCTCAATTCTTTTACTTGATGAACCAACTGCTGGATTAGACTATTCAATGAGAAATGATGTGAAGAATTTAATTCTTGATTTAAAAAATAAAAATACAATTATTATTGTTACTCATGAACCTGCCTTATTTGAGGGAATTCCTTCTAGGATATTATTCTTGGAAAAAGGGAAAATCAAAAATTTCATGAAAGAAAATCATGCAGGATAGGATAGTTCGGGCTACTGCCGCCAATGGAGGAATAAGATTAGTTGCGGTCTTAACAACAGAATCTTCTTTAGAAGCAAAAAAAAGACACGGCCTTTCTTACTTAACCACCTGTATCTTAGGCAGAGCATTTAGTGCTTCACTGCTTTTAGCAAGCTCGATGAAAATAATGCATGGGAGAGTCACTTTAAGAGTTAGATCTGACGGACCTTTAAAGGGATTACTAGTTGATGCAGGTAGAGACGGGAAAGTTAGGGGTTATGTAGGGAATCCTAATTTAGAATTGGACCTACTCAAAATAGATAATAAATATTCTTTTGATTTCACAAAAGCATTAGGTACAGGATATTTAAATGTAATTAGAGATAGTGGATTTGGAGAACCCTTTACAAGCACTGTTGAATTAGTAAATGGGAATATTGCTGAAGACTTAGCTTCATATTTATATCATTCAGAGCAAACTCCCTCTGCTGTATTTATTGGAGAAAAAATTCAAAATAAAAGTGTTATTTGTAGTGGTGGCTTATTAGCTCAAGTTTTACCTAAAAAAGATACTGACCCTCTGCTAGTCTCACTACTTGAAGAAAGATGCAAAGAAATTAATTCTTTCAGCGAAGATCTATTTAAGTCAAAAGATAATCTTCTTGAGTTAATTAAAAATATATTTCCCGATATTGACGATAAATCAATCTCTGAAAAAGCTCGTTCTCAAGAAGTGAGTTTTAAATGCAAGTGTTCCAAACAAAGAAGTTTAAATGCGATGAAAATGCTTGATAAGAGCGAGTTAGAGGACATCCTCAAGAAAGATGGCAAAGCAGAGTTGGTTTGTGAATTTTGTAAAAATAAATATCTTATAAATTATGAAGAAATTAAATCTATGATAGAAAATCAATCATAAAAAAATTACGCCTAGCCATAAAATAACCATGGCCGGAATACTTTGAATTTTTTGTATTGATAAAGAGTTGTTTGATACTTCCTGAATGAAAGAATTATTTTCAAGCAATCCACCAAATATTAATCCTATCGAGAGAAAGGTAACACTCCAACCCAGAGAACCTATAAATCTTTTCCCTGATTTAATTTGAGTATAGGTAAGTATTAATGTTGAGATAGATAGTAAAAGTCTATTATTAGAGTCTGGACTGATAAATAACAAAATTAAAAATAATAGCCCAACAGATATTTTTATTGAAAGATTATCAAATGAGGGGGTAGTTATTTTTGGCAGACTATACTGACTTGAATTGTTAGAGTTATTATTTAAATTTTTTATCTTAGAAAGAAGTGGGAAGTTATTATTGGTAAATTGATTAATTTGTTTTTCTTTTTTTGAGGCACTCACAGCTTCATAGCTTACATTTCCTGATTGCCTGGCTTTCAAACTACCCATGAGTAATTGATCAAAGGAAGATTCTATTTTCGCTTTTAAAATTAAGTCTTCACCAGCCTCTTTAACTTTAATATCTCTAGCCTTCTGAATATCCTCAAAAGCAGCACCCTCTTTTACACCTAAAATTTCATAAGGTGATTTTTCGTTATTATTTTTATTACTGTTTGAATCCAAAATTTTTTACCAATGTTAATAGATTAACTAATTTTATAATCCATTAAGGCTTTATAAAACAATTGGTTCGACTCCACTAACAACGGGCGCAACTTTGTTTAAATTTAATTGATTATTGTCTTCAACAAACTGATTTAGATTCCACTCATTTTTGAAAAGAATAACTGGCCTATTCCAACAATCTTTAACTATTTTACAGTTGAATATTCTGCCTAGTTTTTCAATGGCTGGCCATCCATCAGAAATCCATCTAGCCAATTGATATGGCATTGCTTCAAGATTTGCATCTACACCATATTCACTTTTTAATCTGTGAGTTACTACCTCCAGCTGTAATTGACCAACGGCTGCGAGTATAGGGTCTCTTTTACTCTCATCAAAGTCATAAAGAATCTGAACAGCTCCTTCTTCTCGAAGTTCATTAACACCCTTTCTAAAGTTTTTAAATGCTGAGGGATTTGGATTTCTTAGCCAGCTGAATATTTCAGGACTAAAGGATGGTATGCCCTCATATTCCAGATGAGCACCCGTATAAAGAGTATCTCCAATAGAAAACATCCCTGGATTATTTAAACCAATAACATCTCCAGGATAGGCATCATCAACTACTTCTCTATCTTGCCCAAATATTTTTTGTGGTCTTGATAATCTAATTGTTTTCCCAGTTCTGGAATGTTTAACTGACATATCCTTTTCAAATTTGCCACTACAAACTCTTATAAAAGCAACCCTATCTCTGTGCTTTGGATCCATATTTGCCTGAAGCTTAAAAACAAACCCACTAAATTCATCGTTTGCAGGTTCAATATCCCCTTTATTACTATTTCTTGAAGTTGGTTTTTGTGCCATTTTTAAAAAACTATCTAAAAATGGCCTTACGCCAAAATTAGTCATGGCAGATCCAAAGAAAACTGGGGTTAAAGATCCATTAAAAACTTTTTCTTTTTCAAATTTAGATCCTGCCTCATCAAGAACCTCCAATTCTTCAAGTGAGTTTTCAAGTAAATCTCTCTCTACATATTTTGATAGCTCTTTATCTTCAAGACTTAATCTTTTCTCATTCGATTGTTTCCCTCTCACTGCTTTATCAAATAAAATCACCTCTCTCGAAAATCTATCAATAACCCCTCTAAATTCCTCTCCACTCCCAATTGGCCAGTTTATAGGTAGGGTATTTAATCCAAGTTCTGATTCAATTTCATCAAGTAAAGAAAATGGCTCTCTACCTGGTCTATCCATTTTATTTATGAAAGTAAATATTGGTATTTTTCGCATCTTGCAAACTTCAAACAATTTTCTAGTTTGAGGTTCTAGTCCTTTAGCAGCATCTTCCAACATAACTGCATTATCAGCAGCAGCTAATGTTCTATAAGTATCTTCGGAGAAATCTTGGTGTCCTGGTGTATCTAATAGATTAATTACAGATCTTTCATATTCAAATTGTAATACAGTTGATGTAATAGAAATACCTCTTTGTTTCTCAAGTTCCATCCAGTCTGAGGTGGCTTTTCTCTGATTACCCCTAGCTTTTACTGCTCCTGCCTGTTGAATGGCACCTCCATACAAAAGAAGCTTCTCGGTAAGAGTCGTTTTCCCAGCATCTGGATGTGAAATAATAGCAAAATTTCTTCTTTTATTTACCGCATCCAGTATTTCTTTATTATTTAGAATTTTAGTACCTAAGCTCATTTATATAATATAAGGGCCTTTCACTTAATTCTTAAACATTACCATAGAGTATTAAATAATTTTCACCTTCCTCGAACACATCTAAAGAGGATAGATCATTCTCTAAGATGAATTTTTTTAACTCTTTAAAAGTATAAGAAGCTCTTAAAGATGCATAATAATCATTAGTTAAAATCTCATTATATTTAGTTGAACATTGTGCTTTGAGTTCTAAAGCAGACTTTTCATCTAATGGCCTTTTTAAGTCCTTGTGAAAATTTACAGTAATATCACTAGATAAAATTCTTATTGTGTTGAAGAAATCTTCAAGATTGGTAATGTGATGAATCAAACTGTTGCTTACAAGTAAACTAATTTTTTTTTTAAATAAAAAATTATTTGATTTAATGTCTTTGATGTCAGAACAAATGTAGCGTAAATTTTTTAATTTTTTTTGATTATTAGAAATACTTTTATTATATTCTGCTCTCAAAATCATCTCTTTAGAACCATCTATTCCTACGACTGCAGTATTAGGCCATTTTATTGCTAACTTCTCAGAAATATTTCCTGGGCCACATCCTAAATCAACTATTAAATCTTTTTCACCTAAAGAAATATTTTTTTTCAAAAGATATTGATTTATTTGATTAATTAGATTAACTTCCCCTTCTGAAAAATCAGCTTCGTCATAAGAAATGACCTGCTCTTTTCCTTCCATTAATTCAGGTTCGGGGACTCTTTCCATATCCTTTCTTGAAACAAAGATTTCATATTAAACATAATTCTACACAAACCGTTAAATAGTGGTAAGAATGGTTGCAGACGCCACAGGTAGAGTTATTCTTCCAGTACGGGTTATTTACATACGTTTTTTTATCGTGACTGTTGCACCAAATAAAGCTTCTTCAGAGAGCAATTCCAATAATCTTAAAAAAGATGATTTTCCAAAGACTGCGCCAGCTGCTTACCCAGTTTTTTTCAGATCTTATAGTAGAAAAACTTCATCTGGCAAAAGGGAGAACTGGAGTGAAGTAGGCGAAAGGAATTTATCGGGGTTAAAAGAATTAGGAAAACTTTCTGAAGAAGAATTAATCCTAATGAGAGAGATGCAAAGTAACCAAAAAGCTCAACCTTCAGGAAGATGGTTATGGATAGGCGGAACCCCTTGGATTAATAAGAACCAAAACTTCTCAGGAGCATACAACTGTACCTCAACAAACTTAGTTGATTGGGAAGCCTTCGCATTAATGATGGACTTAGCAATGATGGGATGTGGAACAGGTGCAATAATTGAGCCTCATTTTATAAATAATCTACCTACGGTAATTAACAAAATAAACATTAAATCAGTCAGTGAAGTTGGAATAACTCCCAAAGATCAAAGAGAAGAAAAGTCATCATTAGAAATTAAAGGAAAAGATCTATATATCAAAGTTGGAGATAGCAGAAGAGGATGGGTAGATAGCTATAAATATCTTCTTGAGGCATCAAGTAACGAGAGTCTTGAAAGAGAAATTGATGTTTATATTGATTTGGAAGATATTAGGCCTGCGGGAGAATCATTAAAAGGTTTTGGTGGTATGGCAAATCCTATCAAATTGAAAGATCTTTACTCCAGAGTCGCATCACTTCTTGGAAAGGCAATTGGTAGGAAATTAAGTACAGTAGAGTGTTGTTTATTAATTGATGAAGCTGCAGTAACCATAGTTGCTGGGAATATAAGAAGAAGCGCTGGAATGAGGCAATTTGCTTCAGATGATAAGGAAGCCGCATCAGCAAAAGAAAATTTATGGAGTCAAGATGAGAATGGTAATTGGAGAATAGATCCTGAAAAAGATGCCCTCAGGATGGCCAATCATACTAGGGTTTACCATACAAAACCCACTTACCAAACTGTTTTGGATGCAGTAACAAAACAATTCCATTCAGGTGAGGGGGCCATTCAATTTGCTCCAGAAGCAATCGCGAGGTCAAATGCAGATATTCTTAAAGATGAAGAGTTGAGAAAGGAATTTATTGAAATCTACTCAGAGCAAGGTAAGGATGAAGCAAGAAATTGGATAAATAGTAGTTATGGTCCATTTTCAGAAGAAGAGTTAGACCATAGGATGAGCCGATATGGACTTAACCCTTGTGGGGAGATCTTGGGAAATGATTTCCACTGCAATTTGGCTGAAGTTCATTTAAATCAGATTGATCCAGAAAATTTTGAAGAGCAAAAAAAAGCTTTTAAAGCAGCAGCTCTTTCTGTAGCATGCTTGCTTAATCATGAATTTGAGGTTGAGCGTTACAGAAAGAGTAGGGAATATGATCCTATTGTAGGTGTAAGTTTCACTGGATTATTTGATTTTTGTGTCCATGCCTTTGGGACTCCCTGGTTAAAATGGTGGGAAGCTGGAAGGCCAAATAGCGAGGAAGGGAAGGCCTTCAAAGAAAAGGAAGCTAAATTCTTAGATTCTTGGAGAAAAATAGTAAAAGAAACTGTATGGGAATATTGTGATAAGCATAATCTAAGGAGACCAAATAGATGCACAACAGTTCAGCCAGCTGGGACTAAAAGTCTTCTTACTGGAGCAGCTCCAGGATGGCATCCTCCAAAGGCTCAAAGATTCATAAGAAGAATAACTTTCAGGAAAAATGATCCAATCGCTTTAGCTTGTATGGATTATGGTTACTCAGTTGTTCCATCTCAATCTGATAAAGATGAAAATGGTTGCTTGCTAGATAATCCATTTGATCCAAGATGCACAGAATGGTTAGTTGAAATCCCTACAGAAGTTAGTTGGGCAAATATAGATGGTGCAGACCAAATAGACATCAATAATTTCTCAGCATTAGCTCAATTCGATTTTTACATGCAAGTGCAGAAATTTTACACAGAG
Organism: Prochlorococcus sp. AG-347-O22; assembly: GCA_003278845.1. Classification (GTDB taxonomy): domain Bacteria; phylum Cyanobacteriota; class Cyanobacteriia; order PCC-6307; family Cyanobiaceae; genus Prochlorococcus_A. The sequence goes on from QCCX01000011.1 coordinate 35,108, forward strand.
CATAATACCTCTGCAACCGTAGAATTTAGAGAAAATGAAATCGAGGATTTAGCTAAGGCCATTCATAATGCAATAGAAAATAATGAGGGATATATTTCAGCGGCATTGCTAGCTAGATTTAGTGCTAACGCTACTTTCCCAAGATTACCCTTTGAACCAATAAGTAAAGAGGAATATATATCATTGCAAAATAAAGTAGTAGAGAGGAAAGTCAATAACGATTTCTTTGACGCTCTCAATAAATATGATGTTGGAGAACTATCTGAAGCAGGACCAGCAGGTTGTGATTCAGATAAGTGCTTGCTTCCTCTTGCTAAACCAAAAGATTAATTTTTGAATTATTTGTAAAAAAAAAATATAAATTAGTTTTTAAAAATTTAATTTATGGCTACCTCTTAAATAGGGACATAAATCTTTTATGACATTAAGTTTAAATATTGGGAACTTATTTAATGATTCCTCTAGTCATGCATTAGTGGATGAGCTCAGAAAAAGAACCTCAGAAGAGGATATCTTAGATTTTGAGGAAAAATTTAACTCCCAAAACGAAAAAAATCTACATGTTTATATATGTAGATTTCTAAAAAATAGATCAATATCCAGAGGGCTAGCCTCTAGATGGTTAATAACCATAATTGAAAACAAAGAATCAAAAATTGATGCTTTGCAAAAATTAAATAATTAAGTCAGCCCTGATAGTTTCCATAGAGCAATTCCGAAAATTGAGAATCCCATAATAAAAGTAAAAGCCAAAGCATTTACCAATTGAACCTTATCATTCATTCTGTTTGCGAATGGTAATAATTGTGCAAATAATGGAGTCTCTTCAACTATTGCGGATTTTTTTACTGTAGGTTTTTTGCTTCTAGAAAACATAAAACAAAATTTATAATCTTAAGAATTTTACATTTAAAAGCTCATTAAATAAAAAATACTTATCAAAAACGAACAAAATGTAACCTGCAAGAAACTACATAAAGAAAATCATAAATTTTTTAGTAGGAGCCTACTTCATTATTAAAGTTTTAAACTTATTTATTAAACACCTAGACAAATAATTTTCTTGGATGTTACTATTAAATTGTAGCAACCGCTACCAAAACGTTCATCTTGCGTATAGCAAGCCGCAAATCGACTTAAGCCATGGAACGGGGACTTAAGCGAAACCGGAGCTTAAAAAATGACTCTAATTTACAGAGGACAAAAGTACGTCCAGAACAAAGAAGCAGCTAAAAAGCAGCACAACGAATTAACTTATAGAGGAAAAGCTTACACAAGTTAGTTCATTTATCCAATAAAAAAAGCCACTTTTAGTGGCTTTTTTTATCCAAAATTAAGCTAAGAAAATTTCTTAATACTTTTAACAAGCATTAAACTAATATGAAATAATTTCATTTATAAATTTTATAACTA
>QCCX01000012.1 GCA_003278845.1 Prochlorococcus sp. AG-347-O22
GTCTTCGTAGTTGCGAAATTAAGAGTAATTCTGAAAAGTCTTTAAAAAAATGCGTCGAAAATTGTGAACCTAGTCCAGTACCAAAGAATCTCAATGGCTAAAAATAGGAATTTAAACTCTATTCAATACCTTTTCTGCCGTTATAAGGTTTTTATATAAATTTAAGGAGGGTAATCTTATGACCAACCTTGCAATTGAGCTACTTCTTCTAATTATAGTTTTAGTTAATTTTGGAACGATCCTTACTGCTAAAATTTATTCACAATCAGTAAAAGAAATTCAACGTAAGAGATTATTTTATAGTGAATCTATAAGTAACCCATATTGTGTTTTTTAATAAATTAATACCAAACTAAAAACTCTCAAAATAGAGATTTAATATTTAAAGTTAAGGTCCACCAGAACTAAAAATAAGGTGTATGGGGTACTTCTGTTTTTAATGAATCTCCGTAGTAACTTTCAGCTGACTTTAATAGGATCCAATAAATAAAATTCAGAAATGATTTTTCCATAGAAACATCTATACCTTTACTAATTCAAATCAGAATTTCAAATAAAAACATCGTAGAAAATACTTAACTGAAGGGATTTAGATTTCCTTAGTTAATTTTTGATGGTTAGGTTTGTATGAAATGCTACTAAAGCTTGTCTTATCAATTGATTTGGTAATATTGCTTATTGATTCCTGTGATTTCAAAAGATATATTAAATGGACTATTTTATATAAGAAATTTATGAGTACTCAAAAAAGTCAAAGCCATAAAAGACAAGAGCAAAATAATACAGAATGGTTAGATGAATTAATAAATAAAATTGAAAGCATGAAAAACAAAATATCAAATTCTTATTAATCAATCTTCTTTTATATTTGTTATGTGCTCAGCTTGAAGTTTTCTAGACTGGCTTGTTTGATGATTTGATAATTTTCCATGCTTCTGATGCAGTGTCTGCATATTGGAAAAGGTTTAAGTGTTCATCTTCAATCAATCCAAGATCAGCTAAATATTCAAAGTTAATTATCTTATTCCAATACTCTCTACCAAAAAGTATGATTGGGATTTTAGTTTTCATTCCAGTTTGACAAAGTGTCAATAGTTCAAATAATTCATCTAGTGTTCCAAAACCTCCAGGAAAAAAAACAGCAGCTACTGATCGCATGACAAAATGGATCTTTCTTAATGCAAAATAATTAAATTTAAAGCAAAGACCGGGAGTTATAAAAGCATTTGGAATTTGTTCATTAGGGAGACTGATATTTAAACCTATAGACTTACAATTTGCTTCAAATGCACCTCTATTAGCAGCTTCCATAATTCCTGGCCCTCCACCTGTCACAATCACATGAGAATTAGAGTTTTTATTTTGATTATTAATTGAAGCAAGTTTAGAAAACTCCCTTTGATTTTTTTTCAAGTTGATTAATTAATTTATCCAACCAAAGAGTGTTATTGATCTTTTTAATGTTTTTAAAGTATTTCGTTTTGTAAGTACTCATGAAGTGAAACCTCCAATCAGTGGATCTAATTTAAAGGTAATGATTCAAATTTCCTAGAGCAAAAATACTGATTATGAATTTAGTGAAATATTTTAAAAACGATTAATTTATAGTTTTTTTAGGTATTAAAACTCTTGATTCTTATATATAACCAATACTAAAAAACTTCTAAAAAAGGAGATTAATTATGACTTACGAAAATCTAATTAAAAATAAAATTCAACATGCATTTGGTGGTTTTTTAAATACGTTATCAATTGAGAGAAATCTAAATGATGCTCAAATGGAATGTATGCAATTCGGAATTTGTGATTATGCTCCAAGACAGGTTGAGGAAGTTCCCTTTTTTCATTATTAATTTGAATTCATTTTAAACCAAGGGCAATTAGCTCCTCCTCACCCAATCAGGAGACCCACTAAACCAATCAGCAAGATCATCATTTTTGGGATCGAAATGATTTTCGGTTTCTAAACCATCAAGGCCAAGATTCTGGATAAGTCCATTTATACCATCTGATTTTTGCTTTCCATATCTTCTCAAGCTATTAGCTTTCTTAAGCCATGTCCATATAGTTGAATTATGTTTTGCAAACTTTTCTACAAAAATTCTTTCTTCCAATGCGACAGGTTCATCTAATGAAATCCTCTTTACAATGTCCTTAATTTTTAATCGAGTCTTGTTTGTTAGAAACATATTCATAAAAGAAGTTAATGTTTTATAAAAGTTTTTTTTATGAATGTCTTGTCAATCTTTATTTCAAGAAAAAGTATTTTTTAGGAGCTTTTCAAGGGCAAATATATTTATTCAACAACAGATATATTTAATTGGTAAAAAAGACTACCTAATTTGATTTATATAACTTATATAAAAATGACTTCCATATAAGTTTCTCTACATAATTTAAGATTTAATTTAGAAAAAAGAATAAGAAAAAATTTACATTAACAGTCGATTTAAAAATTAGGGGCGCTAGCTCCTTATAAAAGATTTAAACAAACACATAAAAAGTTAAATCAAGTACTGACAGATATTTAAAAAATAAATACTATAGGTCTAAATAATTTTTTAGAAATTCAAATTCATGATTAAGAATTTATTCATCGCATTAGCTTTTGCATTAATGCTTATCAATCCAAGCATTTCTATAGCTGCAGAATCTCCTGTAGATGTACAAGAAGTTTTTGTTAGCTCTGAGACTATGGATGGAGATGCTCTTAAGTACCCAAAAGGAAAAGCAGAAATAAGATTGCAAAGAGTCGAGTTGACTAAAGGAGGTATAGTGCCGCTCCACTCCCATCCAATTCCATTATTAGGCAATGTTGAGCAAGGTACGATTGTTGTCAAAAGACAAGGGATGGAAGATGTAACCTATACAGCAGGTGATACTTTTATAGTTGGTCCAAAGACACCAAAACATACAATGGGTAATGCAAAATCTGATAATGCGATAGTTTGGTTCGCAGCAATAGGAGCCAAAGATGTTCCAATTTTAATTCCGGCAGAAGGATAATTTTAACTCCAAATCAATTATTTTTGATTGACAATCAAACTACAATGGGGATCAATTAGCTCCTTTTTTATGACTGCTCAAAATTTTATGAATATTGTTCGATTTAAATTAAAGTCCGATTGTGTAGATAAGTATTTTGAAATAATAGAAAAAACAAATTTTAAGGGGATGACTCAAAGATATATCGCTAAGACTGGAAATTATGATTACTGTTTTGTTGGTATCTGGAAAAGTGCAGAAGCTATTGAAGCTCAAAGACCAGCTATGATTTCTCACCTTAATGAGGTTAGAGGATTTATGGAAGAGTTGTCTCCTGAGCTTGGAGTTACTGATCCCGTTTCAGGAAATATTGTTTCTAAAGTTGGTTATCATGATTGAAGGTTGATCTCAACCAGAAGAAGAAGTCGATCATGACTTTGATATTCATTGGAAAGTTTAAACTCTTTTAGCCCTATTAGCTTTGTTCATTATTTTTCTCAGAATATTATTTTTTATTGATAAATCAGAAATACAATAAAGAGCTAAAAACAAAAAAACTTTTGCAAAAAATGATATTTGCATAATAAAAATAAGCTTACTCTCATAAAACCAAATTTCATTAAAATTGCAAATAACTCTAAAGCAAAAACCCCACTCGAAAAAAAGAATTAATTAAAAAATATATTTTTTTAAAACATATTGATGCATCAGAACTCTCTCAATCCCCTATCCACGCCAACACTTTCCTAAATAGATAATTTGATGGATAATAGGTTAATAAAAGGGTGTAGAAACTATTCTATCCAAACCCTGTACACTCTTTGCAATTTTCTTCTAATCCCTTGATATGAATGAAATAAACTTCTGGCTAATGAAAAGTGAGCGCGTCTAGCTATTACTGGGATTTCAAGGAATCGTAATTTTTTATCCAAACTTTATCCAAACTTTTAGCGATTGACAGTCGATCTAACCTCGACCCTACTTTTTTAGATAAAGTACCTATATTTTCTTATTGATTTAAAAGTTATTATTTTTGCAAATAATAGGATAAAAAAAATGATGAAACTTGCGATCATTTTCTTACCAATTGTCTTTGCACTTATATGGGCTTTGTTTATTGGGTTAAGAATAAATAAAGTAGAAAATAGAGATGGAAAGAGAAAATTAATTAATTATTAAAAATAAGATTTAAATATAGCTATCTTCTTCCATCCTTCCTCTTTCTTGCATTTTTCTTATATCTTCGTAAGTATGCGTATATAGGCTTTCACATAGGGGTTGACGATTATGAAAATTCCAATCGAAATGATGAAAGAAATTAGAGAAAGTGGGTACGATAAAAAGCTTGTATATACCTATATAAGAGAGCTATTAGACAGCGATAAAGAAATTAAAGAAAATAACAATCTAGACCTTGTAGACAATTACTTATTAGATAAAAATTTACAAGAACCTGCTCCTGAAATGCTGATGGCAGCGGAGCTTTTAGACGATTACTTATTAGATAAAAGATTTATGAGAGAACTTGAAGATGAAGAATATGATGCTGCTTAAAATAACTATTAAATACGATTGACAGTCGATCTAAAATAAGGGGCATTAGCTCCTTTTTTAATGTCAAACACTAAAGCCATAGAAGATTTAATTAATGGTTATGCAACCAGTGAAGATTCTTCTTTTCTAATACCAAACGTAACTGAGGATTTTTTAGCTGTAAGACCGAGTGGAAATCCAATATCTGCTAAGGGATTAGTGGGAATGTTTGATAGTAAAGACTTAGTTGCAGAATCATCAGAACTAATCAAAACCCACAAAATTGAAATTTACGGTGAGATAGCTTACGCAGTTTTTACTTTAAATGAAATCTTCAGTTATAAAGGAAATCAAAATAAAGATCTTTCAACTTATACTTGCATTTTTAAAAATGTAAATGGTATTTGGAAGTATTCTTGGATGCAAAGATCTCAAGGCACTACTGATATGACCACATGGGAATAAATGAAACGATTACTACTCCCACCACTGTTCAAACTATTCAATTGATTAAAGATTTAATTAATCATGATTAAATCAATCTTAAGGATTCATGCAAAATATTTGAGACCGATTACTTTATTTATACGACAGTTCTGGTGATCGACTCGACCAAGGTTGACCAACTAGATCTTCACTAATCCATGGTCTGCAACACCACGGTAAATTAACTTATCTAACCTTTACGGAAAGTAAGTTAAGTGATCAGAAATTAAACTTTCGGGATTAATTCTGAACTATCTTAAAAATTAAGTCGTTTGTAAATTATGAAGAAGTGAGTAATCACTTTTACATCCAAAACTAATTTCTAAGAAAATTCTTAATCTGATTATTAAATAGATCTCCTTTCTGTCGTCACCATTAAAAAAAAAGACCTGTAACAGGGTCTTTTTTTATGTCTTAAATTTTATTGATTTACTGTTAATCAACAAATAACTAAATATTTTTATCTCACTCTTTCGCGATCAGTTAATACTTTTTCAAAAGTAGAAAAGAAAGTACAAATGCTATTCAATGCAACCAACAAAAGAACTACTGATCTTCCATGTTGATTTAATTGAAGTGTTCTTTGAGTCATACTCTTAATAATCTTCGTTGTAATCGGATGGACTACCAGTTAAAGAACAAACAACTGATTCCTCTTTTCTCATTTCTTTTATTTCCATTATTGGTCTGCCCATTTTCTTAAGAACATTTATATCTTCTTTAGTCTGACAGCGAGCAATTATTTTTCCTTTTTGATCAAAGCAACTGTAGTAAGTCATTTTATTAAATGCAATTTAAAGTTTATGGTTGATTTCAGTTGTAGCAACGCAACCGACTCATGACAACCATATTTTTAATCTAAGTCAGCAATAGATTTAAATGGCTAAAAAAAAGATACCTCTTTCCGTACCTATATGTTCATCAAACCGCACAAATTAGATACGCAGTATTTTGTTCAAATCAATTAAAACATATATAGGACTTTGAAAAATTTACGAAGGAGAATTTATGAGTGGAGATTTTGAGACTCTTGAAATTAATCAACCAAAAATTACATATCTAAAACCAGAAGACAATACAGAATGGTTAGACAAATTAATTAATAATATTGAGGACATGAAGAACAAAATATCAAAAGATTCTTAGAAATTTAAGAAAAGAAACTTTTTTATTAGATCTTTAGTTTGCATGAGAAGCAATTCAAAAAAGAATTTAAATTTTGTATTTAAGGTAACCGCTTTTTTGTGAGCATTATTCAGAATAAGAGTCCGACTATTTTTTATGCCAAAAAATTTAGATGAAAATTCTTATGAAAAAAGAATTGAAAATATAGAAAAAGGAAAATCTTATTTAAAAAGCAATGGATTTTTTAAATCAAAATCAAATCTATTCGAAGACATACAAAAATTTATCTATAAAAGGTAATTTTAAGAAAAATTTTTTACTTTTGATTAATTAAATCTCTCCAAATGAAGTGGGTACTTGATGCTAAAAACTAAAGCCTTCCAAATCCCTTAATTCTTTTTTCTGTTTTTGTTTTTAAATATTCATTTTATGAATTAAGTGATAAAAACAATATTTTTTAGAGAATTAATTACCCCATAACACCCCTCACTTTCCTAAATAGGAACTTTGATGGATAATAAATTCATATCTGAAGAAGTTATCCAAACTTTATTCAAACCCTATATATTCGCCGAGATCCCATGGTACATCAGGAACCTAGCTACTTGCTAATGAAAAGTGAGCGCGTCTAACTATTAATGGGATCTCAAAGAATCGATATTTTTTACTCAAACTTTACTCAAACTTTTACAGACTAAAAAACAACCCGATATTGCGTTCGGTTCAAAGTAAGAAAACCCTGAAACTATTAATCTCTTTTGATGAATAGCCTTTAAATAACAAAGACACAAAGCACAAAAACTACATTAAGTAGCAAGCTAAGTGTCTTGGAAGTAATCTTCATTAAGAAAAAGGTTTTTGTACTCGTGTGCAGGAGTGCGGGGTTAACCTTGAAACCGCTAGGCTCAAGTCCTTACAAAAAGGACAAGTCCTTAGACCATTTATACCGATAAAATATATTCATAACAAGTTTAGGGAACTTGATTCACTAGCTAAAAACTAAAGCATTCCAAATCCCTTAATTCTTTATTTCTAACAAAACGAATGATCTTGATGTTATTAAAAACTGCCTTTGAATTTCAAACTATTAAAATGATTTAGGCAACCCCATGAGTTTTATATTTATCTGAGTATTTTTACTTATATGTTGAGTTGAAGACTTTTAATAATTAATGTTTGTTTTGGGTTTATATATAAGTCATGGATAAAGAACATTTAATTGATTTAATATCTAATAGCATTATTTCCGAGATTAAAAATCTCGAAATTAATGATGAAAAATTGATTGCAAATAATTATTTAAATAATCTGAATTTAAATCAGCTTAGAATAATTTCTAAAGAATTTATTTTGTAATTTTTATTGAATATTTATTTAAATAAATGAGATTTTCTTCACTATCATTTGAATTTTAATAAGTTAGTACCTTTAATATGAATGATTCAGAAGAATTTAAACCTAGCCTTAAACAAATAAATGAGGATATCAGACCTACATGGGAAGATATCAAAAAACAATCAGAAGTTTTAGTTAACAAACTTGGTTGCCCTAGATCATTTGTAGGAGGGATGCTTCATGCAATAGCAAGCGACTTCTCTGATATGAAAACTTGGGAATAAATGAAAAACTTATTACTTACTCCACTTTTCAAACTATTCAAAAAAAGCACTTTCCTCTTATCACTAAATCAAAACTCGTGCCCTGTTTTAGATGCTGAAGACATAAAAAAGCAAGAACAGAAAGAAGCTATTGAAAGGTTGTACCCGTAAACTTTTAACAGAAATGTATCAGATCATATATTAGATACAGCACGGTCATATGCACCCCCGCCACCCATTACTTTCCTAAAACGGAACTTTGATAGATAATAAATTCATATTCCAAGAAGTTACCCAAACTTTACTCAAACCCTATATTTTCGCCGAGATCCCATGCCACAACAGGAACCTAGCTACTGGCTAATGAAAAGTGAGCCTGATGCTTACAGCATAGATACTTTAAAAAATGACGGTGTAACTTTATGGGACGGAATAAGAAATTATCAAGCTCGAAACTTTATGAGAAAAATGAATAAAGGAGATAAAGTTTTTTTCTATCATTCGAACTGTAAACCCCCAGGTATTGTGGGACTTATGGAGGTAATAGATCTAAATATTGTTGATCCTACTCAATTTGATGAAAATTCAAAATATTTTGATCCAAAATCGAAACCTGATAATCCGAGATGGGATTGTGTAAAAGTAGAGTATAAATTTAAATCAGATAAGATTTTAAGTTTACCTGAATTAAAGATTTTATTTAATGAGGATGAGTTATTAGTCGTAAAAAAAGGAAATAGGTTATCAATATTACCTGTCAGAAATGATATTGCAAAAATACTACTAGAAAAAATATAAAAATTTTTAATCCTTAAAATTCATTGAAAACATATTACCAATATAAAGTCTCGTTAAATCCCTATTTTGAAATCCTTTTTGCATCAAAAATCCTGCAATAGCGGCTTGTAGTATCCTGTATTGATCCCAATTAGGATGATCTTCAACGAATTCTTTCATAGCCTTTTGAAGATTTTCTTGAAGTTCACACTTGAAACTTATTACTTCATCTTTTTGATTTAATACTTTTGAATTTTCGTCGTAATTTAACTCTTTCATATTGAAAAAACTTTATTGGAATTTAAACCTACAAGATGTAGTTTTCTCCTAAATTATTGAATCGTCAACAAGCATTATTAAGAGACAGTCTCAGGTTATAGAATAATGAGAATTCAGTCATAAATAGGGGATTCATGGAAATCAATTTTGTACATTTAAATCTTACTTAAATATAAAGATTTATATAAAATCAGAAGTTTTCCACATGCTTTAGATCGTCAGATATTTTTTTTTAAAATACTGTGGAAAAGTTGTGAAAAAAATTTTTTGGGAAGGGGAAATTTTTTCTAAAATTTCCAATTTTATTTATCTTTTAATTCATTGATTCCCACATGTTTTTTATTTCATAAAATAAATTTTGTGCTATTGGTATCGGCCAATACATTTCGAAGGATCTAGTTTCGTCTTGACTTTCAAAAACAAACCTTAAACTCCATTCATTTTTTTTCCCCTCTAAGTAAATATACCAAGGTAATTGTTCTAATTCTAAAGTGATAGATTCTTCATCCATTAGTTCATCTTTGATAACTAATAGTTGTTCATTAATTCTTAAAAGTAAAAGGTAAAGAGAATAGAATTCACTTTTTTGTAACTCTATTGACCAATTGTCTACGCCAATCAGAAAGCAAAATTTGCCTTTTTTAAAATCTTTAAGTAATCTCCATCTTTTTTGGTCTTTTACCAAAATCAGCCTGGAAGTAAATCTGGTTGATCTTGCTCATCACTTAGTTCAATAATGGACCTTTGAACGGGTTTGATAGTTGATTCTTCTAATAAGCCATCAAAATCATCAAAACGTCTTTGTTTAGCTCTGAAAGCAATTTTCACTGTAGTTAAGTATCTATTAGTTGATTTTCTTATCAAGCTCTCGCCTCTCTTTGCAAGATCATTAGAATCAATTCCTGCATTATTAGATATGTTCATTAAAAAAATTTTTTTACTATAGAATTTATTTTACAATTTATTCGACCGTTTCAAAACATAAATTACAAAAAGAACTTAATTGATTTAAATAATTTCATATGGAAGAAAGTTTATCTGGAACACTTGCTATCGATTTAGGGAACACTAATACTGTTGTTGCCTTTCAAGATCAAAAAGATATAAATTCTGTTTTAGTTGAAATACCGAATATTACATCATCTCCAGGAGTTATTCCTTCAGCAGTTTGGTTTGAGGAACCTTCAAAGATTACAAAAATTGGAATTAGTGCTCTAAAGATGAGGGATAACTCAAATTCTGATTTATTTTTTCATTCAAACTTTAAAAGATTAATTGGAAATTCTATTGAAAAAATTAACCAAAAAAATATTTTAAACCCTAATGAATGTGGCGAAAAATTTTTTCAAATTTTGTGGGCAAACATTCCGCACAAGTATGAGATCAAAAGACTTGTTTTAACTGCTCCCATTGATACATATAAGGGATACAGAGAATGGTTAGTTAACCTTTGCGAGGAAATATCTGTAGATGAAATAGCCGTTGTTGATGAGCCTACAGCGGCAAGTTTAGGGATAAACGTACCATTTGGCTCAAAAATTATGACATTAGATATTGGAGGAAGTACAGTCGATATGAATATAGTCAAAATAGAGGGGGGAGAAGGAAAATCTGGTCCAATAGCTGAACTATTAAAATTTAAAGGTAACGATGTAAGCTCAATTTCAAAACAAAAAATAAGGTGTGCTGAGATAATTGGGAAAACAGGTTCCAAAATTGGTGGGAAAGATATTGATCAATGGATAGTTGATTATTTTGTTCCAGGTAATAATTATATTAATAATCTTTCAGAGGCAGAAAAAATAAAATGTAAACTCAGCTCATCTGTAATCAAATATGAAAATAAATATCCAATAAAATTATTTACTGAAAAAAATAACGAAAGTGAATATTACCTTAGTAAAGAAATATTTGAGAAAATACTCATCGAAAATAATTTTCTTAATCACCTTAACTCTTTACTAAAAGATTTATTAAATCAAGCAAGAGGTAAATTTTGCACAGTTGAAGACTTAAATGCAATAGTCTTGGTTGGTGGAGGAACTCAAATACCATTAATTAAAGAATGGATAACAAAAAAAATTCCAAAAATTCAAATAAAGTCGCCACCTCCTATTGAATCAATAGCTTTGGGAGCTTTAGCAATGACCCCGGGAGTAAAAATTAAAGACATATTAAACAAAGGGTTATCTATAAGATTATTTAATAAAAGAGAGCAAAAACACTTTTGGCATCCTATTTTTTGCAAAGGACAAACATGGCCAACAGAAAAACCCTTTAAACTAATCCTTCAAGCCAGTAAAAACAATCAGAAAATATTCGAAATAATAATTGGAGAGACCCAAAAAGAAAGAACATATGATGTTATTTTTGAAAATGGATTACCAAAGTTATCAGAGATTCAAAATGAAGAAGAAGTTATAAAATGGGACAAAAAACCACTAAAAATAGTTTTAAAAAATAAATCCAATATTGGAGAAGATACTTTAAAACTTTTTTTTAAAATTACTAAAAATGCTGATTTATTGGTTAAGTGTTTTAATGTTAAAGATGAATTTTTTGGAGAATATAATTTAGGAAATATCTTCTGAAAGATATCTATTCAAGAAAAACTCCTTCTTCATTATCAACATTATTTAAACGTAAACGAATACTTTCTATTTTACTAGTTGGCACTTTTTTACCACAAAAATCTGGCTGAATGGGTAATTCTCTATGACCTCTATCTACCATTACTAATAACATCACCCTTTGAGGTCTGCCCCATGAATACAAAGCATCCATTGCAGCTCTAATTGTTCTACCTGTGTAAATTACATCATCTATTAAAAGAATTTCTTTTTTCTCAATAGGAGTTGGAATATCAGCAGCATGTATTAGGCGAGTTCCAACTCTATTTTGGTCATCTCTATATAAAGTTGGATCAATTGTTCCTTTTCTAACTCTTAAACCTGTTCTGGAGAATAATTCCTTTTCTAGCACTTCGGTCAGAGCAATTCCTCTTGTCGGGATACCAATCAATAGAAGGTTATCCAGTTTTTTTACTTTTTCGATAATTTCGCAAGTTAAACGCGAAATAGTTTTTTTAAGTTCAACTTGTGTAAGTATTACAATCTTTTTTGACTTCTTGGACATGATTTATCAAGAAATAAAATTAATCTAATATTTTCATAAATTAGCAAAAGCTAACTATGTTAAATATAAATTGTTAAAGAGTAACGTTTGAAGCTAAATTTAAGGTTGGATCACTTAACAAGGAATTTGATCTAAATATGTCAAAGATTAGCAGCAAAAATATAAAAAGTTTAAGTGTTCCTCAGAGCCCTGTAGTTCTTGCAATACTAGATGGATGGGGATATCGAAAAGAAAGATCAAATAATGCTATTAAAAGTGCCAGTACACCAATCATGGACTCATTATGGCATGCCTACCCACACACCCTGATAAGTGCTAGTGGATCTGATGTAGGTCTCCCAGATGGTCAAATGGGCAATTCTGAGGTGGGGCATCTTACAATTGGTTCGGGAAGAATAATACAACAAGAACTTGTAAGGATTTCAAATATTGTAAAAAATAATCAATTAGGCTTTGTAAATGAGTTGAAAGAAATGGCTGCTTCATTAAAGAAAAATAATTCTACTTTGCATATCACAGGATTATGTTCCGATGGAGGAGTTCATAGTCATATCGATCATTTATTAGGTTTAATAAAATGGGCATCTGATAATAAGCTTAAAAAAGTTGCAATACATATTATTACTGATGGAAGAGACACTCCTGCAAAAAGTGCTTCTAAATATCTAAATCAAATAGAATCATGTATTAAAAAATTTAACGTTGGCGAAATAGCCTCTATATGCGGACGATACTGGATGATGGATAGAAACCTTTTATGGGATAGAACAGAAAAAGCATATTCTAATTTGACTGATCCAGATATTCAAATAACAAATATTTCTCCCAAGGATTACATAGAAAAAAGTTATGCCAAAAACATAACCGATGAATTTATAGAGCCCATACGAATGTCTAAAAACTATCTTAAAGATGGGGATAGTTTGATTTGCTTTAACTTTCGTCCAGACAGAGCAAGACAAATAGTCAAATCACTTTCGGTCAATGAATTTTCAGACTTTGAAAGAAAAAATTATCCAAATCTAGATTTTGTTACTTTTACTCAATATGATCCGAACTTTACCGTTAAAGTTGCATTTCCTCCTGAATCACTCAATAATTTCATAGGCCAAATTGTTTCAGAAAACGGACTTAAACAATATAGAACCGCGGAAACCGAAAAATATCCTCATGTAACATACTTTTTCAATGGAGGAGTTGAAATTCCTTTACCTGGAGAAGAGAGACATTTGATTCCATCTCCAAGAGTGGCAACTTATGATATGGAACCCGAAATGTCTGCGGAGGAATTAACTATTAGTTGCTCTAAAGCAATTAAAAGTGGGAATTATGCTTTTGTTGTAATCAATTTTGCCAATCCTGATATGGTTGGTCATACAGGCAACATGGAGGCAACAATTAAAGCTATAGAAAAAGTAGATGAATGTGTAGGTCAAATAGTTAATGCTACTGGAGAAATGGGCGGAAGCCTTGTTATTACTGCCGATCATGGTAACGCAGAGGTTATGAAAGGATCTGAAGGAGAACCTTGGACAGCACACACAATAAATAAAGTTCCATTAATTCTGATTGAAGGTGAAAAAAGAAAAATCCCAAATATGGGAAATGAAATTAATTTAAGAGAAAACGCAGGCTTAGCAGATATTGCTCCCACTTTATTGCAATTATTAAATCTACCAATACCAAGAGAAATGACAGGCAAATCGCTTATTCAAGAAATTGAATTAAAAGGTTATAATAAGGTCGTTCAACACGTTTAAAGTTAATAAAAGTTATTTACGCAATGATTCAAATTATTAGTTGGATTTGGGTATTTTCAGGAGTTCTTCTCATTCTCTTAGTTTTACTACATAGTCCCAAAGGTGATGGAATGGGAGGAATAGCAGCAAGTGGAAGCTCTATGTTCAACAGCGCAAGTAGTGCAGAAGCCTCTCTAAACAAAATAACTTGGACTTTTTTAGTTGTATTTTTGTCTCTCGCAATTATTCTTAGCGCTGGTTGGATTTCATAAAAGTTGAATAAAAAAGGGATCATTTAAAATGATCCCTTTTAAAAATTTATTACAAACTATTTTTAGTTAGTAATCAAAGTCTCCTCCCATACCAGGAGCTCCTGCTGGAGCAGCTGCATCTTTTTTCTCAGGTAAATCTGCAACTATGCATTCGGTGGTTAAAACCATTCCTGCTATTGAAGCTGCATTTTGTAATCCTGAGCGTGTAACTTTTGCAGGATCAACTATACCGGCAGAGGACATATCTACATATTCTCCTGTAGCAGCATTAAATCCATCATTAAATGGTTTAGTTTTTACATTTTCAGCAATCACAGCCCCATTAGAACCTGCATTCTCAGCAATTCTCATAAGAGGAGCAGTAAGCGATGCTTCAACAATGTTAGCTCCAATCAATTCCTCTCCTTCTAAATTTTTATCAGCCCATTCTTTAAGAATAGGAGATAAATGAGCTAAAGTTGTTCCACCTCCAGGTACAATTCCTTCTTCAACAGCTGCTTTTGTTGCATTAATAGCATCTTCAAGACGAAGTTTTTTATCCTTCATCTCAGTTTCAGTAGCAGCCCCAACCTTAATTACTGCTACACCTCCAGCTAATTTAGCCAGACGTTCTTGAAGCTTTTCTTTATCATATGAGGAATCTGTTTCATCCATTTGCTTCTTGATTTGATCACATCTAGCTTTAACTGCTTGCTCGTTACCTTCAGCTACAATAGTTGTAGTCTCTTTATTGATAGTTATTCTCCTACCAGTTCCGAGCATATCTAAGGTAGCACTTTCCAATTTCAAGCCTGCATCTTCAGTAATTAGTTGTCCATTAGTTAAAACGGCCATATCTTCAAGCATGGCTTTTCTTCTATCGCCAAATCCAGGAGCTTTTACTGCAGCAACGTTTAACACGCCTCGTAATCTATTAACAACAAGAGTTGCTAAAGCCTCTTTTTCAATATCTTCTGCAATAATGACTAGTGGTTTACCAGTTTTAGCTATTTGTTCCAGAACCGGAACTAAATCTTGCACTAGGGCAATTTTTTTATCAGTCAGAAGGATATATGGTTCATCTAAAACAGCCTCCATTCTCTCTGTGTCTGTTGCGAAGTAAGGTGAGATATAACCTTTATCAAAGCGCATCCCCTCAGTAACTTCTAATTCAGTAGTCATTGATTTTCCTTCTTCCAAAGAGATAACTCCTTCTTTACCAACTTTATCCATAGCATTGGCAATCATTTGACCAACTTCTTCATCGTTTCCAGCAGCAATAGTTCCACATTGAGCTATAGCATTGCTATCGCTAATAGGTTTGGAATTCTCTTGAATTTTACCAACTAGAAATTCAGTCGCTTTATCAATTCCTTTTTTCAAGGTAATTGCATTGGCTCCTGCAGCAACGTTTCTCAACCCTGCTTTAACCATTGCATGAGCTAAAACAGTTGCTGTTGTGGTACCATCTCCAGCTGCATCATTTGTTTTTGAAGCAGCTTGTCTGATTAAGGCAACCCCTGTGTTTTCAATGTGGTCCTCTAATTCGATTTCTTTAGCGATTGTGACACCATCATTGATAATTTGTGGAGCACCAAATTTTTTCTCTAGTACAACATTTCTTCCTTTAGGTCCAAGCGTTACAGCCACAGACTCAGCAAGGATATCAATTCCTCTCTCGAGCGCTCTACGAGCTTGCTCATTGTAAATAATTCTTTTAGCCATGTTTAGGCAGTGATTTAATAATAAGTTTTAATAATTTTTGAAACAAATATTTTAGCTTACTACAGCCAAAATATCCTTTTCTGAGAGCAAGACATATTCATCTCCTCCCAATTTAATGTCTGTGCCAGCATATTTGCTGTACAAAACTTTATCGCCAATACTCACTTCTGGAGTTTGACGTGAACCATCGTCATTAAGTTTGCCAGGGCCCACCTGAGCAACTTCACCAACCTGAGGTTTTTCTTTAGCTGAATCAGGCAAAAGAATGCCCCCAGCGGTTTTTTCCTCAGATGCGGAAACTTTAATAAATATTCTATCTCCCAGTGGTTTTACTGTAGAGACTGTAAGTGAAACAGCTGCCATAGATTAATGGAGGATCATAATTGAGACGCTTTGCGTCATAAAAATGGAAAGAGAAATTTTCTATCCGTATCATCAACAACATAATCTGCAAAGCGGCAATTAAACCATACTTAAACTGTGCGGGTGGCCGAACCGATTTAACGAATCTACCCATGAGGTGGTAGTATTTTCGGATTATGAGCTGTTTAAATCAGCTAATCATCACCAATCAATAAAAAATGGTAGCAACTCCATCAACTTCTTCACAAACAAAAGGCGTAGTCCGTCAGGTAATTGGTCCAGTTCTAGATGTAGAATTTCCAGCGGGTAAATTGCCCAAAATATTAAATGCTTTAAGAATTGAAGCTAAAAATCCAGCTGGACAAGACATAGCGCTCACCGCAGAAGTCCAACAGCTCCTTGGTGACCATAGAGTAAGAGCAGTAGCAATGAGTGGCACAGACGGCCTTGTAAGAGGCATGGAGGCAATCGACACAGGTGCACCGATATCTGTACCAGTAGGAGAAGCAACTTTAGGAAGAATATTTAATGTTTTAGGAGAACCAGTAGATGAACAAGGTCCAGTGAATACTAAAGATACTGCTCCAATTCATAGAGCTGCGCCAAAGTTAACGGATCTAGAAACTAAGCCAAAAGTTTTTGAAACTGGTATTAAAGTTATTGACCTTTTGGCTCCTTACAGACAAGGAGGAAAAGTTGGATTATTTGGAGGTGCTGGTGTTGGGAAGACAGTTCTTATTCAAGAACTAATAAATAACATCGCAAAGGAGCATGGTGGAGTTTCAGTTTTTGGTGGTGTAGGAGAAAGAACTAGAGAAGGGAACGACTTATATGAAGAATTTAAGGAGTCGGGAGTTATCAATGCAGATGATTTAACTCAATCAAAAGTTGCTTTGTGTTTTGGACAAATGAATGAGCCACCTGGTGCAAGAATGAGAGTAGGCTTATCAGCACTTACAATGGCCGAACATTTTAGAGATGTTAATAAACAAGACGTCCTACTGTTTGTTGATAACATTTTTAGATTCGTTCAAGCTGGTTCTGAAGTATCTGCATTACTTGGAAGAATGCCTTCAGCTGTTGGATACCAACCAACCCTGGGAACTGATGTTGGTGAATTGCAAGAAAGAATTACATCTACACTAGAAGGGTCAATAACATCTATCCAGGCTGTTTACGTACCTGCTGATGACCTAACAGATCCCGCTCCAGCTACAACCTTTGCCCATTTAGACGCTACTACAGTACTTGCTAGAGCTCTTGCAGCTAAGGGAATTTATCCAGCAGTTGATCCATTAGACTCAACGAGCACTATGCTACAACCATCAGTTGTTGGCGATGAGCATTACAAAACAGCCAGAGCTGTCCAATCAACTCTACAAAGATATAAAGAACTTCAAGATATTATCGCAATTCTTGGTTTAGATGAGCTTTCTGAAGAAGACAGATTAACAGTCGACAGGGCCAGAAAAATTGAAAAATTCCTCTCACAACCTTTCTTTGTAGCAGAAATATTTACAGGAATGTCCGGTAAATATGTAAAATTAGAAGATACCATTGCTGGTTTCAATATGATTTTATCAGGTGAATTAGATGATTTACCAGAGCAAGCATTTTACTTAGTTGGCAATATTGATGAAGTTAAAGCAAAGGCTGAAAAAATAAAATCAGAAAAATAAATATTTAAATATATATTTAACCTTCAATAATTCTAAATTAATGGCAATTTCTCTAAAAGTTTTAGCTCCTAATAAAAATGTTTATCAAGGCGAAGCTGAAGAAGTAATTCTTCCTAGTACTACTGGTCAACTTGGTATATTACCAGGTCACATCTCTTTAGTTACTGCCATAGATATTGGCGTTTTAAGGCTCAGAATGAATTCCCAATGGAAATCAATAGCTCTTATGGGAGGCTTCGCTGAAATTGAATCAGATGAAGTTATAGTTTTAGTAAATAATGCTGAAATTGGTTCTGAAATAAATGTTCAAAATGCTGAACAAGATCTTAAAGAAGCAAAATTAGCAATTAGCAAATTTTCTGAAAATGAAAAAAACCCTGAGAAAATTAAAGCCTTGAAGGAGGTTTCAAAGGCTGAAGCTTGGATTCAAGCTGCAAAGAACTAATATTTAAGCGGTTCCACAAAAAGTTACTTCGGGAAACTTTAATTTGGCTTCCTCTAATTTTTTCGTCTTACCTTCTTCTTGCCAATAATTTATCACTTCAGTAGCTTTATTCAATATCTCTACTCTTTCGTTATCTGTAATCCAGCCTTTATTCTCTAGTTCACTTTTCAATTTTTCCCAAGCATCATCTCTTGGCCAAAAATAATAAGCAGTAAGAGGACTTGGGCCTCCACCAACTATTTGATCCACTGCTAAAGCCACATTATCAGGTAACCACAATACTTTAATTATGAACCTTCCTTCATCAGGTTTAGGGGTATAACCAGTAGGTACTCCATCTTCATCAATTGTGGCAGCTGCCAATACAGCTGTGGCACCCATCATTCCTGAATTAGGAGAAGAATTTTTAGAGTTTGGTGCAACACTGTTTTTTTCCTTTTTTTCTGTTGAATTTTGATTTAACTTATCGAATGAGGTCATTCACTTATTTATATTTAATAAATAATTTATCAGTTTATGGTTACATTTTGATTAATTTATTCAAAATTTCTTTGATTTTAGTAATTGATAACTTCTAAAAAGGATTTTTATCTATTACGAGAAACTCCATAAAAATCATAAATAGTGGCTTCCAATGAATCCCAAAGATCTTTGGGGATATCGTTCTCTTCTGCGAACATGCCAAGCTGACTAGCTAAGCCTCTTGCTTGAGAAAGTTTCGAATCATATGAATCGGACTTATTCATTTTTAAGCTTTAAACTTTATAAAAAAATAAATCTATTAACTGGATAAGTCAAATTTAAAATTCTAAATCAGAAATTTCTTTTAGTGCAGCAATACTTAAAACATCTGGGTTTGAATCTTTGACCAGGACATCATCTTCTATTCTTATCCCTATGCCTTTCCATTTTTCATCTATAGGGGGTTGTCCCTCAGGAACTGGAATCCTATCACTTATATAAATCCCAGGTTCTACCGTAAGAATCATTCCATTCTGTAATGGCACTTCATAATCCCCCATTCTGTATGCACCAACATCATGAACATCTAAGCCGAGCCAATGTCCAGTTCTATGCATGTAAAGATGTTTATAAGATTGATTCTCTATTATCTCCTCAGTACTGCCCGACAATAGCCCAATTTCCTTTAATCCTTCTACAAGAGTTGTTAAAGCAACATTATGAACAGCATTAGAATTCGAACCCTTTACAACACTTCTAATTGCATTCTTCTGCGCACTCAATACAATTTCATAGATAACTTTTTGCTCATGAGAAAATTTACCACCTATTGGAATAGTTCTTGTTATGTCGCCATTGTAATAATCAATTAGTGAGCAGCCAGCGTCCACCAACAATAAATCTTCCTTCCTCAAGGATGAATTATTTGAAGTGTAATGCAAAATACAGGCATTATCTCCTGAAGCAACAATTGAGTTATAGGCTGGTCCTCTTGCCCCTTTTTCCAAAAAGAATCCCTCTAGAAGACCCTGAATTTGTCTTTCATTTTTCTTTGATGAGATAGATTCTCTAACTAGTTCATGAGCCTCGGCTGAAATTTGTATAGCCTCTCTCATTCTATTAATCTCAAATTCACTTTTAATTAATCTCATCTCATTTAAATAAATTTCTGGAGATTTTATAGAATTTGCACCAACCCCTGATCTTGAGCGATTTTCAAGTTGTTGTGAAAATATCTCAAGGACTAGTTTCTCTATTATTGGATGCTTTCCAATTGAAAAAACAAGTTCATCAGAACCATTTATATAAGCTGGGAGTAAATCTCTTAATTCGTTTATTGAGTGAGCCTTATCAGCATTAAACTCTTTTTCAGCGCCTTCTAAACCCCATCTAAAGCCATGCCAGACTTCGCTTATGACATCTTTAGGAGCCACAAACATAATAAATCTCTCTCCCTTTGGCTTATGTGATAAGAAAAGAGCGATTGCATCTGGCTCATCGAAACCGGTTAAATACCAAAAATTACTATCTTGTCTAAAAGGATATTCGCAATCAGCATGATGCTTTACAAGATTAGCCCCTGGGATAATAGCAGCTTTTCCACCTAATTTATCTAGGAAAATTTCTCTTCTTTCTTCAAAAACTTTATTGTCGGGTTTAGACATAAATTGTGTATTGGCGTGTTTAAAAAAAAAATGGAAGAATGAATTAAAACAGATTTAGTATCTAATCTATCTTAATGGAACCAAGTGTTTACGGCTTAATTTTGCTAATAATCATAATTCTAATTGGGTCAGCGTGTTGTTCGGGAGTAGAAGCGGCTTTTTTAGCTGTTAATTCAATTAGAATTTTAGAAATAGCCTCAAAACAAAAGCCAAAAAGTACTGCGAATCAACTACTTAAACTAAGAAAACACCTTGGAAGAACACTTACTGTAATTACTATTACTAATAATGGATTTAACATCATTGGAAGTCTTATTTTAGGTGTATACGGAGCAATGATAATTAATAGTAGTTTTGGCTTAACCTTATTTTCAATTGTTTTCTATATATTAGTTGTTCTAGTGGGAGAAGTTCTTCCGAAAGCTCTGGGTACAAGATTTTCAGTTCAAATAGCTTTATTATCTGTTCCTATCTTGAGAATATTAAATATTTTAATGAGGCCATTTTTAATATTAATCGAACAAATATTTCCAGTTATTAC
This sequence comes from Prochlorococcus sp. AG-347-O22, assembly GCA_003278845.1. Lineage (GTDB taxonomy): Bacteria > Cyanobacteriota > Cyanobacteriia > PCC-6307 > Cyanobiaceae > Prochlorococcus_A. Next base: position 20,788 of record QCCX01000012.1, read on the forward strand.
TGCAGAAAATGAAATTTCAACTGATGAAGAGGAAATTAGACAAATGGCAAAAATTGGGAGTCAGAAAGGTTTAATTGAAGCTGATGAGGCAGCAATGATATTTAAGGTTTTTCAATTAAATGACTTAAAAGCTAAAGACTTAATGATCCCTAGGGTATCAGCACCTTGTCTTGATGGGTCTTCCAATCTTGATGAAATTTCAAAACTTATAATGTCAGATAACTCTCCATGGTGGGTAATTTTAGGAGATAAAGTTGACAAAATACAAGGCGTAATTAAACGTGAAAAATTGTTAGCAGAGTTAATTAATGGCGAAAATAAAAAATCCTTATCAGAGATTTGCGAACCTGTGGACTACATTCCAGAAATGATTAAGGCAGATCAATTATTAACAAGATTTGACAAGAATCATAAAGGAGTAAAAGTAGTAGTAGATGAATTTGGGGGATTCGTGGGAATTATTGGTGCAGAAGCTGTGTTATCTGTCATAGCTGGTTGGTGGAAGAAATAAGTCATGAAACAAATAAAAAATAATAAAAATTATTTACTTTTAAAAAATTGGTGGGAGAATATTGACCTTACTAACTATGAAAAAAGTTTCTTTAATAGAGAAATAATTTCTTTTAATCAACAACTGTTTAGGCTCAAAGAAAAAAAAATAAGAATTGGAGTATATGGTAAATCAGGCGTAGGAAAATCCTCTGTTTTAAATTCTTTATTAGGAAAAGATATATTCAAAACAAATATTATCAACGGAACCACGAAAGAAATACAATCGGAACTTTGGCACCTAAATGATCAAATACTCAGCAGTATAGAATTGCTAGATTCTCCTGGATTTGATTTTTGCGATATTAAATTCTCAGATAAAGTTTACTCTTGCATAAATCATTCGGATCTTGTTTTATTTTTAGTTTCGGGAGATATAAACAGAAATGAATTAAACAAAATTAGTTCTTTAATTAAAAATGGGAAAAAAATAATTATAATTATGAACAAAATCGATCTTCTTAATAAAAAGGACATAAAAGAAATTAAAAAAAATATCAAATCTAAGCTTCCAAAAGACTTAAATATTCCCATAATTCTTAATAATGGAATAAATCTTAAAAATTATCTAACAAAAATAATAAATCAATATGGTGAGATATTTTTAACACTTAATTCACTTCAACTAGCTGACAAATTGTTTTTGCAGATAAAAGAGCAAAGATTGAAAAGAAGGCAGAAATTAGCTCAATCAACTATTGGTAAATTTTCAACTATAAAGGCATCTGCAGTAGCTCTTAATCCTTTTATTTTATTTGATGTTGCTGGCAGTTTCGCACTTGATACTGCATTAATTGGCAAATTAAGTAAGATTTACGGCTTAAAGTTGAAAGGTGAATCTACAAAAAAAATATTTAAAAATATATCCATTAATAATTTATACTTGGGAGTCGCTCAAGTCGGCGTCAATACCTCTTTCAACCTTATTAAGAAAGTAATTTTATTATCTGCACCTTTCACTCATGGGCTCTCATTATTACCCTATGGACCCATAGCAATTGCTCAAGCAGCGATTGCAGTTCATTCTACAAAAATCCTAGGAAAATTAGCAGCAAAAGAGATATTTATAAGAAGCAAAGCTTCTTTTATAGAACCCGCTATTTTGATTCAAAATATGACATTTAATGACCCAGTTATTTTTAACCATATAAATATTTATTTTTCAAATAGAAATTTAAATAATAATTTTGTTAGCCTTCTGCCTTAAAACTTAAATGGGAAAAAGCATTGCATTATTTGGTACCAGTGCAGATCCACCTACCATTGGACATAAAAAAATACTTGAAGAATTATCCAAAATATATACTTTTACAATTGGTTATGTTAGTAACAACCCAAACAAAAATCACAAAGAGGATATCTCAATTCGTAGCCATTTATTAAAAACTCTTATTAAAGATTTAGATAATCCTAAAATTTTATTTAATCAAAGTGTTAGTAGCCAATGGGCAGTAGAGTCAATTAAAAAATGTAAAAGAATTTATGAATTAAATAATTTAGATTTTGTTATTGGGAGCGATTTAATTAAAGATATTTTCTATTGGAAAAATTTTGATAAAATTAATGATGAGGTAAGTTTTTTAGTAATTTTAAGAGAGGGATATCCTGTCGAATCAAATACTCTTAAAATGTTAGAAACTTATAAAGTGAAATTTAAGATTTCAACCATAAAAATCCCAAACATTTCAAGTTCTAAGCTAAGGTCAAATTTTAATTATTCTAATTTACCAACTTCATTGATAGATATTGTTAAAAAGAATAATTTATATGAATCCACTAAATTAGTTGAATGAAGTTTTTACTTGCTCAAATTAATCCAATTGTTGGAGATTTAGAGGGTAATGCAAAAAAAATACTTTGTACTGCTTCGAAAGCTAGCTCAAATTCTGCTGATTTAGTTCTTACTCCAGAATTATCACTATGGGGATATCCAGCAAAAGACCTACTTCTTAAAAAAAATTTAATCAAAAATCAATATCAAATTCTTGACCAATTAGCCTTAGACATTAATAAAAAATATGGAAACTTGAGTATCACAGTAGGGATAGCTGAGATAATAAATGATTCTTTTTTCCCAAATCTTTATAATTCTATTGCCTTGCTTGAGCGCGGTGAGTGGAAAATAATTGCTCGCAAAATTATTCTTCCGACCTATGAAGTATTTGATGAGAAAAGATACTTTAGATCAGAAGAAAAAGTTTCCGTATTAACAAAAGAAATTAATAATAAAACTTGGCGACTTGGCTTTACTATATGTGAGGATTTATGGGTCAACAAAAATATAGAAGGAAGAGGAATTCATAAAAAGAATCCTATTTTTGATTTAAAGAAAAAAAAAGTTGATATTTTAGTGAACTTATCGGCCTCCCCATATACCTTTAAAAAGTTAGAGCTAAGATCCAAAGTTTCCAGTTTTGCCGCTCAGTATCTTCAAGTACCGCTAATATATGTAAACCAGATTGGAGCAAATGATAATTTAATTTTTGATGGCAATAGTTTTATTCTTGATAAGAATGGATCTAAAATTAAGCAATTAAAATCTTTTTCAGAAGACCTCTCCAGTTGGGACATTGAGCAAACAAAACCTCAAAAAAATAAATTTGAAAAGTCTGAGATGTCATCAATTTTTGATGCATTAGTCCTTGGTGTTAGGGATTATGCTCAAAAATGCGGTTTTAAAACAGCTTTAATTGGACTAAGTGGTGGCATTGATTCAGCACTAGTTTCAGCAATTGCGACAGCTGCTCTTGGCAGTAATAATATTAATTGCGTCTCAATGCCCTCTAAATGGAGTTCATCTCATTCAAAAAGTGATGCGAAAGATTTAGCGAGAAGATTAAAAATAAATTTCAAAAGCATCCCAATTGAAAACCTAATGAATACTTTTGAAGAATCTTTTATAAAAACCATATCTTTCGAGATGGCCGAAATAACAAACCAAAATATTCAATCAAGGATCAGAGGAACGCTTCTGATGGCTTTGGCAAATCAAGAAAAGCATTTATTACTTTCAACGGGAAATAAATCAGAACTAGCTGTAGGATATTGCACACTTTATGGTGATATGAATGGGGGATTATCGGTAATTGGGGATTTATATAAAACTAATGTTTTTAAATTATGCAATTGGCTTGATAGTGAAGAATCAATAAATCATAGAAAGTTATATAAGTTAGATACTAATGTAAACATAATTGGAGAAAATATCCGCACGAAAGCTCCAAGTGCCGAATTAGGTCCTGATCAATTAGATACTGATTCTCTCCCGCCTTATTCTATTTTAGATAATATTCTTAAAGGAATTATTGAAGAGAAAAAAGATTTACTACAGCTAGAAGAAGATGGTTATAAAAAAGATTTAATTTTAAAAATTATCTCACTCATAAAAAAAGCGGAATTCAAAAGAAAGCAGGCTCCTCCAATCCTAAAACTGAGCAGCCAATCATTAGGAAGTGACTGGAGAGTTCCCATAGCAATATCTTATTAATCACCATAAAAACACTGTTGAATTTTTTTTAAAGGCCGTTTAACTGAATCAAGATTGATACCTTTTCTGATAGCAAGAATTATGCCTGCAGCTTCTAAATAATTATCCACTTCAAAAAGATTGGGATAATCATAAAACTCATTTGTCACTTTTAATGTATTTTTATTTTTTACAGAGATAATATTTAAACCTTTTTCAATCCCTGCTAGTACTGCTTCTCCACCTAGTGCTCCATTAGGAACAACAATAGATTCAATCTGATCAGGGTGTAGTGAGATTGATTCATTTTTAGCGGGCAATTCAACAATGTCAGGTGCATTGCTTAAACCAATCAGTACCGATGGTAAAAAAGTGTATCCTATTTCTTCTGCAGCTGCACGAGGATCTAAATTTTCATTCAATTCAATTGGATTTAAAGCAGGTGCGTGAGCACAGGGAACTTTTAAAAATTTGCTTATTAAATGACTTATAACAGCTTCGACTCCAGCAATAGGATCAACCCCTTTTCCCTCTCGATAGATATTTGTTTCTAAAGAATCTGGATCATCTGGAAATTTTGCCACAATTGCTATTGCCGTAACTCCTTTTTCTATTAAACATTTTCCAGCATCAATTAGAGTATCAGGATTTTCAATTGTGCCACCACTAATTTTTGAAGAATCAGAATCAATAACTATTTTTAATGGCTTTTTTGTAATCACATAAGAATGAACATTAATCCCTAAAGTAGAAATACATGCATCAGCAACTTGTAAATGTCTTACTAATATTTCTTTTTCAATGGCTGAATCAAAAATTATCCCAATTTTCTGTTGCTTTACCCTCTTTAAAGCGATTTCTCCTTTAGCAAGTCGGTCTAAACTATAACCCTCAACATAAAAAATATTTTTATCTTTTTCAGAAAGAGTACCGCCATTCATTACATTTGGATGAGTTATTAAACATCCACTTGCGGATGCTAATAATTTAGCGGTAGGAAGTGCATCCCCAGCAAAACCTCCTAATTCACAACCAATTCCAGTTGGAACAATGAATATTGTTGGTGAATTTTCCATTATTAAAAATATTTCAATTTATATTTTTTAATTAGCTATGACAGCTTTAATTTTAAGTTTTTTTGTTCCAAAAGAGTCAATAGAATTTTGAATATCAACAATTGACCATCGAATTAAATCTCCTTTTTTTTCTAAATTTGTAATAATGAATTCCCTTAAATTTTTTTAATTTTATTGAAACTGGCCAATCTAAATAATAATCAACTGAACTTAATTTCATTTTTGATATTTACCAAATTGATCATTATACAAATCATCTTCGACTTCTTTACCAATAACAATATTCAAATCTGACTTGGGGTATGCTACACACAAAAGTGCAAAGCCCTTTTCCCTTAAATCATCATTTAATCCCATAGCATCTTCCTGATCTACGGATCCTTCCAATATCATGGATGCACAATCTGTACAAACTCCTGAACAACAACTACTTGGTAAATTAATTCCATTCATTTTTGCCGCTGAAATAATATCTTGATCCTCAGAACATAAAAAACTAAAAGTCTTTTGCTCAAATTGAACTTTGATATTATATTCAGGCATATCCTAAATCTTATTACTAGACTGCTGAACCTCCTACAACTTCTAATATTTCTTGTGTAATAGCTGCTTGTCTGGCTTTGTTATAGGTTAGATTCAAAGTACTTGCTAATTCTTTAGCATTATCACTTGCATTATTCATAGCCGTCATCCTGCAAGCTAATTCAGAAGCTGCCGACTCTTGAAGAGCTCTTAGTACCTGATTCTGTAAATATAAAGGTAATAAAGAATCTAATAGTTGATCAGGACTTTGTTCAAAAACAATATCTGATGGCAACTTCTCTGAATCACTTTTTTCAATATTTGATTTTTCAACAAGTAACTTACTATCTTTTGTAGTCAACCTAAAAATTTCATCGTTTTCCTCAGCGATTCCTTGAGGGTCAAGTGGCAATAGTGTTTGAACGACAGGGGCACAGCTAACTAAAGTGATGAATTTCGTATAAATAATTTCCACCCTATCAGAATTTTCTGAAAGAAATTCAGCTAAAATCTCATTTGTAACTCCTTCAGAATCCTTGACTGTGGGTACCTGTTCTAGTTCTTTGAAAGTACTTTTAATTACATATCTATCCTTTCTATTTTGAAAATATCCAATAGCTTTCTTCCCTACCAAAATTAAATTTGGCTGATACCCTTGTTTGACTAATTCTGCGTATCTTATTTCTACCTTTTTTATAATATTTGTATTGTAACCACCGCATAAACCTCTATCCGCAGTTATACAAACCAAGGAGATACTCTTTACTTCTCTTTTGGATAATAGAGGAGAGTCGACAGCCTCAAATTGTACTCTAGATTGAATATTTTCTAAGACTCGTGCAAGTTTATCTGCAAAAGGTCTACTCTTAAGAACTTGATCTTGAGCTCTCCTAACTTTTGCAGCTGCAACAAGTCTCATGGCTTCCGTTATTTTTCTCGTATTTTTAACGGAAACGATTCGATCTCTAATCTCTTTAAGATTTGCCATTGTATCTCCTAAATAAATTTAAACTGTGGCAAGCATTGATGATTTAACTTCATTTATCACCTCTTTTAGCGTCGCTTCTAATCCATCATTTAATTTCTTTTCTTTAAGAATTTCTTCTATAAATTCCGCTTTATTTAACTTTAGGTATTCCCTAAGTTCAGTTGCAAATTTAGTAACATCTTCAACAGGAACCTCATCAATAAGGCCTTTGACTCCTGCATAAACAACTGCAACTTGTTCTGCAAGGTTCAGCGGAGAGAATTGAGGTTGCTTTAATAACTCTCTTAGTCTTTTACCTCGTTCAAGTTGTTGCTGAGTTGCTTCATCAAGATCAGATGCAAATTGAGAAAAAGCAGCCAGTTCATCAAACTGTGCTAGCTCTAATTTTAAAGTTCCTGCAATTTTTTTAATTGCTTTTGTCTGAGCGGCTCCTCCAACACGGCTAACAGAAATACCAACATTAATAGCTGGTCTTAATCCTGAGTTAAATAAATCTGCACTCAAGAATATTTGTCCATCTGTAATTGAAATAACATTAGTTGGGATGTAAGCAGAAACGTCCCCTGCCTGAGTTTCAATAATTGGAAGAGCTGTCATAGAGCCCCCTCCCATAGCATCAGAAAGTTTTGCTGCTCTTTCTAACAATCTACTGTGTAAGTAGAAAACATCTCCTGGATAAGCTTCTCTTCCTGGTGGTCTTTTTAAAAGAAGAGACATTTGTCTATAAGCCTGAGCTTGTTTCGTTAGATCATCATAAATAACAAGTGTTGCTTTACCCTGATACATAAAATGTTCAGCAATTGCTGCACCGGTATAAGGTGCCAAGTACTGTAAAGCAGCTGGTTCTGAAGCTCCTGCACTAACTACGACTGTATAATCTAGGGCTCCTCTCTCTCTTAATACCTCTACGATGTTTGCTACTGATGCTGACTTCTGACCAATAGCTACGTAAACACAAACTACGTCTTGACCTTTTTGGTTAATTATCGTGTCGATAGCAATTGCAGATTTTCCAGTTTGTCTATCACCAATAATTAATTCTCTTTGACCTCTTCCAACAGGAATCATTGCATCAATAGATGTGATACCTGTTTGCATTGGTTCATGTACTGATCTTCTCTTGATTATTCCAGGAGCCATTTCTTCAATCAATCTAGTATCACTTGTTGGAATTTCCCCTTTTCCATCTATTGGTTGTCCGAGAGGGTTAACAACTCTCCCCTGCATTGCTTCACCGACTGGAACAGATGCAATTTTTCCTGTGGACTTAACATTACTTCCTTCTTGGACACCAAGTGCCTCTCCCATTAAAACAGCCCCAACATTATCATCTTCAAGATTTAAAGCTATACCTTCTGTACCATCTTCAAATTCCAATAACTCACCTGCCATGACCTGATCTAAGCCATATATTCTTGCAATGCCATCACCGATTTGCAGAACAGTTCCTACATTGCTAACACTTACAGATTGGTCATAATCAGTTATTTGTTGTTTTAAAATTGAACTGATTTCATCAGGGCGTATAGATACCATGGATTTAAGAAATTAAGGTTGATTTAAAAGTTACTTGGAAAGGGATAAGCCAAGTTTTCTTATTTGTGAAGCAAGAGAAGCATCAATTACTTTTGATCCTACACTGGCGACGAAACCACCAATAAGAGATGGATCGATTTTAGTTACAAGTTCTAATTTTTCAGTTCCAGCAATATTGATGATCTTTTTGGTAATTAAACCTTTCTGTTCATCAGTAAGCTCGACTGCAGAAGTAACAGTTGCCAAAGCAATATTACTATTTTCTCGGTAAATCTCTAAAAACCTATCAAGAATTGAAGTAAGGATTCCAATTCTTTGCCTATCGGCCAATAATTTTAAGAAATTCAATAAAGAAGAATTAACCTTTTTTGAAAAAATTTCATTAATGATTTTCTTCTTAGCATCTGTCTCTAAAATGGGAGAGGATAGTGCCTTCTCCAGTTCAGGGGAATCATTTATTAATTCCAAGAGTTGTTTTACTTCAGAAACCATCTCTTCAGTTTGCGAATTTTCATTCACAACTTGAAGTAATGCCTCTGCGTATGGTGTAGTAACTGAATTTAAAAGTGGCATTAGTTCACCTCAATGTTGTTAATTGATTGAGTTACCAAATTTTCTTGAGTTGTTTTATCAAGTCTATTTGGGAGAGAATCTAAAGCTTTCTTAATTGCCAGTTCTACAGCTTCTTTTCGAAGTTGAGAAATTGCTCTGGATGCTTCAGAGCTCTCATCAGAGATTGCACTTTGTTTAATTCGTGCCATCTCCTCTATCGCTTTTTTCTCACTTTCCATCCTGATTGATTCAGATCTTTTAAGGGAATCTGCTTTTATTTGAGAAGCTTTTTCTTCTGCTGAAGATAAATCTTTCTTCGCCTTTTCTAAAGCTTGAGTTGCATTTAGAAGTCGATCTTCAGCATCTTTTAATTCAAGAAGGATTCCTTCTCTCCTTTTTTGAAGCATTTTACCTAGGAAACCAGGCAAAAATTTATAAAGACCGAAAACTACTACAGCCCAATTAAGGATATTTGTTTCGAATAAATTGAAGTTCAATCCAAAACCTTCTGTAGCTAAAAGAGTTAAATTCATTTTTCTAGAATCAATCTATTAACAATAAGTTCGCTTAGATCATCAGCCTGTTTAGAAAGTTGATCACGAGCAGCAGACGTCTGACTTTCAATTTCTAGTCTTGCTTTTTCTTTTGAAGCATTTGCTTCATTGTTGGCAAGTTCTAGTGCTTCTTTATAAAGCTTGTCAGACTCATTCTCAGCTTCGCTCACAATTCTTTGGGCTTCTGTACGAGCACTTTGAAGCTGAGTTAATAAATCAGCTTCTAATTTTTTAACCTCAGAAAGTTTATTTTTGGCCTCAATAATATTATTACTTACAAACTTTTCTCTTTTTTCTACAACATTGCCAACAGGCTTAAAAAAGAGAGAATTTAATATGTAAGTAAGCGCAACTACTTGTATCGCCATAAGTGGCAAAGTGGCATTTATGTCAAATAATCCACCTTCTGTAGCACCAAAAAAATTAAAGGCCAACATATGATTCAGTTGAAGTTAAAAAATTAAATTTAAATATTGCTAATAAGGATTAGAAGCAATATGAACTTTTAGGAAAAAGGATTCGCAAAAAGTAGTACCAAAGCCACAACCAATCCGTAAATTGTTAATGACTCCATGAAAGCAAAAGATAAAAGAAGAGTTCCTCTGATTTTACCTTCAGCTTCTGGTTGACGGGCAATACCCTCAACAGCACCTTGAGCTGCGTTACCTTGTCCAAGACCTGGGCCAATAGCACCTAGACCAACTGCTAAACCAGCAGCTACAACTGATGCAGCGGAAGTAATCGAATCCATAATTTTGAAATAAAGAGCTTAATACTTGTGATAATCTTTGTTGTCATACACGCTTGGACATCCTTTCTTTTAAGAATGGGTCTGATATATTCAGACCTACGCGATTAGATATTTTGCCAGATTACAGACTATTTGTAAAAGCGTCTGAATGTATTAGAAGACAGCTAATGATGTTCTTCAACAGCTTCTCCAATGTAGTAGGCCGCCAAAGTTGCGAAAATCAATGCCTGAATTGCACTAGTAAATAATCCTAGGAACATGACAGGTATTGGGAGAATTAGCGGAACTAAAAAGACTAGAACACCAACAACAAGTTCATCAGCCAAAATATTTCCAAATAGCCTGAAAGAGAGTGATAAAGGTTTCGTAAAGTCCTCTAGAATTTTGAAAGGTAGCATAATGGGAGTTGGGTGAACATAATATTCGAAGTATCTCCAACCCTTGTTGCTTAAACCTGCATAGAAATAAGAAAGTGAAACCAATAAAGCCAAAGCTATAGTTGTATTGATATCTGCAGTAGGTGCTCCTAATTCTCCACTTGGTAACTTAATCAATCTCCAAGGAATTAAAGCTCCTCCCCAATTACTAACAAATACGAATAAAAATAAAGTACCTATAAATGGCATCCAATCTCTATATACTTTTTCACCTATTTGCGTCCTAGCAAGATCTCTTATGTAATCCCAGAGGAACTCAAGCAAGTTTTGAAGGCCTTTAGGATCATTTTCCATTTTTTTAGTTCCTAAAGAAATGAAAACTAATAACGCTCCTAATAAAATCCAAGATGTTAAAAAAACCTGACCATGAAGTCTGATATTTCCAATTTGCCAATAAAGATGTTGACCAACTTCTAATGCTGCAAAATTTGTTAGCAAGGAATTAAAAAACATTTGTTTTGAATAAAAAAATTTACTTAAGAACGTGAAAAATAAAGAATGAGTGAAGGCTTGTAAATGAAAAAACCTATCATCGCAGGAAAAATATCCAAAGATCCTAGCTTGCTCGCAAAAATAAAGAGGCAAACTGGAACTAATAGTTGCAATTTTGATACACCTGATGATTCTTTACCAAGTTTCCCTATACTTTTGGCAAGTAAACGTAGGTAAAAAATGCCGGCAATTGCACCTATAAAAATACTAAAACCAAATGTAAAGCCTAGAAAAATTCCAGTTATTGATGCTAATAAAATAGAAACAATAAAGGTAATTCCAAAAATTGTTAATTGCAATTTTGTGTATTCATCATTTATGGAAAGCAAGTGATCTATTTGATTGGCAATGCCAGATTTACTTTCTTTGATGATCGAATTATTCAGGGATTGAGGAGATTGAACATTCTCATTAGAAGGATGCTCAAGTTTTTTTCTATTTGAGTCCACTGATGTGAACATAGTTTAGAAACCCCCTCTAAATGGTTTGAAGTAAGTATATAAACTCACGGAATCTATCACGGAGAGGTCCCTTTTAGCTAGTTTTTTTCCATAAAAAATTAATTCTTAAGATTTAAGATTAATCTGTAGATCATTTTTTACTTTATTCTTCAAAATTAAAATTTATTCAAAGTCATCTTTTTAATTGCTTTAACACTTTAAAACGTTAATAAAAGACTTGGCAAAATCTCAATTAAACGTCTCAATAGTAAATATACATCTAAAAAATTGGAGATAAGTCAAGAAAAAATAAAATATCAAAGAATTTCTAAAAGAAAAAAAAATCTTAGTTCTAATTACAAAAAAAATTTAAGCAATTTAACAGAGTCTATATTTCCCTTACCTTGGACGATATGGCCTTATGAAGCAAAAATCCTGATTGTACTCATTGGAATTTGGTCAATATTGGGAATATGCATACTAGGATCCTCAAGTTGGTGGGTGGCTAGTAGGGAAATGGGAAATTGGGCTTACTTCTTAAAAAAACAAATTATTTGGACAATTCCAGGAATTGGTCTATTTTATTTCGTTCTCAATACAAAAATTAGAAATCTTTTAAAGTTTTCAAAAATTATTTTTTATATTTTATTCTTTTTGATTTTCCTTACCAATTTTACTGGAATTACAGTTAATGGCTCTTCAAGATGGCTAGTGCTTGGCAATTTACGTATGCAGCCATCTGAATTAATTAAACCTTTTCTAATCTTAGAAGCTTCTAACCTTTTCGCACATTGGAATCTAGTAAAGAATGATAAAAAATTAATTTCAATATTCTCTTTTGGACTATTAATTTTATTAATACTAAAGCAGCCTAATTTAAGTACTGCATCATTAACTGGAATTCTTCTTTGGGTAATGGGTTTATGTGGAGGTATGAAACTTAGCTCTCTTTTCTCATTTGCTTCCATAGGATTCATTACTGGATGTATTAGCATCCTCAATAACGAATATCAAAAACTTAGAGTAACTTCATTTATTAATCCTTGGAAAGATCAACAAGAAAATGGATTTCAATTGGTTCAGAGTTTATTAGCTATAGGTTCGGGTGGTCTATTTGGCCAAGGTTTTGGACTATCGATACAAAAATTACAGTATCTGCCGTTCATGTATACAGATTTTATTTTTGCCATTTTTGCGGAAGAATTTGGTTTATTGGGTTGTACTTTATTCTTAGGATTCTTAGCAGTATTCTCTTATATAAGCCTAAGAATTTGTCTTAAGTGCAGGAACAACTATACAAAATTAGTTGCTATCGGATGTGGTGTGTTGTTGACAGGTCAATCAATAATGCATATTGCTGTAGCAACAGGTTCAATGCCTACTACAGGCTTACCACTACCTTTCATAAGTTATGGTGGGAATTCATTAATGGCGTCTTTTTTTATTGCAGGGATGTTAATTAGATGTTCATTAGAGTCAACAGGATTCATTGGTATGATTAGTACACGAAAGACTCTTAATTAGTTAGAATTTAAAGGGTTAAATTCAAACTATCGAATCATTTAATTTAGTTATTTCAGAATTATCTCAAAAGGGTAATCTGCTTATGCAGAATGGTCTTAATAGTCCTGGTCCATTTACTATATTTTTGGTTTTCAGCGCAGGACTTTTAACAAGTCTTGGACCATGCTCTTTATCATTACTTCCAGTGACAATTGCTTATATAGGAGGAACAGAGAATAATAAATTTAAACTTATTAGTTTTTCAGGAGGAGTAGTTTTTTCGCTTGTTGGACTGGGCGCTGCGAGTGGATTCCTAGGTAAAATATACGGGCAAATTCCAGCCTATTACACTTCGATTGTAGCCTTGATAGCAATAATAATGGGTTTAAATTTACTAGGAATTTTAAAGTTTCAGTTCCCGAATGGACCTGATCTAAAAAAAATAGAGGACAAGATACCATCCCTCATAGCACCTTTTGCAATAGGAACTACTTTTGGACTAGCCTCTTCACCTTGCATTACTCCAGTTTTAGCAACTCTTCTAGCTTGGGTATCGCAAGCTAAAAACCCGATAATCTCAATCATTTTTTTATTTTTCTTTGGAATAGGCCAAGTCACTCCATTAATTATTGCGGGAGCCACGGCAGAAAACTTAAAAAAATTTTTAGAGCTTAGAAAATTTAGTCAAATAATTCCTACCTTAAGTGGGATATTTTTAGTAGCACTAGGATTATTAAATTTATTTTCAAATTGGATTTAAATGATTATTTTTAAGAATCTAATTTTAAAAATATCAAGTTTAAGATTCGCTATATCGCTGATAATCTTCATCGCTATTTCCAGTGGGATAGGTACTTTTATACCACAAGGTAGTAATAAAAAATTCTATATTGATAATTTCGATAGAACTCCCATTTTTGGATTTTTAGATGGAGAAAAAGTCTTAAAACTTCAATTGGATCATATATATACAAGCTTTTGGTTTTTATTTACATTAATTCTTCTTTGCATTTCTCTGGCAGCTTGTAGTTTCAGGAGGCAAATTCCTTCATTAAAAGCTTCATTAAAATGGATTGAATATAAAAGCGAAAAAAAATTTAGCAAACTGCAACTAACTACAAGTCATCCAATCAATCAAGATGGAGAACTAACATCAAAAGTAGATTTATTACTTAAAAAAAAAGGATGGAAAACATACAAATTTAATAGTCATATTTCTGCAAGAAAGGGGTTAATTGGAAAAATCGGTCCTTTAGTTGTACATATCGGATTAATAGTCTTACTTGTAGGTTCAGCATATGGAAGTTTTACAAGTCAATCAAAAGAACAATATTTACTGCCTGGAGAAACTTTAGATCTTGTTAATGAGAGCACAAACTCAAAAGCCAATGTAAAATTAGTCGATTTTTCTATAGAACGTGAAAGTGATGGTGTGCCCAAACAGTTTATTTCAAAATTAAATTTTTCTTCTGAAGATCTAAACTTAAATGAAATAAAAACAACCAAAGTTAATCATCCAATCAGGTTTAAAGGATTAACTATTTATCAAGCAGATTGGGCAATATCAAATGTTGTTTTAGAAATAGATAATATCTTTTATCAATTACAATTAAAGGAGATTCCAGAAATCGGTAATCAAGTTTGGGGAGTTTTAGTTGAATTAGGATCGGAGACTAAAAAAAATTTTCTTTTAACAATAGATAATGAAAATGGTCCACTTAAAATTTCGAATATAGAAAATTTTTCCGGGAATAATCTCTATATCGATGACGATCCATTAGATGTTAACTCTTCAAAAGTATCTCTGAAAAAAATAATCCCCAGCAGTGGATTAATAATTAAAAATGATCCGTCTATACCATTTATTTACTTTTCTTTTATCTTAATAATTTTTGGAACAATAATAAGTCTTATACCAACTAACCAATTATGGATTCTGATAAATCAAGAATCACAAAAATTATTTATTGGAGGCCTTAGTAATAAAAATCTAGTTGGTTTTAAAAAAGAATTTTTTAAATTATCAGAAGAAATAAAAAATTTTTAATTTCTTTTCTGCCCACTGAAAATATCTAACTGCATAGAAACATTCCCTCTAGGGTTAAATGCAGCATTTAAATGTATCCAGTGAGGTGAACCTTCATTCACTAAATCATCCATTATTCTATTCACAACTTCCTCATGTGATATTTTTATATCCCT
>QCCX01000013.1 GCA_003278845.1 Prochlorococcus sp. AG-347-O22
TTGTCATTATTCCTCTGAAAACACTGGTTTAACTTAGATAAGGTTTTCAGTAATCCTAGATATCTAACTTCTCCCATATTACACTTAAATTATTGAGATGAATTGAAGGATTAAAACATTCTTCTAAGTCACGTTGATCAATAAAATCCATTATTTCATTATCTCTCTCTATATTTTGTTTGAAATTCCCATTTTCGGTATTCCACGCATGATGCGCATTTTTTTGTACTAAACTATATGCTTTTTCTCTAGACAACCCTCTCTCTACAAGCAAAAGTAAAACTTTCTGACTAAAGATTACACCACCATATATATTTAAATTTTTGAGCATATTTTTTGGATAAACTTCCAAATTGCTTACTATATCTTTCATTTCCCTGAGCATAAAATGCAAACAGATTGATACGTCTGGTAACATAATACGTTCATTTGAACTATGGCTTATATCTCTTTCGTGCCAAAGTGGGACATTTTCCAGTGCTGTCAAGACGTAACTTCTCAAAATTCTTGCTAGACCGCTTACTCTTTCACTTCGAATAGGATTTCTTTTATGAGGCATGTACAGAAATACTTAATGGACTTCATGATTCACAGTTTCCCTTAAAGGTTTGGCAAACAGGAAGTGGCACGCAGACAAATATGAATGTTAATGAGGTAATTTCAAATATTGCAGCATTAAAAACAAATTCAAAGCTTGGTAGTCATCAACCAATTCATCCTAATGATGATGTAAATAAATCTCAGTCAACTAATGATACTTTTCCTGCTGCTATTCAAATATCAGTTGTCAATGAAATAATCAAAAATTTAGTTCCAACGATACGAGAACTTACTAAGATCCTTGATAAAAAAAGTGAACAATGGAAAAACCTCATAAAGATAGGAAGAACCCATTTTCAAGATGCAGTGCCCCTTACTTTTGGGCAAGAAATATCAGGATGGTCAGAGCAACTTAAAGATGCTGAGAATGCAATTATTATAAGTCTGAATGAATTGTATTTTTTACCTTTGGGAGGAACTGCAGTTGGAACAGGGATTAATTGTCCAAAAGGATTTTGTGAAGAGTCTATAAAATCAATTTCCGATGATACTAATCTAATATTCTATAAATCAAAAAATAATTTTTCTATCATGGCCTCGCATGATCGTCTAGCTCAAGTAATGAGTCAGATAAAAATATTAGCAGGTGCATTATTTAAAATTTCAAATGATATAAAAATTCTATCTTCTGGTCCAAGATCAGGAATATATGAATTAATTATTCCTCAAAATGAACCTGGAAGTTCCATCATGCCGGGCAAAGTGAATCCAACTCAATGCGAAGCCTTATCAATGGTTTGCACTCAGATAATGGGTCTTGAATATGCAGTCTCAATGGCGAATTCTAGCGGCACTTTACAGATGAATGAATATAAGCCTCTAATTGGATTTAATATTCTCACAAGTTTAAAATTACTTAAAAATGTAATAGAAAACTTCAGAATAAAATTAGTTGATGGGATGGAACCTAATCAAAATAAAATGAAGTTAAATTTAGAAAATTCACTAATGTTGGTTACAGCCATAGTGCCAAAAGTTGGTTATGAAAAAGCAGCTGAAATTGCAAACCTTGCCTTCAAAGAATCATTAAATTTAAAAGATGCAACACTTAAATTAGGACATTTAAACGAAGATGAATTTGATGAAGCAATGAATATCAATTCAATGATTTGATTAAAAAATTTAAGAATTATTGTCAATTCTTTTTGTTGCAGGATTAATATCTTCATAGACTTTTATAAGATCATTAGATTCAGAAACAGGAAAACGATTAATAGCTTTTAATGCTTGCTTAGCTTTGCTTTTTAATTTATTACTAACACCATTACAGTATTGCACTTGAGAAAGGACATCAATTGATCTTCTAATAATCCTCACTACATCACCTTCATCTAATGAAGTATTAAAAACCAAATCTTTCCATTTTTTTCCTCTTGCCCATTCAGAAATAATTCCAGTTAACTCTGTTTCTAAATAGATAGGAATTTCAATATGAAATTTATTTTGTTGAAAAGAGACTAATCTTCTTAAACCATCTAATTCATTAAAAACATCTATTACCTTTAAAGAAGGCTTGAAATTACACCAAAGATTAGGCCTCCTTACATCAACACATATGGCTTGAATAATTGCAGCTAATTCGGGAGGATCTAAATCGTCTAAATAACCACTAACTAAAACAAGACCAATCCATAATCCATTTTCACTTCTTATTGCACCAACTGTTTGTCCAACTTCTGTCAATTGCAAATCATTTAAACAACCAAAATGATTCAAAATTTTAATCAAATCGGTAAAAGTTCTCCAGTTATGATTTTCTTTATCCTCAAGAAGTTTTTTTCTAACATTTATTTCTTGTTCAACATCAATAATTCTTTTTCTATATTTCTTTAATTTCTTGGAGTCTCCAAATCTATGTGCGGGGTGATCAGTAACTGTTTCTTCTAAATTATTAATTTGTTGCTTTTGTGCCAAAACTTCCGCTGTCAAATCATATTGTGGTGTTTGTAAATCATTTTTTTTAGAAACTTCTAAAATTCGATCCACAAAACTCTGCGACATATCATCCCCCCTAAATACTTCTCCAGAAAAATACATCTTTGGTACTTCAAGTCCTAAGAGATCAATTGCATCCAAATCATTAAAAATACTCACTATGTATGAGGGTTTAATAAGAATAAATAAATTATCAATTGTCAAACACAATAAACTCTTAATTTTTTTGGATTCATATATTTTCTTACAAATAAATCCTGGAACAATTTTTCTTTTAATTTGGGGAGCTTTGATTAAAATTAAGCTTCCATCTTTAATATAAGGGAGAGCATTAGTTATCTCTTCTGATAATTTTTCTGCTGATTGTTTTTCTAAAATTTTCAAGAGTCTTCTCTCTTCTTTAAGACGATTTTTTAACTTTTCGTATTCATCAAAATCTTTCCATGAAACGTTAGATGTAATTTTTTTTAATTCAATTAAATCCTGATCTAAATTTTCAAGAATTATATTCTCGCCTGATGATTCACCTAAATATAAAAAACTACCAAAACTTCTTTTAATTAATTCTTTAGACTTCTCTAAAGTATAATTTTGCAAAAGATTAAGTACCATTCCATAGCTAGGAGTGAATTGACTTTCTAAAGAATTTGGTTGGCTAATAGCCAGTGCACTTGCTTCTTTGGCACCTTCGAATCTTGTTTGTAATGTAACAACATACCCCTGGGTATCTTTTCCTCTTCTTCCAGCTCTTCCTGACATTTGCAAAAATTCACTGCTAAATAATAATCTATGCCCATCTTCTGTCCTTTTTGATAAAGAAGAAATAACAGTTGTTCTTGCGGGCATATTTATTCCTGCAGCAAGAGTTTCAGTTGCAAAAACAACTTTTATTAAACCTTGCTGAAATAATTCCTCAACCAATTCTTTCCATGCAGGCAATAATCCAGCATGATGAGATGCAATACCGCGTTTTAATGCCTCACATTGAGATTTATCTTTAATTGCTTCCTGATTATTTTTAAGATAAACATCTAATTGTTGGGATATCATACTTGCTTCTGAATAACTTACTAAAGTTAAATCTTTTATATTGTCAATAGCCTTGTCACATCCTCTTCTACTAAAAATAAAATAAATAGCCGGCAACATATTTCGTTCAGCTAGTTTAGAGATCACAAAGCCAATTGAGGGAGACTTTGGTTGCATTATTCTGCCCACTTTTCCCCTTATTTTCTGCCCTTTAGGAGCTCTCCAAATTTTACAGTTTGGATGAATTCCATTACCCTTATTATTTAAAAGTGGATGGAGGCCTTTTACACTACAAAAAATAAAATCAAGTGGAACTGGTCTCTTATCACTATTAATTAATACTGTAGGCCCATGAACTTTTTCTATCCAATTTTGTAATTGATCTGCATTGGCTATTGTTGCTGATAAAGCTATTATTTGAGTTCTAGTAGGGCAATGGATTATAGTTTCTTCCCAAACTGTGCCTCTTTGGGGGTCATTCATATAATGACATTCATCAAGAATCACAGATTCTAAATTTTCTAAGGGATCATCAAATTCATCAAATTCGCCATAAAGCATGTTCCTAAAAATCTCAGTCGTCATGACTAAGATTGGTGCTTCTCTATTTATGCTTATATCTCCAGTTAAAAGACCGACTTTATTCTCACCATATTGATTAGCAAAATCTCTAAACTTTTGGTTTGATAGGGCTTTTAAAGGTGTTGTATAAAAAACTCTGCTGTCATGAGATAAACCTCTATATATAGCAAATTCACCTATCAATGTTTTACCCGAACCTGTTGGGGCCGTTAAAACAACAGAATTCCCGCTATTAATAGCACGTATTGCTTCTAATTGGAAATCATCTAGCGGAAAGGGGAAATATTCCTCTAAATTAAGCAATAATTGTGATTGAAGAGAGGATGAGTTAACTTCTTAATATATGATCTATATAGATATTAATAAACAAAAAATACCTTGCAAACTTTAATAGTAAATCTAAATCTTTTTAATTAAATCCACTATATTTTATTTTGCCAAAATGAAAAAAGTAAAAATTCCAAAAAATAGAATCCGTAAATTAAAAACATTTTCTTTAGGTAAAAAATCATTTGAACTTCTAAGTTTAAATTCGCAAAATAAAAAACTTATAGACTTATGCAGTAATGATTATTTTGGATTAAGTAGGGACAAGGATTTAATAAAAGCTGCTTACGAAATAAGCTTGTTAGAAGGAATTGGTTCAGGAAGCTCTAGGTTTATTACAGGTTCAAGACCAATACATAAATTATTAGAAACAGAACTTGCCAATTGGCTTGATCAAGAGAAAGTATTACTTTTTCCAAGCGGATTTCAAGCAAATATAGCCGCTATCCAGGCTTTAGCAAACAGAAATAGTATCGTAATAGCAGATAAATTGATCCACAACTCTTTATTGGTTGGAGTAAAAGCTGCTCAAGCAAAACTGGTTCGATTTTCACACAATAATTTAAAAGATTTAGAAGATAAAATTAATAAATCTAACCCCACAAAAAATTCTATTTTAGTTGTTATTGAATCTCTTTATAGCATGGAGGGGTCAGTTGCTCCGCTCAGAGAAATAACGGAAATTTGCAAAAAAAATTGTGTTCAATTATTAGTTGACGAAGCTCATGCAATTGGGATCTTGGGTCCTGAAGGCAAGGGTTTAAGTTTTAATTGTCGTTCAGATATAACTATGATTACTGGAACTTTTGGAAAAGCATTTGGAAGCGGTGGTGCTTTCATAGCTTCCAATTCAGAAATTGGAGAATATCTTATTCAAACAAGTGGTGCATTTAGGTATACAACCGCACTTGCGCCGTCTTTAGCTGCTGGGGCGCTAGAAGGTTTAAAAAAAATTTTAGAAAATAAAGAATGGGGTAATGATTTGTTATCCTCTGCGAATGTATGGAAAGATGAAATTATTAAAAATATTAGTTTTCCAGTTCAGGGAGATTCTCACATTTTATCAATTATTGTCGGCCAAGAAGAGAAGGCAATTTATCTACAAAAATATCTAGAAGAAAATGGGTTTTTAGCAATTGCGATAAGACCTCCAACTGTTCCAGTGGGGCAATCAAGAATCAGAATAACCATACGTAGAAACTTAGATTTTAATCTGCTAAATAATTTCATTGCAGTATTAAAAGAGTTTAAATGAAACAAATTATTACTCAACATGGGTGGGGACTAAATAAATATTTCTGGGATGATTATAAAGTTGATTTTTTAAATAATAATTGGCATTGGCAAGATAATGAAAGGGGCTATTTTTCGACAAATAATTATCAAGCAAAATGGATTAAAAGCGAATCTAAAAAAGAAATCAGAATGACTTTATGCCATTCATTTGGTTTTCATTTAATGCCAAAAAAAATTTTAAAAGAAGCAACTCATATTGTTCTTATAAATTCTTTTAATAATTTTCTTCCTTTAAGTAATAAAAGAAACTTTATTTTAAGGTCTCTAAAAAGAATGGAAACAAAAATCATAAAAGATGAACCTAAGGATATGTTGAAAGAATTTATATATAGATCATTTATGCCAAATCATATGAATAATAGTTTTAAAAATATCTTTTATGAAAGTCTAGAGAGTTTAAATAAAACTCTTCTTTTAAGTGATTTAAAAGAACTTTACATCAAAAGAGATTTTCCAGTATTTTTAAAAAAAGATTGCAAAATTATTTTTATAAAATCAGAAAATGATTTGATTCTTGACAACGAATCAAATAATAACTTTTTAGATTCCTTAAATAAAACACTTGAAAGGAAGCCAATTTTAATTAAATTAGCTAAACAAGGTCATTGCTTGAATAATTTAAATTTATACGAGATCTTACGTAACACACTTAACGATTGTAATGGATAGTAAAAAGTGGAATGAGAAAATAAAAAATAATTTCAATGATGCTGCATATCGGTATTTAGAGCATTCAAATATTCAGAAATTTTTTGCAAAAAAGATTGTTCATCTTATCAAAGAATTAAATCCCCAAATAAAAGGTGAATGGATAGATCTAGGATCAGGACCTGGACTTTTAGCAGATGAAATAGAAAAAATTTCTTCCCAAAAAGTATCCAGAATTGATTTCAGCAAGAAAATGCTTCTTGTAAATAAATTATCTAGAAAAAAAATTTTATGGGATTTGAATAATGATTTACCTTCTGAAATAAATAACTGTTCTCTATTAACATCTAACTTTTGCATACATTGGTTAAACAACCCAAAAAAGATAATAAAAAATTGGTTTAGCAAATTAACACCTGGAGGTTTTTTAATCATTTCATATCCAACAAAGGATTGTTTTCCTGAATGGAAAGATACTTGTAAAAAAATTGATATTGAATATAGTGGTCTTAATTTCCTTTGCTCTAAAGAATTATTAAAAGATTTCAAATCAACTGAAATACATTATTCAAAACAGTTTAATTATCTTGAAAATTTTGAAGATGTATATAAACTTTTTAGAAGCATTAAAAATGTAGGAGCACAATCAACAAACTGTAAACGCAAAACGGTGAAAGAGTTAAAGGAAATTCAAAAGTTTTGGCCAAAGAATTACAATGATACAGTGAACCTTTCATGGCAAATTGAGATTCAAATCATAAAGAAATTATGAGTAGTCACAAAAATATTTTCAAATTTATAATTTGTGGAACAGATACTGATATTGGGAAAACTTTAATAAGCTCTTTTTTCGTTAAAGGATTAAATTCCTTTTATTGGAAACCTATTCAAAGTGGGATTGAATCACAAACTGATAGTCAAACTGTTGAAAAACTTGCACAAGTAAGTAAAGAGAAAATAATCAAAGAAGCTTATGTCTTTACAAAACCTCTATCTCCGCATTGGGCTGCTGAAATAGATCAAAAAGCTATTAACTTTGACAAGTTGAGATTGCCAAAAGTGCGAGGCTCACTAATTATAGAAACTGCAGGTGGATTGATGGTTCCAATAACACGCAATTTTTTGCAAATAGATCAAATAAAAGAATGGAATCTTCCGGTAATACTTGTATGTAAGAGCTCACTTGGCACTATTAACCATACCCTTCTTAGTATTGAGGCCTTAAAACGAAGAAATATTGAGATTTTAGGTTTAGTAGTCAATGGCGAAAAACACCTAGATAATCCAAAAACTTTAGTTGATTTTAGTGGTATTCCTTTAATTGCTGAATTTCCTTACATCAAAAAAATGGACGCAAATAATTTAGATATACTATGGAAAGAACTAGACATCAAGAATAAGTTGATCTCACTATTAAACTCAAAAATAAGTTAAATGAAATCTTTGGATTCAAAAGCTCCAAATCAAGATTGGCACCCAAATATTTGGCCACCTTTTACGCAAATCAATAACAGCAAACCGCAGATAGAAGTAACTCATGGTAAAGATGCCCTCCTATTTACTAAAGATTCTGAGAAAGAACTAATAGATGGAATTAGTAGTTGGTGGGTAACTCTTCATGGTCATAGTAACGAATATATTGCGGATGCCATTTTTGATCAATCAAAAAAACTTGAGCAAGTTATATTTGCTGATTTCTTACATCCACAGGCAAAAAAATTAGCGGAAAGACTTAGTGAATTAACAAAACTAGAAAGATTATTCTTTTCTGATAACGGTTCTACTGCAGTGGAAGTCGCTTTAAAAATTGCCTTCCAATCATGGCAAAATAGAGGAGAGACAAGAACTCAAATAGTAGCTTTTGATGGCGCCTATCATGGTGATACATTTGGCGCAATGGCTTTAGGTGAAAGAAATATTTTTAATGAGAATTTCGATAATCTTATGTTCCCAGTTAGAAGAGTCCCATGGCCTTCAACTTGGATGAACGATGAAGAAGTAGAAAATAAAGAAAATAAGGCGATCCAAAAATTAGAAACTCTACTAAAAACTCCCACAGTTGCAGTAATTCTTGAGCCACTTGTTCAAGGAGCAGGAGGGATGAATATGGTTAGGCCTCAGTTTATAAAAAAAGTTTCAGAAATTATAAAAAATAATAATTCTTTGTTAATTGCCGATGAAGTATTGACTGGGTTTGGAAGATGTGGAACCCTTTTTGCTTTTCAAAAGGCAAAAATCATTCCTGATTTAATAAGTATTTCAAAAGGTTTAACTGGTGGATTTTTACCAATGGGAATAACTTTATGTAAAGAAAAAATTTTTCAATCCTTTATTGATGATTCCCCAAGAAAAACTTTTTGGCATGGACATAGTTTTACTGCTAATCCTTTAGGTTGTGCTGCAGCAAACGCTAGCCTTGATTTATTAGAAAAAGAACCACAAAAATACCTTTCATTTGAAGAAAAACATTTATCGCATCTAATTAAATTTAAAAACTTAGATTATATAAAGAAGGTAAGGGTATCCGGCACAATTGCTGCCTTCGATTTAGATATTGGGAACAAAAAAGGTTATTTCAATAATATTGGGAAAGAAATAAAGAGTCTTGCAATGGAGCAAGGTTTATTCATTAGGCCCCTCGGGAATGTTATTTACCTCTTGCCGCCTCTCTGTATAACTGATGATCAATTGGGGGAAAGTTACTGGATAATAAGGCAAATCTTGGACAATCTTTAGATAGAAGTTTAAGGTCCCTGCAGTATTGCATTTTCCACATCTTCTCTATTAATGCAGTAGGAAAATAGTCTTTTAGTTTCTTGTCCTTCACTTTCCCATATAACACTTAAATCTTCTTGTTCAAAAATAATAGTTGCATTCCAATTTGAAAGTAACAGATACCATTTAGATGGATTATTAATATCCTTCACAGCACCTAAATCAGTTAGCCACAATTCCAATGATTGCAGTGAATTTTGATTGATAGGTTTTTTAGAGGGATTCACAGACTTTTTTAAAAAATTATTTAATTAGCCAAAGCGGTATTGTCTCTAATTCTTTTCCAGTAAAAGAAGCAATAAAAATTGAACCAATTAAACTTATAGAAATGATGATAATTAAAAGAAACAACGAAAACAATTCTCCATTCGAAAAAGGTCTTCTATTTCCTATTAAATTTTGATCATTAGAATCGATTACTAAATTATTTAAAACGTTAGTATTATTTGAAATCCCAGAGTTTTCTTTTAGTTTTTCATCATATATTTTCCTTAAATTACTATTATTTAAATGTTCATAAGCTTCAAGAACTTCTTGAAATTTACTTTTAGCAACGTCTATTTCTAATGAAGTTGTATCGGGATGCAACTCAATAGAAAGTTTACAAAATGCCTTTCTTAATTCATGATTGGATGCATTTTCATTTACACCTAAAATTTTGTAATAGGAAGTTTCCCCTTTCAAAATAATCTTTATTAATATTGTAATTCTAATAAATTTTTACTAAATAGAATGTATTTAATGGATGGTTAAAATTCATACATATCAAGAAATGAAAAAACAAAACATTCCAGAAGAAATTCTTTCCTTAATAACTGAAGAAGAAATAAATTTATTTCAAGAGTTACAAATTAAAATTAAAGAATTAAATAATAAGACCAATCTCACAAAATTAACTGATGGTGATGATTATTGGGTATCTCAAGTTTTTGACAGCATTTGGCCATTCAAAGCTTTCACGAATATTAATTTTGATAATAAAAAATTTTTAGATATTGGATCAGGCTGTGGCTTCCCAGGTTTAGCTTATGCAATAACTCATCCTAATTCTGAGGTATACCTAATTGATTCTTTGAAAAAGAAAACAGATGCAATAAAAATTTTAGTTGAGCAGATCAATTTCAAAAACAATATTCATGTAATCAATGATCGTGTTGAGAATTTAGCCCACCAATCTTCGATGAGAAATAATTTTAATATTGCGACAACTAGAGCGGTTAGTAACCCATCAACAGTTTCAGAATACATACTACCAATGTTAAAAAAAGAAGGGTTTGGAGTTTTATATTGTGGTAAATGGACGAATCAAGAAAGCAAAAATCTAGAAAAAACTTTAGAAATATTAGAAGGGAAAGTTAAAGATAAAAAAGAGATACTATTACCAAGAAATAAAGGCACCCGAAATATTATTCTTATTCAACCAAAGAATTTTTGTCCTGAAATTTACCCAAGAAAAGTTGGCAAACCTGAAAAAAATCCATTATGAAATTATTTTCTTGATAATCTTTTAGCATTCTTATCTCCAAACTTTTCTTTTAAATTTCTCAATTTTTTTATAACTTTTTTTGGATTTATATGACCTTCTAATACTTTCAATAATTGCCCTTCAGACACATCTACATCTAGTAAATTAGCGTTGAATCCTGGGAACCAGTGGCTTCCATTACCAAGCAATTGATATCTAGCTCTTGCATATCCTTCCATACCCAACCAATCAATTAAATTTGAAAGCCAAAGCAGAACAGGAATATTAATATTTCCCGGAGTATATTCCCAACTTGGTAAATTTCTATTCCAACTTTGATGCCACTCTAAACCTAGGGAATTAATTGATTCCTGCCTTAATTTATTAATTATCTTAGGCACATACTTCTCAGATTCTGATAACAACGAGACAGCTTCTAAATGCAGAGCAAAATCTGTCTCTTTTGCAATACCGACACTCAGAGTATGGACATTTTGATTTCTTAAGCAAAAAAGATCATTAAAAACTATAGGATGCAGTGGTTTACAAAATTCCAACATTTTTCTAGAAGGAGTATGAAGATGTCCCCCTTTATCGGTGGGACTTATTATGAAAACCCCAAGATCATGCTTATTGGCTAAATTAATAACCTTTGTATTTTCCTGATTAATGAAATACCAGTGCAAATTTACATAATCAAATAAGTTTGTTGATATGGCCTTTTCAATAAGTGAAGATTTTCCATGGGTTGAAAATCCAATAGATCCAATTAAATTTTCTTTTTGAAAATTCCTCAAAATATCAATGCAACCTCCATTTCGAATAGCCTGATGTAAATGTTCAGCAGTATTGATACCATGTATTGCTAACAAATCAATTTTTTTAACTTTCAATTTTTCAATGCTAGATAATACATCTCGCTCAAAAATTTCCGGATCACTATTTGGTGGAATCTTCGTTTGGATTATATTTGGGATTTTCTTAGTATTCTTAAAACACATCCCTAATTGCACCTCAGAAGTTCCATAGTATTTGGCTGTTTCTACATGACTTAAGCCATATTGTGTTGCAAGATTTAATATATTTTCTACTTTATTTTGCTCTTCGTATGAAACCTCAGAAAAATCTAATTGATCCCAACTTTTTTGAAATCTCATACCACCTAAAGATAAAACAGGAATCTTCAGATTGGTTCTACCAAATCTACGATATTGCATCTTTTTGATATTAGTGCTTATTCATTCTCGGTGGCTTTCCAAATGTTTGAAACATATCCCTATCGAGGCTATTCTCTAAATCATCTAATTCTTCAAATTTGACCCAATGAATACAATCAACAGGGCATGTATCTATTGCTTCTTGTATGACATCAGAACAATCTCCATCTTGCCTAATAGCTCGACTTCTACCATGAAATTCATCAACAGTGAAAGTGTTCGAAGCGACGTGAACACAGTACTGACAACCAATACACTTTGCTTCATCAACCCAAACAGCTTTTTCGGCTAACTGACCCCCTAAAACGGGCTCATAGCCTGTAAGCTCAATATTTTCTTCAGTATTATGAAATGGATCCGTAAAATCCATATCTTGACATTAGTTTTCCCACTTGGTTAAGACTAATTCAATAGAACCATCATTTTTATTTTTTTGCTCTACGATTTGATATCCATCTTCTTGCGTTTTAGAAATGATTGTTTGGTAAGCATACATTTGTGTAACCTTAGAAATAAATCTTTCAACTGGAAGCTCAAATTTCCATAGATCAAGGTCAGTAACTAATTCATATGCATTAGAACTGTTATCCCATTTAAATCCAACTTGGGTATCGCCAGGTAAAATCATACTTATATCAACTGCTGTGAATTGACCTCGATATCCTTTTACAAACTTTTCTTCTTGATTAATACTATAACCGAAATGATTTAAAGCCTTAATCAATGGCTCTACTTCTTTAAGCTGAGTTTTAATTGTACTAAAATGTGACATTAGATTCTTTATTTAATTGTGTTAAGTTTTCACTTTGATTAGAGATGAAAGCATCAGAAGTTTTATTCTTAACTGTTACTTTACCGAGAGCGTCTTCGAGATTTTTTGTAGCTTCATTGCATGAATTACCAGTAAATCCCTCAACAGTCTCTTCAACTCTTCCG
This sequence comes from Prochlorococcus sp. AG-347-O22, assembly GCA_003278845.1. GTDB lineage: Bacteria > Cyanobacteriota > Cyanobacteriia > PCC-6307 > Cyanobiaceae > Prochlorococcus_A. Next base: position 12,811 of record QCCX01000013.1, read on the forward strand.
TCTTGATGAATTTTGAATCTCAATGTTTTTTGAGGCATTAAATTCAAGTACTGAGTACTTTTACTTTATATAGAATAACGAAATTTTTTTGTTTCAGTTGGTACAAGTTAATTAATTTTAATTTTTATATTGAATATCTGATAAATTGATTAGTTATCTAGTGTTCTTGTAAAAAAATTAAGAAATTTAGTTATAAAAACCTTGCATCCCCATTGAATCCAAGGCAGTTTTTGCTTCTTCCATAACGGAAGGTTCTTTATCGAAAAGAGCTATCTTGGTGCATTCATCAACAAAACTTTCTTGAAATGTATTGTTTAATTTTTCGTACAATCTACACAATGACCAGATACAATTACTTCTTACACCTGGTTCATTATCTATTTTTAAACTTATTAAAAGTTGTTCTGCTGCCAATTGAGCATTTTCTAAAGATACGTTGCCAATTTCAGCTAAAGAACTAGATGACCATAATCTTACTGCAGCTACATCGTTCTTCAAAGCATTTATTAATGGCTTCAAAACAATTTGATTATCATAATTAGCCAAGCTCCATGCAGTTGCTCTTCTGACATAAGCATTATCGTCAGTCTCCAAAAGACTGACAAGTTTCTCGACTGCGCTAGGACATGGATTACGACCTAAAGCATATACCACACTCATTCTTTCAACAGGACAAGGTTGATCAAGTAATGGTAACAAAAGAGGAAAAGATCTTGAATCTCTATATTCACAAAATATTCTTAAGCCCTGTATTCTTTCTTCTCTGTTACCTTTAAGCATTTTTAATGCTTCATTGCACTCTTTAGTTATGTTTAAACCTTTTGGAAAAGAATCTTCATCAATTTGTTCTAAAGGATCTATTTCAATTTCTAAGGCTAATTCTCTCGCTAAAACTTCTGGATCAACAGCTATATCAACCAAGCTTTCTTTATTAGGATCCTTATTTTTTGTCATTTTAAAAACTAAAAATATTAATTTATGGGAGCAGGAGCCATCATATCTCCCGGTAACCAAATTCTTGCACTAACTGCAAAGAAGGCAATCCCAAAAAGTGAGACAATAGCGAAAGGTAAAATTTTTGTCTTAATAAAACCCAAAGATTTAAGTTTGATTAACACAATAATAACCTGTTTAAGAAACTTTTAAAAAATTTTTAATGGATAATTTTATTTAATTTTTGCATTTTGTCTTAGCTGACCACATGCCGCATTTTTGTCTAGGCCTCTACTTTTTCTCAAGCTAACAGCGATGCCATTACGAGACAGTCTAGATTGAAATGATTGAACATTTTTTAGAGAGGCTTTTTGAAATTCAACCTCATCAATTTGGTTGTATTGTATTAGATTTACATGGCATTGAAACCCTTCCAGCAAATAACTTAATTCATTAGCATGTCTTAATTTGTCATTAACCCCATTTAGCATTAAATATTCAAAACTTACCCTCCGACCAGTATCTTTTACGTATTGCTTACAGTCTTCAACTATATTTTCTATCTTGTAGTTTTTTGCACTTGGTATTATCGATTCTCTTATCTTTTGGTTTGAAGCATGTAAGCTTATTGCTAATGTAAATTGACAATTACCTAACATTTGAAAAGACTTTGCTGATAATTTATTTATCATTTTTGGAATAGCGACAGTGCTTACAGTTATCTTTCTCTGGCTAATTTGAAAATCCTCATTTATAGATCTAATTGACATGAGCAAGTCATCAATATTCAATAAGGGCTCTCCCATACCCATGAAAACAATATTGGTCACTTTTCTATTCATTTCATTTTCAATAAATAAAATTTGATCTAAAATTTCACTGGCTTTTAAAGATCTCTTCAAACCTTCCTTGCCAGTAGCGCAAAATTTGCAGTCCATTGGGCAACCAACCTGACTAGAGAGACAAGCTGTTAGTCTTTTTTCAGTTGGTATGCCAACGCATTCAATATTTTCATTATCGTTTGTAGTCAGTAACAACTTTAGAGTGCCATCGTTAGCTAAATTTCTTTCTTGAATACTCAGTTCACTTACTTTGAAACCATCTTCCTGTAACTTTTTTCTAAAATCTAAAGGTAAAACTTCTATTTGATCAATATTTTTTTTCTTATTTCTGTAGTTATAAATCCAATTGTAGATTTGGCGACCCCTAAAAGCAGCCTGGCCATAATCCAAAGCCACATTTTCTAAATCTTTAACACTACTTCCAAGAAGATTTTTCAAACTTAGTAGTCTTTATATTAAAACTATATTCACCATAACAGTAAACCATGTTTTAAAAAGAATTCTGTAAGAATAAGCGCAATAAAACCAATCATGGCCATTCTTCCATTAAGTCTTTCATTATACAAATGGAATCCATACCGAGGTAATTTTCTTTTGGGGACAATCTCTGGCTTAATCATCACTTATAAATTTAAAAAATTCATTCTAGTCACTAAAAATAATAATAGAAAATATTTATTCATCTGAAAGAAGACCCTCCTCCTGCAATCCCTCCAATGCCGCAGGATCTGGTAATTGATCTTCAGAAAATTGATTTTCAGCATTAGGCCTTGCGAAAGCGGCAAAATTACTAGAAGAAGGATCTATTCCATGACGATTTCTCGTTGTCTCCAGATCTTCATCACTTGGATCATCAAGTATTGCAGTAGAGCTTACGGCAGGTGATTGCGGCATATCAACTGTATAATCTGGCCTTAAGTTCTGTGCTCTTCTGTATCCACCAGATTCCTCTGCAAGGATATCGGGATGAGGTCCAGCCTCAGAGGATAATTCCTCCACAAAACCACTAAAACCAGTACCTGCAGGTATTAATCTACCGATAATAACATTTTCTTTTAAACCTCTTAACCAATCAGATTTACCTTCAATTGCAGCTTCTGTCAGAACCCTTGTTGTTTCTTGGAACGATGCTGCAGAAATAAAGCTATCTGTATTGAGAGAAGCTTTAGTAATACCCAATAAAACAGGAGTAAATTCTGCTGGAGCTCCTCCTGTAACTGCCATTGCTTGATTTGTATCTTCCACTTGCCTCAACTCTATGAGTTCACCAGGTAAAAGAGTAGTATCCCCAGCATCTTCTATGCGGACTTTACTTGTCATCTGTCTAACAATAACTTCAATATGCTTATCATCGATTGCTACACCCTGGGACTTATAAACATTTTGTACCTCGCTGACCATACTTCTTTGTAGTTTTGATATAGATTCCCGCGCTGCATCTATCAGAGGTTTTTGATCTTTCAAATCATTGAAATAGCAATCTAGTAGTTCATGCGGATTAATTGGACCATCAGTTAAAGATTCTCCACCTGTAACTTGTTGTCCATCGCTAACCATTATATTTTTTCCAATTAATAGTTGATATTCATTAACAAAATCATCCTTTTCAATAACCGATAAAGAAACTGATTCTTCATCATTACCTTGTTTAATCTGAACAATTCCAGATTTTTTACATAGGATTGCAGAATCTCTTGGTCTCCTAGCTTCTAATAACTCTTCAATACGAGGAAGTCCTTGTACGATATCTCCAGTTTTCTGCCTCTCAAAAACAAGTAAAGCTAAACCATCTCCCCTAAGAACTAAATCCCCATCTTTAACATGTAAAACTGAATCAGGAGAAACCATATAGGGTCTACCAAGTCTTAAGGTTAAAGAACTATTAGAAATTTCTTCAATTTCTCCACAAGAAGTTGATTTTACAGATTTACTAATTGGATCACCATCAACTACACGATCACCAACTTTAACTGTTGCTTTATCACTTAATTTTATTTCAATTTTATCTTCGTCTCTTTCAACAATTAACCTTCTTATGGGCTCATCGTCAACAACATTTGGTAATTGAACCACTCCCCTCTCTTTACAAAGAATTTGAGTAGTAGCTATTACATCCCCCGCTTTTACTTCTTGGTTATTATTGACTTGCAGTTCTGTATGTGTTGAGCCGTGACTGGAGTCAGACATAGTATCTCTTCTTACAAGAATAGACTCCAAAATTACTAAATTTAATCTATTGATCGATGCATCATTCTTATCTTTAATCGACTCTACGTCAATAGTCATTTGAGGAGTAGCATCAAAGCTTTCAATGCTTAAATGTGTTCTAAGTAGTTCAACTCCATCAACTGATTTTATCAATTCACCATCTTTAAAGGTAAGCCTTTGGATAGCTTTTAAGCCTAAATATGGTCCTTTTTCCTGCTTAACATGTGATAATTGTGGTAATTCCGCTTGGTTAGGAATAGTAAATTCTTCAACAGTTCTTAATAACAAGCCTCGACATTTATCTGTTTCTAATTTTTGAACAAATAGAATTTCTGTATTATCAACGCCATCTAAAATCTTTTCGCCCGGATTTACAAGAATTCCTTCTTCTGTAAATTTATTCAAAACTTCTTCATCATCACACTCATGAAAAGTTCCATTTCTTACAGTTATTTCACGAAGAATATCATTTTTTTGCGTAACAGTAACAATTCCTGATGTTTGACTAAAAATATCTTTTACAACTTCTGTTCCAGCTTCAATCCATTTCATATCTTCGATCATGAGAAGAGATATGTCCTTGTTGATCTCATGTGTCTCTTGAGGTATCCAAAGCAATGTTCCACCTTGACTCACTTCAAAACCATTTTTAGAAGATCTTGCTTTTTTGACACTTAAACCGGGTGCATATTTTACTAGACCACCAGTTTTAGTACGGAACCTTTCATCCGTTAAATCTGCTATTACCTCACCATTACTAATTTTACTTCCGGGGGAAATATTTAAACGATAAGCTGTACCATCACTAGATTCCAAATTATATATTTGACCTGAGTGAGTAGATTCTTCAATTAATTTAAAATTAGTTAAAGACATTGAAGTAGTAATAATCTGAACTTCTCTTGAATCTCCTATTGAATCCCTTAATCGAACTTGTCCGCCAAACTCACTTGATTGACTCGCTTCTGCCAAAACAGTTCCTTCTTCTACAGATTTTCCAGATGAGATAACAGGTCTTGCGTTAGGTGGCAAGTTATAAACATCTCCAGCTAAAACCCACAATCGCCCCAATCTTTGAGCTTTTAAGGTGATATTACCCTGCTTATCTGTTACCTCCTTTGGTTGAATAACCTTGTCGTACCTGACTTGACCCGCTAAATCACAGATAACATCTTTAGTTGCTTTTTCAACACTCTTTTTCACGGCTCCAGCAGTAATCTGAGCAACAGTTATATCAGAATTAATTTCTTCACCATCATCTACAAATAAAAGCGATCCGCTAGAAACTTCAATTTTTTGGGCTTTGCCAGAATTATTTCCTTGAGGCACAATCTTTAGTATGAAATCAACTTCCGCTTGTTGAGCTTCTACGCCGTGTGGGGTCCTATAACCTCTAATCTTTGCTTTTGAACTAAATTCAACTCTACCAGAAATTTTTGATCTCACTACTCCACTTTCAGCAGTTGATACACCCCCGGTATGGAAAGTTCTCATTGTCAGTTGAGTTCCTGGTTCACCAATAGATTGAGCAGCAATAATTCCAACTGCTTCACCTAAATCAACTAAATGATTATGAGCCAATGCCCATCCGTAACACCTCCTACAAACCGATCTATTAGCTTCACATGTTAATGGGGATCTTATTTCTACTTTTTTAATAGATGCTTTCTCAATTTCTCCTGATAATGCAGGATCTATTGCAGTATTTTGAGGAACAACAAGGTTTCCTTCAGCATCCAAAACATCCTCAGCTGCAAGCCTACCAAGAAGCCTAGCTCCAAATTTACCATCTTCAGATTGAACCACTATTGAACGTTTTGTTCCACAATCTTCTTCTCTAACAATTACATCTTGAGCGACATCAACTAATCTTCGAGTCAAATAACCAGAATCGGCAGTTCTTAATGCAGTATCAACCAAACCTTTCCTCGCTCCGTAAGAAGAAATTACATATTCAGTAACAGTGAGTCCTTCCCTAAAATTGGTTCTTATTGGCAGGTCAATGATCTCTCCTTGAGGATTAGCCATCAATCCCCTCATACCTACAAGTTGTCTTACCTGAGACATATTACCCCTTGCTCCTGAGTTAGCCATCATCCAAACAGAATTTAGAGGATCATTTTGGTTAAAATTATTCTTGACAGCATCAACTAATCTTTCATTAGTTTCAGTCCATGTATCTATAACTTTTGTATGCCTTTCAACTTCGGTTATTTCGCCAAGTCTATAGCATTCTTCTGTAGCAGATATTTGCTCTTCAGCTTGTCCTATTAAATCTTGTTTAGCTTCAGGAACTTTTAAGTCATCTACTGAGATAGAGACAGCAGCTTGGGTAGCATATTTAAATCCTAAGTCCTTTAGATTATCAGCCATGGCTGCAGTAATAGCAGTTCCATGATTTTTATAAGTCCAAGAAACTAAATTTTTTAAAGCTTTCTTATCAACTACCTTATTCTTAAATGATGGCGGCGTTTTAGCAAGAGCAGGCATTGTAACTGGATTATTATTTTTTGAGTTTTTAGTAGTTTTACGAACTCTGGATGTTTTTTTAGGTTTAGATGATGTCATGATTTTAAATAAAAAAATAGTTTTAAAAGATTACGTTTTAGATACAGAATCTATGATCGTATAGTTCATAACTACTCTCCCAACAGTTGTAAGAACAAATCTACTTATTAAATTATCATTAGAGTCAAATCTATCCCTTCTTAAATTCCAGATTTCTAATCTTGAGCCATCATCCAGATCTTGAGTTTTTTGTGGGCTAAGCATTTCATCTTCATCTTCCACTTCTCCATTAAATCTAACCCAAACCCATTCATGCAGGCTGAGTCTTTTATCTTCATAAGCAAAAATGACATCTTCTAATGAAGCAAAAGTCTTTTTATTATCTCCGAATTCTGGTTTTTGATAATTTGGTTGCAAAGCTGTCAGATAATAAGATCCTAAAACCATATCTTGTGAAGGAGTTACTATTGGTTCCCCAGTAGCAGGAGAAAGAATATTATTACTGGCCAACATAAGCATGCGTGCTTCAGTTTGTGCCTCTAAAGCTAAAGGAACATGAACCGCCATTTGATCTCCATCAAAGTCAGCATTGAATGCAGGACAAACTAAAGGATGAAGTTGTATTGCTCTGCCTCCAACTAATTTCGGTTCAAAAGCTTGAATTCCCAGACGATGCAGCGTAGGAGCTCTATTTAAAAGAATTGGATGACCTTCAATAACTTCCTGAAGTACCTGCATAACTTCGTCATCAGCTTTTTGTATTAATTTTTTTGCAGCTTTAATATTATTCACAATATTTTGTCGAATTAATCTATGAATTACAAAAGGTTGAAAAAGCTCTATCGCCATTTCTTTTGGGAGACCACACTGGTGCATTTTTAATTTAGGACCCACAACTATTACAGATCTTCCTGAATAGTCAACACGTTTTCCAAGAAGATTCTGTCTAAATCTTCCTTGTTTTCCCTCAATTATGTCACTTAAGGACTTAAGAGCTCTGTTATTGGCTCCAACAACAGTCCTTCCTCTCCTTCCATTATCTATAAGGGCATCGACAGCCTCCTGAAGCATTCTTTTTTCATTTCTTACGATAATTTCAGGAGCTAAAATTTCTTGGAGCCTAGCTAATCTATTATTTCTATTTATAACTCTTCTATATAAATCATTTAAATCTGAAGTTGCAAATCTTCCCCCATCAAGCTGAACCATAGGTCGGAGATCAGGAGGTATAACTGGTATTGCATCTAATACCATCCATTCTGGTTTTGCATTAGTTGCTATGAAATTATCAATAACTCTTATCCTTTTTATAAGTTTTGCCCTCTTTTGCCCTTTGCTATTAGTAATCTCTTCTCTAAGCTCCTCAGCAACTTGATTTAAATCGAGGTCCTCAAGTAATTGCTTCAGGGCCTCAGCACCAATTCCAACAAAAGGTTCATTTTCAATAGTTGACTCTTCAGCATAAATTTCATCTTCAATTTCCAGCCACTCATCCTCAGTGAGCAATTGCTTGTATTTGAGTTCTTTATGATCACCTGGGTCTAAAACAACGTAACAATTAAAATAAACTATTTGTTCAACATCCCTAAGCGGAATATCCAAAAGAATTGCAACGTAACTAGGAATTCCTTTCAAATACCAAACATGAGAAACTGGCGCAGCAAGTTTTATATAGCCCATCCTATGTCTTCTTACTCTACTTTCGGTTACTTCAACACCACATCTCTCACAAACAATGCCGCGATGCCTTACCCTTTTGTACTTTCCACAATGGCATTCCCAATCTTTCGATGGTCCAAAAATCTTTTCACAAAATAGTCCATCCATTTCTGGTTTAAGTGTCCTGTAATTGATAGTTTCAGGTTTCGTAACTTCCCCAACTACTTGTCCATTAGGCAATGTCCTCTGACCCCAATCCATGATTCTTTGTGGAGAAGCTATTGAAATTTTGACGTAATCAAAGTGATTTTCAGTTCTTAAGTTGCTGTTTGTCATTTTTGGCGAATTTAAATTAAAAGATTTTATTTGAGTATTTAGTCTTCCTCATATTCTGAGGTTCCGAGTGATTCGTAAGTCGGCCTTGATGGAGTATTCCTTCTCGGATTAATATCTTGCATTAGATCAACCTCTTTTCCTTCGTCTGTATAAACCCCTATATCCAATCCTAGAGATTGTAATTCTCTCATGAGAACTTTAAATGACTCAGGAGTACCAGGCCTTGGGATAGGTTTACCTTTTACAATTGCATTAAGCGCTTCATTTCTTCCTTGCATATCATCAGATTTAACTGTTAACAATTCCTGAAGAGTATAAGCAGCTCCATAAGCTTCAAGGGCCCATACTTCCATTTCTCCAAGCCTTTGTCCACCTTGCTGAGCTTTACCACCCAATGGTTGCTGTGTAACCAAAGAGTAAGGACCAGTAGATCTAGCATGAATTTTATCATCCACCAAATGGACTAATTTGAGGAAGTGAGAGTATCCGACAGCAACTGGCTGATCGAAAGGTTCCCCTGTTCTACCATCTTTAAGTAATAACTTTCCAGGATCTTTAGGATTATAAACCCATGCTTTGCCTGGCTGTTTTGAAGCTTCCTCTAAAAATGCTTGAACAGTTTGATGTGATTTTTCAGCTCCATACATTTCATCAAATGGTACAACTTTAACCCGACAGTTTAAGTTGGAGGCTGCCCAGCCCATCAATAATTCAAAAACTTGACCAACGTTCATCCTACTTGGAACTCCTAAAGGATTAAGAACTATGTCTACAGGTGTTCCATCAGGTAAATAAGGCATATCTTCTCTAGGTAAAATTCTGCTAATAATTCCTTTATTTCCATGCCTCCCAGCCATTTTGTCGCCTACTTGAATTTTTCTTCTCTGAGCCACGTAAACTCTGACAACCATGTTGGCACCAGGAGGTAATTCGTCACCTTGTTCTCTAGTATAAATGCGAACATCTAAAACCCTTCCCTTTTCAGTTTTAGGTACTCTTAGGGAATTGTCTCTCACATCTCGCGCCTTTTCACCGAAAATAGCTCTTAAAAGTTTTTCTTCAGGTGGTTGGTCTGATTCCCCTTTGGGGGTCACTTTCCCTACAAGAATATCTCCACTCTCTACAAAAGCGCCAATCCTAATAATTCCCATCTCATCAAGATTATTCAAGCTTTCTTCCGAAATATTGGGAATCTCTCTCGTTATTTCTTCAGGTCCTAACTTCGTTTGTCGTGCTTCAATTTCATATTTTTCAATATGTACTGACGTATATAAATCATCAGTTACCATCCTCTCGCTCACTAGTATTGCATCTTCGTAGTTGTATCCCTCCCATGGCATGTAAGCAATTAAAACGTTTTGGCCAAGAGCTATTTCACCTCCTTCACATGCAGATCCATCTGCTAAAACCTGACCAGATATAACTTTATCTCCAATTTTCACTATAGGTCTTTGGTTGAGGCAAGTATCTTGATTTGATCTTTGATATTTCTGAAGATAGTGAAAATGTTCATTACCATGTTCATCTTTAACGACAATCTCATTAGCATCTACGTAAGATACGGTTCCATTAACTTTTGTTATAGGTACCATACCTGAATCTCTAGCAACTTGAGACTCTAAACCTGTACCAACTAAGGGGCGCTCTGGCCTGAGTAATGGAACAGCTTGGCGTTGCATATTTGATCCCATAAGAGCTCTATTAGCGTCATCATGTTCCAAAAAAGGAATAAGTGAAGTAGCAACTGAAATTACCTGAACAGGAGAAAGCTGAACATAATCAACTTGATGAGGAGGAACTTTTTCAAAATCTTGTCTATACCTTACTGGTATTAAACTTGCAATTATATTACCGTCTTTGTCAGTAGCTACGTCTCCTGGAGCCACTCTACACTCATCTTCTAAATCAGCAGAAAGATAAACAGGATTGCCTTCTTTATTAACTTTACCGTTTTTAACTTCCCAAAAAGGTGTTTCAATAAAACCATATTCATTAACTCTTGCATGGGTAGCTAAGGAATTTATAAGTCCTGCATTAGGACCTTCAGGAGTCTCGATAGGGCATAATCTTCCATAATGTGAAGGGTGTATATCTCTTACCGCAAAACCTGCTCTTTCTCTAGTTAAACCTCCTGGTCCTAACGCTGAGATTCTTCTCTTATGTGTTAATTCAGCTAGAGGATTGGTTTGATCCATGAACTGACTTAATTGACTGGAGCCAAAAAATTCCTTTATTGCAGCAACCAAAGGTTTGGGGTTGACTAGTTGAGCAGGAGTTAGAGAATCTGTTTCTCCTACAGTCATTCTTTCTTTGATAATTCTCTCTAAACGATTAAGTCCAACTCTTACTTGATTTTGAAGTAGTTCTCCTACAGATCTAACCCTTCGATTACCAAGGTGGTCAATATCATCCAAACTTGCGCCGCCAATATCTAATTCTAGATTAATTAAATAATCAATGGTAGAGAGAACATCTTCATGGGTAAGTGTTCTCAAATCATCTGGGACGGTAAGTCTCAATTTTTTATTTATTTTATATCGACCAACTCGGCCTAAATCATATCTTTTGGGATCAAAAAATCTACTGTGTAATAGCTGTTGACCACCAGAAACTGAGGGTGGTTCACCAGGACGCAGCTTCTTATATAGCTCAAGTAATGCTTGATCTTCTGAATTTATACCCTCGTCATTAGCTGAATCAATTGAGGTTTGATAAAACTCGGGATGCCTAAGTTTATCTACCACATCATTATCTGGAAGACCCATTGCTCTCATAAGAACATGAGCATTAATTTTTCTAGTTTTATCAACTCTCACATAAAGCAAATTATTTTTGTCAGTCTCGAATTTTAACCATGCTCCTCTATTGGGGATGACGCTAGCGTTGTAGGTTCTTCGACCGTTTTTATCCAGTTCATCTTTGAAATATACTCCAGGACTTCGAACAATTTGATTAACAATGACTCTTTCGGCACCATTAATGATGAAAGTTCCTCTTTCGGTCATTAATGGTAATTCGCCTATGAATACTTCTTGTTCTTTAATTTCCCCTGTTTCTTTATTGATCAATCTGCAAGTTACATACATCTGAGATGCAAATGTAGCATCTCTTCTTTTGGCTTCCTCAACATCATGTCTAGGCCTTTTTAATCTGTACTCTTCACCTATAAAATGTAATTCTAATTTACCTGTGTAATCAGAAATGGGGGAAAAATTTTGTAGTTCTTCTATTAAACCCTTTTCCAAAAACCATTTAAAGCTTGCTCTTTGTACTTCAACTAAATCTGGTAGATAAGTAGCTGTTTTTGCTACCTGTAAAGCGCTACTGCTCATCCAAGAAAACCTGCGATTTTGTGAGATTTACCAATTACTTTTAATCTACTCAATATTTAGTTCTTTAACTTTCCAATTAATATGAGATCAACCATTAAATCTCGATTTCAACAAAAAAAACAATCTAATAAAGAAGAATTAATTTTTGTTTAATGCTGATAAATCATTAACTGTGTAAGTTAAAGTCAAAAAATTAAGAAAATTTTCCAGTAATTTTTTATAATAACAGCTCCTACGTCAACTTAACAAGTCAAATTTAAACAAATCTTCAGCATTCTTAGATGACTCTTGAGCAATTGTGATTAATTCAGTGGATCTTAAATCTGCTATAAAATTGGCAACATTTTCAACGAATGCGGGTTCATTTCTTTTCCCTCTATGTGGGATAGGAGCTAAAAATGGTGAGTCAGTTTCAATTAAGTATTTATTATTAGGGACTATTCTGGCACACTCATGAATTTCATATGCTTTTGGGAAAGTTACTATTCCACTAAAACTGATGTAAAATCCAAGGTCCAAGAATTGCTTCATTTCTTTAGGTGTTCCTGTCCAACAATGCAGCACACCATCAGGACATTTTCCTTTTTTAGAGAGATCAGTGCATATCTCAATCATTTCATTTGCAGCATCTCTGCAATGAATAATTACAGGCAATTTAAGTTCATGAGCTAACTCCATTTGCGGAATAAGTGCTTCTATTTGCTGAGTTTTATTTTTATTTTTAAAAAAATCTAAGCCTAATTCCCCAATAGCTACAACTCTTTTATCTTCTTGAGCTGATTTTCTTAAAAGAGATTTTGAACTTTGTTCCCATTTTTTTGCTTCTAGCGGATGCAAACCAACTGAATAATAAATTTCATTAAATTCATGGGATATTTTTTTCAACTTTGGAATTTCTGTTAATTCACAACAAGCATGAACTAATCTTTTTACACCTCTTGAACGCAATCTTAAAACAACATCTTCAAGATCTTTCTCAAAATTTTCAAATATTAAATGACAGTGCGAGTCTATGAGTTCTATATCGCTCATAATTATGATCTGTCTTTTTACTTAGCGGTAAGAGTA
>QCCX01000014.1 GCA_003278845.1 Prochlorococcus sp. AG-347-O22
GGCTTTTTCTTGGCAGGATCACTTATCCGTAATTATGAGATACTTCTGTCCATCCTTTTTGATGTAGTTCGTGCCACTTTTCCCAGGCTGAATCTATGTTGAGTTTTTCAGAGGATTTGTACCCTCCAGGTTCTCCAAGGTGATTTGTGTAGAAAAGATGAGTATGAATTTTTAAATTGTGTTTAGGAGATTTTTTGCATTCTTCGAAAAAGATCATTCTGCTGCCTTCGGGATTTAGTAGACATCCGTTTGGCATGCTAGTGCTACAACCAAATGAGTACTTAGGCTTCATACTTTACCTTTAATTGGCAGGCTGATTATTAATACGTTTGTACTATAAAATATATCCTCCTTGTTTTGCTGTCAATCCTTTTAAGGTTAAGTACTTATTTACTAATAATTATTTTGTTTTTTAATAAAAAAGATAATTTCTTTAGGCTTATGAATTACAGGGAAGATCTAGAAATCAAACTACAAAAAGTAGATTTGCAAATGCGCTTAAAGTGGTATGGCCTTTTTTGGAGACCTAAAACTCCTGGAAGATTTATGATGAGGCTTAGAGTTCCCAATGGAATTTTGAACTCTAATCAGTTGAGAGTAATCGCGTCAATAGTCGCTAGATATGGAGAAGACGGTTCTGCAGATATAACAACTAGGCAAAATATTCAATTAAGGGGGGTTTTGATAAATGATCTTCCAGATATTATTAAAAGACTTAGAGATGTTGATATTACATCCGTTCAGTCTGGAATGGATAATCCAAGGAATGTTACTGGCAATCCAATAGCGGGAATTGATCCTGAAGAAATTATAGATACAAGAAAATATACTTCTGAATTAGAAAATTACTTAACAAATTCTGGTAATGGCAACCCCGAATTCTCGAATTTACCAAGGAAGTGGAATACTGCAGTTGCAGGAGCAAAAGATAATTTTCTTCTACATAATGATCTTATCTTTCATCCTGTTTTTAAAAATGGAATTTTAGGCTTTGGTGTCTGGGTAGGAGGAATTTTATCAGCAACTTTGAATGCTTATGCTATACCTCTAGATGTCTGGGTAGAAGAAAAAGATATATGCAAAATAACTGGAATCATTTGTTCCCTTTGGCGAGATAATGGAGATAGATTTCTAAGAAATAAAGGAAGATTTAGATATTATTTGAACTCTATAGGGATCGAAAAATTTAGAGAACTTGTAGAAGAAAAATTTGGAACTTTATCGAACGATCCTGGCTCAATTTTCAACGAAAAACAAAGAAGTTTATTTGGGATTAATAAACAAAAACAGAATAATCTTTACTTTGCTGGATTACACATTCCGGTAGGAAGATTATGTGTAGAAGACATACAAGAAATTGCAAGATTAAGTGAAAAATATGGACAGAGTGAAGTAAGACTAACCGAAGATCAAAATCTAATTATTGTTGGCCTGAAAGATAATATTTTAGAAGAATTTGGCAATGAAGAAATTATGAATAAATTCAAATTAAATCCACCCCATTTTTCAGCAAGTACTGTTTCATGTACAGGGAGTAGTTATTGTAGCTTTGCTCTTGCAAATACCAAAGATATAGCAAGGAATATTTCTGAAAAATTAGATCGAGAACTTGAATTATCAGAGGAAGTTAAAATCCATTGGACAGGATGTCCAAATAATTGTGGACAAGCTCATATGGGTGGTATTGGCATGACTGGTACAAAGGTAAAAAAAGAAGGAGGTGGAACTGAGGATGGATATAATGTAAGTATTGGAGGAAGACAAGATCACCTGCAAACTTTAGGTGAAACCGAATTTAAAAAAGTTAGCAAACATGAAATTTATAATTTAATCAAAGAAATTTTAATCAACAAGTTTAATGCAAAGTTAAAAACCTAAAATATATTAATGAACAAAAATGAATCTGAAATATTAGAAGTTTTAAATGGATTAGGTTCAAAAAAATTAGATCTTGATATTCTTTTTTCCTACTATTCATTGAAATTATCTTTTGAGATTCGTAAAGTTATTGCGGAAAAGATAGGTATGCAAGAAAGGAAAGGCTATTTTTTACTTGAAAAGATGATAAAAAAATTTGGCCTTAAAGTTGAATTTATTGAGGCCCTTAAATTAACAAATGAAAAAGATGCAAAAGATCTTTTACTAAAAAATCTTTATCAAAATAATAAGTTAAATATTCATATAATTAATGCTTTAGAGCCTTGGGGAGGAGAAATTGAACTTAAATTAATCAGAGAAATATTCGATATTTGCGAAATAGATTTTTGGATTGCTGGTCTTAATATTCTTCATTTCAAAGCTCATCAATTAACTGATGAAATATTATTATCTATTATTGATCAAATAAAAATTTACGATGATTTCAAAATCAACTACAAGATAATCTCTATTTTAAAAAGAAGAGAAAGCGAAATAGTTTGTAAATTGCTCTATAAATATTCTTTAAATAAAGAATTAGAAATCGCTAAATATGCAATTTTTTCTTTAGGGAGCATTTGGAATGATAATAGTTTTGAACAATTATCAAAATTAGAAAATGAGTTAAAAAATCCTTCTCTACTTAAATGCGTAAAAAATCAAAAATTGATTTCAAATCAATTTCTAATAAATAAATAAAATAGAGAATTATTTTTTTAACTTATCAATGAGATTTATTAAATTACAAGGTTTTGTATTTTGATTAAGTTGATAAGAAATTATATCTTGCCAACCTGTCATCACAGCATCCTTTGATCCAGGCAAAACGAATAAAAACTTACCATTTGCAGACCCCGCAATACACCTACTTTGTAAAGTACTAGTTCCTATCTTTTTAAATGATAAAAATCTAAAAGTCTCCCCAAAACCATCAATCTCTTTATCTAATAAAGGTCTGATAGCCTCAGGAGTAACATCCCTAGCTGTAATTCCTGTACCACCTGTAGTAATAATCACATCAATATTTGGATCTGAGATCCAATCGCTTGTATATTTTCTAATTAAATAAATATCATCTTTGCAAATTATCTTATCAACGACATTGTGTCCTGATCTCTCAGCCTCTTGAAGGAGATAATTTCCACTCTCATCATTTTTTGTGTTACGAGTATCAGAAACAGTAAGCAAAGCTATAGAAACCACTTAAAATTAAACCATTAGTTACTAGATCACTATAGATGGAAAGTGAAAAATCTAACAAAATTAAGGTGGTTTTATTATCTAGTATCGCTGAAGATCTAGGATGGAATGAAAAATTTCTTACAATTGAAGGGTCTCAAATGAAGGTTTTTTCTGTATGGAATTTAATTAATTCTAATTTACCGCAAGATAATATTATCGTTTCAATTAATCAAGAAATTACAGATATGGATGCGATGATTAATCCCGATGATGAGGTGGCATTTATGCCAATGTTTACCGGTGGATAATTTAAGAATAAAATTTAAAATCCTAGAAGAGACTTTTAATCCTTATAAAGAATTCGAACTTTGGGAAAAGGTACATAAAAATTCAGCAAACTCATTTTTTATTGGGAGAGTAAGGCCCTTTGATCAATTTGGGAATGATTTAAAGAAACTAGAAATCGTTCATTATAAAGGAATGACCGAAAATTATATTAAAAGATATTTAATGAAAATTTCTGAAAAACAGGATGATTTATGTATTTTTCTCTTGCACAGGATAGGTTTCATTTACCCTAACGAGCCTATTATTTTAATAGCAGTAAGTGCTAATCATAGAGGCATTGCAAATAAATATCTCCAAGAAATACTTGAATTTACAAAATACAAAGTTCCTTTTTGGAAAAAAGAATGGAACTTCAAAGGATCCTCATGGGTCAAAAAGAATACTGACTTAGGCTTTGAATTATAAAAAATTATTTTTTAAAAGTTGTGCCCATAATAAATTTCCTTTTTGACAAAAATCAATTTCAGAAGGTATTTCTATTAATAAATCCGAATTAGATATTGAACTAATCTTTGATGAGGATTGTTCTTTAGAAATATCTGCAATTAATTCACCTTCTTCATTAACTATAAGTTTTCCTCTAAGTAATTCAGGTCTCCCTTTTCTTCTTTTTAAATCAGAATTCAGCTTAACCTTAATCCTAAGAGGTAATTCAATATTAGTAATTCCTTCAAGTTTCTGAAGTGCGGGCCAAACAAGTTGGATAAAAGTAATAGCTGCTGAAACGGGATTCCCAGGTAATCCAAAATAAGGAATTTTTTTGTTTATCAATCCAAAAGCAAAGGGTTTTCCTGGCTTTAAAAATAGTTTCCAAAATTTAATCTCTCCTATCTCGTTAATAATATCTTTTAAAAAATCTTTTTTACCCACTGATATCCCACCAACTGAAATAACCACATCATTAAATTCAGAAATATTTCTAAGAGAATTTTTAATACTTTGATAATTATCTTTTTCTATATGAATTTCATTAATTTCAAATCCAAGATTTTTTGCGATTGATTTTATCAAAATACTATTACTTTCCCATATTTCTCCTTTCTTTCTTACAGATCCTGATTTAATAAGTTCATCTCCAGTAATTAGTAAACCTAATTTAGAAAATTTACTAACTTTTATAGTTTTTATCCCACAACTTGCTAATTTACTTAAAATCCCAGGTGTAATCTTTACCCCTTTCTTAATTAATATTTCACCTTTAAATACTTGATCATTTTTTTCTCTAATCCAAGAGTTATTAGATAATGTTTCTTTTTTAACAATATACTCATTTCCGTTTAAAAATTCTAAAGAAACTTGTTCTTGAGGTATCACAGAAAAACAATTATCAGGCACGAATGAACCTGTGCTAATAGTTACAGCTTCACCTTTTTTAAGAAGATCATTAAATGGCTTTCCGGGAAAAGACTCTCCGACAATTTTCCATTTATTCCCTTTAGTTGATTCTCCTAATGCATATCCATCCATAACTGATGATCTATAACCTGGTATATCTTCCTTAGATAAGATTTCCTCCATAGAAACTTTTCCAAGTGCTTCGTCTAAATTGATCTCTTCCTTATGTAAAATTGCATTATTCACTATTAAAGTATCTATCTCTTCCAAGATTTTTTTAATAGCATCGTTTAAATAAAGACCCTGATTATTGATATCAATTCCCATTATTGTAAGTACTTAACTTCTTTTTAATATTCCATTTTTACCACCTTTTTTTTCTAAAAGGCGAATATTATCAATAGTCATAAAAGGATCTAAAGCTTTAAGCATGTCATATAGAGTGAGAAGGCCAATTGAAACTGATGTAAGAGCCTCCATCTCAACACCTGTTTTAGAATGAGATTTGCAAAAAGCAATGATTTTAATTGCTTGCATTGATTCACAAATTTCAAAATCAATTGTGATTTTATTCAATGATAAATTATGACAGAGAGGAATAAGTTCTGAGGTTTTTTTTGCACCATTTATTGCAGAAAATCTAGCCGCCGCAAAAATATCACCTTTTTTAATTTTTTCATTTTTTATTTTTTCTAATATTTCTTTGTTTAAATTAATATATCCTTCCGCTAAAGCCTCTCTTTTAGTTTCTACTTTGTCTGAAATATCAACTATGTTCATTTCTCCCCTTTCATTAATATGAGTTAAAGATTTATCCATTTCCATTTAGCAATTTATTCAATAATACAAAAAATAAAATTTTTAATAAAGCTAATATCAATTTTTTATACTTAGCATTAATTTATTAATAAAATATCAATTTAATTTTGGTTAACAATCAATCAAATCATTATTTTAATTTCGAGGATGATTTTATTAAGGACTTAAGATGCATTCCTTTATGTGTAAGAAGGAAACTTGATTTAATTGGAATAAAATTAAAACTTACTCATTGGCAAGATTTTAATTTAATTGAAAAAAATAAGATAGTAGATTGGCCAGATTCAAAAAACGATCTCATTGATTTAAAAACTTTTTTAAAAGAAATTACATCTAATTCAAAATATGGAGAAGCAAAAGAAATAGAAATTTCAATTAATCAACCTTGGCAAAATAAAAATAAAGTTCCTGACCAAGTTTTAAAATCGGCACTAGCAAGAGGAATTAATATTTCAGTTGAAAAATGGAGAAATTTAAACGAATTAGATAGATTTGCTTTTTGCAAATTAGTTAGACCAAGTCATGAACACAACAATTTGGATAGAGCATTTGATGAGATTCTGAAATAAGATTATTGCCTAGTTTGGAACAATTATTACTGAGCATGCTTTTAATTCCGGTTGTTTTGATATCGGGCATGACTTTTCATGCATCAAAGAGTTTACTTCACACATATTTTTTTGACTAAAACCCCAATGCATTGGTAAAAAAACTGTACCTGCTTTAATTTTGTCAGTAATCTGAACTTTTGCTTGAACTTCCCCTCTTTTAGATTTAATTTTTACTATTTCATCATTTTTGATTTTTAAAGATAAAGCATCTTTAGAATTAATTTCCAATAACGGTTCTGGATTATTTTTTGTAAGTTTTTGAACTTTAGAAGTTCTTGTCATTGTATGCCATTGACTTAGATATCTTCCAATTGTCAAAATTAGTGGGTACTCATCTGAAGGGGGTTCAGCCAACCCTATAGGATCATCAATACAAAAATTTGCTTTGCCAGTCTCAGTTGGGAAATAACCATCTTCATATAATCTTTTTGAAGATGTACTAGGTACGCTACCTTTAGGATAAGGCCATTGTTGAGGACCATGATTTTTTAATAATTGATATGATAATCCGCTCATATCGCATAATCTTTTTGTAGTCGTTTTTAAAAATTCGTCATAAACTTCCGATGAAGATTCATATTCAAATTGTTTGAAATAACCTATTTTCTGTCCTAATTCAGCAAATATTTGCCAATCTGGTTTTGAATTTTTATTTGATTCTCTGAAAGATGGGCAAAGGGTTACTCTTCTTTCTGAATTTGTCATAACACCATCTTTTTCGCTCCATTGAGCTGCGGGCAATACTAGATGAGCATATTTAATTGATTCACTTTGTTCATAAGATTCATTGAGGATAATTAAAGGACATTTTAATAGTGCTTTTTTTACAAAGTTTAAATTAGGCATGCTAACCAAAGGGTTCGTAGCTGCAATCCACCAAATTTTCACAGATCCTTTTTTTATAGCTTCTATTTGTTCAAATGCAGATAGACCCTGTTTTGCCGATATCTTTCCCTCAGGGAACCCCCATATTTTTTCAATTTCATTCCTATCTATTTTATTTTTTACAAACCTATATCCTGGAAGAAGGTGCGATAGTCCTCCTGCTTCTCTCCCACCCATAGCGTTTGGTTGGCCAGTTAAGGAAAAAGGACCAGAACCTTTTTTGCCTATTTGGCCGGTCATTAGATGAAGGTTTATTAGCCCATTTACTGCTGCTGTACCTTCTTGCCTTTGATTCAAACCCATCGACCAAAGACTTAGGACATTTTTGCTTTCTCCAAATAATTTTGCAATATCAGTAATTGTTTTCTCGGATATATTGCAAATTTCACTTATTTTTTTTAAATCCCATTTTTGTATATGTTTTACAAAATCAAAATAGCTTTCGGTCGAATTATCAATGAAATTTTGATCAGTTAATTGATTCTTATAAAGATAATTCGCAATCCCAATAAATAAAAATAGATCTGTTCCAGAAGAAATTTGTAAGTAAAAATCTGCTATGGATGAGGTTTCAGTTTCTCTTGGATCAATTACTATTACTTTTAAATTATCATTTACGTTTCTTTTACGTTTTTTTATTCGATCAAAAAGAACGGGATGACATTCTGCTGTATTTGTCCCTATTAATAAAATTAAAGAGCAATGATCAATATCTTCGTAACAACAAGGTGGGCCATCAGAGCCAAAACTTCTGTTATATCCAGCTACTGCTGAGCTCATACATAGTCTTGAATTAGCATCAAAATTATTTGTGCCTATTGCTCCCTTGAGAAGCTTTTGGGCTACGTAATAATCTTCAGTATGAAATTGACCTGAGCCATACATAGCTATTGAATCAGGTCCATAATTTTTTATAGAACTCAAAATATTCTCTTTCAAAATTTCGTATGATTCGTCCCAGGAAATTTCTTTAAATTCTTCATTTAAATTTTCCCGATAAAGTGGTTCTTTTAATCTCCCGTCTTTTAAAGTCTCACATACTGTTGCTCCTTTTACGCACAATTTACCTTGAGTTGAAGGACTATCCCTATCTCCACTTACTAACCATTTATCATCAGAAACCGAACTTTTAGGCTTCATTTTTAAACCACAGCCAACACCGCAATATGGGCATTGACTTTTAGTAAAATTCATAAAATTTCTTTTATAAATATCTAAATAGTTATTGGTTAAACATAATTTTCAGCTTTTTCGCCTTCATAAGCATCCGCGAATGATCCTTGAGGTTCCTTTAAAAAGAAATAACAGAAGAATCCAACTATTAATCCTGCTATACCTAAAACTTGGAAGAAGGCACTATTTGAAGCAGCAATTATTTCTGGAGAAGGATCTTTACCACCACCCATCCATAAAGGTAAAAGGCTATAAATATTTAGATAAGTTACCGCACCAACATTTCCATATGCCCCAACCAATCCAGCTATTTGTCCTGTTACTCTTTTTTTAACTAAGGGAACTAAAGCAAAAGTTGAACCTTCTCCTGATTGTACAAAAAATGAACAAAGCATAGTTAAAAATACAGCCATAAGAATTCCTGCTGATCCTGTAAAAGTTCCAGGTTTTATTAAAGACATCAATAGATATCCAAACCCTAATCCCATAGTTAGGAATCCCATTGTATTTTTTCTATTGCCTGTTCTGTCAGATATCAATCCTCCGGCAGGCCTAGCTATTAAATTTACAAATGCATAACATGATGCAAGAATTCCGGCTACAGCTTTAGGTAAATCAAATGTAAATTCAAAAAAACTAGGAAGCATTGAAACTACTGCCAATTCTGATCCAAAATTTACAATGTAAGTTAATTCTAAGATCGCTACTTGTTTGAATTCATATCTATCTTCTTTAGGGTAAATTTTAGTTCCATTTAATAATTCAATATTCGTTCTTATAATTCCCCAAGTTTGGAAAATAAACCAAGCTAAAACTGCTATTAAGGCTATTGGATAAGTAGATGAAGTAAGGAAACCTACTTTTTGAAGTCTCCAACATAGGACTGAAAGAATTGCTGCGAATGGGACATTCATTCCAATTAAACCCCAGAAATCTCTTATACTCGTTACTTCTAAACCAGCTGTTTTTGCAGGCCTTTGATAAGGTTTTCCTGGAGGTGTATCAGTCACACTAAAGAAATAAATAATTCCATAAACGAAAGAAATAATTCCTGTTAGAGCAATAGCTCCCCTCCAATTAAGTACAGCTCCAGTAGGCAACTCAAACCCTCCTGAAAAAGACAAGAATCCAGCTACTGCAACAAGAGAAAGAGCAGAAAAAGCAGATCCAAAATTTCCCCATCCTCCATATATTCCCTCAGCCAAACCAATTTCTTTTGGAGGGAACCACTCAGATACCATTCTTATTCCGATAACAAAACCTGCTCCTACTATTGATAAAAGCAATCTCGCAATAACAAGTTGATTGAAGTCTTGAGCACTTGCAAATAGTAAACATGGCACTACAGAAAATATCAAAATTGTTGAGTAAGTTTTTCTTGGGCCAAATTTATCCAATAACATTCCAATCAAAACTCTTGCAGGGATAGTCAAAGCAACATTACATATTGCTACTGTTCTAATTTGAGCAACAGATAAACCTAAATCGGCTTTAACAGTAGTTGCAAGAGGTGCGAGGTTAAACCAAACAACAAAAGTAAGGAAAAAGGCAAACCAGGTGAGGTGAAGAGTTCTATATCTGCCATTTAAAGACCAAACATCACTTAACATGAAAATTTTTCGAGAATAATTTTTAAGCAATTTATATTTCGATCAATGCATTCATTTGTATTATTTAATACGAAATCTGGTTTTTAAGAAATGCAACTTTTTTAAAAGACTAGAATTAATAGTCAGCACTTATAAAATCAAAAACTTGGGAAAATTAGTAATTTGATTTTTGGTATTATCCGATACATAAAATACTTGTGGGAAAATATTACCTAAGTTATGGAAATAAAACTTAAAAAATTTAAAGCATTCATTTTGGCTGGTGGAAAGAGTTCAAGGATGGGATCTGATAAAGCACTAATTAAACATCATGAAGGAGGGAATTGGCTGACTCACAAAATAAAAATATTAAATAACCTTAATTTAGAGACTTTTGTAATAACAAATTATACTTCTCATTTAAAGGAAGTTGATAAAAGTAATAATGTTGAGTTCATTTCAGATGCCCAACCCTTTGATGGGCCCTTAACTTGTATAGAACAAATTTTTTCATCTTTTAAAAAAACTACTAAAAATATACTAATTATCCCAGTCGATATGCCTAATTTGAATACAAAATTAATTTATTCACTTTTTAAATCATGGGAAGAAAATCAAAATTTTGCGGTAATATCCCATGATGGAATTTTTGCACAACCATTATTCGGAATTTATCCCATCAATGAAGAAAATCATTTTAAATTAAAAAAAAAGTTATCCTCTGGGAAGAAAAATTTTCTCGGATGGGTTGATCAAATTCCCCACAAATATTTCTATGCAAACAATGGAGATTTAATTAATATAAATTCCAAGAGAGAATTTTTAAATATGAATAATGGAATTTAATCAATTGGAGGATAATAGAAAAAGAAAGTTAAAAGTTTTAAGGTTATCTCTTAAACAAAATTGCAATTTTTCTTGTATTTACTGTAAGCCTGAGAACTATAGTTTAGATGTTTTAAATATTGAACAATTTAAAAAATTAATTTTAGTCAGTTGTCGATTAGGGGTAAATTCTTTAAGAATCACTGGAGGAGAACCTTTATTGAGTTCTCAATTAGATGAACTTCTGTATGAAATTAAATCGCAAAGATTAGAAGAATCAAATCCAGTAGCTAATTTACAGGATATTTCTCTAACCACAAACGGATATTTGCTCTCTAAGAAAAAAGCTAATGAGCTTTTTAAAAATGGTTTAGACCGCATAACAGTAAGTTTAGATGCGATTGATCCTGATATTTTTTCAAACATGATTGGAGAGGAAAATAAAATTATTGGCAAAGAAAAATTATTTACTGTCCTTGAAGGAATAGATCATGCAATTAATGCTGGATTTAATCCAGAGGCGGGAAAATTAAAAATAAATGCAGTTATAAAAAAAGAGTTTAATGATAATCAAATTTTTGCATTAGTTGATTTTGCAAAAAAAAGGTCTATAGAAATTCGTTTCATTGAATATATGGACGTAGGGATATCTAATAATTGGCAGCCATCAGATGTTTTTTTCTCTGAGAGAATTATTAGGCTTCTAAATAAGAAATATCGATTAAAAGACTACGGAAGAAAGGAGGGACAAACTGCTAATAGATGGTACATGAGTGATTCAAATAGTTTTGTAAGTACAATCTCTTCAATAAGTAATCCTTTTTGTTCAGATTGTAATAGATTGAGGATAACTAGCGATGGTTATGCTTATACATGTCTTTTTTCTAATGAAGGTATAAATCTAAACCCATGGTTGTCTCTACCAATTAATCTCCATGAATTGGAAAATAAAATCAAGAGCATTTGGGAAGCTAGAGAAGATAAATATAGTGAAGATCGATTTAAAGTATTAGAGAAATCAACTGACAAAAATCAAAAAATTCATCCATCAATGTCATATCTTGGGGGATAAAAAATTTTTTAGTATAAATAACGACATCATATATTCTTAATTCGAGGGAAATTAGCTTCAAATTTATATTCTTGGATGCGTTTAGCGATTTTACTTGGTTTTATTTTTGGGGTAACTCACGGAACTGTTGTTTCCGAAAGTTATTCTGCAAACAATTATGAAAATAATCAATTATTTTTTACTCAAAAAAATTCAAATATATTTTCTTCACTTTAAATTTAATTTCTTATTTTTTAATAAGTTTTTGTATTGCCATTAACATCTTGTAAATTAAATTGAACTTATAGTTAAAGTGTAGCGTAGACTACATAAACGTTCATCTCGTTTTACGAGACGCATTAAGATTGAAGCCAAGGAACGGGGACTTCAGTCAAAAATGAAATTTAGTCACATAACTATTATGTCTAATAACGTATCTACCTCAGTAAGTAGTAACAATATTACTGCTGTATTTGCAGGTTTTCTTGGAGCATTTATTGTTGGTTCTCTTGGAGTCCAACTTGTAAGAACCCAAAAGCCTTCTTTTCAATCTCAACCATTAAAAGTTCAACCAGTTGTCGCTCATCAATCAACTTTATGGGCAGCTTTAGGAGAACAAGATACTCCTATTGTTAAAAATAAAGTTTCTAATGCAAAAACTACAGGAGTTGTCCCTGTTATAGGTTCTGAAGCAACTCTTTGGGCTCCTTTAGGTTTAGGTAATTAGTAAATTAGGTCTTTTAATAAACTGAAGGGGTTTTTAACCCCCTTTTTTTTATTAATTGCATTAAAAAGATGATTGAAAATTTTCAATCCAATTCATGGATAACTATAAATTAAATCAGGGTTTGAAAACAATGTAATCATAGATACCAACAGCTTTTTTATTAATTGATTATAAATTAAAACACGAGTTAACCCGTTCCAATTTGTTAACTCTGAGGTTTTAACCGTTGATTCCTTATCTACTTCTAGTTGTGACTCGCTAGTTTCAAGATTCAAAAACGGTATTTATATACCTTAAATTATGGAAAAAAAAATCGCAAAGAAATATGCTGATCTCATAGTCCAGGCTAATAATTCAACTGGCAGAAAAGAAGCTTTGTCATTGATTAAACAAGCAACAAAATTAAAAACCAAACTGGATCAATACGAAATGATGTAGTCTCTAAATATCTACAGGATATTCAAGATGAGGTAGAAACTATTTCCTTTTTTATCCTGCTATAAAAATACTAAGAGATTATTTAACTTCTCTGCTTTAATAAAATATCGTGGAATTAACTGAGCTAATTAAGGATTACATTGCTACAGAATTATTATCAAGTATTGAAATTGATTTTCTTGAAGGGGAATTATGGGAAACCACTCAACATATTGCAGAAATAAATACAGTTATCAAAGCCCCAAAAAATATATGCAAGAAATTGGGGCTAGATGAAAAATCTTGCTGGCAATTATGTTGTGCAGCCGTTCTTGACTCCTTAAGACCATTAAAAAATGGACAAAATAGAGTAGATGATTTTAAAAAATTAATTAATCGATATGAAATTAGCTACTTATAAACTAAAGACTCAATGATACGTTTACTTATTGCATCAATTCTTTTTTTTACTCCACTAGGAGGTTTTGCTGATGAAAAGCAAAGAGAAATTGAGAATGAAGCTATAAATCTTGTTATTAAAAAATATGGAAAAGGCTTAGAAAATAGATTAAAAGGAACGGGAGTAACTCCCAGTTATCGAAGTTGGTATGAAAATGATTGTTTTGTAAGTATTGCAGCAGGTACATACCAAGAAGATACTTGGTCGGCAATGAAGTGGTTTAGCGTTAATGTCTGTTCTGAATCAGCTGAAATAATGGAAAGTGAATGAAGGAAATAAAACGCCTATTAGTTTTGCAGCATTTAGAAATAGAAGGGCCTGGTCTTTTTGAACAATTTGCTAAGGAAAGAGATTTAAAAATAGAAATTATTCGTTTAGATAATAAAAATGCTCTGCCACAAACAAAAAAGGGTGACTTAATTTTAATTATGGGTGGACCAATGGGTGTTAAAGATATTGGAAGCGAAAAATATCCATGGCTTAAGTTAGAAAGAGATTTTATAAAAAAAGAATTAGAAAATGAGAGACCTATAGTCGGTGTTTGCTTAGGTGCTCAGTTGCTTGCGAGTGCTGCTGGGGGGGATGTAGAAATTCTTAAATATGGATCACCTTCAAAAGCATTACCAGAAATTGGATGGTCTCAAATTTTTATAGACAAATCGAATAAAGACTTTAAAGCACTGTTTGAAGACCCTTTTTATGTACTACATTGGCATGGAGATAGAATTTTATTACCTAATAAAGCAGTACTCATTGCTAGTAGTGCACGTTGTAAGGAACAGTTTTTTAGGATTGGTAATTTTGCTTACGGATTACAATTCCATATAGAGACGACGGGGGGAATGATAAATAACTGGATTAAAGAAGATAAAGAGTTTGTCCTTAAAGGATTAGGCTTAAATGGTCAGGAAATTTTAAAAGAAGAGAATAAAAAATATATTGATAAAACTTTTTCAAAAAGAAAGCTTCTAATAAGTAAATTATTTGAATTATTAGATAATTAAAAAGGGCATATTCCAGTAAAAAAGGGCTTGATAAAGCCCTGAAAAAATTTAAAAAGGATTTTTATTAGAAAATACCTGGAAGAATTTGACCAGTAAAATAGTAGGCTCCTACAAGAGCAAACATTCCAAGCATTGCTGCTTTACCATTAAGCTTTTCAGCTTTTTCGGTCATGATTTTTTTTGCGAATTCCATAATAAAGTGAAATAAATTATATATAAAAACTAGTTATTCAAATTTCAAAATGATGTAGTTTTTTCTACCAAATTGATATCTTTCTAAGGATTTAAAAATAAATACTAAAAAAAAAATTGATTTCTCAATAGTTTTCGAGCCAATCTGTAAAGCGTAGAAAGCCTAAAATACAACTATTTAAATATATATGTCACGTTTATGTGACAGTTATGTAGTAAATATCCTGAAAATAACTTAATTTCGGCTTATTACTTTACATTTGTTAATAGTAGTGTTACATTAATTAACAATTACACAAATTTAATGGCTAATTCAAACGTTACTACTGAATCAGGTGGCAGACAGAATATGTTTCCTACTGAGACACGTCCTTACATAGATGAGTCTGTTTCTTACGACAGCTACCCACAAAATGCAGAAAAAGTTAACGGTCGTTGGGCAATGATTGGCCTTGTTGCGTTAGTTGGTGCTTACGTTTCAACCGGACAAATTATTCCTGGCATTTTTTAATGAGTCCACTTTCAGGTTTCTTGGCCGTAATTGTATTCTTTACAGCCATCCTCGTTGCTTATTTAACCAAGCAATTTCAAAACGAAAATTTAAACTATTTATCATCTAATCAAATGAAGAACACAAACACTAAAGTCAAAACAATCGAAAAAGAAAAAGTTGTTGCTGAAACTCTTAACGGCAGATTCGCAATGCTTGGATTAATTGCTGCTGTTGGAGCATACCTAACAACTGGTCAAATAATTCCTGGTTTCGTTTAAAAACCTACTATTTAACAATTCTAAAAAAAAATGGAAAATTCAAAAACAACGTATTGGCAAAACGCCGAGAGAACTAATGGAAGAATGGCAATGATGGGCTTATTTGCATTAGTTGTAAATTATGGCTTATTCGGATGGATAATCCCAGGAATTTTTTAAAATGAATTTAGGCTTACTTTTTCTTAAAGTAAATACTTTGGGAGTTATAACTCTTTCTGAACTTGATTGGATAACTAACCATCAATCTGAATTTTCAAGGTTAGATATGGCTTTAGTTATTAAGATCGGCCGTCTTATGGATTCTGGAGCAGTAGAAATTGATAATAGATTGCCTGTTTAATTTTTAAAAAGGATCGTCATGAGTGTTTGTCAATAAGGGATACTGACAAACACTTTTTTATGAGAAAAAATATTTGTAAAAAAAAGAGATTGTTTCTTAGCTAAAAACAATCTCTCAATTACCTAATTCTTACATGAAAATTTCAAGTAAGCTTTCAGAGCTTAACTGATTTGTTTTTATAGTGAATCCGTAAAAATGCTTTTGTAATTTATCTTTTTAAACCACCTCTTTTTATCCAAAGGAACCATGTAACCCAAATAGGAGGGAGGAATCTTATTAAAAAAGAAATTTTATATATATAAAATGGGGTATTTTCACTTTGAAATAAATTCATCAAAAAGGAAGATATAGTTACCCAAAGTAAAATTATTAATATATTTGCTCCCAACAAAGCGAACTTATTTTGTTTGAATATTTTTGGCATAAGTTTATTTTTTTTATATTCTTAATTTTAAATAACCTTGGGAAGCAAATTATACATTTTCAAAAAAACTTTAAATTTAAAATCCATATCCAAATAAAAAAAATACTAAATTTTAATCCCTCTCCAAATAATATTCCGAAAGTAATAGGAGGCGAAAATATTAAAAAAAGAATAGAGAATAAACTAAATAAAGCAAATGATCCTCTTAAAAAATAATTCTTTCTTTTTGTTCTTCTTAGATTTTTTAAGGTATTCCACTCCCATTGAATAAGCCTGTAGAACTTTTCTGATAATAAAAATAAATACTTCATTAATATTATTAATTTCTATCGGCTTTTCTTATTTATAAAATTAATTTCACCTGTTAGCAATAAACCTTATCCCCTTCTTCAGAAAGATAGTAAATTTTATTTTCTGAACTTACGAAGAAAGTTAATCCCTTATATTGTGATCTTTTAAATTTATCTAATCTAAGTTTGTGTAAATCCCAATTATCAGTACTTATGTCAGGATTAAATTCTTGTTCTTTTAAGAAAGGTACATAAGTTGGACTAATTGTTATTTTTTGGGCTAACCCTCTACTGCGTTTTGGATAAAAAAGTAACAAAAATAAAAGTACAAAAAATAGAATTAATAATATATTTGTCATTGTCAATTTTTCTAATTTGAAAAAACTTTATTTGGAGAATCAAGAACTTTTCACAATAAATTTCTTAGTAAGTAAAAAATCCTATTTTTATATTCTTGTATTTTTGAATACTTATCAAGGGGTTACCTAAATCAGATTATAAAATGAGTCGAATTTTCAACATGACTCAAAATTCCATGAATACTCCTTATGCAAAAAGAGTAGCTGAAAAATTTAGAGAGGCTCAAAACTATTTAAAAACTAATGGTTTTAGTAGATCAACTAAACATTTACTGGAAGATATTGAAACTTCTGTTGAAAAATAATGCCAATACCCCCTCACTTACCACAACTACAATATGGATACGATGATGGCTTTACAACCATTGTTTTTGGGTTAATAGGAAGTTGCTTGGGATGTATCTTAATTTTATTAATTTCTTTTTTTGAATTTAAATTCCAAAAGCAAAATAGTAAGCCTTAAGAGACTTCCTAAACGTTAAATAAGAACTCCATTACATCACCTTCGTTAACAATATATTCCTTACCTTCACTTCTTAAAAGACCTTTAGTTTTTGCATTGGCAATTGAACCTGAATCAATTAAATTTTGATATGAAATAGTCTGAGCTCTTATAAATCCTTTTTCAAAATCAGTATGAATTACTCCTGCTGCCTGAGGCGCAGTCATCCCATCTTTTATTGTCCAAGCTTTTGTCTCCTTTTCTCCGGTAGTGAAATAAGTTTTTAATCCCAATAATTTATATGTTGATCTAATTAAAGAACTTAATCCACCTTCTTCTACTCCTAAGCCAATAAGGTAGTCTTTTTTATCTTCTGGTTCTAACTCTATTAATTCAGATTCGACTTGCGCTGATATTTTTATACATTCTGTATTTTCATTACTTGCAAAACTCTGAACTATTGATGAAAAATCATTACCTTCAGCTAAATCATTTTCATTCAAATTAGTTGCGTAAATAATTGGTTTAGCAGTAAGGAAGCCTAATTGCTTAATTATTAAATTTTCTTCTTCATTCAAAAATATTGATCTAACTGAAGAGCCTTTCTCTAGCTCTTCTTCAATTTTTTCTAGTAAGGTATCTTCTTTAGCTGCCTCTTTACTAGTTCTAACCTGTTTTTTAATTCTTTCTCTTCTTTTTTGGAGTTGAGATAAATCAGCTAAATTCAATTCCAGATTAATTATCTCAATGTCATCCAATGGATCTACCTTTCCGGAAACATGAATTACATCACTATCTTCAAAGCACCTTACAACATGAACTATTGCATCAACCTCCCTAATATTTGATAAAAATTTATTTCCCAAACCTTCGCCTTTACTAGCGCCTTTGACTAGTCCTGCGATATCTACAAATTCAATTTTTGTTGGGATAATATTTTGGCTAGAACTTAAATTACCTAACTCTTCCAACCTTTGATCTGGGACGGAAACTATACCTTTATTAGGTTCTATAGTACAAAAGGGGAAATTAGCCGCTTGGGCCTTAGCATTTTCTACAAGTGCATTAAATAGAGTTGATTTTCCAACATTTGGTAATCCAATAATACCTGCTTTTAACATTTGAAAAAACTTATGGAAAAATTATCAAGATAACATCTTCTAGTAATATAGTATTTACTTAACCAATCTTGGATAAGTTAATTATAATCGTCTTGATTATTTATTTAGTTCCTAAATATTCTCTAATTCTGCTTTTAAAAAGAAATGTTTAATTTAATAAAAAAAAATATTAATTTAAGAAGTGGAATTATACTGCTTTCTCTAGCTATATTTTTCGTTTTTATAACTAATTCCTTCAAGAAAAATAAGTCAAAAGATATTTCTGATTTTGTAGTTCAAGTTGAAAAAGGAATCCTCTCAGATTCAATTAATACAAGTGGTGAAGTAAAAGCAATACGGACAAGCAATATTGGGCCTCGGAAGCAAGGCGTAATAAAAGAAATTAAAGTAGATGAGGGCGATCTTGTAAAAAAAGATCAGGTTTTAGCTTCACTTGATGATGAAGACTTTATCTATAAAATTGAAGAACTTGAATTAAATGTAGAAAAACAAAAATCTGAATTTTTAAGAAGAGAATATTTATATCAAGAAGGCGCTGTAAGTAAAGAAGACTATGAAAGTTATAAAAATAACTACAACATTAGTAGCGCAAAACTTAATGATGCAAAAGCTGAAAAAAGTTTCTATCTAATTAAAGCGCCTTATGGAGGAAAGATAACTGCAAAATATGCTGAGATAGGATCTTATGTTACACCAAGTACAAACTTAAGTTCAGACCCTAAAACCAAAAACTTTATTTTTGAACTATCAGAGGGCCTAGAAATTGTTGCTAAAGTTCCTGAGAGTGACATTGGCAGAATAAAAATAGGTCAAGAAGCCTCAGTAAGAATTGAGGCTTATCCATCAAAAAAATATAGTGCCATAGTTAAAAAAATAGCTACAAGAGCTGTAAAAGATAATAATGTAACCTCATTCGAAGTAACTTTAAATTTTAAAGATATTTCTGAAGAAATTAAAATTGGAATGACTGCAGATCTTGAATTTAGAGTCGAAGGTAATGAAGAAAAAATCTTAGTGCCAACAGTTTCTATTGTCACTGAAAAAGGTGAAAAAGGAATTTTGAAAGTTGATAAAAACAATTCTCCCAAATTTGAAAAAATCCAAGTTGGTATTAGTGGTGGAAATAAAACTTCAGTAATTGATGGATTAGAACCTGGAGAACAAATCTTTATTGATATTCCACCTTGGGCTAAGAAAAGAAAATGAGTTTAAAATCTGAAAACTCTAAAAAACCAATTTTACTTTTAGTCGATGGGCATTCACTTGCTTTTAGAAGCTTCTATGCATTTAGCAAAGGGATTGATGGAGGTTTAACAACCAAAGAAGGATTCCCAACAAGTGTCACTTATGGATTTCTAAAAAGTCTTCTGGATAATTGCAAAAATATTAGTCCTGAGGGTGTATGTATTACGTTTGATACCGAAAAACCAACTTTCAGACATGAATTAGATCCGAATTATAAGGCTAATAGAGATGTAGCACCAGATGTTTTTTTTCAGGATATTGAACAACTAGAAATCATTTTAGAAGAAAGCCTTAATTTACCAATTTTTAAATCTCCCGGTTATGAAGCAGATGATCTCCTAGGTACAATTGCAAATGATGCTTCTTCTAAAGGATGGTGCGTGAATATTCTTTCTGGAGATAGAGACTTATTTCAATTAGTAGATGATCAAAAAGATATTTATGTACTTTATATGGGTGGTGGTCCATATGCAAAAAGTGGTAATCCAACTCTTATGAATGAAAATGGAGTAAAAGAAAAATTAGGTGTTTCGCCAGAAAGAGTAGTTGATCTTAAAGCCCTAACTGGTGATAGTTCCGATAATATTCCGGGTATTAAAGGGGTAGGCCCAAAAACTGCAATTAATTTACTAAAAGAGAACGACACTCTTGATGGGATTTATCAGGCTTTGGACAAGATTCAGCAGAACAATGATAAAAAATATAAAGGATTCATCAAAGGTTCAGTTATAGAAAAGCTCAGAAACGAGAAACATAATGCTTTTCTTTCAAGGGATTTAGCAAAAATAAATACTGAGGTGCCTTTAATTTTAAGTAACGGTTATGAACTAAAAGAACAAATCAAGAACTACTTTCAGAGTCACTGCAAAAACTTGAATTATCAACACTACTTAGACAAATTGACATTTTCAATTCAACTTTCAGCAAAGGTGGTTTTGACAAAAATAATGTAGCTAAAGAAGAGGAGAAGGCACCAAAAGTCGCAGGCAATAATGAATTAGAAAATAGTGAAAATAAAATCCCTAAAATCAACGTAATTGTTGTAAATGATTTCGAATTACTTGAAAAATTAATTCAAAGATTAAACAAGAGCAATCAAATAGTTTCTTTAGATACAGAGACCAATAGTTTGAATCCAATCGATGCAGAACTTGTTGGGATAGGGTTATGTCTTGGAGAAGAAAATGATGATTTATTTTATATACCACTTGGTCATCAAACAAAAAAAGAGCCCTCCAATCAATTATCAATTGAAGATGTTTTCTCAAAGCTAAGAAATTGGATAGAAGATCCAAGCAAAGAAAAGGCACTCCAAAATTCTAAATTTGATAGGCAAATATTTTTTAATCATGGACTTGATCTTAAAGGCGTAACCTTTGACACTTTGTTAGCAGACTACCTTCTTAATAATCAGGAGAAACATGGGTTAAGTGAAATTAGTTTTAGATTATTTGGATTTAAGCCCCCTTCATTTAAGGAAACAGTTGGAAAGAATAAAGACTTTTCATTTGTTGATATTGATGAAGCAAGTATTTACTGTGGTTATGATGTTTTTCTAACTTTTAAGATTGTCAAAATTTTTAAAGAAAGATTTTCAAAGGAAAAAGATGAATTAATCAAATTGTTCGAAGAAATCGAGCTGCCTTTAGAGCAAGTATTGTCCCAAATGGAAATGAATGGCATAACCATTGACATTCCTTATTTGGATAAACTCTCAAAAGAACTAAAAAGTACCTTAGAAGATATTGAAAGTAAAGTTTATGAACTAGCAAAGGAAACTTTTAACCTATCTTCACCAAAACAACTTGGTGAGATTTTGTTTGAAAAATTAAATTTGGATAAGAAAAAATCACGGAAAACAAAAACAGGATGGAGTACAGATGCAGTAGTTCTTGAAAGATTAGTAGAAGAACATGAAATAATCCAACATTTAATAAAACACAGAACCCTTAGCAAATTACTTAGCACCTATATTGATGCTCTTCCAAATCTTATTAACGAAAAGACAGGAAGAGTTCATACAAACTTTAATCAAGCTGCTACAGCGACTGGGAGACTAAGTAGTAGCAATCCTAATCTTCAAAATATCCCGGTTAGGACTGAATTTAGTAAGAGAATCAGAAAAGCATTCTTGCCTGAAAAAAATTGGAAACTTTTATCAGCTGATTATTCTCAGATCGAATTAAGAATACTCGCTCACTTAGCGGATGAAGAAATACTAATAAATGCGTTTCATAAAAATGATGACATTCATTCTTTGACTGCAAGATTAATTTTTGAGAAAGAAGAAATTTCCTCTGATGAGAGGAGAGTTGGGAAAACAATAAATTTCGGAGTTATCTATGGTATGGGGATAAAAAAGTTTGCCCGTTCAACAGGAGTAAGTACTCCAGAAGCAAAAGAATTCCTAATAAAATACAAAGAAAGATATTCAAAAATTTTCAAATTTCTTGAACTTCAAGAAAGGCTTGCCTTAACAAAAGGTTATGTAAAAACAATTTTTGGTCGAAAAAGAGAATTTAAGTTTGATAAAAATGGACTTGGAAGACTATTAGGAAAAGATCCTTACGAAATTGACTTGCAATCCGCAAGAAGAGGTGGCATAGAAGCACAGTCACTAAGAGCCGCAGCTAATGCACCAATTCAGGGTTCAAGTGCAGATATTATTAAAATTGCAATGGTTCAACTAAATAAAAAATTCATAGAAATGAATGTTCCAGCAAAAATGCTTTTACAAGTTCATGATGAATTATTGTTTGAAGTTGAACCAGATTCTTTGGAAATTACGACGAAATTAGTAAAGAAGACTATGGAAGATTGTGTAAAATTAAATGTGCCTCTTTTAGTTGATATTGGAATTGGAGACAATTGGATGGAGACAAAATAAACCTTATGAAATACTTATTTTAAGATGATCAAACTTTTTAATACTTTAAGCAAAAAAGTTGAGGTTTTTAAGCCTATTGATGATGTAGTAAAAATTTATTGTTGTGGGGTAACTGTGTATGATTTATGTCATCTAGGTCATGCCAGAAGTTATATCGCTTGGGATGTATTGAGAAGATTTTTAATTTACAGTAATTTCAAAGTTAAGTATGTTCAAAATTTTACAGATATTGATGACAAGATCTTAAAAAGAGCGAAAGAAGAAAGCAGTTCAATGAAGGAAGTATCTGAAAAAAATATCATTGAATTTCATAAAGATATGGATTCTTTAGGGATAATGCGTCCGGATAGCATGCCAAGAGCAACGAATCATATATGCAATATCTGCTCCTTCATAACAATCCTTGAGGACAAAGGTTATGCATACTCTAGGGATGGAGATGTTTATTATTCTGTTTTCAAAAATAAAAATTATGGAAAGCTAAGTAATCAAAATTTACAAGAACAAAGTATCAATCAGCAAGGAAGAATGGTTAATGAAGAAAATAGTAAAAAACTTAATCCGCAAGATTTTGCTTTATGGAAAAAAGCCAAAGATGATGAACCATTTTTTGATTCGCCATGGGGTAAAGGTAGGCCAGGATGGCATATTGAATGTTCGGCGATGGTTAAAGATGAATTAGGCGATACTATCGATATCCATTTAGGTGGTTCTGATTTGATTTTTCCACATCATGAGAATGAAATCGCCCAATCAGAAGCTGCCAATGGCAAAAAGCTAGCGAACTATTGGTTACACAATGGGATGGTCAATGTAAATGGACAAAAGATGAGTAAATCTCTTAAAAATTTTAAAACTATCAGAGAGCTAATTAAGTCAGGTATAAGCCCTATGACTTTGCGATATTTTGTTATGACTGTGAATTATAGAAAACCACTTGATTTTACTGAAGAAGCTTTAAGGAGTGCTTCAGAAGCTTGGAAAAACATTAATGTTGCCC
>QCCX01000015.1 GCA_003278845.1 Prochlorococcus sp. AG-347-O22
TTCTTTTTCTAAATTTATATCGTTTTTATTTAAAAAGTTATTTTGTAAATCTTCATTTTTACTTGTTTTTTCTAAATCATTAAAACTACTTTCAAGAAAATTTCCAATCCTCCCTCCAGAACATGATTGCAAGAAAATTAAAAAAATTAATAAAAAAAATTCTTTTTTTTTAAAAATCATATTTTTTCTAACTTTTCTTTTTCCTTGAAGTTTTTTTATTACTAATCTTTGTTTTTTTTAAAATTGCGCCTTTTTTATCTTTTAGTTTTTCTTCTAAAAGAGATACTGCTTCATCTATAGTAAATTTTTCTATGTCAGTATCTTTGGCAATCGAAACATTAGTTTTGCCACATTTTAAATAGACGCCATATCTTCCATTTAATATTTGAATTTTTTCTTTAAATTCTTTCGGTTTTCCAAAGTCTTTAAGTACCTCTTGACCACCTCTACCCATTTTTGGCATGGCAAGAATTTCTAATGCTCGTTCTATATCAACTGTAAAAACATCATCTTCTTTCTTTAAGGATCTGTTTTCAGATTCATTTTCATTTTTAATCCATTTGATATACGGGCCAAATCTTCCTCTATCAGCCTCAACAACTCCTCCTTCAGGATGAACTCCTAACAATCTAGGCAAACTTAAAAGTTCAAGAGCCTCATCTAGAGTTAGATCATCAGTTTTCAACTCTTTGGGTAATGAAGCTCTTCTTGGTTTAGCTTTATCTTGATCATTATTTCCCAATTGAACGTAAGGTCCATAAGGGCCAAATCTTAAAAAGACTTTTTCTCCAGTTTTTGGATCAGTGCCAAGATCCGATGGGCCACTTAAAATTTGATCAACTTGTTTTATGTCTAAATCTCCAGGAGTAATATCCATTGGAAGATTACCTTTAGCCTGAATTTCATTACCAGATTCATCAATTTTTGTACCCTCTAGCCAAGGTCCGTTAGAGCCTATTCTGACTACGCAAGGAAGGTCTTCGAAATCAACTTGTCTATAAGCTTTACCATCAATATCACCCTCTGTTTTCTGAACCTTTACCTCCAAACCATTTTTACCTTTATAGAAAGTTTCGAGGTATGGTAGCCACTCAAGATTGCCTGAAGATATTTCATCCAATGAAGATTCCATTTTTGCAGTAAAAGTAGTATCAACCAGATCAGGAAAATGTTCTTCTAATAGAGCAGTAACAGCAAAAGCTGTAAAAGTTGGAGCCAAAGTATTGGAAGATATATTCGCATAACCTCTATCAACTATGGTCCCAATAATGCTGGCATAGGTAGAAGGTCTTCCAATCCCTTCTTTTTCAAGAACTTTAACTAATGCGGCCTCTGTATACCTTGCAGGAGGTTTAGTTTCATGAAAAGTAGATTCCTTATTAATAACTTCAAGACATGTGCCAGTTGTTAAGTTTGGGAGAATAATTTCTTGTTGTTCAAGGGATGAAGTTGGGTCATCACTTCCCTCGACATAAGCTCTGAAGAATCCTGCGAAATCAATACTTTTCCCGCTTGATTTAAATAATCCATCCCCTACGCTAATTTCAGCATTAATCATTGTTAACCTAGCTTCCGCCATTTGACTAGCTACAGTTCTTTTCCAAATTAAATCGTAAAGTGATAAGTCTCTACCAGTTAGATTAGTTTCCTTCGGTGTTTTAAATATCTCACCTGCAGGCCTAATAGCTTCGTGTGCTTCTTGAGCATTTCTTGCAGTTGAATTAAATTGTCTTGGTGAGTTAGATAAATATTCTTTTCCATACATAGAACTGACACATTCTCTAGCAGCTCTTGTGGCTTGTTCGGAGAGATGAACTGAATCAGTTCTCATATATGTTATGAAACCTCTTTCATATAGCCCTTGTGCACATCTCATAGTTTCTCTTGCAGACAAACGAAGCTTCCTATTTGCTTCTTGTTGTAATGTGCTAGTTGTAAATGGGGGAACTGGCTTACGAGTGGATGGCTTTTTTTCGATTTTTGAGACTAACCAATCCTTTGAGGAAAAAGTCTTCAATAAATCATCTACTTGTTCTTCTCCAATTATTAAAGATTTGTTTCCTTCTTTTAACTTACCGGTTTGTTCGTCGAAATCGGAACCGTTAGAAATTCTTTGACCGTTTAAACTGAATAATTTAGTTTCGAAAGTAACATTATCTTTTACGAGGGAAGCTTTAATCCCCCAGTAACTAGCTTTTTTAAAGGATCTTCTTTCTCTCTCTCTCCTAACAAGAAGTCTTACAGAAACTGATTGCACACGACCAGCAGATAATCGGGGGGCTACCTTCTTCCAAAGTAAAGGAGATAATTCATATCCAAAAAGTCTATCCAAGATTCTTCTTGTTTCTTGAGCCTGAACAAGTTCCATATCAATTTCTCTTGTTTGGTCTAAAGCTTTATTTATTGCCTTCTTCGTAATTTCATGAAAAACCATTCTCTTAGTTGGTATTTTAGGCTTAAGTATTTGCAGGAGATGCCAGCTAATACTCTCTCCCTCTCTATCTTCATCAGTTGCCAGTAATAGCTGGGTAGCGCCTTTTAATGCATCTTTCAACTCTTTAACAACCTTTTTCTTATCTTTTGGAACTATATAAAGTGGTTCAAAATCTTCTGTTGTATTAACTCCTATCCTTGACCATTTTTCCTTTTTAACCGCAGCAGGTATTTCAGCAGCTCCTTTTGGAAGATCTCTTACGTGTCCCATTGAAGCGAGAACTTCATAATTAGAAGGCAAAAACTTTCTTATAGTTTTTGCTTTTGTGGGACTTTCAACAATAACAAGTGTGTGATCCAAGGTTTATTTCAAAAATTGGTGTTTTTGTTCAGTTAGGGCATATTATGATTATTTGAAGTTTTTTCAAGTAACTTCTTCTGAAAATTTCAAAAATCATACCCACAAATTATAATCAAGTTAAGATTAACTCTTAGACTCTTACAATCAAACATCTAATTTAATCCAATTTAATAAAGTGCCCAACGAAATCTTTACAATTAATTTAAATGCTCAAGCCATTATTCCAGAGGCTTTTATTTTATTAGGTATTGTTGGAACACTTCTTGTAGATTTAGCTGGAGAAAAAACTGCATCAAAATGGGCACCAATAATTTGCTATTTCTCAAATGGCAGCTCTCTTATTAGTTTGGCATTGCAATGGAGTAATCCGGTAGAAAGCGCATTCCTTGGGTCCTTTAATTCAGATAATTTGGCGATCGCATTTAGAGCAATAATTTCTTTATCTACCTTAGTATCTTTACTTATAAGTTGGCGGTATACAGAACAAAGTGGTAGTCCAATTGGCGAGTTTGCCGCGATAGTTCTTTCGGCCACCCTTGGTGCAATGCTTTTGTGTGGATCTACTGACCTTATAAGTGTATTTATATCTCTGGAAACTTTATCCGTAGCAAGTTACTTACTTTCTGGTTACCTCAAGAGAGATCCAAGGAGTTCAGAAGCGGCCTTAAAATACCTCCTTGTTGGATCAGCTGCTGCTGCTGTCTATTTGTATGGATCCTCTTTTCTTTATGGATTAAGTGGTTCAACAAACTTAGCGACCATAGGTTTAGAAATTATCAATAAGCCATCCTTTATTACTTCACTAGCTCTTGTATTTGTCTTATCAACAGTTGCCTTTAAAATTGCTGCTGTTCCCTTTCATCAATGGACTCCTGATGTATA
This sequence comes from Prochlorococcus sp. AG-347-O22, assembly GCA_003278845.1. Classification (GTDB taxonomy): domain Bacteria; phylum Cyanobacteriota; class Cyanobacteriia; order PCC-6307; family Cyanobiaceae; genus Prochlorococcus_A. Next base: position 3,677 of record QCCX01000015.1, read on the forward strand.
TGAGGGTTCACCTACACCTGTAGTAGCTTTTTTATCAGTTGGTTCAAAAACAGCGGGCTTTGCATTTGCAATAAGAATATTAAGCACAACTTTCTCTTCGTTTGACGAAGAATGGAAACTTTTATTTACCATTTTGGCCATATTGAGCATGGCTCTAGGAAATGTTGTAGCTCTAGCTCAAACATCAATGAAAAGAATGTTAGCTTACAGTTCTATTGGACAAGCCGGATTTGTGATGATTGGAATAGTATCTGGAACCCAAGATGGTTTATCAGCAGCTGTTTTATATTTGGCTGCATATTTGTTTATGAATTTGGGCGCATTTTCTTGTGTAATACTTTTCTCGCTACGAACTGGTTCTGACAGAATTCTTGATTACTCAGGACTTTATCAAAAAGATCCTCTAATTACATTAGGCTTAAGTCTTTGTCTTCTATCTCTTGGAGGTTTACCTCCAATGTTAGGATTTTTTGGAAAGATATACTTGTTCTTTGCAGGTTGGGCAAATCATCAATATCTATTAGTAATAGTTGGTTTAGTAACTTCAGTTATATCTATTTATTACTACATTTCAGTGATAAAAATGATGGTAGTTAAAGAACCACAGGAAGCATCTGAAATAGTCAAATCATATCCTGAAATTAATTGGGAAATTGCAGGATTACCTCCCTTGAGAATTGCACTTTATACTTGTGTCGCAGTAACTGCTCTTGGAGGAATCCTGTCTAATCCTCTTTTTAAATTAGCTAATACAGCAATTTCTGAAACTCCTTTCTTGCAGGATATTATTGCTACAGCAAACAATATTTCCTAGAAGAATTCTTCAATAAATGTCTAAGAAAGTCGCGAGTTTAGAAAATATATCTAAAACATATGGGAAAGAAGATCTAACTGTTAAAGCCTTAGACAACATAAACTTAGAAATTTATAAAGGTGATTATTTAGCTGTAATGGGAGCAAGTGGTTCAGGCAAAAGTACAGCTATGAATATTATCGGATGTCTAGATAGACCATCTGAAGGTATTTATAAATTAAATGGTATTCCTGTTGAGAATTTATCTGATGATGAGCTCGCGGAAATACGCAACCAAAAATTAGGTTTCGTTTTTCAACAATTTCATCTTCTTTCAGACGCAACTGCACTTGAAAACGTAATTTTACCAATGATTTATGCTGGTATTGACCCTGAGCAAAGATTAGTGCGAGGTAAGAATGCCCTAAAAAAAGTTGGCCTTTCAGAAAGAATGAATAATCGCCCAAACCAATTATCCGGAGGTCAACAACAACGAGTTGCTATTGCGAGAGCTATTATCAATAACCCCGCAATTTTGTTAGCAGACGAACCTACTGGAGCACTAGATTCAAAAACCACTGAAGATGTATTAGATCTTTTTGACAAACTGCATGAATCTGGAATAACTATAGTTTTAGTTACCCATGAAGATGAAGTTGCAAATCGCGCAAAAAAAATAGCCAAATTTAAGGATGGAAGAATAGTTGAATTAAAAGTTAATTAAATTCAATACCTTCTAATTACCTTCATTTGAGTTTCATTTTCAATTCTTAAATTCCCATTCGAATCAATATCTTTAATTTTCCATGAATCAGGACAATAACCACTAGGTAAAAAACTTTTAGTAAGAAAATTATTTGCAGATTTAATCACATATTCTTTTTTCTTATTACATCCAATTGAATCATAAAAAGCTTTAAGAACTTTGGCTGTCCAATAATGTTGATTAATATTCTTAGTTTGAAGTACTTTTGATAATGAAATACCTTCTGATGGGGTGTAATTTAAAACATTCATGCCAAGTCCTAATCTTACATAGATAATTTTTTTGCCTCTTGTTATCACCCTTGGTAAAAATCCAATCAACTTTTTTGAACCAAAAAAAATATCATTTGGCCATTTCAAACAAACATTTATATTCTCTTTTCTAAGCATTTCACATAACTTAATACCTAAAGACAAATTAAATATTTGATATTCAAATTCTTTTGAAAATATTGGGTAAGCTGCACTTAACCAAATCCCACCTTTTGGAGAAACCCAAGTTTTTGAATTTTGGCCAACCCCTGAGAACTGTTCTCTTGCGATTATCGCTACTGGCTGGTTTTTCTTTATTTCAGAATATTCAAGCAAGTTTGTTAGCTCATTTTCGGTACTTTTACATTTTATTTTGTAATAAAGTGTCCAAGTCGGATATTGACCCTGAATTTTTTTTAAATGAAAAACTGTCTTAGCTGCAGGTCCAATAACTTTCACAAATTCTTTATTAAAACAACAAGCATCTTTTTAAAGATTAGATTAACTTTAGTCTTAATAAGTAAATTTTACAAATTGGACAAAAAGTATTTGCCAATAGTGAATAGAAGGAATCCACATCCATTAAAAAGTTGTCTTGATAATTTCAAAAAATCATGCGGTGACTTAGATAAACTCACTAAAATCAACGAAAACTGGAAGAACTTAATCGGCTTAGAACTTTTTCAAGAATGCAAACCATTAAATATTGAAAAAAAAATACTTACTATTGCAGTAAATCATCCACAGTGGCGCCAAGCTTTAATCTATAACAAGCATAAATTAAAAGAGAGAATCGAGAAAATTGGAATAACTTTGAATGAAATAAAAATAATACAAAATTATGAAATTAAAAATAAAAATATTAAAGCTACTAATGCAAAGATAGTTTGGGCAAAGCATCCAAGCAGAGTCAATCAAAATAATATGTGCATTTGTACTCTTTGTAATTCCCCTACTCCTAAGGGCGAAATCCAAAGATGGGGAAAGTGTTCTTTTTGTTGGAGAAAAATAAAAAACTAAATTCTTTATTTAGTTAAAATTAGTATTCCCATTTGCCCCCCCAAAATAGTCCTATATTCAGCTTTTTTAAATCCAACTTCTTTAGCAATATTTATAAGCACATCTTTTTTTGGAAAATTACTAATACTTTTTTCAATATATGCGTACTCTGGACCTAAATTAAAAAGCCGCGAAATGGTTACTACAATTAATCTCAAATAAATTTTCTGAAAAATATTGGATAAAGAATTTCTTGTTGAGTGATTAAAATCCAAAAATCCTGCCCTTCCCTTATCCTTCAAAAGATCAAAAACTTTTTTTATTCCTCCTTCAACATTATTCAAGTTTCTAAGTCCATATGACATGCAAATCCCATCAAAATTTTTTGAATAATCATTAATGTCTAATACATCTTTAATTTCCCACTTAATAAATTTATTTTTTTTAAGCTCTGATTTTTTTTTTGCAATATTTAAGATATCCTCTGCACTGTCAATACCAGTAATTGAGCCCCTTGGACTAACTCTTTCAGAAATCAAGAATGCCAAATCTCCAGTTCCACAGCATAAATCTGCCCAATCTTCACCATTTAGAGGTTCCAATAAATTAACTAATTTCCTTTTCCACAATCTGTGCAGCCCAAAACTTAATAAATTATTTAAAAAGTCATATTTATAAGAAATTTTATTAAATATATTTTTTACTTCGATAGTTTTTGTGAATTTCATTTTTAAATTTTTAACTTATTTAATTTAGCTATTAAATTAAATTTTTTATTCATATGGTCTAATTGGAAGTTTTTTTTCGAGGAGGAAAGTCTTTATTTCTCTTAAAGAAAGTTTCTTATCATGAAGTAATGATGCTAAAAGTGCGGCAGATGCCCTACCTTCATTGAAAACATCATAGATATCTTCTAAACAACCTGCTCCTCCAGAAGCAATCACTGGAATATTAACAATATTGGTAACAGATTCAGTCAGATGTAAATCATATCCATTCTGCGTGCCATCACCATCCATTGAAGTAAGCAAAATTTCCCCTGCGCCTAACTCCTCAACTTTCTTTGCCCAAAATAATACATCTATTCCAGTATTTTCTCTCCCTCCTTTTACATATACCTCCCATTCATCAGTCTTATTAACTTTTCTTTTAGCATCTATTGCTATCACGATACATTGATTACCAAATTCTCTAGAACTTTTAGAAATTAAATCTGGATTTCTAACAGCAGAAGAATTCAAACTCACTTTGTCCGCTCCAGCTCTTAAAAGATCATTAATTGATGAAACAGAATCTATTCCTCCACCTACTGTAAATGGGATTTTAACTGATTTTGCGGTCCTAGAGACAAGGTCAACTAATGTATTTCTATTTTCTACACTAGCTCGAATATCTAAGAATACTAATTCATCTGCGCCTTCATCAGAATACCTACAAGCCAATTCAACAGGATCGCCTGAGTCTCTCAAGTTTACAAAATTTACACCTTTAACGACTCTGCCATGGGCGACATCTAAACAAGGAATTAAACGAAGAGCTACCATTTTAGTAAAAATTGTCCAAATGCTGTTAATCTTGCATAATAGCTTCCATTTTACCTCTTATGGCTGAAACAAAATTATTACCCAAAATCGGTAGTAAAATCAAAATTAACATTAACAAAGTAAAAGATAGACTACCAGCTCAATTAATAGATCAAATATCCTCGAATCCTAAAGCCGTAATAACAGGCTATAAAATGACAGACGGCAGAAGTATTGGGATCACCGCAAAATTTCAGAATGGTGAGCAAAATTGGTTTTTCCCAGAAGAAATTGAGAAAGGTTAAAGAGTAAAGTGAATGATCCAAAACAACTATTAGGAATTAAGGGTGCCTCTGAAACATCAAGTATATGGAAACTCCGTATACAGTTAATGAAACCCATAACATGGATCCCTTTGATATGGGGAGTTATTTGTGGAGCAGCTGCAAGTGGGAATTTTGAATGGACATTTAGTAATGTTCTAGCTTCATTAGCATGTATGTTGATGAGTGGACCACTTCTGGCTGGTTATACCCAAACCATAAATGATTTTTTTGATAAAGAAATTGATGCAATTAATGAACCAAATAGACCAATTCCATCTGGCAAAATTTCAATTAAAGATGTAAAAATACAAATTTGGGTATTACTTATAGCAGGTTTAATAGTTGCTTTTCTATTAGATTTATATGCTAACCACAGCTTTCCCTCCGTCTTACTTTTAGCATTAGGAGGTTCCTTTGTTAGTTATATATATTCTGCTCCACCTCTCAAATTAAAACAGAATGGTTGGCTTGGAAATTATGCATTAGGAGCATCTTATATAGCTTTACCTTGGTGGGCAGGACAAGCCTTGTTTGGGAAATTAACTATCGTGACAGCGATACTAACACTTGCTTATAGCCTCTCAGGACTTGGAATTGCTGTTATTAATGATTTCAAAAGTGTTGAAGGAGACTCAAAGCTAGGCTTAAATTCTCTACCAGTAGTATTCGGAATTAAAAATGCAAGTAGAATAAGTGCAGGACTAATTGACATTTTTCAATTAGCAATGGTTGTAGTATTAGTCATTATTGGTCAACATTTAGCCTCTGTAATTTTGGTTTTATTGGTAATTCCACAAATTACATTTCAAGATATGTGGTTACTAAGAGATCCTTTAAAGTTTGATGTCAAATATCAAGCAAGTGCCCAACCGTTCCTTATAACTGGAATGTTAGTTACAGCTCTAGCGATAGGACATAGTTTTTTAGTTGCTTGAGGTGCAAAAGATTAAATTCAAATCTTTTGTTTTAATAATTCCAATATTAATTTTTTCTGGAATATCTTTTTATTTTTTTAGTCTAATATTTAGTACCTTAAAATTTGACGTTTCTAAAAATAAAAAGTCTAGGGAAACCAAATATTCTTACATAATATCGTCTTCTGATAATAAGATACTAAGCAAATTAAGCCGCAAATTTGAAATAGATAATAGTTATCATAAAATTCCATTTTTTCTTAAACATTCTTTTATATCTTCTGAGGATAAAAGATTTTATAAACATAATGGAATAGATTTAAAAAGTATTTCTCGTGCCCTTATTCAAAATATTAGAAGTGGCTATGTTAAAGAGGGAGGAAGTACGATTACACAACAAGTTGCTAGATTACTTTTTCTAAATAATGATTTAAGTTTTCAAAGAAAAATCAAAGAAATATTTATATCACTCATACTTGAATTTAGATATAACAAAAATCAAATTTTAAAATTATATTTAAATAATATTTATCTAGGATCAGGAGCATACGGGGTAGACGAGGCTGCCCAAGTTTATTTTGGAAAATTCATAGAAGAATTGACATTATCAGAGATCGCATTAATTGCAGGATTAGCTCCAGCTCCATCAATTTATTCGCCCTATCAAAATTTAGAACTAGCTATTAAAAATAGAAATAAAGTTCTTGAATCAATGTATGTTGATGGATATATTTCTCTTGCAAATAAGAATAAGGCTATTAAAGAAAAAATAAAGTTAAATTATCAAACAGCTGATAATTTTTTAGATGATAAATTACTAATAAACTTTATTCTTCAGGAAACAGATAAAAAAATTGGAAGTAAAAATAATTATAAGTTTTTAAGAATTAAATCTTCTATCAATAAAGATTGGCAAGAAAAAGGTCAAAAAATATCAAGATATGCAGGGCCTAAAGAACTTGAATTTGGTCTGTTATCTATCGAATCAAATACAGGACTAATCAGGACAATGATAACCAGCAAAAATCCATCAATTAATGAATACAATAGAGTGATTTCATCTGTAAGACCTTTAGGTTCTACTTTTAAAATTATCCCTTATGCTGCTGCATTAATAGAAGGAATAAAATTAAGCGATGAATTTGAAGACATACCAACATGCTGGGAAAGTTATTGCCCAAAAAATTTTTCAGAAGACTATAGAGGTTCAATATCTTTGATTGAATCATTTAAAAGTTCATCAAATATCGTTCCAATATCAATAACAAAAAAAATCGGCTTAAATAATATTATTAATTTAGCGAATTCATTTGGACTCGGTTACGAGCAAGAGTTTGAGGAATTCCCATCATTAGCTATTGGCTCCTACGGGGATAATCTTTTAAACATCACAAATGCATATTCTGCAATAAACAATAATGGGAAGATTCAAAGCCCTGAAATCATAGAAAAAATAGAATCATTTAGAAAACAACCTATTTGGGAAAACAAATCTATTTCCAAGAAAATATTAGATTTAAAAGTAAACAAGAAAATAAATAAACTTCTTGAAAAATCTGTAAAAGAAGGTACTTCAAAAGCAGCCTCAATAAAAGGGAAGAAAATTTATGGGAAAACAGGAACATCTGATGGCAATAAAGATCTATGGTTTATTGGTTCCATTGATAACCTTACAACAGGGATCTGGATAGGCTACGACAATAACAAGGAATCTGAATTATCTAGTGGGAATTCAGCTTATTTATGGAAGAAGTACATATCTGAAATTTATAAAATTCCAATTAAAAAATAAATTATATTTTTAAGATTTATAAGAAATTATTGCAGAATAAAATCCATCCCCAGGATAATCCAAGCTAGGTAAAATTTGCTTTTGGCTAACCAATTTTAAAGTTTTGTTTTTTTCAATAAATCGTTCAATTAATAGATTATTTTCATCGGGACAAATAGTACAAGTCGAATAAACTAAAATGCCATCTTTTTTCAAAAGAGGAAAAATACTCTCCAAAAGTTTTTCCTGTAATAAAGTTAAAGATTTTATTTTTTCTTTACTTAAAGACCATCTAGAATCTGGATTTCTGGAAAGAGTTCCAATCCCAGAACAGGGAGCATCTAACAAAATCTTATCAAAATAAGATAAAAACTTAGGATTTAATTCAATCAAACTCGTAGCATCAGCCTTAAGGGTATTAACGGATTTCAAATTTAACCTTTCTAAATTTGATTGCAGTATTTTCAATCTCTTTGCTGATCTATCTACGGCAATGATTTCAGCACTATCATTTGTTAATTCTGCAAGATGGGTAGACTTACTGCCTGGAGCTGCACAAGCATCTAAAATCTTTTCACCTTCTTTTGGATTTAAGAGAGGTGCTATCCACTGAGAAGATCTATCTTGAATTGTCCAAAGTCCATCACTATATCCTGGTAAATTTTTTATTGATCTTGGATTAGATTTTAAAGAAATTCCATTATGTAAATCTTTAATAATTTCAGCATCAATTTTATTTTCATGAAGTACTTTTAAAAAGTTATCTAAATTAGTTTTTAATTGGTTAATTCTCAAATCAATTGATGGTTTTTTATTAAATGCCTTAATAATATTTTCACCCTCGTTATTGCCGACCCATTTATAAAGATCCTTTACAAGCCATAATGGAAATGATTCAAGATATGAAATTCTTTCTTTTCTATCAGAAGATAATTTCGGAAAAATTTTTTGTTCTAATTTTCTTGATGCATTTCTCAATATCGCATTTACAGTTCCCGCTAGACCATTTAAATCTGTTTTTTTAGCTACTTCTACAGTGGTAGAAATAGCAGCAGGAAATGGAATTTTATCCATTTTCAATAGTTGATATAAACCTATATGTAGAAGCCATCTTAACTTTGGAGGCTGCTTTTTATGAGTAATTTTTGATGTATGATCCGTCCAAAGATCAAGAAATTTTCTATACCTTATGCATCCAAAAGATAATTCCGTAATAAAAGCTATATCAAGAGAATTAAATTGATAATTTTTTAAAACCTTTTCAAGAGCATGATCAGAAAAATCACCAGAACTAACTTTTAATAAAATTTCCCAAGCTGCCTTTCTTTGTAAATATCCTATACTCAAAATATAATTTATTTTTAAAGATAACTTTAATATACAAAAAATTCAAAAATTTAAACAACTTTTTCAAGTGTAGTATTAAACCAAATAAAACCTAAGATAGAAATAAGTGAAAGATTAAATCCTAAAAAAAGAAATATGTTTAAAGAATGGATTCTTTCCCGAAAAAATATTTTTTTTTCTTCTTGATACTTCATTATTAAAATAAAAACTTATTCAGTATTTCAAATGGCAACCAATATTGATAGATCCTGCATCAAGCATTCTGCCTAATTTAATTGCTATGGATTCTTCCAACCTAGTGAAATTAGATTGATGTGTAGTTATCCAATCTAATTCAGAAAAAGTGATAATTCCCGTGGAATTACTTTTTAAAAAAAGTGTTCCAATTTCCATTAGATAATTCTAATTTTTTTTTACCTTAACATCCGTAATTAATATTTCTTCATAACATAATATTCTTTTAATTTTTCAAAGACAACTGTAGATTATTACTCTTAATTTATTGAATATCTCTTAAAAATTTATCGGCTATTTTTAAGTGATTACTTAATTTTTCCTCTGAAATTTTATCGAGATTTCTCGTTAACATTGCCAGACGATATTGCTTTCTAAAAAAGCTTTCATTATCTTTAATAAATTTCCAAAATAAGCCATCCCATATTTCACACCATGGGCCACTTTTAAAATTAGACATTTTTTTTACATAATTAGAGCTTGATATATATGGCTTTGTAGAAAAGATACCACCATCACTAAACTGACTCATTCCGTAAACATTTGGGACCATAACCCAATCATAGGAATCAATAAACATTTCCATAAACCATTTATAAACTTGGTTTGGGTGAATTCTACATAGAAGCATAAAGTTGCCAACAATCATTAGCCGCTCAATATGATGACAATAACCAAATTTAATAATATTTTTTATAACAACGTCTACTGGTTCAATTCCTGTATTTCCTTGATAAAAAGATTTTGGAATTGGCTTATCTTCAAAATTCCAAAAATTACTATTTCGCATCTTTGTTCCGTACTTTTTATAGACGAGGCAAATAAATTCTCTCCATCCAATAATTTGACGAATAAAGCCCTCTAAAGAGTTAATAGGAACATTATTATTTTTTGCAAAAAGTAATGCTTTATTAACTACTACATCTGGGGTTAATAAGCCGCTATTTAAAAGAGGAGAAAGTAAACTGTGCCATAAAAAAGAATTTTCTTTAGAAATGGCATCCTCATAATCTCCAAATAAGAAAAATCTATGTTTAAAAAAATCATTTAACCATTCATCTGCCTCTTCAAAATTAGTTGGATATAAAAAGTTATTACTTTCTCCAATAAACTCAATATCAAAATTGGCTAATGACCTTTCTGCATTAACTACAAATTTATTTTTTGGTAATTTAGGTGTATCGGGTATATTTATTTTTTTTGGTAATTTTTTTCTGTTCATTTCATCGAAACTCCATTTACCACCTTCAGGTGTATCATCAGGATTAACTAATATCTTTTGGCTCTTTCTTTGATTTTCATAAAATCTCCCCATAAGAGGTTTTTTTGCATTTGATGCAAATAAATCTTTTAAATCTTTACTAGTCATAAACATAGGAGAAGGCAAAATATTTAAAGCTAAATTATTACTTTCAACAAAATTATTAATCCTCTTCATTATTAAAAAATCATGAGGGTCAATGAGATTTATTTTCTGATATTTATTTTTAATAAATTCCGATAAGTAATCAACTGTAGAAACATTATTCTTGTTTTCGATATATAAAACTTTAAAGCCAGATATTTCTAAATAATTTTTATAAGCGAGCATAGATGCTCTATGAAAAACTAACTTATTTTTATGGTTAATTAATTTATGATATTTATCATTTCCAAAAAATAATGAGTCTTCCAAAATCAAAACTTCACAATTTATTTTTAAGATTGGGCTTTCTCTAAAAAGTTGATTCGGGAAAATAATTGATACTTGTTTCATCTTTGTGACTTCCTGTTACTGCATCTTTTTGAACAGTAGATAACATCATCCCAACAGTTTTTCCATTTTTTACGCCACTCAAACGGCCTATTGCAAACAGGACAAGTTTTAGTAGAAAGATTTTTCAAAATTTATAATTTTCTTTTATGAGTAGATTTAAATCTAGTTGAATCTTTAAGGGCCATATGTTTTGTATTTCTTCCTGAAACTCTCTTTCTCCAGACTTTGAAAGATTTGGGTTTAAGATTTTGACGCATAATTTTTATCGCATCTTCCTCTTTTAAACCAAATTGATACTCGATAGCTTCAAAGGGTGTTCTATCTTCCCAACACATTTCTATTATTCTGTCTATATCGGTACTTTCCATATTTATTGTTCACATTGTGAGGTACAAAGTTTTTCAATATCGGATCTACCTGTAATTTGAAGTCTATATTTTGCCCAATATCTGTAAACCAACCTCAATAATGGAGATAAGAGCTTAATCTTCAAGGGATAATAAACCCAACCTAAACCAACTAATTCATAAGAATATGCAAGTACATCTAGTCCCCTAATAATTTCACCATTTTCAATAATCCCATGCAGATTTGACATAGCTTCTGCATATGAGATGTCATTAAAAAGACTTTGATCATAATCCTTACTATTAATATCTATAAATGCAATTTGATTTAAGGTATCTCTTTTTTTAAGAAAATTTGTTTCTCTCAAACAGAGTGGACAACCACCATCGAATAAAAAAGTTAATTTATTTTTCATATTTTTATTCAAATATAGAAATTAAATAACTTTTCTGTGGAATAAAAAATTTTTTTTAGAGTACAAGCTTTATAAAGCCTTAATAATTGACAGTTCTAATTTAGTGAAATTATATTATCTTATTAATTAATAAGCCATTGATTAAGGGATACATCAATGGTTTAAAACTATTAATGATCAATCATCTAGAAGATGAACTCCTTCACCTACGTCAGGAGTAAATTTACAATATTTTTCAAAAATAAGTCCAACACCTCTCATTTTTTCTCCTAATTCATCTTTGAATTTATTCCATTCTTCCGATTCACGATCAGGTAAATCCCACCCTTGTTTTTCTACCATACTTGTTATTACTGTATAGTCCCATTCTATGTATGCCATTGAGTTAATTTAAACTACCAAAATATTATAAACCAAGAGATTTAATAGGTAATCAATATTTTTTGAATATAATTTAAAAGTGTGAAAAAATTATAAATGTCAATTTTGCCAAGAAGATTTGAACGAATCAAAAGTGTTTTAGATTGCAGAATGAAAAACTTGACTGTTTTAGTTGAGGATGTCAATAAACCACATAATTTATCTGCGATATTAAGGACATGTGATGCGGCAGGAGTTTTCGAAGCAAATTTTATAAGCCAAAAGAATGCCGTTAAGACTTTTAATAGTACTGCTCAAGGAAGTCAAAAATGGGTAAAACTGAATAATCATGAAAACACTATCACAGCAATATCTGATTTAAAGAATAAGGGTTTTAAATTATATGGAACGACTCTTAATAGTGAATCAGTAGATTATAGAAATTTTGATTATTCTCAAAATACATGTTTTGTTTTAGGAGCAGAAAAATGGGGACTAAGTAATGAACTTATATCAATGGTTGATCAATCAATTTTTATACCCATGAGAGGTATGGTTCAATCTCTGAATGTTTCAGTTGCTGCCTCTATATTATTATTTGAAGCTGTTCGCCAAAGAAAAAATAAAGGTATTTTGCCCTCCGATGGAGAAGGGTTAAATATGGATGAATATCAAAAAACACTTTTTGAATGGTGTTACCCAGAATTAGCTGCGGTGTATAAAAAATCAGCTAAAGAATATCCAAAGTTGAACGATCAAGGAGAACTTGATCCAATTACAGATAACTAAATTTATTCAGAATTTTGACTATCAAAAATTTCTTCAAGGTCCTCTCCTATAAAAGAAAGACCTAAAACTAAAAAAAACATTGCCAAACCTGGAAACAAAGCCGTCCACCAGATACCTGTAGGTAAAGCGGCAAGAGCCAGATTTAAATCACTTCCCCACTCGGGGACATCTGCAGGAACGCCAAGTCCTAAAAATCCTAAACTTCCTAATACCAAAACAGCATCTGCAGCATTTAGGGTAAGCAGAATAGGCAATGGTGTTATCACATTTGGGAGAATATATTTAAAAATAATTTTTTTAACATCAGCTCCTGCAACTTGAGCTGCCTCCACATAAGTTTCGGATTTAACCAATATTGTCTGATTTCTGATTAATCTAAAATATTGAGGAGAGTAAACAATACACAATGCCAAAGCCGCGTTAAGGATACCCTTACCCAATACAAAAGCCACAACAACTGAAAGCAAAATTACAGGTATTGAAAAAATAGTATCCATTATTAGTGATAAGCATTTATCAAAAAAACCACCAAAATATCCACTTAATAATCCCAATGGCAACCCCAAACTTAATGAAAAAAGAATAGCTAAGAATACAACTTCTATCGCTAATGATGATCCTTGCAAAGTTCTTAAGCAAACATCTCTTCCTAATCTATCAGTGCCACAAAAATGATTAAGAGAAGGAGGGGCAAAGACATCATTGCTTAGCATTGAAAATGAATAGCCAAAAAAATTATTGGCCTCTAAAAATTTCATTATTAAAACAACAAGAAGATAAAAAAGAACAATTAAAAATCCAGCTTTTCTGATATTTGCGCCTACACGATTAAATGAGTTAAGATCCAAAATCTTTTTTAAAGATATAAATGAAATATACCCAATTCTTTTAAAAATAAATAGGTATAAATTTTAAATTAAAAGAAATTACTGGTTTAATTTCAAGACTGCCATAAAAGCTTCTTGAGGGACTTCAACTTTACCCATTGCCTTCATCCTCTTTTTACCTTTAGCTTGTTTCTTTAAAAGTTTCTTTTTCCTAGAAATATCCCCTCCATAACATTTAGATAAAACATCTTTTCGCAAAGCACTTATGCTTTCACTTGCAATAATCCTGCTGCCTATTGATGCTTGAATAGGTATTTTAAATTGTTGTTTTGGAATAAGTTCTTTTAATTTCTCAACTAAACTTCTGCCAATACCATAAGCCTTATCTTTATGAACAATAGAAGTTAATGGATCCGCTCTTTCTGAATTTATTAGAACATCTAATCTAACAAGATCATTTTTTCTATAGCCAATCAAATGATATTCCATTGATGCATAACCTTGGGTTCTACTTTTCATTTGATCAAAGAAATCTGTAACAACTTCTGCTAATGGAATTTCATAAATCAAGGTAACTCGATCTGTTGTTATGTATTTCATATCTATAAATACTCCCCTTCTTTCCTGACATAAACCCATTAATGTTCCATTAAATTCATTGGGAGCATAAATTTCCATTTTCACATAAGGCTCTTCTATTGATTCTCTAAGTTGTGGATCAGGAATTGTAGAAGGATTATCAATAAAGATATTTTCCTGCTGATTTAAATTAACTTTATAAATAACTGATGGTGCCGTTACGATTAGATCCAAATCATATTCTCTTTCTAATCTTTCTTGAACAATCTCCATATGAAGAAGTCCTAAGAATCCGCACCTAAATCCGAAGCCCATTGCGCTACTGGTTTCAGGCTCATATTTTAAAGCCGCATCAGATAATTGTAATTTTTCTAGTGATACTCTTAAATCTGGGAATTGATCAGCATCAGTCGGGAATAAGCCACAAAAAACCATAGGATTTGCTGTCTTATACCCAGGCAAAGGATCATTGGCAGGTGAATTTAAAAGAGTAATCGTATCTCCCACTCTCGCATCAGCAACTGATTTTATAGAAGCCGCTAAATAACCAACTTCTCCTGCATGTAATTCATCAACTTGCTGCTGATCAGGTGCCATTATTCCTATCTCATCTAGTTCATAATTTTTCTTACTTGCCATTAATAATATTTTTTCTCTCTTATTTAGAGAACCAGATATCACCCTGAAATAAACAATAACTCCCCTGTACGGATCATAATAAGAATCAAAAATCAGTGCCTTTGTAGGTAGTTTAATTTCATCTTGAGGAGGAGGTACTCTTCTTACGATTGCTTCCAAAATATCTTTAATACCAACTCCAGTTTTTGCTGAACAATTTATTGCATTAGATGTATCAAGTCCAATAATTTCCTCTATTTCTTGTTTTATTTTTTCAGCATCAGCACCTGGTAAATCAACTTTATTTAAAACAGGAATTATTTCAAGATTATTTTCTAAGGCAAGATAAACATTAGCTAAGGTTTGAGCTTCTACTCCTTGACTTGCATCAACAACAAGTAAGGCGCCTTCACAAGCTTGAAGAGATCTACTAACCTCATAAGAGAAATCAACATGCCCAGGAGTATCTATTAAGTTCAAGACATATTCTTGGGAATCGTCAGCTTTATATTTCATCCTAGCGGCCTGTAACTTGATAGTAATTCCTCTCTCTCTTTCAAGATCCATACTGTCCAAAAATTGTTCTTGCATATCCCTTTGCTGCACAGTACCAGTATCTTGAAGCAACCTATCTGCAAGGGTAGATTTACCATGGTCAATATGAGCGATTATGCAGAAATTTCTAATTTTTGAAACCGATATATCAGTCATATAGAAAGAAAAATTCTCCTCTTATTACATCTTGATTAATATTAGCTAATTAGAATTATGGATGGAAACCAAAAATGGAATTGTTTCTTTTTTTAATTTCTTTTATGAAGGTGCTGTTTTTTTCAGAGGCTGATCGTTCTGGATAAATTAAGTCATTTATTTTTTTCTTTAGATTATGCTTGTCGTTTAAAAATAAGACTGACTTTTCTAGAACCTCAACCATAATTGAGACCGCAGTACTTGCTCCGGGAGATGCTCCTAACAAAGCAGATAATGATCCATCAGATGAATTCACAATCTCAGTTCCAAATTTCAAAGAGCCACCGCCTTCAGTTTTTTTAATTATTTGGACTCTTTGACCAGCATTCTTTAAATACCAATCAGAAGGATTAGCTGATGGCATCATATTCTTTAAATTCTCAACTCTTGAGTTATGGCTCTTTAATGATTGTGATATTAGGTAATTAATTAAATCGTTGTTCTTGAAACCAACGTCTAACATAGAAAATATATTATTCTTTTTAATTGAACTAAATAAGTCAAAGTATGAACTTTGTTTTAAAAATTTCGTTGTAAATCCAGCAAAAGGTCCATATAAAAGAAGTTTTTTATTATCAATCCATCTGGTGTCTAGATGAGGCACAGACATTGGTGGCGATCCAATATCAGCTTTACCATAAACTTTTGAGTTATGTTTTTCTGTTAGATCTTTTTTCTCGCAAATAAGCCATTTCCCACTAACAGGAAATCCACCATAACTTTTTGCTTCTGGAATTTTTGATTTTTGCAAATAATTAATTGTTTTTCCACCAGCACCAAGAAAAACATAGCTAGTTCTAATTGAAGTTTTTCTACCTTCAGAACTAATTTCTAGTTCCCATTGTTTTTTATCAATTTTCTTTAAATCTAATAATTCTGTTTTGTATCTAATTTCAACATTTTTGTTTAAGGAAACTAATGACAAATACTCTTTAGTTAAAGCCTCAAAATTAATATCAGTTCCTCTGCCTATTCTGGTAGCAGCAATTTGAGTAGATGGATTTCTATCTTTTGTTATTAGAGGAGCCCATGATGAAATTTCATCAAAAGATGTAGAAAATTCCATATCGATAAATTCAGGATTTTTGGTCATTTTCTGAAATCTTTTTTTTAAAAAAGAAATATTATCCTGACCAGACACAAAGCTAATATGAGGAATAAATTTTAGAAACTTCTTAATATCAATTTTCCCTGCTTCATACAATGAGGCCCATAAAGACATGGATGTTTCAAAAGAACGATTTATTGAGAGCGCTTTATCTATTTTTAGATTTCCTTTTTCATCTAAAGGGGTATAGTTTAATTCGCAATTAGCCGCATGTCCTGTACCTGCATTATTAAAAGCGCCAGTACTTTCACTTCCTGGAGCATTTAATTTTTCTATAATAACAAATTTTATATCTGGTAAAACTTCTGAAATTAGGAGGGCTAAAGTACTACTCATTATCCCTCCACCTACTAAGACTGCATCAAAGTAGCTATTGTCATTAGTGGGATTTTTAGATGAAGTCACAACAGAAAATTATCTTTTTTGCAATTAATCAGATTTCTTTCTAGGCTTATTATAAAGTTAATCCAAAATTATGAGTACTAAAACACTCTCGCTGACAAACGAAAATGTAGAAAAAGTCCTTGACGAGCTAAGACCTTTTTTAATTTCTGATGGAGGTAATGTAGAGATTGCAGAAATAGATGGCCCAATTGTCAAAGTCAGACTTCAAGGAGCATGTGGTAGTTGCCCAAGTAGCACTATGACTCTCAAAATGGGTATTGAAAGAAAGTTAAAAGAAATGATTCCTGAAATAAGCGAAGTTGTCCAGGTTTTATAAAAATTTTTTAACTGAAATATATTATTTAGTTTTTAATTCCTTCAACAAAGATGATTCCATATCAAGGCAATCAATTGGAAGTCCTTGACCAATAGCGATTAAAAGAGGTGCAAGAATTCCTAAAGTAAAAACTAAATTTGATTGGCTTACATCATATTTACTCAAAGTAAAAGTTATCAAATAAATAATTGAAAAATAAGCATGTAGTGAAAAAAATTCTTTTGGCTTTAAAACTGGCCACCTTAAAGTATTTCCCAAGAAATATAAAAAACCTGTCATAAATAAATAGTTACATGAAGATTAAACCAAATATAAACATAATCCTTTTTAGAGACTATTTATAAAAAAATTTACCTAAGATAATAATTAAAAAAACATTAAATCTTCGTTTCTATTTGTAAAAGCTAGACATGCAGTTAAAAATACGCTTATAATAATTTTGTAGCAATTGCTACTTTTTCGTTCACCCTCATTTGAGGGCGCAGTTCGAGTCATACCATGGAACGGGGGATGGCCGTGTTGTCACATCGAAACATGACTACTTTAACTTACAGAGGTAAAAACTACGTTCAAAACAAAGAAGCTGCTAAAAAGCAACTTGTTGAACTTACCTACAGAAGAAACGTATACACCAACAGAATGGATGACGCTTCTTCAAGTAATGAAAAAGCAGAATTAAATTACAGAGGTGTTAATTACACTAAATAATTTAATTAAACAAATTAAAACCCCTTTTTCAGGGGCTTTTTTTTTGGCTATATTTATCAAGAGTCCTTTAAAAAATATGTCTGAAAGTTGCTGTAATACAAACACATCGAATAAAGCATCTAATCAATTCGATCATAAAGATGCGATTCAAGAAAGATATGGTTCAGCCGCACTTGAAAAAGAAAGTTGTCTTTGTACACCAGTTGGTTTTAATCCCGTTTTACTTGAAGCAATTCCTCAAGAGGTTATAGAAAGAGACTATGGATGTGGTGATCCAACAAAATATGTTCAAAAAAATGATATAGTCTTAGACCTTGGAAGTGGTAGCGGCAAAAATGCTTTTATTTGTGCCCAAATTGTTGGAAAAGAAGGGAAAGTTATTGGAGTTGATCAGAATCCTGACATGCTTTGTTTATCAAGATCAGCCTCTAAAGAAGTTACAAAAAATATAGGTTTTAACAATACAGAATTTCTTGAAGGATCAATTGAAAAACTTGATGAATTAGATGAAGATTTAAATCCATTAATCACCGACAAATCAGTCGATATTATTTTAAGTAATTGCGTTTTAAACTTGGTAAGTCCAGAATCTAGAAATAACCTTCTAAGAAATATAAAAAGAGTTTTAAACGATAATGGAAGAATTGCAATTAGCGATATTGTCTCTAACAAAAAAGTACCTTTAAGATTGCAAAATGATCATGATCTATGGACAGGATGTATTAGTGGAGCATGGTATGAACCAGACTTTATAAGTGATTTTAAAGAACTAGGATTTAAAAATTTAGAATTTGCAGAAAGAAGTGCTGAACCTTGGAAAGTAATTGAGGATATTGAATTTAGAACAGTAACTTTAGTTGGCAATATTTAAAAAATTCAAGAGTTTAAAATATAAATTTCCATGAGAAATAAGCTAAGAGATCAAATACCTGCATTAAAAAATAAGTATTATTTCAACTA
>QCCX01000016.1 GCA_003278845.1 Prochlorococcus sp. AG-347-O22
ATTTAATCACTTTTAGTTTCAAGGTTTGACAAAAACAAAATCTTTTGAAAGAAAATTCAAAGCTTTTTTCCCAAGAAAAGTAAAATTTGCATTAGCAAGAATAATATGCAATAAATATATCGGAAAATTAATAAAGTTTTTGAATTTTAAAAAAACCATCTTAGGTGGTTATTTTAATTTCAGACTAGTCTCAGATATACAGGCTGCAAAGATATTTTTTGGAATATGGGAATCAGCAGAAATAAGATTTTGCAAAAGATTTATTAATAATAATACAATAATTGAGCTAGGTAGTTCTGTTGGCGTAACTCTTGGATTACTGTCAAAATTCAATTCAGATTGTGAGGTGGTCTGCGTTGAGGCTAATCCATTAAACTATGAAATATTACTTAAATTATCAAAAGAAATACCTAAAAATAATAATAGATACCATTTTCATAATAATGCGATCTACTATAAATCCGACCAAGTTGAATTTTATATTACTTCTACAACTGGTTCATCAATATTTAACAATAATAGCTCTAAGAAAATATCATTGAGAGCTATTACACTCTCCGAAATTATTAACATTCATTGTATTAATAAACCATATACCCTAATTACTGACATTGAAGGTTCTGAAGCAGATATATTCTTTAATGATTCTTTAGCCTTAGAGTTATGTTTTCAAATAATTTGTGAACTTGAGGACATCCCAAATTTTAGTATTGAACAACAGTTAAATAGATTAAATCAATTAGGTTTCAAAGTTATAGAGAAATATGGCAATGTTTTTTATTTAGAAAAATCTAAAACTTAATTAGTAAAGCTTACTTTAAAATCTAAATTAGTAAAAATCAATTTTTAATGTTCTTGTAAAACTAAATTTTTATCCAACCGTTTAATTCCTTTTTAAGCAAACTAAGTTTTTCTTGAAGAAATTCCAAATCGTATGAATATACGTCATTTAAACTTGAAACGACAAATCTAAGATCTGAATTTTTTGTTTCATAAATATCTTTAGTATATAAAATTCTTGCCTTATCAAAACTTCTGTTTAATCTAGATAATAATTGCTTTATCAAATTTGAATCTAAAGTTCCAACAGGGATAATAGCGATTGAATTATTATTTTTATTAGATTTAATAGAGTCAATAAACAAACTAACTAAGTCTTCAAAATCATTATCATTATTAAATTTAAGAGTTACTATTTTTTCAGTATTTAGTATTTTCTCAAATTCTTTTTCACTAAAAACTAATTTAAGATAATTTTCTCTATTTGATGCCAATAAAAATCCTATGAAAGGGCCTATTATTAGGCTCAACAAAACAATTTTAATTTTGGAAGTATTTATAGGTTCTTCTAATAAAGTTGGCTTTGTTATAAGTTCCCAGGGATCACCAGAACGAGCTTTTTCAAGTTCAAGTGCTCTTCTCTCAGTTTCAAGTTTTGTTAAAGTATCCATATCAAACTTTGCATTATTTATAAGTTCTCTATATTTGGAAAGCACATTTTGAGGTCTTTGTGATTCCTCAGCTTTAGATTTCCAATTTATAAGTTCTGCCTCATAATATGATTCAACAATATCTTTGAATGTTCTAAACATTTGTTTTTTTTCTAATAATTTCATCTTATAAATATCATCATTTTCTTTGTATACCCATGACATATTTTCGGTCTCTAAGGTAATACCCTTTAATTTTCTGAAAGTAATATCATCCTTAAGGTTTTCTATAGATAAAGCGATACCTAAAAGTTCATTAGCACTTTTAATATTATTTAACTGAATTAACTTATTTTCAAAAGATTCTATTTGAATTTGTGCCTTTAAAAAATCTCTTACAACATTAATTTCTTTTTTATCATTATCCCATTGCAAATTATGTTTAAAAGCATATGACTGAGCTTCTTTAAGTGAAACAAGACTTTTAATTTTATTAATATTTATTTGATTATTTAAAAAATCTATACCATTCTTTAAACTCTTTTTTCTATTTCTCCCAGAATATTCCTTATAAGCCAAAGTAATTTGTCCAAGAACAGGTAGAATAAGCTCCTTATTAGTATCTAAGTAAGTCACATTGAGAACAGAGGTTTCCTGTTCTAAACCAATAGCCAACTGATCTTTGAGCCAATTTTTGTAAGTTATTTTTTTTACATCTAAACCAGAAGCTTCTCTATCAAGTTTTACAAACTTATAAATTGGAAGTAATACTGAAGGACTTTTCAAAACCTCTACTTCAGTCTTTAATTCGTTTCCTTTAGAAATTCCAAATTTATTTTTTAAATTACTTAAAGAATTACTAACAGTATTCATCTCATTTTTTGTTAATACAATTTGAAAATTACCTTCCCAAATATTTTTACGATTTAAGAGGTAAAAGCAACATATTAAAAAACTTGCAAAAGTTGAAAAAAAAATGATTTTTTTGTTTCTTTTTAAAATAGAAAAGAATACAGAAAAACTTACTTCCTCATTAATGTCTTGATAAATAGTTTTTTTAATAATATTTTTATCACTTATCATTTTACAGATCAAATTTGTTTTTATAATTATACATTTTAAATAAAAAATTTAAAGTTTTATTCATTTTGAGTGAATATAGTTTGATTAGATATAGTTATTTAATGTATCAAAAATAAAAGTTTTTATACCAAGTAACGAAATGATGGATTCCTTCTTGAAGAGAGGTATTACTATAATTGACAACTGATTTAATAATTTTAGTATCTGCAGCAGTTTTGAAAACATCTCCTTTTTGCATCTCAACAAATTCTTTTTTAGCCTTTATACCCAATTCATCTTCAAGCGTTTCAATAAATTGCATAAGCGGAATTGGATTATTGTTTCCTATATTATAAATTCTATATGGAGCCCAGCTTGAAGATGGCTCAGGTAGCTTTTTATCAAAATTAATATTTGGTTCTGCAGGTAAATCTATTAAATGACATACTATTGAAATAACATCGTCAATATAAGTAAAATCCCGATACATTTCTCCATAATTAAAAATCTTAATTGGATTCTGTTCCAATATCGATTTTGTAAAAATCATAGGTGCCATATCAGGTCTTCCCCAAGCACCATAAACTGTAAAAAATCTTAAACCTGTTGTTGGAAGTTTATAAATATGACTGTAAGCATGAGCCATCAGTTCATTTGATTTCTTTGTTGCAGCATAGAGACTTACTGGATGATCTACCGAGTCGTTTTCAGAAAAAGGATATTTCCCATTACCACCATAGACAGAACTACTACTTGCATAAATTAAATTTTCTACTTCATAAATCCGACAACACTCTAGGAGGTTACCAAAACCTACTAAATTCGAATTAATGTATGCTATGGGATTTTGAAGAGAATAT
This sequence comes from Prochlorococcus sp. AG-347-O22, assembly GCA_003278845.1. Lineage (GTDB taxonomy): Bacteria > Cyanobacteriota > Cyanobacteriia > PCC-6307 > Cyanobiaceae > Prochlorococcus_A. The sequence goes on from QCCX01000016.1 coordinate 3,353, forward strand.
CTCACTCCTGCTTGTGCAGCAAGATTAACAACTATTTGGGGCTTATAAGTTACAAAAATGGAATTGAGATATTCATAATCTTGCAAGTCTCCTTTTTTAAATCGCCAATTATTATTTTTTAATTCCTTTATTTTATTAATCCTACTATTCTTTAATTCAGTATCATAGTAATCATTAATATTATCAAAACCTATCACCTTAAAATTTCTATTTAATAATTGCAAACATAGATGGAATCCTATAAAACCTGCAGCACCTGTAACTAAAATAGTTTTACTTTTCATTCAAATAATATAGCTAAGAACAAGAATTATTCTTCTTAAAAATTTTATATGGAAAACTTTGTTTAATTTTATATTTAATAATAATTATATGCTTTAAGGTTGAGTGACATCCTCTCATCCAGATTTTTATTTGTTTTAGAGAACATTTTTTTAATTTTTTTTAATGACTCACAGTCTAATTTAAGGTCGATAGGAGCTTGTTGGAATTTAAGTTTATTTAGTTTGCTTGCCATATTCTTAAACTTATTAAATTTTCTCAAACTCGAATCTCCTAAGGCTAAAATTCTAATTCTATTCAAAAAATTATAAATTGATATTGAATCAGTTGAATAATATTTTTCAAATGATTTCTTATTATCATTATTTAAACTGAATAATTGTTTTAATTTAAATTCATCAATTTCAAAAAGAGAAGATAACTTTGAAATGTAATTTGGATGACCATTTTTTAATTCTTCATAGACTAATATAGAAACATTTTTATAACCAAAATTATTTTGATATTCATTTATAATTTCATCATAGAATAAAGCATCTGCTAAGTAATTAAATTCACTATTAAATAAGAAATTTGACAGATATTTCTGAAAAGTTTCAGTCTTTCTATAATTTTTAAAAACTCTATTATACATCTGAGCATATAAGGATTTTAATAATTCATCTTGCCTACGTATACCAATCAATATTTGAACATTATCAAATAAATTTTGTTGACAAAAAATTTTTAATTTTCTTGCAATAGATGATGGATCTGGTGAATGTACAAAAGGTTCTGGTGATCTAACAAAAAATAATGAGTAGCTAAGAAAACTCTCTGAACTTAAAATAAATTTCGTATTTGAGTCATGTTGATTAATTAAATCTTTTATTGGTTTTATAATTGATGAAATTTCCCTTTTAAAAGTTAACTCTCTTGATAAGAGAATTCCCCTAGTTAATTCATAACAATCAGTATCTGGATTTATATTTACAAGATTATTACAACTTGGTATTATATTTTTCTGAAAAGTTGTTGTAGCTGTTTTTGGGAAGCCTACATGAATAACAAGATTTGTCATTTCAATTTAATCGAGGCTTTATAACTTTTTTAGTATAACTTTTCATTAATACATTAAGATGATTTTTATGGAGCCAAGCGGACTTGAACCGCTGACCCCCTGCATGCCATGCAGGTGCTCTACCAGCTGAGCTATGGCCCCACTTCATAAATAACAGTTATAACAGTTAATCTAAAGATTTCTTTCGTAACTGCCGTAATTCCTATAGTACTTTATAGCGTTTAATTAATGGATTCTACACCTTGAAATGCACCTAGAGATTTACAAGTTGTAGCATGTTTTCTAGAGCTCTTCTAAAGAAATTCCTTACTTACTTAAAGGTTAAATTAAACATAGTGGTCTTTGAAAGGGGCATAAAGACTCAATCAAAAATAATTATGATAAGGAAATAAAAAAATAAGTTAAAAATATAACATTGTCATATTCATCTGAAAATTTTCAAACAGTAATAGATTTTTCTAACCTCGAAATTGGAGCATCTTTAAAAGAAGGAATCGGCATAGAAGTATTACCAAAATTTTATTTGAATAGCATTTATTGGGAAGATTATGATCCATATCTTTATGCAAATATTGAAGCTAAAGCATCCTTTGAAAAGTTTAAAAAGAATAGATTACTAGTCGTTAATTATTTTGAGATGGAGTTGGAGAATGGAGATATATTTACTTATGAACTGGACCAAAACATAACTTGCACTGTAAAAAATCAGAGGAAAGTTGAGTATCAAGGTGAGGGTTATTATTTAAGCGGCTTAACTCAAAAATTAATGAATACGGATAGCAGAATTAGAGGTAGTAAATATTGGTATCACAAGGGAAGAAATCTTGTTGAAATTTATAATGCCACATACGCTAAGGATTAGTTAAGAAAAGAACTCAAGGATTCGAACCTACGACCTAGTGCTCCCAAAGCACCCTCTCTAACTTTTTATTTTTGCTTCCAAACCAACTAATTTCATAAGAACATTTGCATTGTTATATACATAGCAGTTTCTAAAGTAAATACTAATTTTGCTTTACTTTTTCATCAAGTATTTTGTAAATCAATTAATTATTAATTGATTTTTCTAAATTTTTCTAATCCTTATCTATAAACCTAGATTTTATTTTTCTTGCGGGATTACCAGATGCATATGAATTTTCTGGAATATTTTTTATAACTAAACTATTTGCAGTAATAAAAGAGTTATTACCAATAGTACCTCCAAGCATAATCACATTTAATGCTAACCAAACATTTTTACCAATAACAATTGGAGATTCAATACAAGAGATATTTTCATTATTGGCCATACAATTCGCATAGGTTATTAGGCTAGGTTCATTAGGATCATTATAATTATGGCTACCAGCATATATTGAAACTCTAGCTGAACTAGTGAAATAGTCCCCAATTACTATTCCAGATTCTCCATTTATACAATTATACGGTCCTATTGAAACATTGTTCCCAATATAAATATGGGGTTTCGAATATTTAAAATTTTTATTAACTTTTTTTATTGTTTTTCTTTCATTAGTGTCAATTTTAGATTTTTCAGAACGTGCAATAATTATTGTATAAGGAGATATCCAAACATTAGATCCAATTGAAATATTTTGAGGGTTAATAAATATAACACCTTCATCAATAACAATATTTTTTCCACAAGATTTGAATATTTTTCGATAATAGAGACTCCTAATAACTCGACCTGGCTTACCACTAATATTTCTAATTATGCTTTCTATTAGTGATTGAATTATTTTCTGAATAATATACATTTATATTTGAAAATTAAAAATTTTATATCTAAAAAAATTTTTCATAAAATTGTTGGATAATTCGATTAAAAATTTATACTTTTCTCCAAACAGCGAGTAATTTGCCTTGAAAACCAACTTCCTCTAAATTTAACTCAATTGGTTCATAAGCTGGATTTGCTGCTTCAAGAAATATTTTTCCTCCTCTCTTAAAAAAATACTTTAAGGTTGTTCCAAGACCTGGAACCAAAGCGCTAACAATATCCCCATTTCTTATAGAGTATTTATCTTGAATTGGCTCCATCAAAACCATATCTCCATCTGCAATACAGGCTTCTATCATGGAATCTCCATTAACAGTAAGCGCAAAAACATTTTTCTTTTTTAAAACATCAGAAATATCTAAATTTTCTTGGATATCAGAATAAGTTTCAATTAAACCTCCAGCTGCGACTGAACCCATAATTGGTACACCTTCTATAATTTCATCAACAATTTGCATTGTTCTTGCTTTACCTTCTTGCCAAGAGATGTAGCCCTTTTCTTGCAAATGTTTTAAGCGACTCTGAATTGGAGCGGGAGATTTTAATCCCATAGCTTGCATCATTTGTCTGATGGATGGGCTATGTTGAAAGTCTTTCATATATTCTTTTATCCATCCATAGAGCTCATTCTGAGCTTGGGTAAGATCGTCTCCTGTAGAAGTTTCCATAAAACATATGTACTCTAATACATTTGTACCCTTTTATTAATTAGTTCGCAAGTATTCCTATTAGAGAATGCAAGATAAAAGAGCTTGTTGAGCATGTAATCTATTTTCCGCTTGATCAAAAATTCTACTTTTGTGACTTTCAAATATTTCATCAGTTATCTCTTTGGATCTATACGCCGGAAGGCAATGAAGAATAATTGCTTCTTTATCAGCCTTACTAACTAAATCACTGTCAATAGTGAAACCGTTAAAAACTTTTTCTTTCTCATCTTTTTGATTTTCTTCACCCATAGATGACCAAACATCTGTATAAAGAACATTTGATCCTAAAACAGCAGTATTAGGATCATTAGTAATCTTCAACAAATTCTTATTTTTATATATTTCATATGCTTTATCTATCAACAACGAGTTAGGTTCATAACCCTTAGGACATGCAATCCTAACTTCTACTCCTAATAACGCGCCACATAAAATAAGAGAATTTGCCACGTTATTACCGTCTCCAATAAATGTCAAAACTACATCTTTAAAATCTAGAAATTCCTCTTTAATTGTCATAAAATCAGCTAAAGCCTGACATGGATGTTCTAAATCAGTAAGAGCATTAATAACTGGCTTAGAGGACCATTTTGCATACTCTTCCAAATCAGTTTGTTTAAATGTTCTTATCGCAAGAACATCGCAGTATCTACTTAGCACTCTTGCTGTATCTCTAATTGGCTCTCCCCTCCCAATTTGTGAAGTAGTAGGATTTAGGTCGACTGTTGTGCCACCAAGTCTTGACATTGCAACCTGGAAGCTAACTCTGGTTCGAGTTGATGACTTATCAAAAATCAACCCTAAAACTTTTTTATTGGGTTTTATGTTTAGACCTTTATTTTTAAAATTTTTTGCTAATTCTAAAATATGAAGAAATTCTTCATGTGAGGTATCCAAGCTTGATAAAAAATTTTTACTTGCAAGCTTGATTGGTTTCAACATCTTACTTTTATACGAAAACCTAAATTCTACTATGCAGGCATTTTGCTTTCTGCTAAGAGGGTTTTAAGATCCTCACCCTCTATAACTTCTTCTTGGAGAATTTTTTGAGATATCGATTCAAGAAGAGGTAAATTATTCCTCAAAATATTGAGTGCTGTTTCGTGAGCATCATCAACTAAATCTCTAACCTCTTTGTCTATTGCTTGAGCAGTAGCATCACTAACGGATCTTCTTGGATTGTTTCCATTCCCTAAGAACTGACCTCCACCTTGTTTGTCATAAGCAAGGGGACCAAGAATATCACTCATACCGAAAGTACCAACCATTTGTTCTGCTATATCAGTTGCTCTTTGTAAGTCATTGGAGGCTCCCGTAGTAATCTTGCCAAAAACGACCTCTTCTGCTGATCTTCCCCCAAGAAGTGTAGCTATTTGTCCTTTTAACTCCTCTTTAGAATTCAAAAATCTTTCTTCTGTTGGCAATTGAAGAGTATAACCCAGCGCACTCATACCTCTTGGTACAATTGAAATCTTAGCAACTTTTGAACCTCCTGGCATAAGATGACCAACTATTGCGTGACCAACTTCGTGATAAGCAACAACTTTCTTTTCATCATCTTGCAAAACACGACTCTTCTTTTCCAATCCAGCCACAACTCTTTCTATAGCTTCGCTTAAGTCTTGTTGTTCTACACTTTTCCTTTTAGCTCTAGCCGCAAGTAAAGCAGCCTCATTTACCATATTAGCTAAATCGGCTCCAGCAAACCCGCTAGTGGCTTGGGCAATAGTATCCAAGTCAATTGAATCGGCTAGTTTAACCTTTTTGGTATATATCTCCAAAATAGTTTTTCTACCCGACAAATCTGGTCTATCAACTAACACTTGCCTATCAAATCTTCCTGGCCTTAATAAAGCGGCATCAAGGACTTCCGGCTGGTTAGTAGCAGCAAGTACTATAACTGGCTTATCTGTAGAGGCAAAGCCATCCATTTCCGTAAGAAGTTGGTTTAATGTTTGTTCTCTTTCATCATTACCGCCAACGACGCCCATAGATCCAGAACGACTTTTACCAATAGCATCCAATTCATCAATAAAAATAATACATGGCGCTTTTTTCTTTGCTTGTTCGAATAAATCTCTTACTCGTGCAGCACCTGCACCAACAAAAAGCTCAACAAATTCAGAACCTGAAATTATAAAGAAAGGAACTTCTGCTTCTCCCGCGACAGCTTTCGAAAGAAGAGTTTTACCTGTTCCTGGGGGGCCCACAAGAAGCACCCCTTTTGGTATTCGCGCACCGATGTCTGTGTATCTCTCAGGTTTTTTTAGAAAATCAACTATTTCCGTTAATTCATCCTTAGCTTCATCAACGCCAGCCACATCAGCAAATGTTACTTTTGATTCATCATCGGGAACATAAACTTTTGCTTTACTTTTAGTAAAACTAAGAGCCCCCTGGGCACCTCCCCCACCCATACTTCTTCTTGCGAAGAATTGTAAAACAAGGATAAAGATTAACGGAGGAACAACCCAACTCAATATTGTTGAGAAAAAATTTGGTTTTTTGGGAGGTGCAGCAGCGAATTCCACCCCTTTACTTTCTAACCTTTGTGGAAGGTCCATATCAAAAATTGGGGTTGTCGCTAAAACAGAAGGGGCGCCTTCTTCAGCTCCATTTAACTCATATCTAATCTGTTCTTGGGTGATATATGCACGCTTAACTTCACCATCATTAACCTGATCTATAAATAAAGAATAAGGAACCCTGGGGATTTGCATATTTTGATTAGGGAAAAGGCTGCTAAATAAAAGTAGTGCTCCAACTCCTATCAAAACGATATTTACAATTCCAAATCTTCTATTAGGTTGATTATCATCTTGTCTTATTGGCATAGTTATATCAAAATTGAACTTATTATAAACTAAACGAAGAGTTTTCGTATCTGTATTGTTTTTTTTGGGTAAGAACCGTACGGTACTTTGACCCATAAAAATTAGTATTGAAATTAATTTTTGAATGAACTCTTAACACATATATCATTTCCAATCAAACTAAACTGAGAATCACTTAATTCAATAATTTCTTGCATTTCTCTAAATTCAAAATCACTTAGAGGATTCATACTATTTTCTCCACCTAAAATTTTTGGGGCAATAAAAGTAACAAGTTCCTGAATACAATTAGATTGAATAGCGGCAGTAGCCAATCTGGGGCCGCATTCCCAAAGAACTTTATTACATCCTCTTTTTGCAAGTATATTTGAAATTAACTCTGGATTATCTGATGATATCTTCTCAAGCTCCACACATTTCGGAATCCTTGAGAGGTAGCTTTCATTTGCTGTAGAAGAATCATAAATAACTAATGTTTTTGCCTTATTACAATCCCAAAGATTAGATTTTATTGGCAGGTCTAAACTTTTTGTAAAAACAACCCTCAAAGGCTCAGGATTTTTTAAACCTCTAGTGGTTAAGAGGGGATTATCTCTTCTTAATGTGTTTCCACCAATGATTATTGCATCAAATTCTGATCTAAAAGAGTGTACTAATGCCCTTGATTCTTCATTAGTAATCCATTTACTTTTTCCATTTTTTAAAGCTATTCTTCCATCCATACTCATTGCCCATTTAAAAACACCAAATGCCTTTTTAGTAATATTCCTATGAATGAAAGCCTTATTTAAATCTAAGGATTCCTTTTTACATAATCCTAAGTGAACCTGTATTCCAGCTTCTTTTAGCAGCTTAATACCTTTACCAGCGACTCTTACATCAGGGTCTTTTATAGATATATAAGCCCTTTTTATCCCAGAGGATATCACCTTATCTACACATGGAGGTGTTCTACCCTGGTGGCAACAAGGTTCAAGATTTACATAAATTGACCCACCATTAGCATCTTTTTTTAAATTATTAAAAGCCATTGCCTCTGCATGAGGCATCCCTGCCTTGAAATGAAACCCTTCTGAAATAAGCTTTCCATTCTTATCAAGTATCACTGCACCCACCCTTGGGTTTGGACTCGTTGTATTTTTGCCTAAAGAAGCCAAAAAAATTGCTCTTTTCATCCATTTTGTATGGCTTATATTTTTTTCAGTCATCTCCAAAAATCAAATTCAGTTTATTGATCTCCACTCTTTAACAACAAAAGGAGGAACAGGTAACTCAGAAAAAACTCCCGACAAAGATAATCTTAATGGTCTATTTTTATCTAAATTTTTAATCAATTCATCAAGATCAAATTCTGCTGCAGCTTGTCTTCCATCATTTGCTAATTCAACATTAAGTAATGTTTTATCATCTAAAAGCCACTGTTTTCTCCCTGATTCAACCCTCAAGTCAGTGGGATGATCAATCCTAAGATTTCCTGGATATCCTATTACTCTCAAGATCAATTTATCTTCAAAAAGGGGTGATTTATAAGCTACTAATTGCCAAGTTTCAAAGTCCAAATCTCTTAAAAACTCACTGCTGGCATTCATTAATTCCCCATTTATTTCTGTTTCTGCAACTTCTGCGGATACTGTTAATGGGTTAAAAAAAAAGGGTAATAGTAAAAGTAAAGGTAATATTTTTTTTAAAAAAATATTTTTATTTGATTTTGTAATTTTCTTCATTTTCAGAATCCATCAGGGCATCCAGAGTAACAGCTGTTCTTACAATAGCTTGATATCTTTTAATTATTTTACGATTTTTTTCTATAACTCGAGATAAATTCAAAGTGTCTTTTTCAGAATAGTAAGATGTTAAATCGTTAGAATCTTCTCCAATAAACTCAAATTCACAATCTTTGTTTATTAGAGTTAATAATAAATCATGTAATCTCTTTCTTCTTTCAGACAATTGATTTATTATGAAAGCTTGAACAATAATAAGATAATTTAATAAAACATTCAAATAGATAAGTTTCTTTTAATTAAATATTCATGACTGAAAAAAAAAGAAAAATTCATGTAGTAGGAATTAATTCTTATAAATTTGAGGATCTATCTTTGAAATTACAAAATCTCTTTCAAGAGACAATTTCTATTGCAGTTCCAAATTCATATTTTGAAGAAATAAAATCATGGAGCGAAAATGGTTTAGAAAATAATAAATTATTTTTTTCTAGCAACAGTAATAAGGAACTTGTTAACTGGCTTAGATCACAAAAAACTGATGTTATTTTAATTTCGAGAGGAGATCCACTTTGGTTTGGCATTGGGCGAATACTACTAGAAAATTTTTCAAAAGATGAATTAAGTTTCTACCCCTCAAACACTTGCATTCAATTAGCATTTAGTAAGTTAAAGATCCCATGGCAAGATACTATTAATGTGAGTATTCACGGCAGAGATTCGAATAGGTTAGTAGAGGTTCTTAAAACAAGGCCTTCAAGTATGGCTATTCTTACAGATTCAAATAACAAAAGTTTAGAAATAATCAAAAAAAACTTATCAGAATTAAATCTTATTGACTTCTATGATTTTTGGCTTTGTGAAGAGATCGGTTTCGAAAATGAAAAGATAAGAAAATTAAATCTTAAAGAATCATTACCATCTGATATATCAAGTTTGAACATTATTGTTCTAAAAAAAACAAAGAAAAATTACTCAAATAATTATCTCCCTCTTTTCGGAATTAGTGACCATATTTTTAAGACTTTTGATGATAGACCAAACTTATTAACTAAAAGGGAGGTTCGAGTTCAAATATTAGCTGCTTTAGAGCTCCCAATAAATGGTGTTATATGGGATATAGGAGCAGGCTGTGGATCAATTGGTTTAGAGGCAATAAAGTTAAGGCCTAATTTGGATTTGTTTTGTATCGACAAAAGGATTGGCTCAAAAGAATTAATACTAGAAAACTCGAAGAGGCTTGACGTCAAACCAAAATTTATTTTTGAGGAAGACATAAATTACATCTTGAATATGAATAATTTAAGTTCTCTTGAAAAACCTAATAGATTAATAATTGGAGGATGTGATAAAAAAACTAAACTCCAGATTATTAATAAACTTGCTGAAGATATGGATATTGGAGACATTATCGTTATCCCAATTATTAATATTCAAACTATTAAAGAATTGAAAGAGGAATTAGAAGATAAAAATTTCAAAACAAATTTAAATTTAATTCAGACCTATAAAAGCTTAAGTATTGCTGAGGGAATGAGACTAGAACCAAATAATCCTGTTTTTCTGTTAAAAGGGAAAAAATAAATTTAAGTAATTGTTATTTATCAGGTTTAGCCACATGGGGTAAACCCCAACCAAGTTTATTTCTTAAAACTTGGAAAAATTCGTGATCTTCAAGTCTGATAAATTTTACTGAGTGTTTACTTTTTCTTATTAAAACCCTATCTTCAGGCCAAACATAGCAACCAGCATTGCCATCAACAACCATTACTAACCTTTCAGGAGTTGCAGGAAAAACAGTTACTGGCTCTGAATCATTAAAAACCAATGCCCTAGATGCTAATGAATGTGGAGCAATTGGAGTTAATTGCACGACTGGACAATCAGGTGTGATAACTGGTCCTCCAGCACTTAGAGAATAGGCGGTAGAACCAGTTGGAGTAGATAAAATTACTCCATCCGCTGAAATATCCACAGGAGCATGTCGACCTATAGAAATTTCAAAGTGACACATGCTTGTTAGAGGTTCTCTATGAAGAGCCATCTCATTAAGGCAAAGAGACTCCCATCTCCTCTGATCATTCCTCATTACACTAATGATAAAGCAAGTTCTTTCTTCAATATCCCAATTTCCAGCAATTATTTTATCTATAGCCTCATCTAGGTTAGATAAGTAAGCTTCCGCAAGAAATCCTAAATGTCCAGTATTTATTGTAAGAATTGGAATTTTAGCAGGTGCCGTTTGCCTTGCAGCAGAAAGAACAGTCCCATCTCCGCCAAGAACAATTGCAAATTCCATTGATGAATCAAACCCCTCAGGGACACAATTCATATATCCCAAAGGACGAACATGTTGATCAGGATTTGCGAAACCAACCATCCCTCCAGAGCTACTAACTCTTACAACTTCAAAATTAGATTTTTCCAATTTTTTTTGAACAGAAGTTGCAGTTTGAACAGCTAGTTCCTTTCCATCATTAACGATTAGTCCTGCTTTACGTACCAATCAAAAAATTAAAACTAGAACTATTTTAAACTAATTTGATGGACAATCCTAATTTAAGAATTAAATACTATTAAAACTGTTCTAAGAATCTAATATCATTTGTATAAAATTTTCTAATGTCGTCGATTTGATGTCTCACCATACAAAATCTCTCAACTCCTAATCCTGCTGCAAAACCAGTCCATTTCTCAGAATCTATTCCTAATTTTTCTAAGACCTTTGGATCTACCATACCGCAGCCCATTACCTCTAGCCATTTGCCTTTCCACTGGACATCTACTTCTGCTGAAGGTTCAGTAAATGGGAAATAACTAGCTCTAAATCTTACAGGAATATCTCCAAAGAAGGCCTTTAAAAATGTAAGAACTGTTCCTCTTAAATGACTAAAATTAATGTCCTGATCGATACATAAAACCTCAACCTGATTAAATACAGGGGAATGAGTAGCATCTACTGCATCTCTCCTATATACTCTCCCGGGAGCAATAATTCGTACTGGAGGAGGATTCTTCTCTAAGTACCTTATCTGAACAGGAGAAGTATGGGTCCTTAAAAGTCGATTTTCATCTAAGTAGAAAGTATCCTGCATATCTCTTGCGGGATGATTTTTGGGTATGTTTAGAGACTCAAAATTATAAAAATCAGTTTCTATTTCAGGGCCACTTTCAACTGAGTATCCTAGACCACAAAATATATCTATTATTTCGTCTTGCGTTGAAATCAAAGGATGTTTATTCCCAGGGGGGGTTCCGATTGAAGGGATAGTTACATCAATTTTTTCTTTTTTAATCTTTTTATCCAAGGCTTCGCTGTTTAGTTTATTTTTTCTTTCAGTTATTAGTTCTTGCAAATTTATCTTTATTAAATTTGCCTTCTGGCCAATAATTGGTCTATCAGTAGCAGATAATTGACCCATTGTTTTCAAAATAATTGATAAATCACCTTTTTTCCCTAGCAAGGAAACTCTCAATTCATCAAGTTCTTCATGAGTATTAGAATTATCTATATTATTTTTTGCTGTTAGAGAAAGATTATTAAGTTTTTCCTCAATTTGACTTAATGATTCAATTTGACTCACTGATATAGTAAAAATAAGTATTGCTTTATCTTACTTAAATATCGTCCATAAATAAAATGTCTTGATTAATGAAACCGTTAAATATATTAATTAGCAATGATGATGGTGTTTTCGCAGCCGGGATAAGAGCTTTAGCAAAATCAGCCCAAAAAAGAGGACATAAGGTAAAAGTAGTATGTCCTGATCAAGAAAGATCAGCTACTGGTCATGGTCTTACTTTACAATCCCCATTAAGAGTGGAAAAAGCTGACGAGTTATTTGGACAAGGAATTGAAGCTTGGGGATGTTCCGGCACACCTGCTGATTGTGTCAAATTAGCACTATCTGAACTGTTGGATCATAAACCTGATCTGGTACTATCTGGAATAAATCACGGACCCAATTTAGGGACAGATATTTTTTGTTCAGGCACGGTCGCTGCAGCTATGGAAGGCACTTTAGAAAATGTTCCTTCCATGGCAATAAGTGTTGCTAGTTTTAAATGGAAGAATTTTGAATTTGCTGGAGAAATTGCAATGAATATTGCCGAACAAGCAATTAACGATAGTTGGCCAGCTTCACTTTTATTAAATTTAAACATACCCCCCTGCGAAAAAAACAAGATAAAAGAATTATCCTGGACAAGATTATCAGTAAGAAAATATAAAAATCAATTTTCCAAAAGGGAAGACCCGAGGGGTGATGATTATTATTGGTTAGCAGGTGAAGTTGTTTTAGATCTTAAATCGAAAGGTTACGGCCCTAAGAATTGGCCTAGCGATGTATCTCAAATACAAGAAAATAAAATATCTCTTACACCTGTAGAACCAGATTTATTTTGGAGAGGTAATTTAGATGACTTACCTAAAATTAATAATTCATTTGTAAATCCTTCTTAAAAGCCATAAAGAAAAGCAAAGTCCAAAAAAATGAGCAGCGATAACTTGCGTGTTACTGAGAACTGACAATATTTCAAGACCGGTAATTGGGATATCAGATGTAGCTGTTATCAATTGTCCAGTTGTTTGAGAGGATGCTTGTATAAATAAGGCTCCCATAAGAGCTTGATATCCAATTAATCCAAACAAAATTCCAAATAAATCAACTATTAGTCCTCGTTTTATCAATTTACCGGTTTGTCCTCTTGAGGGTCTTGCGTTGCTTGCGATTGCTCTTCCTGTTCTAACTATTAACCAACCTTGCCAAAGACTAAAAAGTAGTAAAATCAGAGATATTGTTGTAAGTGATAGACCAGGCGCTAAGCCAAGCTGTCCTTCGCTGTTATTTACAACATTTGAAAAAAGCAAAACAGCTGCAACAACAACTCCTAAAATGGACTGAACCCAAAAGCGTATCCATCCAATGCGCCGCATTCCAAATGAAAGGGACTGAAAATCCATTTTGTCAGACATTCATTTGATTGAATAAACTGTAATCAATCCAAATTTGCCACTAAAATCATAAAATTGCACGTAATCTTTTGATCTCTTTAATATCGCCATCTGAAGTTAAGAGTCCTACATCAATAGCTATTGGAAGTTTTGATGGCCTTCATGCTGGCCACAGACAATTAATAAAAAGTGTAGTTGAAGAAAATCAATATACCCCAACAATTGCCAGCTTCTGGCCTCATCCCCGAGAAGTTCTTTACAAAGAGATGCGTCTTAGACTTGATCTCCCCAATGAAAAACTATCTATTCTTGAAGATCTGGGAATTGAACAATTAGTTCTGATTCCTTTTGATATGGAACTATCCAAATTAAGTGCAGAAAGATTCGTAAGAGATATTTTGATAAATCAATTACAAGCAAAAAACATTTCTGTAGGTGCTAATTTTAAATTTGGTTACAGAAGAAGTGGAGACATAAATACAATAAAAAATATGATTAAGGATACGGATATTAAACTAAAAATTATTCCAATTTTAGAAGACAAGGAAGGTCGAATCAGCAGCAGCAGAATAAGAGATTTATTAGAGAAAAGTGATATGAAAAATGCTTCCAAAATTCTTAATAGGCCTTATAGTTTTAATGGAAAGGTTGTTAAAGGTAAAGGAATTGGAAAAAGTATAGGATGGCCTACCGCAAATCTTGAAATAGATGGCAGAAAATTTTTACCTGGAGAAGGAGTTTACGCATCTTGGACAACCATAGAAAATTCCAACAAACAAATTGAATCTGTTATGAATCTTGGCTCTCAACCAACAATAAATCCTTTATTACCATCTGCAGTTGAAGTTCATTTAATCAATAAAGATATCGATCTATATGGCTTAAATCTATCTGTTGAACCAGTTGAAAAACTTAGATCTCAAATCAAGTTTAAAAATATAGATCAACTTTCTAATCAAATTAAAAAAGATAGAAATAATGCTCTGAAAATTTTTAAAACCTACAAAAAATAATTTACATATGCTGAATTCCAATACTAAAGACGCTGAAGATTTAAGAATTTATCAAATTATTGACGCTAATCTAGATAGAGCTAGAGAAGGACTAAGAGTATTAGAGGATTGGGCTAGATTTGGCCTAGGCAAAGAAAAATATGTTGAAAAGATTAAAAATTTTAGACAAATTTTAGGAAAAAATCATTTAGAAGTTTATAAACAATCTAGAAATCTCATTGAAGACAAGTGTAAAGGATTGACTCATCAAGAGCAATTCAACAGAAAAAATTCTGAGCAAATTATAAGTTCTAATTCAGCCAGAGTTCAAGAAGCATTGCGAGTAATAGAAGAATTCTCAAAGCTACAGAATTATGAACTTTCAAAAATCGCTTCTGAAATTAGATATGAAATTTATACTGTTGAAATTGACTTATTAAGTTATAGCAAGTTTAAGAAGTCGGAAAAAATATTAAAAGAAAATGACTTATATGTCATCACAAATCAAAAGGACAATTTATTAGAAATAATAGAAGAGATTTTAATTGCGGGAGTAAAAATTATTCAGCATAGATTTAAAACAGGAACTGATAAAGATCATCTTCAAGAAGCAATTCAGATTAAAAATCTATGTAAAAGATATAATTCTTTGTTTATCGTTAACGATAGACTTGATATAGCTCTAGCATCTAACGCTGATGGAATTCATCTTGGACAGGACGATTTAGACTTAAAAACCGCAAGAAAACTATTGGGATATTCGAAAATAATCGGTATAAGTGCAAATAATGAAATTGATATTTCAAATGCTCTTAAGGAGGGTTGTGATTACATAGGAATAGGGCCAGTATTTGAAACTACAACAAAAAAGAATAAAGAACCTTTAGGTATTGAAAATATCAAAATATTAACAAAGGATTTAAATATTCCTTGGTTTGCTATTGGAGGAATCAAGTCAAATAATATTTCATATTTAAAAAAAAATGGGCTTAAAAAAGTTGCCTTAGTTTCGGAATTAATGAATTCTGAAGATCCTAAAGAAGACGCTATGATGATTCTAAAAGAGTTGTCTCATGAAAATTAGGGTAAATGGAGAAGAAAAAAAAATAGAAATTGATCGAGAAAATGCACTACTATCTACAGCTCTTCACCATATGGGATATAAACCAAACACAATTGTAGTGGAGTTAAACAATTTAATTATAAATTCAATGAAATGGGAAAAAGTGAAGCTTAAAGATGGTGATAATTTAGAAATTGTTTCAATAGTTGGTGGCGGATAAAAGAAAAATATTTAATGTATTAAAAATCTTCATATTTTTTTAAGTTTAGGGTTGAAACAATAACCAAATTTCTCCTGTTTTCGTTTTATATTTTTAATAATTAAATTTTACAATGAAAGAAAAAATTGATATCAACTCAAGGTCTCTAAAATGGGAGCAAAATGGGGAGTTAGCACATAAAGATCTCTATGAGCTAATTGAAAGATTAAAAAATGTAGAAAGTGAACATACCTCGTCTGAGCTGTCTAGGCTAGGTACAAAATCAAACATAAAAGATTAGATTTGTTACTTAGATATTGTTTTTATAAAAATTTGTACCAAATTTAAAATACTGAATATAAAAATAAATGCCGAAAAGATTTCCAGAGTGGGTAAATACAGAAGTCGTGATAAAAGCAATCAAATTGAGAGAAGAAGGAATGCTATCAAAACAACTAAATTTATGGATAGAAAACCTATTAGAAATAGAGAAAAAGTGATTATTTAGGAAATACTTTTAATAATTCTGAGAGCCGCCATTGCTGCTCCGTAACCATTATCTATATTCATAACTGCAATACCTGGAGAACAGCTTGACAACATACTATTTAAAGCGGTTTCTCCATCCTTGCTAACGCCATATCCTACTGAAACAGGTACTGCAATTATCGGTTGTGCCAACAATCCACCCACAACCGTTGCCAAAGCTCCTTCCATTCCAGCACAAACTATTAATACATCATATTTATTAATTTCTTCTAACTGACTCATCAATCGATGAAGTCCAGCTACTCCAACATCTATAAAAGATTGACAATTCACTCCATAAATTTCAAGTGATAATTGTGCTTCAAGTGTTACGGCCAAATCGCTCGAGCCACCTGAAATTATTGCAACTTTTTTATTAGTTTTTATTTTATTCAGATTTTTCCCAATTATTAGGCAATTCGCTTCTTCATAAAATCGTGCATCATCATACAAATCTAAAAGATAATTAGCCTTCTCACTATTAATCCTAGTAATAAAAACAACCTCATTTTTACTTAATACATTTTGAGATAATCTCTCTAATTGGTCGATACTCTTATCTTGTCCCCAAATAGCCTCAATGAGTCCAAGCCTATCTCTTCTTTGAAAATCAAACTTGATATCAAAATTCATATTTGCTTATCTAATTCTCCCTCATAAATCAATTCAAAAGGATTTTCGGCTAAATTTAGAGTAGCTTTAACATTATCTTCAAATTTTTGTTGAACTACATTTACTTCTGAAATTGGTATGCTTTTCCATAATTTCCTACTTTTCCAATTTACCAATATTAAAGCTTCTTCTTTTTCTTTATCCCAAAATAATTGTCTTCCCAAAAAACCATCTTGAGAAGATAACCATGGCTCCCATATTTCCTTTTCAGCATTTAACCAAGCTGCTTTTACTTCAGCAGGTACTTTAAGTCTTAATTCCTCTATGACCATTTTACTTTGAAAATTATCCATTGTAAGAGC
>QCCX01000017.1 GCA_003278845.1 Prochlorococcus sp. AG-347-O22
GAATTTATGCAAGATGCAAATATTCCAACAGCAAAATTTTGGAAAGTCAATTCTCTAGAAGAAGCCAAAAAAATTATCAATTCAACATCACTTCCACTTGTTGTAAAAGCTGATGGTCTAGCTTCAGGCAAAGGTGTTTTTATTCCAAATTCAAGAGAAGAATGTTTTAAAGCAGCAGAGACAATTTTTAATGGAAGATTTGGCAACTCTGGGAATGTGGTTGTTCTAGAAGAAAAAATTCAGGGTCCAGAAGTTTCAGTTTTTGCTTTATGCGATGGGAAAAGATATACATTACTTCCAACAGCACAAGATCACAAACGTCTTAATGAAAAAGATAAAGGTCCAAATACAGGAGGTATGGGTGCTTATTCTCCTGCCCCATTACTAACAGAAGATTACCTTGACAGAATCATCAAAGAGATAATTGAACCTACAATAAATGAGCTAAATAAAAGAAATATTGACTACAGAGGCGTAATTTATTTTGGGTTAATGATCACAAAATCTGGGCCCAAGGTTATAGAATATAATTGCAGATTTGGTGATCCAGAATGCCAAACAATAATGCCATTGATGGATCAAAATTTTGTATTTCTTTTAGAAAAATGCTCAATGGGAAGTTTAACAGGTGAAGAAAAAATTAATAATTCTAATAAAGTCAGTGGTTGTGTAATAGCAACCTCCAAAGGTTATCCTCTCGAATATAAAACTGGTTTTCAAATAAAAATAGGTAAGATTGACTCAAATGATTGTCAAATTTTTGACTCAGGAACTTCTTTTAGTGAAAGTGGGGAATTATTAACTGCTGGAGGAAGAGTCTTAAGTATTGTCTGTCAAGATAAAGATTTCGATGCGGTTTTTGAAAAAGCATACAAAAATTTAAAAGAAATTCATTTTGAGGGTATTTACTTCAGAAATGATATAGGTCATCAAGTGAGAAAAAATTTTTCTAAGGAAAATTAAGCTTATGGTGGATACCAATAATCGAGAAATTAGAAAAAATAACATCTCTGATAATGAAGATATGAATAATAACTATTGGATTAATGGACTTCTCTCTTGGTGGAGTGGGTTCAGTTTAAGAACAAAATTGTTAGCTATAGCAACACTTGTCGTAAGCCTCCTAATGACAGGAATAACTTTTTTTGCATTAAATAGTATTCAAAGAGATGCAGGTATGAATGATACTAGATATGCTCGAGATCTTGGCTTATTGTTATCTGGGAATGTTACAGAATTAGTCGCTAATAACCAAAAAAAAGAAATTTCAAATGTAGCTGAAAAGTTTTGGAGATCAAGTCGAAACCTGCGTTATATTTTCTTTACTGATGCTCAGGATATTGTTCAACTTGGGATACCTATCAGTGCAACACCAACAAGCTCAGACAGTCAGTTTCAGCTAACTCGAAAATTAAAACTACCTTCAGAATTGAAGAAGAGACCTCAATTCCCTTTGGTTAGACAGCATGCCACACCTCAAGGTCAAGTAACAGATGTATTTGTCCCAATGTTATGGAAAGGCAAATATCTTGGAACTTTAGCTTTGGGAGTCACTCCTAATAAAAAAGCATTAGCCAGTGCAGCCTTAACTAGAGAAGTAACCATTGCGGTTTTTATCTCTATTTGGGTTTTAGTAATACTTGGAGCTGTATTTAATGCCCTTACAATTACAAGACCAGTCAGAGAGTTAGTTAGAGGTGTTAGAGAAATTTCAAGAGGAAATTTCAAATCTAGAATTTCTTTACCCATGACAGGTGATCTAGGAGAACTCTTAAATGGATTTAACCGAATGGCAACGCAGTTAGAAAATTATGACGAAGCTAATATAGAAGAATTAAAAGCGGCACAAATCAAGCAGCAATCACTTATAGCTACAATGGCTGATGGTGCAATATTGTTGGACTCACAAGGCAAGATTGTACTTACTAATCCAACAGCAAAGAGATTATTCCGTTGGGAAGGAAGATTTCTAGAAGGTAAACATTTTTTAAATGAAATCCCCGAAATTTTATCCAACGACTTACATACGAATATAGAATCTATTTTAAACAGGGAAAAGGAGAACGACGATTTAAGATTCAGTTTAGGAGAACCAGCAAGAACACTAAGAATTGTCTTGCAATCAGTCTTAGATACAAATAAAGTTGAATTAAAAGGAATTGCCGTAACAATACAAGATTTAACTAGAGAAGTTGAACTTAACGCGGCACAAAATAGATTCATAAGCAATGTATCGCATGAATTAAGGACACCACTTTTTAATATCAAAAGTTATGTGGAGACCTTACATGATTTAAAAGATCAACTTTCTGATGAAGAACAAATAGAATTTTTGGGAATTGCAAATTCAGAGACTGATAGGTTAACAAGACTTGTAAATGATGTTTTAGATTTATCTAGATTAGAGTCTGGGAAAATTGTTCAGCTAGAGCAAATGGACATAAAACCAGCAATAGAACAAACTCTTAGAAATTATAGACTTAATGCTTCAGAAAAAAATGTTTCATTAGCTCATGAGATAGAGGAAACTATTCCTCCAATTCTTGGAAATTTTGATTTGCTTTTGCAGGTTTTTGATAATTTACTTGGAAATGGATTGAAATTTAGTCCAAAAAACAGCGCCCTAACTATAAGAGCTTATACTTGGCCAGATTCCTGTCCTGCTTTCCCTCCAAATATTAAAAATAATTCAGCCCCTCAATGTGAATTAGTTTCACCACTTCCAAAAGTAAGAATTGAGATTGCTGATACTGGCTCAGGAATATCTCAGACTGATCAAGAAAAAATATTTGATCGTTTTTATAGAGTAGAAAATTCTGTACATACTGAGCAGGGTACCGGTTTAGGTTTATCTATAGTGCGGGGCATAATTGAAAAACATGGTGGGGAGATTCGTATGGCTAGTGAATTAGGAGTAGGAACAACGTTTTGGTTTGATTTAGCCCTAGCACAATCTGATAAAGATGAATTATTAACAAAAGCTATTAATAATTCAGATTCTTTTCCAAGTTCTGAAATTAAAGAAATTATCTAATTATTATCTATTCCTTTAAAAACATTTTGAACATTTTGATCAGGAACAACTCTGTGAGGGGCACCACTAAATATTTGTTCAAAATTAGAAAAAGAATCCCTTATTTCTGGTCCACTATTTGTGATAATAAATTCTCTTATTCGTTTATCATGCCATGATCCCCGCATTTTAAAAACATTTAAAGCCCGTGCCATCTCACCTTTTATTTCTACATATTGAAGCAACAATATGGTATCTGTAATTGTTGAGATATGAGAATCAGTTATAGAATGACTTCCCATAAATTCTTCTGCAGTATTAGTAAAAAAGCCTGCTATTTCCTCTTGCTTTGTATAACCGGTGACAGCAATTACAAACTGTCTAAAAGCATTCAAACTTACACCTCTTGCTAATGCAGAGAGGGAATCAATTGCCATTCTTTTTGGTTTAAATTGATTAATTTGCGTTTTTATAATTTGTAAGTGATCCTCTAAACCAGTTGATTCAGGATATGCACAAATAATTTTTAATAATCCATCACTTTCCATTTTTTCAAAATCTATTCCCCAGCTGGTAGCATTCCTAAGCAATTGAGCCCTAGATTCTTCATATGCGAAAAGTATTGCTCTTTCATTATTGTTATAAGCATCTTCAACAAATTTTGATACAAGCATTGTTTTGCCCGTACCAGTTGCTCCAGTGGCGAGAATAATGGAATCTTGAAAATATCCTCCACCACACATATCATCAAGATCTTTAACTCCAGAGCTAATCCTAATATTTGAGGATCTCTGAGTTAATCTCATTGCTCCTAGAGCAAACACACTTATTCCATCCATACCCATAGTGAATGGATATTCACCTTTCATGTGTACAGTACCTCTTAACTTCAAAACTTCAAGAGTTCTTCTTCTCTTCTCTGACTCGAGAACATTTCTTAATAAGACAACATTATCAGATACAAATTCTTCTACTCCATATCTAGCAATTGGCCCGTAATCATCCACCCTTTCTGTAGTCATAACAGTTGTTACACCTATTTCTTTTAATCTTGCTATCAATCTAAATATTTCCCTTCTAACAACGTAAATAGCATCATACTGTTGAAAGACAGCCGTTATTGAATCTATTGCAACTCTTTTAGCTTTATATTTTCTAATTGCATAACTAATTCTCTCAATAAGACCAGACAAGTCAAAGTTACCAGCCACATCCTGACCATCAGGATCAGGAGATGCATCCAAAATAAAAAGTTTATTTTGATCAATTAATTCTTGTAAATCCCAACCAAAACTTGCAGCATTTCTAATAATATCTAAAGGTGATTCCTCAAATGTCACAAAGATTCCAGGTTCATCAAAATTACAAATTCCATGGTGTAAATATTGCAGAGAAAAAACAGTTTTACCAGTTCCCGAGGTGCCACTAACGAGTGTACTTCGAGATACAGGCAACCCACCCCTACAAACATCATCAAAGCCTTCTATTCCAGTAGGTAATTTTTGTACTTGCATTTTATTTGATTTGCCAAATTTCTTATCATTCATAGTTTTGTGCTAAATAAACAAAAATAAAATAAATTTAAAATTTATATTTAATTTTAAAAGTTTTATATATCATTTATCTCCACTATATTCAGTTTCAGTTAATTCATCAAAAAGTAGATCTAAACCAATTAAAACTTTCTCTCTATCTGAAAGATCACCTATTATTTTTCTAACTGGTGGCGGTAAAATTTTAGCTAAAGTTGGAGTGGCTAAAATTTTATCTTCTTCTGCAAGTTGTGGTTGCTTAAGTACATCGATAACCTTCAAAGCATAAACTCCTTTGAATTCATTATCTAATATTTCTCTCAAGGTATTTAAAGCTCTCATCGAATTAGGAGTATTTCCAGCAACATATAGTTTTAAAATATATGTTTTTCTTGCCGCCATCGTTATAATTCCTGAATTGATATAAAAGATTTAAAACAACCCTTGACTTATTACACTACAAAATAAGAAAATAAACAAACATTATGATTGTTTATTAGGCTTAATCAAATTATTAATTTGAGCCTAGTAGCGTCTTTAAGATATGACAAATTCTAAAAACTCCTTAAACAATTCTTCTAAAAGTAATGAATTGTATGCAATAGCAGAAACTTCAGGGCAACAATTTTGGTTCGAAGTTGATAGATACTACGACATAGACAGGTTAAATGCAAAGGAGAAAGACAAGATAACACTTGAAAAAGTTTTAGTTTTAAAAAACAAAGAGTCTATAACTATTGGTAAGCCATACATTAAAGATGCAAAAATTGAATTAGAAGTAGTCTCTCATAAAAGAGATAAGAAGATTCTTGTATACAAAATGCGTCCGAAAAAAAAGACAAGAAGAAAGATGGGACACAGACAAGAACTTACAAGAGTTATGGTAAAATCCATTACAATAGGTAAAAGTGTTCCTAAGTCTTCTTCCAAAAAGGAAACTGTTAAAAAGGAAACTGAACCAAAATCCGAAAAATCAACAAATTAAACACTTCTAATGGCACATAAAAAAGGGACAGGTTCTACTAGAAACGGAAGAGATTCAAATTCCAAAAGATTGGGTGTTAAAGCTTATGGCGGAGAAAAAGTAACTGCTGGATCAATTCTAATTCGCCAAAGAGGCACATCATTCTTGCCAGGTATCAATGTCGGGAAAGGTAAGGATGATACCCTCTTTGCGCTAAAAGAAGGAACTGTAAGTTTCGAAAGTATTAAAAGAAATTTAAGAAATAGAAAAAGAGTTAATATTATTATCTAGTTATCTGATTTTCTTATAAGCTCTTGTAGTTATAAGAATAGGATGAAATACCTCTAAAAATTTTGATTGAAGAGTCTGAAAAAACTTTTCAACAATTTGACGATCATCGATATGAAACGGATATTCATTTTTATCTCCTTTGTAGAAATACCAATTGAATAGTGCAATAGAATTACTATCCATAATTCCACTGAAATTATTAATTTGTGAAGCTGGATCTGCAAGATGTTCCAATACATCAAGACAGACTATCGTATCAAATTTCAATATTTGTGTATCTTGAATTGTCTTGCAAAAAGTGAGTTTTTTTTCGACTCCTAATTTTTTAGCCCTGTATTCAACAAAATTTCTATTTGTTTGATTAATATCTACAAAAAAAACATGCTCAACTTTTGAAGACATAGCGTTAGCTAAGGCATGCGTTCCAATACCTCCTCCAAAATCCAGAACTAAATCTCTAGAAAATCTCTGCTGAAGTTCTAAAGTATCAGCGATGTAGTCCCTACTGGTGATATGCCAAGCAGCTAAATCAGCTACATGCCTATCTCCTACAATCTCTGTATAAAAATCTGAAACATTACTTAGGCTATCTCCAGGATGTGAATTTGCCAAATTCATCTTTGCATTTGCAAGGAATCCATCTAAATTACTTTCCTTAATAGATAAGAATTCCATTAAATGTGATTTCAAATCAAAAGCATTATCTAAAAACTCTTTTAATATAAGATTATTCTTTTTCAATTTTTTACTCTAAATTTCCAATACCAAAATCATAGGATGGCTATAAATCTTTCTCAAAGTATTCTTAATATTAACAATGGAAACTAAAGATGGATTCTTAGTAATTAATAAAGATAAAGGCTGTACCTCGCATGATTGTGTTAAACAAATAAGGAAATTACTAAATACAAAAAAAGTCGGGCACACAGGAACTCTTGATCCAGAAGTTACAGGAACATTACCAATTGCGATAGGCAGTGCAACAAGATTTATTCAATATCTTCCTCAGGGTAAAACTTACATAGGACAAATAAAATTAGGGATAAGAACTAATACTGATGATATTCACGGAGAAATAATTAATCAAAAAAGTTGGCCTAAAATTAGTCATGAAAAATTAGATCAATACTTAAATAGATTTAGAGGAATTATTAAACAAATTCCACCGAAAGTATCTAGTGTCCACGTCAATGGTGAGAGAGCTTATAAAAAATCTTTCAGAAATGAATCTTTTGAATTAGCACCAAGAGAAGTAAAAGTAAACCAACTTATCTTAATGAAATGGGACCAAATAAATGGAATCATAGAAATAAAAATCAAATGTTCAGCTGGAACTTACATAAGAGCAATCGCGAGAGATATAGGAGAAATTCTTAATTCCGAAGGTTGCCTTCTACAACTAAAAAGAATTTCAGCTTGTGGCTTTGATGAACAAAACTCGATAAAAATATCTGATATCGAAAAAAGGGGGGGGGATTCAAAAAATTTCATTATCCCAACAATTTCTGCTCTCAATCACATTTCATCATTTGTCTTAAGTAATGAAGAACAAATCAATTTTTGGCAAACAGGAAGAGCGATTAAAGTTGATATTAATTACTTCAAAGAAAGCAAGTCTTTAGATTTTAAAAAACCCATAAAAGTAATAGATAAAAAACAAACATTACTTGGAATAGGCTTCTTAAATAAAGAGCTATCTAATATAAATCCAAAATTAGTCCTTAATGCTAAATAACTTCTATAAGAAATTTTTTCTAAAAGGTTTAATCTGAACACCCTTATAAAAATGCTTTAATATTCTTTCAGCTTTTTGGCCTCTAGACGCAAGATATTTAGCACCCCATTGACTCATTCCTACTCCATGACCTGATCCTTGTCCAAAAACTATTAACCCTTTCTTTTGGGGAGTATTCTTGTTTAATTCTTCCTCAAAAAATTTAAATCTGAAAAAATTACTGTTCAGGCCTAATATTTTTCTGAAAGCTACACCAGACATTTGATCAGAACCATAATCCCCAATAAGTTTTAAATTTTTTACCCTCCCTGTACCAGTAATATCTAGAATCTCTATGTTTTTTAAACCTCCAATCTTTGGAAATAAATTTATTAATTCATTACTCGAAATTTTTTTTTGCCATCTAAGTTTTGGATTATTTTTATCAAAATCTTTCACACTTGATAAATATGGATATTTATTCTTCCATACATCTTGACTATTTTCTGTAATTCCACCTGAGCTGCTATGAAACAAAGCATTAATTAATTTATTTTTATACGTTAAAACCAAAGATCTTGTACTTTTAACAGCTCTGATAGTTTTATAAGTTCTTGACTCCAAGCCATTATAGACTTGATTTTTCTGGGTTGAATCTATATCAAATAAATTATTTCCCTTTTGCTTTAAAGCATAAGTTCTAGAGGCAATTGCTTGTGCCTTTAATGCTTCAATAGGCCATTTTGTTGGCATTTCTGAACCCACTACGCTATTAAGGTATTTTTCTATTCCTAAAACATTTACTACCAATATTTCAGAGTCAAGTACAAAGAGATTAAGCTTACCAGCAAATCTCTTCTGACCTACCCATATACCTCTTCCATCAGAAGAACTCACTTGAAATTGTTGATTACTTTTTAAGTCATATTTTTTTTGTTTATTCTTATCAAAATATAAAATTTTTCTATTTTTCTCATTTTTCAAAGTTAAGCCTTTTATTCTTTTGCTTGAAAATAATTTCCCCTCAATGGTTAAAGGAATTGATCTATCTGATCTGATCCTTAAATTATTATTTTTTGATATCAAAACTCTAATTATTGGTTCTCTCGATGCAAAAACACTTTCACCCTGAAAAACACAAATAAATAAAATACTTATCAGGCAACATTTACTATAGTTATTTTTAAATTTAAGTATCACTTTGTTTAAAAACAAATGCTAAATTTGCCTAAGTTTGACTAAAAGTCTAAATTTAATCCATAGATAACAATAAAAATATCATAAATAAGTGAATATCACCTTCTTAGGAACAAGTTCAGGTGTCCCATCCTTAACGAGAAATGTTTCTTCCCTAGCATTATTATCTAACACAAAAAAATTAATTATTACTCATTTAAGTCCAAGATATACCAATAAAAACGCAATTACTCCAAGCGATTTGCTTAAAGAGGCTCAAAAAGTTTTTCCAAATACTCAGCTTGCAAAAGATTTTCTAACGGCAGAAATAAAATAAACTGCAACAGTTCGTTAGCAGGAGCGTTGTAAATGACCAACCCATGAAATAATAGTTTTAGGTTTTTCTATTTGATGTCGATCGAAATGCTCTCTATTTTTTCATCACTACATAAGTCTTGTAAAAGACTATTTATTTTTCTTCCATTAATTATTGGGTTACTTGTTAATCCAATATCTGCAAATGCACTCTACCCTAGTGATCCTTCATCAGTTGACGTTCTAAAAGATGATCTTCACGGTGCTGACCTTCATAATACTGAATATGTTAAGTATGATTTATCTAATCAAGATTTAGGAGAAGCTAATCTTCAAGGCGCATATATGAGTGTAACTACAGCAAAAAACTCTAGTTTTAAAGGAGCCAATATGACAGACCTCATTGCATATGCAACACGCTTCGATAATGCTGACTTTACTGATGCAAATCTTACTAATGGTGAGCTAATGAAAAGTGTTTTTGATGGAGCAATTATTGATGGGGCAGACTTTACTGATGCAAATCTTGATCTTTCTCAGAGAAAATCATTATGTGAAAGAGCTAGTGGAACTAACTCACAAACTGGAGTTAATACAATCGATAGTCTTGAATGCACTGGCTTAAAAGGTTACATGCCGCCAAAGCCAAAAGCATAATATTTAAAGCTAACCACTTTCAGAAGGGAAGATATTACCAGGCTCTTTTGAGCTTGGTTTTTTGCTATACCACCATTCTTGTATATCAGAAGAAAATTTCTTTGAAAAAAGAGTTATAACTGTCTCAACAGGTTTTGATCCAGGTTCCAAAATCTGAACTGAGTAAGATGGGCATTTTCTTGAAGCCATATCAGCAACGAACCTAGACCCTATTCTTCTCCAACTAGGCTCCTTACTTCTCCAAGCAAGCCTTGAGCAGGGCCAAGGTAACTCTTCCCTATCATAAAGTCTGCAGCATGGGCCAATTACCTTATAACTGTACTGACCGCCATAACTTGATTGAACACTGTCAGTCTTGAAAAATTGAAATTTATCCATTTACAAAAAAAAGCCACCTTCATAGAGGGTGGCAGAGAAATAATCAATAATCAACTTAGAAAAGTTAAATTTTTATAATTAGTACAATTCTTCCTCAGCGTGAGTTGTAATTGTTACATCAGATGTTGGATAAGCAACACAAGTAAGGACAAATCCAGCTTCTAGTTGATCATCATCCAAGAAACTTTGGTCAGACTGATCAACACTACCTGAAGTAACTTTTCCAGCGCATGTTGAACATGCTCCAGCTCTGCAGGAATAAGGAAGGTCGATACCTTGTTCTTCAGCCGCATCGAGGATGTATTGGTCATCAGGTACTTCAATAGTTGAATTGAGACCTTCACCTTCGCTGATGAGAGTAACTTTGTAAGAAGCCATTTAAAAAAAAAATTGTTGGTAATTAATACCTATCAAATACATTTTTAACATCGATTAGGTCGATATGTGAGATTTTGAAGTAAAAAATGACACAATAAAATGTATTAAAGAGTATCGATAAGAAAAACTTATATTTAGGTTGGATTGCTGGCTTTTTGCGCAGAAATGCATGCCCAATCTTTTCTAGTTGTTACATCCAATAATTTCAAGTCATTCTTAATTAATATTTTTATAATTTCGTCCTTTTGAGAATTCAGAATTCCACTGAAAATGACTTCCCCATTGTTTCTCAAGCACTTATAAATATTTGGAATCATTTCTTTTATTACTTCGGCAAGAATATTGCATAAAACAAAATCAAATTTTGTAAGTTGATTTTTTAAAATTACCTCATTAAAAGAGCCCAAATATGTATTTAAATTGTTTAAATCACCGAAATTTAGTTGGAAATTAGATTTTGTTGAATTTATAGCTAAATAATCATTATCCACTGCATAAACCTCTTTAGCGCCAAGCGATCTTGCGGCGATACTCAAAATCCCGCTACCACTCCCAATATCTAATATCTTTTTATCAGAAAAAAAAATATTCTCCATTTTTTCCAAGCAAAGATAAGTCGAAGGGTGACTTCCTGTACCAAAGGCTGCTCCAGGATCAATTTTTATGATTTTTCTATCTTTAAATTTTTCATTTAGATTCATCCAACAAGGCAATATTAGAAGATGATTTCCTACTAATTCAGGTGCCCAATATTTCTTCCAGCTTGTCAACCAATCCTCCTCTTTAATAATACTCCAATCAAAGAATTGATTCTTAGGGGCATTAATATTTAGAAGTTTGCTAATTATTTTTTCAAAATCAAACCTAGAACTCTCCCCCCAATCATCGACTGGAAGCCATATATTCACCTCTTTTTTATTTTCATTTTTAATTAAATATTCAAATGAAAAACTAAATATTCCCAGCTCATTTAATTTCCAAATAATCATTTCTTCTGAATCACTTTCTATCAGAAAAGTTAGTTTATACCAATCTTTAATTGCCATTAATAAAGCTGGCCTCTTTATAGAGTAACTGGATTAGCGTTGGTAATTCCCTCTACTTCAATAATGGTGTCAAGCAACTTATTAGGAATTGGATCATCAATACTTAGAACCATGACAGCTTCCCCTCTAACAATTTTGCGCCCAACTTGCATCGAGGCAATATTTACATTGTTGCTACCTAATAGAGAACCAAGCTTGCCAATAATCCCAGGCATATCCCTGTGCCTAGTAACCAGCATGTATCTACTTGGCGATACATTAACAGGATATTGATCAATACTAATTATTCTTAATTCCCCATCAGCAAAAATGCTTCCTGCTACGCTATGGTCTCCATTATCTCCATAAGTGGTTAACTGAAGCGACCCACTAGCAAATTCAGGTCTCGCCTCATCTTTATTCTCGACTACCGAAATACCTCTTGAATCTGCTTCTAGAGAAGCATTCACATAATTAATCCTATCTCCCAGAGCTTTACTTAGAAGACCTTTTAGACTAGCTATTATTAATGGCTGAGAAGGATGTTGAACAAATTCACCTTGAAGCTTTACTTCTAATTTTTGAATCTGGCCACCTGAAAGCTGGCTTATAAGCAGACCCATTGTTTCAGCCAACTGCAAATGAGGTTTTAGACTATCCATAATATCAGGGCTCAAACCTGGTATATTTACTGCAGTTCTAGCAGACAAACCAAGCAAGACATCTCTTATTTGTTCTGCAACATCAACAGCTACATTTTCTTGTGCTTCCCGAGTAGATGCTCCTAAGTGTGGGGTAAGGATAAGATTCTTTTCAACCTTTAAAAGTGGTGAATTAGATTCCAAAGGTTCTTTAGAAAAGACATCTATTGCAGCACCTGCAATCAATGATTTATTTAAAGCTTCTGCCAATGCCTCTTCGTCAATCAAGCCTCCTCGAGCACAATTAATTAATTTTGCGCTACTTTTCATACTTTTAAGCACATCTATATTTACTAAATTCTCTGTCTCTGGTGTGCGAGGCAAATGCAAAGTTACATAATCTGATTGTTGGAATAAAACCTCCAGATCAGATAGTTTAACTTGTATTTGTTGAGCTCTTTCAGTTGAAACGAAGGGATCATAGCCGTAAACGTCCATTCCCAATGCATTAGCAACTTTCGCTACATGAGCACCAATTTTCCCTAAACCTACTACACCTAATTTTTTCTTATAAAGTTCATTACCAACAAATTTCTTTCTTTCCCATTTACCTGACAAAGTACTACTGTTAGCAATTGGAATATGTCTAGATATAGCCAACATCATAGCTATAGTATGTTCAGCCGCAGCTATAGTGTTACCACCTGGAGAATTAACAACAAGGACTCCTTTTTGCGTAGCAGCCTTAACATCTACATTATCGACTCCAACGCCTGCTCTTCCAATGATTCTCAGTTTACTTGAAGAGTTAATAATCTCTTCAGTCACTTGAGTACCAGAGCGAATCATTAAAGCATCATAATCTTTAATAATGGAAGCTAACTCAGAGTCTGAGATTCCTATCTTCTGATCAACCTGAGCAACTTGTGAAAGAATATCTATTCCTGTTTGATCAATTGGATCTGTAATGAGAACTTTTGTCATTTAAGATTGGTTCTTTAATCTTTTACTTTAACTTAATCTATAGTGTATGTATCTTATTTTATTAATTTGAATAACACACAAACATTTGAGGATTGAAATTTGACTAAAAGTATTGTGATATTTGAAGACATTGATAAATGTATCCAGCTATTTGATGTTTTCAAAGAAAAATCAGTAATGCTCTCTGAAGCTATTTTGATCCCACCAATAAGTGAGAAAATATCATCAGACGAAACAGAATTATTGAATGCGAAAGCAAATATCCTATTCAAATCTCAAAATTTTGAAGATATAAGAATCTTAAATCCTAAACTTGATAGAAAGATCAGACAACAAGATATGAGTAGATGGCTAATGCCATTTGGGTTTATAGCTGGAATAGCTTTTTCTAATATGACAAATCTATCTACCTTCAGCTTTCTTGGTTTAAATAACATCGGGGAATCATTAATTGGAGGTCTTTTAGGAATGGGTTCAGGATATTTAGGAAGCATTGTTTCTTCTGCAAGTATCAACATTAATAGAAATAAAGAGTTAAGGTCGATCATTAATTTTAATAAAGAGGGTAAATGGCTTGTTCTACTTGAAAATCAAATTGGAGCTGAATTACCATGGGGCCTGATAAAACAATCAGAAGCAAAAGATATAATTTTTTTAGAAGGCTAAATGATTGACCTAAAAGAGATCTTATTAAATTCAAACTACAAAAAAGAAACTGAGGAATTAATAAATATTGCTAACTTAGCTTACAAACACTGGGAAACTTATTGGACTGGGTTTAATTCAACTTATGTTTGCGAAGAGATTTTAAAAGATTTTGAAAATTTAAATGATTTCAAATTTTTTATTTATGGAGGATTCTCCTCTTCTCAAAGATCTAGGATAGCTTGCTTTAGAGGAGATAATATTCCTGAAGAGGATGCGCTAAAAAGTAATTTTCCAGCTCAAGGAATAAAAATTATTGGAAATTTTTTATTTGATAATGCTACACAAGACGACTTTAGATCCCTCTTAATTGAAAATGGGGTTAATCAAATAAAAGTTGGAGATATATGGACTATTGGCGATAGGGGGGCACAAGGGATAATTGATAATTCAGATATTATGCATCTAGATGAAAAGATTTTTTATTTAAGAGACGTAAAAGTAAAAGTTAATGTAGTAGGTATAGATGAATTACAAATACCTTCTGGAAGATCAAAAAAACTTGTCAATACAGTAGAAGCTTCAACAAGATTAGATGCTATAGCATCAGCTGGATTTAGGGTATCACGAACCAAAATCATTGAAAGGATAGAAAATGGAATGCTCAGATTAAATGGAAGCAAAGTTAATAAGCCAACAATTAATCTAAAAATTGGCGACAAACTAGAACTTGAAAATAAAGGATTTATCGAAATTCTAAATTTAGAAATAACCAAAAGAGAGCGATGGAAAGTTAAATTACTTAGAAAATGAAACGCAACCTGCTATTTTCTTATAGGGGGGGATTAAAAATTCCTCAATCGGGGCGATTAGCTCAGTGGTAGAGCACTACCTCGACACGGTAGTGGCCACTGGTTCGAATCCAGTATCGCCCATTAAAACTTTTGACGACCTAGGTTATATCCACAGAAAATAATTTCATTTTTTAGATTATTAAAAAAAATGAAACTTAATCAAATAATTAATCTACATAAGGGGCTCACTGCATTAGTAGTGTTGGGTCTTATGATTTTTTTTGATAATTTTACGATCGCTCCCTACGTTTATTTAGCTCTGCATGGCACTTATGGATTACTTTGGCTTCTAAAAGAAAAGATATTCCCAGATCCTTATTTTAAAGAAAAAATCAATTTTTTAACTTCAGTTACTGGTTTTATTTTCCTTGGAAGTTACTGGGTAGCTCCCTACATTCTTATCTCATCTCAGAAATCTGTTCCAAATATCGTAATAGCTGCTTCTGTATCTATAAATATAATTGGTGTGTTTCTACACTTTGCTAGTGATGCCCAAAAATATTTTTCTCTTAAATTAAAAAAAGATTTAATTAAAGAAGGATTTTTCAAAAATATAAGGAATACAAATTATCTAGGAGAAATACTAATTTATCTATCATTCGCCATACTTTCAATGAGTTTCATACCATTAGTAATTCTTGCAATATTTTTCTTTATAGTTTTTCTACCAAGAATGATAAAAAAAGATAAATCGCTCTCAAAATATGATTCATTCGAAGAATACAAAAAGAAAAGTGGTCTTATATTGCCTAAATTAAATGCCTGATAACAACTTACCCAGTTGGAGGCAAGATTTAAAATCTTCTAGAAAAAAAGAGGGCAAATCACCCTCTAATAGATGGATACAGCTTGCAACAGTCAGCGAAGAAAATGAACCAAGATTAAGAACAGTTGTTTTCAGAGGATGGTATAAAGATAGTTCAATGATTATTTTTACAGATAGAAGAAGTGAAAAAATTGGGCATTTAAAATCTAACCCTAATGCAGAAATATTATGGTTATTTTTGAAAACCAAATCACAATATAGATTCAAAGGAAAAATACATGAATTAAGTGATAACAAAAATTATTGGGATTTATTATCAGAAAAATCAAAATCTTCTTGGTTTTGGGGATCTCCTGGAGAGAAAATAAACCCAAAAGTCCAATCTAATTATGAAAAATTATCCAATCTACCCAAGTCAAAAAATTTTGTAGTTCTAAATTTTGAAATCGATTCAGTAGATCTTCTTAAATTAGAAAAACCTGTTCATAAACGATTTCTTTGGGAAAAGATTAAGAAATGGGAAAAAGTTGAAATTAATCCTTAAATATTTCTAAATTGTATATTTAGGTTGAAAAACTTATAGTGATCAGTCAGTTTTAAAAAAGAAGTATTATTCATATGAATTTCTCAGAAATTCCAGAAAACCCTTTTATTTTTTTATCTTGGGTGACAGCTATAGGGCTATTTATAAGTCTTTCTGAAGCAACAATTAAGATAAAACTTGAGAAAAGAAACAGTTATCGAAAAAGGTTAGAGCTAATCAATAACCTTTATCCTAAAAAGTTAGCTTGAAGTATCTGAGAGTATGTTCGCTTGCAAAAATTGAAATAAGCCACCTTTACTTGTTTCTTCTTTGAGTTCTACTTGCTTGGAAGGTTTTGATTTTGTTGAAGGTATAATTTCCTCCTCATCTTCTGATTTCAAAATTCTGATAATGACTTCATCTAAGGAGAAATTACCTGGACCTGTTAGTGCAATTGAAGTTGCTGAAGCGAAGTATAAAAGTAAAAGTTCTAGTAAGAAAATATTAAATCCTGAAGTAACAAGTGCATGATATATAGCTACAGAAATTGTTCCAACAATTGCCAAAGCTCCAAATCTTGTGGCTAAGCCGATAATTAGCAACCAACTGCCACCTATTTCTGAGAATGCTGCTATGTATGATAAAAATATTGGAAATGGGAGATGCAATGGTCTTACAAAAGCATCGGCGAAATTTTCTATATTTGCTAATTTCTCATAACCGTGATGAATAAGGACAGTTCCAGTTATAACTCTAAGAATTAATAAAGCAGTATCTTTGCTAAACGACTTGGTAAGAATTGTTGAAAGCACTATAAAAAAATTATCCTTAAGTAAAAATAACTAGTCACAGTATCCATCGTGGATTAAAGAGCAAAAGTCGCGCCTAATTAAGTATTTATACTTAGTGCTCTTATGAATTCTTTTCTGATTAGGGATTCAACTAAATTAAAAATTATTTTTTGAAAAATTTTCTAATACTCTCTGATTTATTTTTGGAATATTTTCTTTAAATTTAAAAAACCCTCTTTTAGCGAATTTCCAAGCAAATAAATCCTCATCCCTCACAAGATTAAAAATTTTTTTATGGTATGAATTTTTAAACTCAGTTATGAAATCATAATTTTCACCCACTCCAGGGTAAATAATGTCTATTTCGTTGGTATTTTTAAAAGTATTTTCCAGTGAATAAGGATCAATCTGTTCAACATTATCAAATTGCTCTACAAATTCAGAGACCAAATCTTGTTTAAATTTCAAAACAGATTCAGACAATTTAATTTGTCTCTGTTCATTTTTTAAAAGGATAATAAATACTTTTTTATAACTTGGAAGTAAATTTTTAAGGGTTGCAAGGTGCAGATCATTTTCAAACATAATAAGAATATCTGATTTAGGATCCATATCATTTTTATAAATCTCATCTTCAAATGGTATTTGAATAGATTCTTCAAGAAAAATTTGTTGATTACTTATTTTTTCTACATTAAATCTATTATTAGAAAACTTTCTGAGGTTTGATGATGAAAAAAGATATTGTTTTCCCTTCGTTTGCAATCCTCCTACCCATCTCCAGCTTAGGAGATTAGATGAAGCATCTCCATCAAAAAGATATTTAAAGAAAAACTTTGCTCCCAATTGCCATGGGAGGCCTAAATTAAATATCCAAGTACTTGCAAACCACATTCTTGTATGGTTATGCAAATAGTTGTACTGCTTTAATTCATGGACCCAAGAATTAAAAAAATTTAATTCTGTATTGCCATTAATTGCACTTTCATATAGCTCATAATCAAAATCGAAATTGTTTTCTGAAATAAAATTTCTCCAAACTTTAGGTCTATTTTCCATCCACCCTTTCCAGTAAACTCTCCAAAATATTTCTTCAACAAATTTAGTTGAATTTTTGATTTTGTACTTACTTTTAATATCATGGATCAGATCATATTCCGATAGTATTCTGTGAGTAATAAAAGGCGATAATCTTGAAACTGAACTTTCGTTATTTGGCCCAAAATCAAAATTTCTTAATTTTGCATAATCATTGAGTTTGTATTTCGCAAAATTTTCCCATGTATTTTGAGCTTTTAATAAAAATGACATTTTCTAGTAACTCTAAAAAATTTTTTTTTGTATTGATAGAAATTTCAAAAATTTGCTTTTAAATTAATCCTTAAAATTTTCTATTTCACTTTTAAGTAAATATGTTTGATTGAAGTATTTAATTTAATCGCCTTATAAGTACATTTTATACTCTTAAATCGCTCTCTGCGTAGGAGGATATTTAGTGGTCAATTACTTTTTAGATCTAATTTTAATTTTCAAATCTTTATTTAAATGATTTTTTCTAAAAGAATTTTAAATATTTAGCAAAATTATTATGAATAATTTATTAGTGAGAGATGTTAAGTATCTTGATGAAGAATACAGAATAGGTGAAGGCATAATTTCGGATGATGCATTTAAGCAACTTGAAAAGCTCTTTATTCCTATTGATCCAGAGCCTGACTACTTTAATCAAAAAAATAATAAACTTTTGCCAAAATTAGCCAAAGAAAACTATAAAGAATTTTTGGAAAGTTTATTAGCAAAAACAAGATTAAGCATTCAACCAAAAATTGATGGCTGTGCTATTGCAATTAGATATGTAGATGGCAAGTTTAATAAAGCTATTACAAAAAAAGGATTTGATGTCTCAAGCAAAATTAAACAAATTAAAAATGTCCCCGATAGTATTCCTATCAAACGAGATTTTCAAATTAGAGGTGAACTATACGCTACAAACCAAGTTGCCGGCATTTCCCAAAGAATTACAAGAAAATACCTCAATGATAAGAAAGGGATTGGAGAAAGTCTCCGCTTTTGCTGTTTCCAAATACTTAATGGAAGACTTAATCAATACGAAACCCTTAACTATCTTAAAAAATGTGGCTTCAGCACCCCTGAAAGTTACTTCACAAATCATACAAGCGAAATCCAAATATATAAAAAAAATTGGTTAGAGAAAAAAATATTTGCGAAATATCCAACTAATGGGATAGTTATAAAAATAAATAGTAGGAAATTACAGTTACTTAGAGAGAAAAATTTATCTCAAAATAACGAATGGCAATATGCAATTGAAAAATAATTTTAAATGGTACCTTCAATAAGAGCTCACGATAATGACTTCCACTATTTAAAGTGAAAATAATAAATTTTGGTTAAATTCCAAAGCAATTTGCAGGATTACTAAATGACTGCCACTATTTCAAGACCTAAAATTTCTAACTGGGAAACATCTAATATTCCAAACCTTACTGGCAAAACAGCGCTAATTACTGGTGCAAATAGTGGTCTTGGATACTACACTGCAAAGGCCTTAGCAGAAAAAAATGCTCATGTTGTTATAGCTTGTAGATCACTTGAAAAAGCTAATCAAACTATCAAAAAACTTAAAGGTCTTAATCCTGAAGGATTATTTACACCTTTAGAATTAGATTTGTCAGATTTAAAAAATATTGTTGAAGTTCAGTCCAAAATTTTTGATAATTTTGAAAATTTGGATTTACTAATCAATAATGCAGGCATTATGCATCCGCCTAAAACTCTTAGTGCCCAGGGATATGAAATACAATTTGCAGTTAATCATCTAGCTCACATGCTTTTGACTCTAAAGCTACTTCCAATTATTGAAAAAAAAGAAGAATCTAGAATAGTGACGGTGACTTCCGGAGCACAATTTTTTGGCAAAGTTGGTTGGAAAAATCTGAAAGCCGAGAACTATTACAACAAATGGGAATCTTACTCCAATAGCAAATTGGCAAATGTAATGTTCGCTTTAGAAATAAATGAGAACTTAAAGCACAAAAATATATTTTCTTTAGCTGCTCACCCGGGAATTGCAAAAACAAATCTCTTTACTGCTCAAAAACCTAACCCTGGTCCATTAGAAACATTCTCATTGGAATTATTTAGCCCTATTTTCCAAACTGCTGAGATGGGTGCTTTACCTCAGCTTTTTGCAGCTACTTCACCAGACGCAAGAGGCGGTGATCATTATGGTCCTAGATTTA
>QCCX01000018.1 GCA_003278845.1 Prochlorococcus sp. AG-347-O22
GTTTTGAAGTAACGGCTTACATACCTGGTATTGGACATAATTTACAAGAACACTCTGTAGTGTTACTCAGGGGTGGAAGAGTTAAGGATTTGCCAGGAGTTAGATATCATATAATAAGGGGAACTTTAGATACCGCTGGAGTCAAAGATAGACGTCAATCCAGATCTAAGTATGGAGCAAAAGCTCCAAAAGATTAATTTGTAAAACATCATTTTTTAAAAACATGTCACGTCGTAATGCAGCAGTAAAAAGACCAGTTCTTCCAGATCCTCAATTTAATAGTCGTCTTGCTTCAATGATGATTTCTCGATTGATGAAACATGGTAAAAAATCAACAGCTCAAAGAATACTTTCTGATGCTTTTTCTTTAATCAGCGAGAGAACGGGTGGGAATGCAGTCGAATTATTTGAAACAGCTGTAAAAAATGCTACTCCTCTTGTTGAGGTCCGAGCTAGAAGAGTTGGGGGTGCAACATACCAAGTACCTATGGAAGTACGCCAAGAGAGGGGTACAGCTATGGCGTTAAGATGGCTTGTCACATTCTCACGTGCAAGGAGTGGAAAAAGTATGTCCCAAAAACTTGCTAGTGAGTTGATGGATGCAGCAAATGAAACAGGTAGTGCTGTTAAAAAAAGAGAAGACACTCATAAAATGGCTGAAGCTAACAAAGCTTTTGCACATTACAGATATTAATTTCATCAAAAAGGTACTTAAGTAGTTTATTATTATTAAAGTTTGCTTTTAGGGTAAACTATATTTTTCAAAAATTATTTTATTTGGAGCTTTAAAATTGGCACGCGACTTTCCCCTAGAACGAGTAAGAAACATAGGTATAGCCGCTCATATTGATGCAGGGAAGACTACAACTACTGAAAGAATTTTGTTTTATTCAGGAGTTGTTCACAAGATAGGAGAAGTTCATGATGGTGCCGCCGTAACAGATTGGATGGCTCAAGAAAGAGAAAGAGGAATAACTATTACTGCTGCTGCAATATCTACTAGTTGGCAAGATCACAGAATTAATATTATTGATACTCCTGGTCACGTTGACTTTACCATTGAAGTGGAAAGATCAATGCGAGTCTTAGACGGAGTTATAGCTGTATTTTGCGCAGTTGGTGGAGTTCAGCCTCAATCTGAAACGGTTTGGCGTCAAGCAGATAGATACTCTGTCCCAAGAATGGTTTTTGTCAATAAAATGGACAGGACTGGTGCAGATTTTCTAAAAGTTAATAAACAAATTAAAGATAGATTAAAGGCAAATGCACTTCCAATTCAACTACCTATTGGAGCTGAAGGAGATCTCACAGGCATTATTGATTTAGTAGCAAACAAAGCATATCTTTACAAAAATGACTTAGGCACTGATATCGAAGAAGCGCCAATCCCATCTGAAATGAAGGATCAAGCTGCTGATTGGAGAAATAAGTTGATGGAGAGTGTCGCAGAAAATGATGAAGAGTTAATAGAAATATTCCTTGAAACAGGAGAACTATCTGAAGAACAACTTAAAAAAGGAATTAGGGAAGGAGTTTTAAAACATGGATTGGTCCCAGTATTATGCGGTTCAGCTTTTAAGAATAAAGGAGTCCAACTTGTATTAGACGCTGTAGTTGATTATTTGCCAGCTCCAGTTGATGTAAAACCTATACAAGGTGTTCTACCAAGTGGCAAAGAAGATGTTAGACCTTCAGATGATAATGCTCCTTTCAGTGCATTAGCTTTCAAAGTGATGTCAGATCCCTATGGGAAATTAACTTTTGTAAGAATGTATTCAGGTGTTCTTTCAAAGGGCAGTTATGTAATGAATTCTACTAAGGATGCTAAAGAGAGAATTTCTAGATTAGTGATTCTTAAGGCTGATGAAAGAGAGGAGGTTGATGAATTGAGGGCTGGCGATTTAGGAGCTGTATTAGGTCTTAAGAACACAACAACTGGTGACACTCTATGTAACACAGATGATCCGATAGTTTTGGAGACATTGTTTATCCCAGAACCAGTTATATCGGTGGCTGTTGAGCCAAAAACTAAAGGCGATATGGAAAAATTATCAAAAGCTTTAACTGCTTTGTCTGAAGAGGATCCAACCTTTAGGGTAAGTACAGATGCTGAGACAAATCAAACTGTTATTGCGGGTATGGGTGAGTTGCACTTAGAAATCCTTGTTGACAGAATGTTAAGGGAATTTAAGGTCGAAGCAAATATAGGAGCTCCCCAGGTTTCATATAGAGAGACCATTAGGTCTAGTTCTAAAGGTGAAGGTAAATATGCAAGACAAACTGGAGGAAAAGGTCAATATGGTCATGTAATTATTGAAATGGAACCTGCTGAAGTTGGTAAAGGTTTTGAATTTGTAAACAAAATTGTTGGCGGAGCTGTACCAAAAGAGTATATTGGTCCTGCATCTAATGGTATGAAAGAAACCTGTGAATCTGGTGTTCTTGCCGGTTATCCACTCATTGATGTAAAAGTAACACTAGTCGATGGTTCATTCCACGATGTAGACTCATCTGAAATGGCCTTCAAAATTGCAGGTTCTATGGCTTTTAAAGACGGGGTTAAAAAATGCAATCCTGTCCTTCTAGAGCCTATGATGAAAGTTGAGGTCGAAAGTCCTGACGACTTTCTTGGATCTGTAATTGGTGATCTCTCTTCTAGAAGAGGTCAAGTAGAAGGACAATCTGTTGATGATGGATTGTCTAAGGTACAGGCCAAAGTGCCCTTAGCCGAAATGTTCGGTTATGCCACTCAACTCCGATCAATGACTCAAGGTCGGGGTATATTTTCAATGGAGTTCGCAAATTATGAGGAAGTTCCTCGTAATGTTGCTGAAGCTATCATTTCCAAGAATCAGGGCAACTCCTGATCTCTAAACTAAAACACTCTTAAACCCTCGATTCTTTAATTCAAAATGGCTCGCGAGAAGTTCGAAAGGAACAAACCACATGTCAACATAGGTACTATTGGCCATGTTGATCATGGAAAAACAACACTAACTGCTGCTATTACAAATGTATTAGCTAAAAAAGGTCAAGCTCAAGCTCAAGACTATGGAGACATTGATGGTGCTCCCGAAGAAAGAGAGCGTGGCATTACCATTAATACTGCCCATGTTGAATATGAAACTGAAGGCAGGCATTATGCTCATGTTGATTGCCCAGGCCATGCTGATTATGTGAAAAACATGATCACAGGCGCCGCTCAAATGGACGGAGCTATTCTAGTTTGCGCAGCTACAGATGGTCCTATGGCTCAAACAAAAGAGCATATTCTTTTGGCTAAACAGGTTGGAGTACCTGCTCTTGTAGTTGCCCTCAATAAGTGCGATATGGTAGACGATGAAGAGATTATTGAACTTGTTGAAATGGAAATTAGGGAACTCTTAGATAGTTATGACTTTCCCGGAGATGACATTCCTATAGTTCAAGTTTCAGGTTTAAAAGCTCTCGAAGGAGATTCTAACTGGGAATCAAAGATTGAAGAATTAATGAAAGCAGTGGATGCTAGCATTCCCGAACCAGAAAGAGAAGTTGATAAACCATTCTTGATGGCAGTTGAAGACGTTTTCTCGATTACTGGTAGAGGTACTGTTGCTACTGGAAGAATTGAGAGAGGTAAAGTTAAGGTTGGAGAAGAAGTAGAAATAGTTGGAATAAGAGATACAAGATTAACAACTGTCACTGGAGTTGAAATGTTCCGAAAACTTCTTGACGAAGGTATGGCTGGCGACAATGTTGGTTTACTCTTACGCGGTGTCCAGAAGGAAGATATTGAGAGAGGAATGGTTCTTGTGAAGAAAGGATCTATTACCCCTCATACTCAGTTTGAAGGAGAAGTTTATGTTCTCAAAAAAGAAGAGGGGGGAAGACATACTCCTTTCTTTGCAGGATATAGACCCCAGTTCTATATCAGAACAACTGATGTGACAGGTCAAATAACTGCATTTACCTCAGATGATGGCTCTAATGTTGAAATGGTTATGCCAGGAGACAGAATTAAAATGACTGGAGAATTAATTTGTCCAGTAGCTATTGAACAAGGCATGCGATTCGCCATCCGTGAAGGTGGACGTACTATTGGTGCTGGAGTTGTTTCTAAAATACTCAAATAATACATTTGAATTTTAAAAATTTAACCTCAATCATCTAATATAAATTTATGGATAAGGGTCATTTTAATTAATGACCCTCTATATAAATTATTTGAAACTATGACTGCATCAATTGCACAACAAAAAATAAGGATTAGGCTCAAAGCATTTGATAGAAGAATGCTTGATTTATCTTGTGACAAAATAATCCAAACTGCTGATACAACTTCTGCCTCAGCAATAGGCCCAATACCTTTACCTACAAAAAGGAAGATTTATTGTGTCCTAAGATCTCCTCATGTTGATAAAGATTCTAGAGAGCATTTCGAAACAAGAACACATCGAAGAATAATAGATATTTATAGTCCTTCTGCAAAAACTATTGATGCTTTAATGAAACTAGATCTCCCTAGTGGTGTAGATATAGAAGTTAAACTTTAATAAATCCCGAAACCGTCCTAAATTTATTAATATAAATGTATTGAAATGAGGTTTAAATGGGAGAACTCTCAGTAAGAGAATTACCTTTATTTCCTTTACCAGAAGTAGTCCTTTTCCCTCAAGAAGTTTTACCTCTTCATATTTTTGAATCGCGATATAGGATCATGCTCCAATCTGTTCTTGAAAGTGATTCTATGTTTGGAGTTGTTAAGTGGGATTCAACTACTAAAAGTATGGCTAACGTTGGATGTAGCGCACAAATTATAAAACATCAAACTGCAGAGGATGGGAGAAGTAATATTATCACTCTTGGTCAACAAAGATTTCAAGTCCTAGAAATTACCCGTTCGACACCA
Organism: Prochlorococcus sp. AG-347-O22; assembly: GCA_003278845.1. Lineage (GTDB taxonomy): Bacteria > Cyanobacteriota > Cyanobacteriia > PCC-6307 > Cyanobiaceae > Prochlorococcus_A. Next base: position 4,889 of record QCCX01000018.1, read on the forward strand.
TTTTGTTCAGCGATGGTTAGTTGGATTAGTGATGAGAATATTGATGACTTTCAAAAATTAGATTCTCTAAAAGATTCAGTAAAAGAAGCACTCAGTGATGTTATTAATTTAACGAGTAAATTGACTAATACTAAGAAAAATCTACCTGATAAATTACCTGACAACCCAGTGGATTTATCATTTTGGATAGGAGCTCATTTAGGCGGACCTGTTTCAGAAGAACAACAAAGACTTCTTGAGGAAAGAAATACTTTTACCCGTTTGCAAAGAGAATTTGAAATGCTTGATCATACAAGAAAACAACTGGCAGCAAGAACAGCACTGAAAGAGAGTTTTCCTGATATAAAAGAAAATTAAATGTTTGAATTATTATTCCCTTTTTTTTTACTAGTTTTATTTTTTCTAGTTCTTGCTATTGTATGGAGAAATAATGCAAGAAAATATATTTCTTCCGGTACAGTCGCATCTGCATATGATGCTTGGACGCAGGATAAATTACTTGAGAGATTATGGGGAGAACATATACATTTGGGTTTTTATCCCTCTGAAAGGGGGAATATTGATTTTAGAAAGGCTAAGGTTAATTTTGTTCATGAATTAGTCAAATGGAGTGGTTTAGATCAATTGCCCCATGGATCCAGAATACTCGATGTAGGTTGTGGAATAGGGGGAAGCTCTAGAATTCTTGCAGAATATTATGGGTTTAATGTTACTGGCATCACAATTAGTCCGGCGCAAGTTAAAAGAGCAAGAGAACTTACTCCTTATGGGCTAAGTTGCAATTTCCAAGTTATGGATGCTTTGGATTTGAAATTTGAAGATGGATCATTTGATGCCGTCTGGAGTGTTGAGGCTGGTGCACACATGAACGATAAAACTAAGTTTGCAGACGAAATGCTGAGAACTCTTAGACCTGGGGGTTATTTGGCATTGGCTGATTGGAACTCAAGAGACCTCGAGACATACCCTCCATCATTTTTTGAAAAGATAGTTCTTAAACAATTACTTGAACAATGGGTACATCCTAATTTTATTAGCATTAACAAATTCAGTAACATTCTTAGAGATAACGAAAATAGTTCAGGAAATGTTATTTCTGAAAATTGGAATTCCTATACAAATCCTTCATGGTATGACTCTATTATTGAAGGAATTCGTAGACCCTTCGTGATTTTGTCACTTGGCCCATTTGCGATCGTGAAGTCGATTAGAGAGATTCCAACAATACTTCTCATGAATTGGGCATTTAAAAAAGGTTTAATGGAGTTTGGAGTTTATAAATGTAGAGGATAAATTAATCTAGTTCAACATTTTCAGAAAAATAATTTCCAAAATCTACCAAATTCTTGCAAAGTGGATTTAGCTTATTTTTTAATTCAAGGAAATTTTTAATGTTATTTTGATTATTTATTTCTAAATCAATATAAATTATATATTCGCCTAATTCTCTTTTTGAAGGCCTAGATTCAATTTTACTCATATTAAATCCAAAATCTGCAATATAATTTATAGCTTTAAGCAAAGCACCAGGTTTATTTGAAATTAATGAGAACGCAAAACTCGCAATATTAGCTAAGTTAGAATTTGATTCTCTGCTTAATAGAACAAATCTAGTGCAATTACCTGGAACATCATTAATAGGAAAGGCTAATTCTTTAAGTCCTTCGATTTGAATTAATGATTTTGAACCGATGGCAGCTCTGAATTTACTCCCCTTGACCATATTGACAGCTTCCGATGTTGAATTTGTTGGGAGAGGAATTGCATTTGGAAGATTCTCAGATAACCATTCTGAACATTGGGCTAATGCTTGAGGATGAGATAATACTTCTGAAATGTTTGAAAGTTCTCCATTACTGATTAATGCATGTTTGATTGGTAAAACAATTGCTTTATTTATAAAAATTTCAGGAAATTTCCAAAGGGCATCAAGAGTAGCTGTAACTCCCCCTTCTACAGAATTTTCTATAGGGACTACAGCAGCATCACAATTGTTGTACGCTATTGATTTAATGACCGAATGTAACCCATTACATGGTACAAATATAGGTGTCTGAAAATTGGCAAGCTTTGATAATATATGGGCTGCTTTTTCTGCATATGTTCCTTTAGGACCTAAATATGCAACTTGTTTGCGCATGATTAATTGTAAAAAAAAAAGAGATCAAGTAAGCATTGGAGGAATATAGAAAATGCTATTGTCTTTTGATGCTAAACAGAAACTTAGACTTTCTGTAACACGTAATAAAGAGTATCTTTCTAAATATCTTTTGGAAGAAGAAAGAGTTGTTGGAGCAATGCTTGACTCCAAAAAATTAGTACCAGAAGGAGTAGGTAGATATAAGTATACAGTAACAAGTTTTAAGGTTTTCCAATTAGATATTAACCCTGTTGTCTCAATTGCGGTAGAAAATAAAGATGGAATTTTAAAAATGAGTGCCCTTGAAAGTACATTGGATGGTTTGGGGATAATAGATGATTTTAATCTTATTTTGAAAGCGAATTTGGAAGCAACTAATTTTGGTTTAGAGGGAGAGGCGCTTCTTGGAGTATCTGTAAGCCAACCCCCTCTACTAAAGCTGGTGCCAAAGAAAATTTTGGAATCTACTGGTCATTCAGTATTAAATGGGATTCTGTTAGGTATAAAGTCAAGGGTTCAACAGCAACTCGTAAAAGATTTTTTAGATTGGTGTGAATTAAATAAGATTTGATTTCTTTAAAAAACTTTTCCTATGAAGTTTAGTTATTCCATTTTTTTTTATTAATGAAAGGTGCTCTCTGGTTCCATAACCTTTATTTTTAAATATCAAGTATCCCGAGTATTTTTTTTCTAACCTCTCCATTAGACTGTCGCGAGAAACTTTTGCAATTATGCTTGCTGAAGCTATCGAGATAAACTTTGAGTCTCCAGATACTATGTTTCTCTGAATTCCGTCCCATGGCCTTAATAATAAGGGACCATCAATTATTAATTCAGATGGCTTTTCTTTTAATTTTTTTAAAGCTCTTATCATTGAAAGTTCTGTCGCAACCCTGATACCTAACTTATCTATTTCTCTAGCCGAAGATTGACCAATTCCATAATCTGAAGAGAGTAATAAAATTTTTGGTAAAAGTAATTTTCTTTTTTTGGGAGTTAGTTTTTTACTATCTGTTACTCCAAATTGTTTTAAGATAAATTTATTTTTTTCAGTTAATACTACGGCTGCTGCAAAAACTGGACCAAAAATTGCTCCCCTTCCAACTTCATCTATTCCAACTTCGAATACTTTATTCAATGCTTGCTGAAGATCTTCTTCTTTTTTTTCTTGCATTGTTTAGCTCATCTATAAGTTCAATGTCATCTTTTTTATCTGTAAATACAACTTCATTATTTTCATTAGTTTTATTTGATGATTTATCTTGGGAATTTGTATTTGCTTCAATTTTAATTTGAATATTTTCTTCTCCGGATTTTGAGATTTTTTTAATTTGTTTTGTTTTTGTTTTTTTATTGTCTAAGGGTTTCTCCGTTTCTTTATTACTCTCTTTTAAACGCACAAAATTATTGCTGGTGAGATATTCTTTACCCAACTTTATAAGTGGATTAATACCTAATTGACTGAAAACAATTTTTTCTTCATTTGTAAGATCAACTGTTATCATATTTTTTTCTTTTGAATTTGATTGGTTCAAATTATCATTTTCTTTTTCTTTTTTATTAGAAGAATTGTCTTTACTTAGGTCTTTAGAGTTAATTAATTCCTTGTCAATTATTTTTTCCTGCTCATCAGTTGATTGAGAAGTATCTGTATCTAAAGATTTTAGATTGTTTGGTTGATTAGATTTATTTTCAACATTTTTTATTTTTAAGTTAGAAATTTCGTGATTTAATATATTTTCTACATGTCCGGTTCCATCGCATGTAGAACATTTTTTACCGAACAATTCATATATATTTTGACCTTGTCTTTTTCTGGTTAACTCTACTAAGCCTAATTCAGTAAGCTGAGCTATTTGAGGCCTAGCAGAATCATCTTTTATTGCTGAGGTAAAATGCTCAAGTAACTGAAATTGGTCTCTTCTAGATTCCATATCGATAAAATCTATTACTATAACTCCACCAATATTTCTTAATTTCATTTGCCTAGAGATTTCAACTGCTGCTTCGCAGTTAGTCCACAAAACGGTTTGTCTTGAGTTTGCGGATCTCGTAAATGATCCAGAGTTAACATCGATTACTGTTAAAGCTTCAGTAGGTTCGATAATGATATAACCACCCGAAGGAAGATCTACTCTTGGTTGAAGGGCTTTTTGAATTGTTTTCTTTATTTCGTACTTTTCGAAAATATGTTGGTTTAAACTATTATCGTGAAATTCAATATTAATATCAGATTCATAATTTATTAAAAAATCTTTTGCCCTTGCAACTGAAAATTTACTATCAATAATTATGCTTTTAGTTGATTCTTTAATATGATCTCTCAAGATCTTAAGAGAGAAATCATCATCTCTTTTTACTAAATTTGGCGGATTGGAAGTCTCAGAAACTTTTAGTACATTTTCCCATTGTTGAATTAATTGTTCTAAATCTTCAATTAGAAGTTCTTCTTTTATCTTTTCAGCCTCTGTTCTAAATAACAATCCTGTGCTGGGTGGTTTTATTAAAACCCCAAGAGCTTTCAAACGGCTTCGTTCTGTTTCTGTATTGATTTTTCTTGAAATATTTACTCCTTGGCCATATGGCTGTAATATCAAGTATTTTCCTGGTATTGAAATACTTCCCGTTAGTCTGGGACCTTTAGATCCTGTCGGTTCCTTTATTACCTGTACTAGAACTTTTTGTTTTGGTTCTAGTAATTCAGTGATTCCAAATGCCCCTTTTTTAAGTCTTAGTGGACCTAAATCTGAAACATGGATGAATCCATTTTTCTCACTTTCTCCAATATTTATAAAAGCGGCATCAATGCCAGGAAGAACATTTTCAACTGTTCCTAAAAAAATATCGCCAATTTGATATTGACCTTGTGCGACGATTAATTCATCAACTCGATCATCTGTGAGTAGTGCTGCTATTCGAGCCTGCTCAGCGATGATAATTTGCTGAGACATATAATTGATTCTGAATGATTTGGATTTTGAAAATCGTCTAGATTAAAGAATGAGATTTTATCTTTTAATAAAGCAATTTTTTTTAGCTATTATTGTTTACTTTTTAAAATTAATAAAGTTAATAGTGATTGAATTCTGCTATTTACAAAGATTTAAACGATTTTCAAACTAATTGAAAATGAATTCACAGTTATGATTATCTCTTAAATTAACCATAACTAGAATAATATTAACATCTAATCAGCATTAAAGCACGTTGATACATTATTCTAATATTGGTGAAATTTTTTATCTAAAGTGGTTCAAGTAAACGAAAATTATTTAAAACTCAAAGCAGGCTATTTATTCCCTGAAATTGCCAAAAGGGTAAAAATATATTCTCAATCAAATAAGAGCGCTGAAATTATTAAACTTGGCATAGGAGATGTTACAGAACCATTACCTAAAGCATGCATAGAAGCTATGGGTAAAGCTTTAGGTGAAATGGGAACAATAAACGGTTTCAAAGGTTATGGTCCAGAACAAGGTTATTCTTGGCTCAGAGAAAAAATATCTGAGCATGATTTTATTTCTCGAGGCTGTCAAATTTCACCTGAAGAAATCTTCGTTTCAGACGGTTCTAAATGCGATAGCAGCAATATTTTAGATATTCTGGGCAAAGATAATTCAATTGCTGTAACAGATCCTGTTTATCCTGTTTATGTAGATAGTAACGTCATGACAGGCAGAACTGGAGAATCTCTCGAAAATGGTACTTATCAAGGATTAACATATCTAGCAATAAACGAGGGGAACAACTTTTTGCCAAAACTACCTGAAAAAAAAGTTGATATTTTATATCTTTGTTTTCCAAATAATCCGACTGGAGCAACTATCACAAAAAAAGAATTGAAAAAGTGGGTTGACTATGCCCTCCAAAATAAATCTCTGATACTTTTTGATGCAGCTTATGAAGCATTTATCCAAGATAATGATATTCCACATTCAATATATGAGATTGAGGGAGCAAAGGATTGTGCTATTGAATTTAGATCTTTTTCAAAGAATGCAGGATTCACTGGAGTTAGATGTGCTTTTACAGTAATACCCAAGGATCTCAAAGGTTTGAGCTCAACAAATCAGGAAATAGAGTTATGGCCTCTTTGGAATAGGCGACAATCTACAAAGTTCAATGGAGTAAGTTATGTGGTTCAGAAAGGTGCAGAGGCTGTTTATTCTCCTGAAGGAAAAAAACAGGTGAAAGATTTAATTGATTTTTATATGGAAAATGCAAAAATCATGAAAAATAAACTTCAGACTTCAGGATATAAAGTTTACGGTGGGGACAATGCTCCTTATATCTGGATTAAAGTTCCAGATCAAATGACATCTTGGGACTTTTTTGATTTCCTTCTCCAAAAAGTTAGTGTAGTGGGAACACCTGGGAGTGGATTTGGATTGGCAGGAGAGGGTTATTTTCGCTTGTCAGCATTTAACTCACGATCAAACGTCCTTGATGCAATGGAAAGAATAATTAATATATAATTATTAGTACAACTTAGAATTTAAGAAATTTTAATGCTATCCATAAAGTCAGTACAAAGTGTAAGTAATAATTCAGCAGTTATTGAAAAGAAACCTGCTGAATTAAAAAATAAATCTCCAAAATATAAGGTTTTACTTCATAATGACCCAGTTAATTCTATGGAGTATGTCACTATATCACTGCGAGAAGTTGTGCCGCAATTAAGCGAACAAGATGCTATTGCCATAATGCTTGAAGCACACAATACAGGTGTGGGTTTAGTAATTGTTTGTGATTTAGAACCAGCAGAATTTTACTCAGAATCATTAAAATCTAAAGGAATTTCTAGTTCAATTGAGAAAGAGGATTAATAACGGTTGAATTTATTATTTAGAATGAGCTAATTTCCTTTCTGACAGAGGACGGACTTTTAAGGATTCTTTTAAGGAGGACTTTCCATATTCTCTCTCAAGAATGTCGATAACTGTTTTGCCAAATTCGTCTTCTGGATTATCAAAAGCTTCTAAGCAAACCTGACCAAGTTTTTTCCCCAATGAGCCTGGATTCCAAAGAAGTTTTCTCGCTGTCCAGGGCATCATGCTCATTGGATTATAATTTGGCTTCAAAATTTTATGTTCTAAGGCGTACTTCTCAAGCAGAGTGTGAGGTTGCAAACCTATAAAGAATATAGCTGGATCAACTAAACCTTTTCCAAAAATATTTTCTAATTCTCTATGATAAGCGATTGTTTGTCTTATGGTGCTTGGTGTTTCATCAAAAACATTAAATGAATAATTGACTGAAACATGATTCTTGAAACCTGATTTGACAAGCATTCTGCAATTATTTAATACAGTTTTAAGGTCATATGCTAATCTCATTTTTCTGACGAGTTCTTGAGATCCCGAAGTGATACCGATTTCAAAATAGCTCATACCTGTATCAACCATAAGCTGAGCTAGCTCAGCATCAATATTATCTGCTCTTATGTATGCAGCCCAATTAATATCGTCCCAGCCTTGATCCTTAATTGCTTTCAAAAGTGTTTTTGCATCTTCAATATGTTTTTTGGCTGGAATGAACTGTGCATCAGTGAACCAAAATCCCCTTACTCCAAGGTCATATAATTGCTTCATTTCTTTGATTACTTCATTAACAGGATTAACGCGAACCTGCTTCCCCTCCACAACTGTGTAAACACAGAAACAACAGTTATGAGGACAACCTCTTTTTGTTTGTACTCCTACGTAATAATCGCCACCTTCTATATACCAATCGAATTCAGGCCATATTGATTTAATATATTTATAGTTGCAAGCAGTTTTAACAGTGCCTGAAGGTTGTTCATGTATTAATTTGTCCCGCGGTTTTTGTCCTGCAACATAAGATCTTTCGTCCTCTATTGAATCTCCTCTAATGATTTTTTCTATTAGATTTTCTCCTTCTCCAACTGAAATAACAGTTCCTTTTGGGAGAAGATTTCCCAATTGTTCATAGAAAACACTTACAGCTCCACCTCCTAAAATTACTTTTATATTTTTGTTGTATTTTTGTGCTCTTTTTAGTCCCATCTTGACTAAAGAAGTATTTCTATATATTTCTCCATAATGAGATGCAATTAATTTTAGACCTCCCCAAGAACCTCTAATTTTCTTAAGGATATTTTTTGAGTAGAAAACCTCAAAAGAGTTTTGTAGGGGATTTCCGCTTCTACCATCAACAGGTGCATAAATTTGTATATCTCTCCATGAAAAAATGATTAGATGTGGTCTAAATTGATCAATTTTTCTAGATAAATATTTGGAAACTTTATTAGGTGGAATTATTGCTAGATCAATGAATTGCTGCTCTATACCTGGAAAGCATTTATGAATATGGTCTACTAGATAAATAGGCCCTATAGGAAATATTGGATTACATGGCAGTCTTACAGTTAAGATTTTCCCATAGTGTTCGCTTTGGTAATTTCTTTTATTTAATTTTTCGAACTTCAAATTAAAATTCATGTCATGAAATTTAATGAATCTATTTTCATAAGAATCTAACTACTTTATTACTAATTTGGAGAAATTAAAAATCTTGAGAAAATACTCATGAAAATTTTATTCAATTCACATATCAGAAATCATGTAAATCCAGAATATTTTGAGAAGTTATAACCAATTTATCCACCTAGATATATTTGGTACTATAGATTTGCTAGCGCAATATTTAAGAGGATAATTTAGAGTTCTAATCTGTTGTTCGCAGCTATACAGAAAATTTTAAATATTGAATTTTTAAAATATACTTAAACTTATAATCTTAATAATTTATGTCAAAAATAGATCCTGAATTAAAAAAGAAATTGTTAAAGGAATCCCAATCTCCTTTCAAAGGATTGAGAAGAATATTGTGGATAGCTTTTAGTGGTTCTGCATTTTTAGGACTTCTAATAATGCTTTCCAGAATTGCAAGCGGAACTGAATTACAGCAAAATAACCTTCTTATACAGTTGGGTGCTTGTTTAATATTTCCTACTTTATTAATTATTGACAGAAATAAAGATTAATAAGCTAGATGTTTAATTATTTTGCTAAGGTCCTCTTTTTAGTGACAAATTTAAATGCTTCTATTACATCTCCTTCAATCCATGAAGAGAATTTATCGCAGCCTACTCCACATTCAAATCCTGTATTTACTTCTTTTACATCATCTTTAGCTCTTTTTAGAGAGTCTAAATTACCCTCAAATATCACTTTATCTGATCTAACAACTCTCAGCGAACAATTCCTTTGTAATTTGCCAGTTTGTATATAACAGCCAGCAATAGCTCCTTTACCGACTGCGAAAGTTGCTCTAACTTCAGCTTGACCTAATGATTCTTCGACAAGATCGGGTTCCAACAGACCTTCCATGGCCAACTGAATATCTTCTAAGAGTTTATAGATTACTTCATATTCTCTTATGTCAACATCATTAGCATCAGCTGCTCTCTTCGCACCAGAAGCCAATGAGGTATTAAACCCAATAATTACTGACCCAGATGCAGCAGCCAGATCTATATCTGTTTCAGTTATTTCTCCAGGAGCAGAGAGTAGTACTCTTACTTGAACTTCATTTTTTGGTAATTGTTCTAGTGATCCTAATATCGCTTCAACACTTCCCTGAACATCCGCTTTTAGAATTAAGTTTAACTCTTTTAGTTCTCCCTCATTTGCTTGATTTGATAAGGACGATAAGCTGACTCTTTTAGAGGCCATTTGCTGTGCTAATTTTGTGGCCCTAGCATCAGTTGCCCTATCTCCCACAATGGCTCGAGCAGTTTTCTCATCAGGGTAGACTTCGAATTCATCTCCTGCAGTGGGTACTTCACTGAATCCTAACGCTTCCACTGGGAATGATGGTCCTGCTTTTTTGATTCTATTGCTATGTTCATCAACCATAGCTCTAATTTTTCCAATAACTGGACCTGCAGCTAAAACATCTCCAGATTTCAAGGTCCCATTTTGTACTAACAAAGTGGCCACAGGTCCTTTGGCTTTGTCTAAGTGGGCTTCAATTACAGTACCTTTTGCAAATCTATCAGGGTTAGCTTGTAGATCTTCTACCTCTGAAACTAATAAAATCATTTCGAGTAATTTATCAATGTTTTGTTTTTTGGTAGCACTTACTGGAACCATCACTGTATCTCCTCCCCAATCTTCAGCAATTAAATCTTTTTCTGATAGCTCTTGCTTTACTCTGTCTGGAGATGCACCTTCTTTGTCAATTTTATTTATTGCAACAACAATTGGTACTTTTGCAGCTCTTGCATGACTGATAGCTTCTAGAGTTTGAGGTCTGCAACCATCATCTGCAGCAACTACAAGAACTGCTACATCTGTAACCTTTGTCCCCCTCGCTCTCATTGCAGTAAAGGCTGCATGACCAGGGGTATCAAGAAAAGTTAATTTTTTCTTTTGAGATTCATGTTCAAATTCAACTTGATAAGCCCCTATATGTTGAGTGATGCCCCCTGCTTCCCCCGAAGCTACTCTTGATTCTCTGATGGAATCCAAAAGACTTGTTTTGCCATGATCTACATGCCCCATCACTGTAATTACAGGCGGTCTTCTTATTAGATTATCAATATCTTCAGATTCAATCATATCTACTGTTTTTTCAGCAGCTTCTTGGATATCATCTTGTAAAACAGGTACCCCAAATTCTTCTGCTACTGTTTCAATAGTTGCCAAGTCGAGTGATTGAGTAACTGTTGCAGTTATTCCTTTAAAAAAGAGAGATTTTATTATTTCAGAACTTTCAAGACTTAATTTGTCAGCTAATTCTTGAACTGTTAAATTATCTTCCGGTACAATTATCATTTCAGGCCTAACTTGTTTAGCTTCTTTGGCAGCCTTTAACTCCATGGCTCTTCTTTTCTGCCTTTGCCTAGTAGTCTCTTTTTTCTTCTTTTTAAATTGTTTGATAGATTTTTGAGATTTAGTTTCTTCAGACTTTTCTTTCTTAGGACGCGCCAGACTTGCTGATAAAATTGAAATTTTCTCTCCTGAATATCCACTGGTTTCAGATGTTAATGAATCATCATTTTCACCAATAATATGAACTTTCTGCCTTTGTTTTTGAGGATTTTTACTTCTTAATGCTTCAAGTTTTGCGCTATCATCCCAGTCTGCCTTGCCAGGTTTCTTTGAACTATTTGCAAATGTTCTATGAGGAGGTTTTTTGGAACTTGGAGTAGTATTTGGACGACTATTAGGCGCTTTTGCCTTCTGATTAGGTGCATCGATAGTTTGTTTTGCGTTATTCTTTGTAACTAGGTTGTCCTTCCCAGAATTATTATTTTTTTGAAGTTGTAAAAGTTCGTTAGGTGATACTGGCTTCCTTATCCCTGAGGAATTTTGGCCATTGAATTTAGAACCAGGCCTATTGGGCATGCCAGGTCTGTTGGGAGAACCAGGTCTATTGGGATTACCTTGCCTATTAAATGAGCCAGGTCTGCCTTGATCTGAAGGTTTGTTTCTAAAACCAGGCCTATTATTATTGGGCATGCCAGGTCTGTTGGGAGAACCAGGTCTATTTGAGGCAGTTTGCTTAAAAGCATTATTTTGCTTACTATTTTGTTTATTAGGATTTATTTTTGGATCTTCTCTTCTTATTGGAGCTCCTACCAGCTCAGGGGTTTTCATTCCAGTATTAAAATTTTTTGTTTTAGGTTTGTTCGCATTTTGATTAGTGTTGTTTGATAGTCGTCTTTTATCCCCTGCACTTGCGTTGATCTGGGAAGATTCATTAGATTTAAAATTATTATTTATATTTTTTGGCTTTGCGATTAATTGAATAGGAGGTTTTGCCGGACTTTTGATAGGTGGGGTTGTGTTATTTTTGAAAGTTTTTTTATCTTGGTTTACCTTCTGTAAAGGTTTACTATTTATATTTGTATTAGTACGATTTGCTCGAGATTGTGAATTATTAATAATGTTTGTTTTAATGGGATTTTGAAGTTGATTTGGAATTTTTTTTGCACTCTCAGGCTTGTTAAGTGGTTTTATCAATAAGGGTTTTATCTTTGAATTATCTTCGAGAGGTTTCCCTTTTTCAGGAGAAATAAAAGGAGATTTATCTTCTTTGTTTTGTTTGAAATTATCTTTTTTAATTGAAGATTTATTAATGGAGAGTATTTTTTTATCTGAATTCTTTTTATTAATAAGATTTTTAATTTTTTTTGCCTCTTCTGCACTAATAGAACTGCTATGGCTTTTTACTGAAATTGAAAGTTTTTGAGCGGCATCTAGTACATCTTTATTTTCCAGATTTAAGTCTCTGGAAAGTTCGTAAATTCTGATTTTATCGCTGATAGTCATTTAATCTGATTTGTACTCTTTTGAAATTAAAGAGGATTTAATTTAATTATATTCCCTTAATGGGGATAGTTATTGTAGCTTGTAATTTCTTTTTCAAAAATTTCAACAAATTCAGGTTCTAAAAATGTTTTTAAAGCTTTTTGAAGCTTTTTTTTGATCTTGGAATCTGAGTAGCATTTTTTTGACTTGCAAATGTAAGCTGATCTCCCCATTCCCTTTTGAAGCATGATGCCATACTTATAATCTTTTGTAATCTTTAAAAGATCTTTCCGGTCAAAGGTTTTTCTACATGAAATGCATACACGCAAAACAGGGATTTGTTGTATCACCGTTTTTTCTCCTCTTTGGCAGATATCTCAGTATCTTGAACAGTCTCTAGTGGATCATTTGTGAATTCTTCTCCTTCGTATTGTTCCTCTCCATATTCTTCTTCATCTTCGGGAAGAGGATAAAGCTCTCTTAATCTTGCATCTTCCGCAGCACGCTCAGCTTGTTCTGCTTCTAATCTAAGCTCAGCTTCTCGTTGGAGATTCTCTTCATCTTCCCTTTGAGTGATTAATTCAGAGACTGCAGCATCTTCTGCTTCCTGATCGTATTCATGTGAGTTTTTAACATCAATCTTCCAACCAGTTAATCTTGCCGCAAGTCTTACATTTTGTCCTTCTCTACCTATTGCAAGACTTAATTGATCGGGAGGAACTAGTACATGCGCGTGTTGACCCTCTGGGTCAACAAGTCTCACAAGATCAACTTTTGCTGGACTTAAAGAGTTTAAAATATACTGTATTGGGTCAGATGACCATTTAATAACATCAATTTTTTCTCCTCTTAATTCATTGACTACTTGTTGGATTCTTGCCCCTCTCGCTCCAATACACGCACCTACAGGGTCAACTTCTTGTTCAACGCTATCAACAGCTACTTTTGTTCTTGGCCCAACAGCCCTGGAGGGAGGATTCGCTTCTCTCGAAACAGCAACAATTTTTACTGTGCCTTCTTGAATTTCCGGTACTTCATTTTCAAATAAATAAACAACTAATCCAGCATTTGCTCTGCTTACAAAAAGTTGTGGTCCTTTTCTGGCTATTTCGCTAACTTCTTTCAAGAATACTTTGAAAGTCGCATTAGCTCTATAATTATCATTTGGTAATTGATCTCTTTTAGGAAGTTCGGCTTCTACTTCAGGTCTACCAATACCAGAACTAACTCCCATTATTACTGATTGTCTTTCAAATCTTATGACTCTTGCAGTTAAAACGGGATCTTCTAAATCTGCAAATTCTTCTTGGATCATTTTTCTTTGTTGATCTCTTAATTTTTGAGCTAAAACTTGCTTTGTTGTTGAAGCCGCCATTCGTCCAAAATCCTCTTTTTCTGGCGTAACGTCTAATACAACTGTGTCACCTATTTGAGCATCATCAGCTACTTGTTTAACTTCTACTAAGGATATTTGATGATCTTCGCTTTCAACTTCTTCTACAATTATTTTACTTGATAAGATCCTATAACCTTCTTCATCTAAATCTAGTCCAACATCAAAATTGCTAAAGTATTCTTCATCAAATGGATCTTCGTTAACTCCAATGTAAAAAGTTCTTCTATATTTTTCGTATCCCTTTAACAAAGCTTCGCGCAGGGCTGCTTCAACTACATTAGGAGGTAACTTTTTTTTCCTCACTAATGTCTTCAATAAGATTGTTTAAACCTGGGAGAATAACTAATGCCATCTATGATGGGAAAATTGAATAATGGTTAAAAATAATTAATCTTTTAAGGTACAAAGACTAATTTTTAATACTTCATCTAAAGGGATTTTCTTTATTCTACCTTTAATGTTAATGGCTAAATAATCATTAGACTTTTCATAAAGTAAACCATCCAAGAATTTTATTTTTGAATTCTTCTGGTTTAACTCAACATTAACTGGAAAACCCTTAAAAGTTGTGAAGTCTCTTTCTGAGG
>QCCX01000019.1 GCA_003278845.1 Prochlorococcus sp. AG-347-O22
AAGGTTCTAACTCCGATTCATTTTGATTAGTCACCCAATTCTTGTAATCCTTACTAATTTTTGGTCTTGTAAATTTTTCTCCCCAAGGAGAACTTGTAGAACCTTGGCCAAAACCCCACCATCCACTGCCTTTCCAATACACCCTATTATGTCTTGAATGATGACCAGGGAGTGAATAGTTCGAAATTTCGTATCTTGAATAACCTGAGTTTTTTAAAAGAACATCTTTTAATGAGCTATTTTCATAAGATTGATCATCATTAGGGAGTAGTAGATTACCTCTTTCAAGTAATTTTTTAAATACTGTTCCCTCTTCAATATTCAGATCATAGATAGAAATGTGTGGCGGACAAAAATTTAATGCTTTTTCTAAGTCATTTTTCCATTCCTGAAGATTACTTTCTGGTAAATTTTGAATAAGATCTAAACTCCAACTTTTTATTAGTCCAAAATCTTTTGCTTTTTTGAGCAATTGGCATGCTTTTTCGGCATCTTTTCCAAGATGTCTTCTTCCAGCTTTTTGTAAGATTTGATCATTAAAACTCTGCGCACCTAAACTAAATCTGTTTATTCCTGCATCAATAAACCCATATAGATCATTTTCATTAAAACTAGCCGGATCAATTTCCATTGTTACCTCAGCCCCAAAGTTAATTCCATAATTCTCTTTAAAAAGATTAATTAAATTTTTTATTTGTGAAGGATGTAAAACTGAAGGTGTGCCGCCTCCTATGTAAATCGTAGAGAGAGGAGCTTTGTGTCTAATCGATAATATTTCTCTAAATAAAAAATATAGATAATCTTTTATCATTCCACTACCAGTTCCGTTCTGACTGTCAACCTTATCTCCTAGGGGCACAACGGTAAAATCACAATAGAAGCATCTTCTATGACAAAAAGGTATGTGAATGTAAGCACTCTTTGGAGATTTATGCATAGTAAATAATCAAATTCAAGCTTCCAAGATCAATAATTACATTCTAAAAAATATAATCTTATTTACTCTATTAATAAATCCTAGTAGATTAGATATATGACAGATATTTTAGTATTAATATTATTTGTGTTGTCAGGGGCAGCCTCGGGTTGGCTAGGTGTTGACCTTTTACCAGTAGATATTCTCAAACAGGTTTCAAATATTGAGGGTTTTAGAATAGTACTTGCAATAATAGGCTTCTTTATAGGACTTGCAGCAGGATTTGTATTCCTGCAGCTTAGAAAAACATTTCTTGATCAAATTAGAACAATGCCAACAGATCTGCTTATAAGCAGATCTGTTGGTTTAATTCTGGGATTATTAGTGGCCAACTTACTTTTAGCTCCAATATTGTTAATACCCTTTCCGAGAGAAGTGTTTTATGCAAAACCATTAGCAGCTATACTAAGTAATTTTTTCTTTGGAGCACTCGGCTATAAATTAGCAGATACCCATGGAAGAACATTACTTAGACTATTTAATCCTAATAACACGGATGCATACTTGGTTAACGAAGGAATTCTTCCTGCTGCTAGTCCTAAGATTCTCGACACTAGCGTTATTATTGATGGAAGGATAAATGGTTTATTAAGCTGTGGTTTACTCGAGGGTCAATTGATTGTTGCGCAAAGCGTAATAGATGAATTACAAACTTTAGCAGACTCAAGTAGTAATGAAAAAAGATCCAAAGGAAGAAGAGGACTTAAATTACTAAAAGAACTTAGAGAACTATACGGCAGAAGACTTGTTATAAATCCAACTAAATATGAAGGTAATGGCGTAGATGAAAAACTTCTTAAAATTACTGAAGATATGACAGGAACCCTAATTACTGCTGATTATAACCTTTCACAAATTGCGGAAGTAAAAGAACTTAAAGTTATGAATCTGAGTGATTTAGTAATAGCTCTTAGACCTGAAGTACAGCCTGGAGAATCTCTTAATATAAAAATTGTCAGAGAAGGCAAAGAAAAAATGCAAGGTATTGGATATTTAGATGACGGAACAATGGTTGTAATTGATGAGGCAAAGAATTTTGTAGGAAGCAGATTAGATATTGTCATAACAGGAGCATTACAAACTCCAACTGGAAGAATGGTCTTTGGAAAACTAATAAATAATCCTGAGTCAAACAAATCTTTTAAATCACCAGCGACACAGGGCTAAATCTAGCTAGAATCAGTTCAATCTTAATTTTTGTGATACAAATGACTGTATCTGCTCCTTATTACGGCGAAAACACCGTTATGAGGACCCCGCCCCCTGATCTTCCTTCTCTTTTACTGAAAGAGCGAATTGTTTATCTTGGTTTACCATTATTTTCAGATGATGATGCGAAAAGACAACTAGGAATGGATGTTACTGAGCTAATCATTGCTCAACTTCTTTATCTAGAGTTTGAGGATCCAGAAAAACCAATCTATTTCTACATCAATTCAACAGGAACAAGTTGGTACACTGGTGACGCCGTTGGTTTTGAAACAGAAGCTTTCGCTATCTGCGATACAATAAGTTATATCAAACCTCCAGTACATACAATATGTATCGGACAAGCAATGGGGACTGCTGCAGTTATCCTTTCATCTGGCACTAAGGGACAAAGGGCGGCTCTTCCACATGCTTCTATTGTTTTACATCAACCTATAAGCGGTGCGAGAGGCCAAGCAACCGATATACAAATAAGAGCTGAGGAAGTTTTGAAAAATAAAAAATCAATGCTGGAGATTCTATCTCGTAATACTGGAAAGACTATCGAAGAACTCTCAAAAGACTCAGACAGGATGAGTTATCTCAACCCTCAAGAAGCCCTAGACTATGGAGTTATTGATAGAATACTTACAAGCCAAAAAGATTTACCAAATAAAATTTAACCTTCACAAAACTATTTTAAAATCATGCCAATAGGAACTCCAAGCGTGCCTTACAGACTTCCAGGAAGTCAATACGAAAGGTGGGTTGACATCTACACAAGACTAGGTGTTGAAAGAATTCTTTTTCTTGGACAGGAAGTGAATGATGGTATTGCTAATAGCCTTGTTGCACAAATGCTTTATCTAGATTCTGATGATAATTCTAAACCCATCTATCTATATATAAATAGTCCAGGAGGATCAGTTACTGCTGGCTTGGCTATATATGACACTATCAAATACGTAAAAAGTGATGTAGTAACAATCTGCGTAGGCCTTGCAGCCTCAATGGGAGCGTTCCTATTGGCTGCTGGCACAAAAGGTAAAAGAGTTGCTTTGCCTCATAGCAGAATAATGATTCATCAACCTCTAGGAGGAACTTCTCAACGTCAAGCAAGTGATATTGAAATAGAAGCTAAGGAAATCTTAAGAATTAAAGATATGTTAAATATGTCTATGGCAGATATGACAGGCCAATCATTTGAGAAAATTGAAAAGGATACTGATAGAGATTATTTTCTTAGTGCGGAAGAAGCAAAAAACTATGGATTAATTGATAGAGTTATCACACATCCAAGCGAAGCAAATCAGTCTTAAATTTTTTTTAAATAAATATTTTAATTTTAATTTTTAAATTAATAATTTTTTGGTTTATTTACACCTTTAATGTCTAAACTATTAATTATCAAATGCAAAGAAGCTACAACTAATGACCCAACTCTTTTACGACACAGATGCAGATTTAAGTCTTTTAAATAAGAAAACAATAGCGATTATTGGATATGGTTCACAAGGTCATGCACATGCCCTAAATCTTAAAGATAGCGGTATGGATGTAATTGTTGGGTTATATAAAGGAAGTAAGTCTGAAAGCAAAGCTATTAGCGATGGCCTACAAGTATTTAGCGTTTCTGAAGCTTGCGAAAAAGCGGACTGGATTATGATTCTCCTTCCAGATGAGTTTCAGAAAGATGTTTACCTCAAAGAAATAGAACCAAACTTAAAAGAAGGAAAGATATTAAGTTTTGCTCATGGCTTCAATATAAGGTTTGGACTTATCAAACCTCCTAGTTTTGTGGATGTTGTAATGATTGCCCCAAAAGGACCTGGACACACTGTTCGTTGGGAATATCAGAATGGGCAAGGAGTTCCAGCATTGTTTGCAGTAGAACAGGATTCTTCCGGAAATGCAAGATCATTGGCGATGGCTTACGCTAAAGGGATTGGCGGAACGAGAGCTGGGATTCTTGAAACAAACTTCAAAGAAGAAACTGAAACTGATTTATTTGGAGAACAAGCTGTTTTGTGCGGAGGATTATCAGAACTCGTCAAATCAGGCTTCGAAACTCTTGTAGAGGCAGGCTATCAGCCCGAACTTGCTTACTTCGAATGCTTACATGAAGTTAAACTTATTGTTGATTTAATGGTGAAGGGAGGCTTATCTCAAATGAGAGATTCCATTTCAAATACTGCAGAATATGGAGATTATGTAAGTGGTAAAAGACTTATCAATAGTGATACAAAGAAAGAAATGCAGAAAATTCTAAAGGATATTCAAGATGGAACTTTCGCTAAGAATTTTGTGGAAGAATGTGATAAAAACAAACCCTTAATGACAAAATTAAGAGAAGAGAACTCAAAACATGAAATTGAGAAAGTGGGTAAAGGACTGCGCTCGATGTTCAGTTGGCTGAAATAAATTTATTTTTACTATTTCTTGGATCGATTGGTTTTGATTTATTGATCGGCGATCCAAGATTGTTAATCCACCCTGTTCAAGTAATTGGCTTTTACATAAAAAAAATATCTGATTACCAAATAAATAATTTTGGAAAAAATAAAAATACATTGTTTTGGGGTGGTTTCTTCGTAGCTATATCCACTATTGGAATGAGTTTTGGTGTAGGAAAATTGATAGAACTAAGTTATGTGCAATCAAGAAATAATTTTTTTGTTGGATTGTTAATTATGTTTGGACTTTCAAGTTGTATTGCGACTAAGGGACTTATTTCAAGTGTGAAAGAGATTGCAGAGCTAATAGAACGCAAGGAAATTAATAACCAAAATAAGAAAATAATCAAGGAGAAGGTACAAAGAATAGTAAGTAGGGATGTAAGGTCATCTTCTATAAAACATCTCTTGAGATCAAGTACCGAGAGCCTTACCGAAAATTCTGTTGATGGAATATTTGCGCCATTATTTTGGATTTTTATTGGAATTATTTTTATGAAATTTTCAATTTTTCTTCCGGGACCTTTGTCTCTTGGTTTTTCTTATAAAGCCATAAGTACTTTAGATTCAATGATAGGTTACAAATATGATTATTTTAGATATTTGGGTTTTTTCAGTGCGAAAATCGAAGATATTTTTACGTTTGTTCCTTCAAGATTAGTTTTAATCACGTTACCTTTAGTTAGCTCTAAAGTTAATGAGTATGGATCAATCATAAAAAAAAGTTATCTTGATGGTAAAAAATATGATTCGCCTAATGCTGGAATTTCAGAAGCTATATTTGCCTATATTTCCTGTATTAAATTGGGAGGTAAAAGTAAATATAAAAATGAAATTATTGAAAAGCCAATAATTAATGAGAATGGAGATAATTGCAGTGAAGAAAAAATCAAATTAATTTGTCAATTAATTTTGAGATTACAATTTTTATGGATAATAATTTTTGCCTTAATTTTTTTTATAATATCGAGTTTAATTTAATAATAAATTAGTTTTATAATTATTAGAATAAATTTAAAAACCAATGCAAGAAAAAGGCTCTCCAATAGAAAATCAAAATGATGGATACACTAATACATCATTAAATGATAATGAAAACTCAAAATGGGTAGACAATCAGGGGGATGAAGTAAAGAATGTTTTTGGATTTAATAGCAGTGCTGAACTTGTAAATGGTAGAGCAGCTATGATTGGATTCTTAATGCTCATATTAACTGAGTTAGTTTTTAGCGGCAGGCCTGTAACTTCTTCAATTTTTGGTATCAATTAAAAATGGAAGAAAAGAAATCTAATCCAATAAAAGTAATCCTATACATATCTGTATGGGTAATAATTTGGGGAACATTAGGCTCTTTCATTGATTATCCTCTTTATAAAAATAAAATTTATTTAGAAGGAAGCATATATCAGTATCTTACTTTCACAGTTACTGCTTTTATTTCTATTATATCTGCAAAGTTTTTTTATAAGAAAATTAATTTATAAAAACTTGTACCTAAATTTCTTAATAATTTTTGCTGGTTCCTTACTTTCATTGGACTCGTACAATATCCACTGATGTGTCTCAGTATCATGATCACATCCGTAATTTCCAGATGGATTATCGTAACTTGAAAGATATGAATGACAATTTTGGTCTGCCTCAAAAGCAGAGTCAAAACCTGTTAGAAAATATATCAAAAATAGAACTGTTATCAATAAAAAAAATACTTGAAAAACTAAATTAACTACCTTCATAAGATATTTTAAAATTTCAATATATCATCTAATAAAATCTTTCGATCTAAAAATATAGCTAACGTCCTACATTAAATACAAAATCATGGAATTCTTGATTCTTTAAATACAGGAAGACTAGCAATACTAAAATGATATTTAAGCCTATTACTATTGATCCAAAAATATTTATTTGTTTTTTACCTGGCAAAGTGTAAGTAAATTTCTTCCCTTTAAGAAAACCAGCTAAGCCTTTTTTTTCTTTTATTTGAGTATTTTGAGTATTATTTTTAACTTCATTATCAGAAAAACCTTTTACCATTGCAAATTAAATAACAAATTTATAATATTCCAAAAAAATTAATTATTTTTATAATTAACAATTTTTAACCACATATGGGATCATTAATGAAATTCTCTCATTTGAGAAATTATTAAAAAAATAAGCTCCAATAATTTCCGTTTGCAGCCCCAATAAACTTGATTGACATTTGAATCTATTTTGGTCAAATACTACTAATTGGAGTTTTTCTATTTCAGAAACTAACTCTTTACAAACTTGGGCTTGAGGATCTTTAAAACAATAACTTGCTTTTTTTAAAATTTTGGACTTTGTTGGTATTGTTTCAGCCATAACAAAATTAGATAACAACAAAAATTTCAGGAATAAAATAGTTAAAAATTTCATTACTTCTTAAAATTTCAAATTTTTGGATGCCTCGTTAAGAGCGTGGAGCAATAGGCTAAGTGCGTCTTTTTCAATTTAAAAAAAAAGATGCCCTAAAAGAGCACCTTGTCATTAAAGGAAGAAATTGATTAAAAAAATTACCCTTGAACTCTATCCTTAAAAAGTTTACCTGCAGAAAATGTTGGAACTCTTTTAGCGGGTATTGCAATTTTTTCGCCTGTCTTAGGGTTTAATCCCTGTCTTGCAGAACGATCTCTTGGTTCAAAAGAACCAAATCCTAGTAAAGAGACTTTTTTGCCTTCCACTACTGAATCAACAATAGTTTCAATAGCTGCATCAACAACTAAAGAAACATCCGTTTTTGTGAGCTCTGTACGAGCTGCTACAAGATTTACTAAATCAGCTTTGTTCATTGAAATTTAAATTAAAGCTAAGGGTTAAAAAAAGATTTAAATAGAATTTTAAACCTCGAACCTTCACATCATATGGAGCAAATACAAATACGGCAACCGAAAATGCCGGCGGCGCAAAGCTTTATACAAATTTTAGGGACATTTTTAGCAACATTATTTATTTCTTATAGCCACGCTTTTTCATTTATAAAAAATAGCCTCTTCATGTAGAGAACAGCAAAAAGCATTGGTGGCACTGGATTTAGCATTAAAAATTTAACTACATTTAGCAAAGGGGGACAATGTCAAAGGGGGGGTGACTTTAAGAATTTGAGCTATTTATTATGTTTTATTAATTTTCAGATATATTTCCTTCTCATCACATGAAAAAACATAATTTGTATTTTGAAATCAAGAAAAATCAGGTTTTCTCATTAATTAAACTTTCTCTATAAATCGTTTTATGCACTGAGCATATGGATGAAGAAATTGTAATTAATTAGAAAATTAATACTCTCCAAGATCTATTAAAGTTGATTAGTGAAGCCTTAAATTTGAGTTTTTTTTTTAATTTTGCATCTATTATTCAAATATCAGTAATTTAAATAAATTATCTCAATATTTAACTAATCAATGATAAAGAGAAAGTGATTCATCTCAATAAAGGTAAACCATTTCCTTTAGGGAGTTCTCTAACTTCACAAGGGATAAATTTTTCCTTAGTAGCCACAAATGCAGAATATGTAGAAATCTTATTGTTTGAGAAAGAGGACTCTATTTCCCCAAAAAGCATATTCAAATTAGATCAGACTCATAATAAAGGTCCTTACTGGCATGCGGAAATAAAAAATCTAGATGAAGGTTGTATTTATGCTTTTAGAGTGAAACAAAAAAATAATGAAATTAATAATAACTTTGAAAAAAAAGTATTACTTGATCCATGTTCAAGGGGTATTACCGGATGGGAAAGTTATAAGAGAGAAAATGCATTAAAAAAGCAAGAAAATACCAATTCTTGTCTTAAAAGCGTTGTTTGCGATAGAAAATTATTTAATTTTAAGGATTATCCAAGACCGAAACATTCTTGGGAAGAAACAATTATTTATGAACTCCATATCAAAGCTTTCACTGAATCAACTGATAAAAATGAAAGTTGTTTTAAGAAATTTTTAAAAAAAATTCCGTATCTCAAAGAACTGGGTATTACAACAATTGAATTACTTCCAATTTTTTGTTTTGATCCTACTGATGCCCCAAATGGACTAAAAAATTTTTGGGGTTATAGTCCAATTAATTGGTTTACTCCCCATTTTGAATATTTTTCGAATGAATCCGCCCAAAAGAATAGAGAGGAATTTAGAAGATTTGTAGAAGAATGTCATAAGGCAGAAATTGAAGTCATCTTAGATGTTGTGTACAATCACACTTGCGAAGGTGATTCAAAAGGTCCCGCAATATCTTGGAAAGGTATAGATGAAAATCTTTATTACTTTATTGGAAAAGATAACAATTATCAGGACGTCTCCGGATGTGGTAATACTATTGCAGCAAACAGAGGATTAGTTAGAAAACTAATAATTGAATCATTAAAATGTTGGGCGAGTGAATTAGGAGTTGATGGTTTTAGATTTGATTTAGGAATTGCCCTATCAAGAGGAGAAAATCTTTCACCGCTTGATAATCCTCCAATTTTTGAAGATATAGAATGTGAACCTGAACTTATCGATGTCAAGTTCATAAGTGAGCCATGGGATTGTGGCGGTTTATATAAATTAGGTGATTTCCCATCTAAGAATATTTTCACTTGGAATGGTCATTTTAGAGATGACTTGAGGAGATTTTGGAAGGGGGATAAAGATACAGCTTGGAATATGAGCGATAAAATAAAAGGGACGCCATCCATTTATAAAGAAGATAATATTTTTCCAAAGTCGATAAATTTTATTACTTCACATGATGGATTCACTCTAAAAGACTTAGTAAGTTTTAATAGAAAACATAATTTTGCCAATAGAGAACAAAATAGAGATGGAGATAACCATAACAATTCTTGGAATCATGGTACAGAGGGACCAACTACGAACTTATTAATCAATGATTTAAGAAAAAGACAACAAAAAAATCTTATTCTTAGTTTACTTATCTCTAAGGGTGTTCCAATGATACTTATGGGTGATGAGATAGGAAGATCACAAGGCGGGAACAATAATACTTGGTGCCAAAATAATTTATTGGGCTGGATGAATTGGGAACATGGTCAACAAGATTTAGAATTATTAGAATATTTTAAATACGTCATAAAAATCCGAAAAAAACTAATCAATATTTTCAATCCATCATTCTCACCAAATAATCAAACCAACGAAAATGTTCTAAGATATCATTGGCATGGAACAAAGTTAGATAGCCCCGATTGGAGTAGTTGGTCTCACACAGTTGCCTTTAGCATTAACAAAGATAATGCTAATCCGCTGGTCTGGATAGGTTTAAATGCATATTCAAAAAGTATCGATTTCCCCTTGCCGAAGTGCGAATATAATTGGTTAAAAGTAATTGACACTAGCATGTCTGAGATTTTTGAACCCTTAGCTATCAATGAAAAATCTGTTTCAATAAAGAGTAGAAGCTCTTTACTAATCATTTCAGAAGAATTATTTGGGGCAAAAAATAATTTATTCTAAAAGCGGGCGGCGGGAATCGAACCCGCATCTTCAGCTTGGAAGGCTGAGGTTTTACCACTAAACCACGCCCGCAAAAAGTATTAGAATTACCATTGCAATAATACATTATCAAACAATAAACAAAGTAAAAAGATTGGAAAATTCACACTCGAAAAAAAATATTTCTAAATCAACAACAAGATTAATGTTCTCTTATGGGCTAGGAGATGCAGGCACAGGTTTAGTCGCGACACAATTTGGTTTTTTTCTTTTCAAATTCTTTATTTCTGCTGGTTTACCAGTAATAATTGCAGGATCATTATTAATGTTAATAAAAATATGGGATGCAGTAAACGATCCGTTAATTGGATGGTTAAGTGATCGTACTAAATCAAGATGGGGGCCTAGAATCCCTTGGATGGTAGCAGCATCTGTTCCTCTTGGTTTCTCTTTAGCTGCGATATGGTGGACACCCACTGGTTCAGTGCTAAGCAAAACTATTTACTATGCCATAATTTCTATAATCGTAATGACTGCTTATACAAGTATTAATCTTCCATTTGCAGCTCTATCTACTGAAATTTCTGAAAAAACAGCAATAAGAACAAGACTAAACGCATCTAGATTTACTGGCTCAATTATCGCAGGACTAACCGGTTTAATAATTGCTGGAGTTGTATTAAGTTCCGAAGGATCTGCAAATAATCAATATTTTTTGATGGGCAAAATAAGCGGATGTATTGCAGTTGCTGCAACATTAATTTCTTGTTGGGGATTAGCTCCATACGCAAAAAAAGCAAGAAGGCCTTCAGGAAAAGTTGAAGCTATAACACTTCAATTCAAAAGGATCTTCAGAAATAAAAAATTTCTAAAAGTTATTACGCTCTATATTCTTCTTTGGTGCGCCTTACAATTAATGCAAACAGTAGCTTTAATCTATGTCGAGGATGTACTTAATGTACCAACATATATTGCAAAGTGGATCCCTATACCTTTCCAAATTAGTGCTTTAGTGGGTTTACAAATATGGACCAGAGTATCAAATAAATTGAACAGGATTTCAGCGTTAAACTATGGAGCAATTATATGGATTATTGCATGTACAGCAGCTTTATTCTTACCTTCATTAACAAAAATTTCAGGAGTTGGAGATAGTTTATTCCTAAATGTCAGCAACATATTTCTGTTCATTATTTTAATTTTCATAATCTGTCTTATTGGAATTGGAGCTTCAACCGCTTTTCTTATCCCTTGGTCACTACTTCCTGATGCAATAGACGAAGACCCTGAGAAACCGGCAGGATTATATACTGCTTGGATGGTACTTATTCAGAAGATTGGTATCGCGTTTAGTGTTCAATTATTAGGATTTTTATTGTATTTATCAGGTTATCAATCATGCTTTGTTGATAAAGATGGTCTAAATATTATTGAACAATGCTACTCAGCACAGTTAACTATAAGATTATGTATTGGTTTTATACCCTCAATAATGGTAATAATTGGTCTTTTAATCATGAGAAAATGGGATCGAAAATTAATTACAAACTAATATAAAGATATGTATTACCTTAATTTTTTCAAAAGACTTCTAAGCAGCCTAGTCATTGGCGGGCAAGCAATTAATTTTATCTTTAAGGGTAAAATTTCCAAAAATGATCTCTTTGAGCAACTTATGGAGTCAGGTCCTGGCAGTTTGTTAATTGTATTAATTACAGGAATTGCCGCAGGTACAGTTTTTAATATTCAAGTTGCATCACAACTTACAAGTATGGGAGTTTCAAGTGAAATTGGAGGTTTATTAGCAGTAGGCATGGCAAGAGAAATGGCTCCTCTTCTAACTGCTACTTTAATGACTGGAAAAGTTGCCACTGCCTATGCTGCTCAACTGGGTACTATGAAAGTCACAGAACAAATTGAGGCAATAACCATGTTAAGGACCGAACCAGTCCAATATTTGGTAGTCCCAAGGTTACTATCGATGGTAATAATGTCTCCAATACAGTGTCTATTGTTTTTATCTGTAGCTTTATGGAGTGGACAAATTTGGAGCACAATTTTTTATAAAGTTCCTCCAATAGTTTTTTGGACATCTGTGAGATCAGGCAATGTGAGTTTAACAAGTGCAGACTTAACTTCAATGTTAATAAAATCTGTAGTGTTCGGATTACTTATTTCAATCATTGCTTGTGGATATGGACTTACAACCAAAGGAGGTCCAAAAGAAGTTGGAACAAGTACAACAGGTGCAGTTGTAATGACTCTCGTTACTGTATCTTTAATGGATGTATTACTAACGCAAATTTTATTTGGATAAACCTATGTTTAACACTAAATCAAAAAAAGAGGAACCGGTAATAATATATCCTTCATTTCAGTTGCCAATCATTCTAATAGTTTTAAGTTTTATGCTTTTGTTTTTGAATATTGGTTCTTTGCCAACAATAGTTTTTGCTTCTTTTAGCTTTTTTTTATTACTTCAGTCATTCACCTTAAGAATAAAAATAACAAATGATGATTTTATCGTTTTACAATTAGGGAAAGAGATTAGAACTTTTCCATTCAAGAACTGGATATCGTGGAAATTCTTTTTCCCTATAATCCCAGGTATTTTTTATTTTAGAGAAAAGTCCAGTCCTCATTTATTACCAATTTTATTTAATCCAAAGCAATTAAAAGATGAGCTCATAAAAAAAGTTGAGTCACTGGAAA
>QCCX01000020.1 GCA_003278845.1 Prochlorococcus sp. AG-347-O22
TTTCGAACCAATGATTCAAGGGTTCAAATTTTTTAAATTTAACAATTTTGATTCGGTAAAAAAATTATTTGAAGAGTGTGAAAATAATGATCAAAAAATTTCCGGCGTTTTAGTTGAACCAATACAAGGAGAAGGAGGCGTAATCCCTGGAAGTAAAAATTTTTTTAAAAGCCTGCGAGAAATATGTGATAAATATAATTCTCTTCTCATTTTAGATGAGGTTCAAAGTGGCGTAGGTCGAACTGGGAAAATGTGGGGTTATGAGAATTTAGGAATTGAACCTGATGGATTCACCCTTGCTAAAGGTTTAGGAGGAGGTCATGCAATTGGAGCATTATTGGTAAAAGAAAAAGCCAACATTTTTTCTCCAGGAGATCATGCAAGCACTTTTGGAGGGAACCCATTCGCCTGTAAAGCTGCCCTAACAGTATTAGAAGAGATAAATAGAAGAAATCTTATCAATAATGTTTATCTAAGAGGGGAACAATTAAGTGCTGGGTTTGAAGAATTGTCAAAAAAATTTCCAAATATTATTTGCGGGAAAAGAGGTTTAGGTTTAATACAAGGTCTTGTTATCAATGATGATTATGCTGATGCAAAAGAAATTACATTAAAAGCTTTTGATAAAGGATTACTGGTAGTCCCTGCAGGAGGAAATGTTGTAAGGATTGTCCCACCATTAGTTATATCTCGAAGAGAAATTAATATTCTTTTGGATAAGCTAAATTCAATTTTTGAAGAGTCATAGCAATTTAAATTTTGAAAAATGCAAATTTTAAAATATTTGAATTATTATCTCCTAAATATGAAAGGGATAATATCAATTTAGGTTTATCAAGAATTAAAAAAGCACTTCAAGAACTTGGTAATCCTTGCAAAAATATCCCTGCGATACAGATTATTGGAACCAATGGAAAAGGATCAATCGCAGCATATTTAGAAAGTATACTTTTTGAAGCTAAAAGGAATTTCGGTGTAACGACATCTCCTCATCTTTTTGATGTATGCGAGAGGATTAGAGTTAATAAAAAAAATATTAATGTAACTGATTTTGAAAAAATCTATAGATTAATAGAAAAAAATTTTTCAAAATTTGAATTAACTCCTTTTGAAAAAATCATTTGCTGCGCACTAAATTTTTTTGACCATAAAAAAGTTGAATTACTCATTCTTGAAGCTGGATTAGGGGGACGATTAGACGCGACAACAGCCCATAAATTTAGACCAATCATTGCTATTGGGAATATTGGCTTAGACCATAAAGAATTTCTTGGAGATACGATTGAAAAAATTGCCGAAGAAAAATTAGCAGTTATTGAAAAAAACTCAATTGTCATCTCATGCAATCAAAATATTCAAGTTGAAAATTTAATAACCAAAAAAGTTAAAGAGGTAGGAGCAGAAATTATTTGGAAAGATTCAATTTCAAACAGCTATGAGCTTGGATTAAAAGGAATTTTTCAAAAGCAAAATGCTTCAGTAGCTGTTGGAGCAATTGAAGCGCTGAATAATTTAGGATTTAATATAAAAGAAAAACACATATCTGAAGGTCTTAAAAAGACAACTTGGAACGGAAGGCTAGAAATAATAAATTATTTCAACAAAGAAATTCTTGTAGATTGTGCGCATAATTATCCCGCTGCAAAAGCGCTCTCTAATGAGCGAAGCAATTGGGAGAATGAAGATGAAGGAATTTATTGGATTTTAGGTGTCCAAAGACAAAAAGATATTTACGCAATATTAAAAACACTTCTAAAAAAAAATGATAGCTTATTACTTGTGCCAGTTCCAAACCAACCTAGTTGGCAATTAAATGATCTCTCTCAGATTAAAGAAATTGACTTTCAAAAAACAATTGAATTTAAAACATTTGAACTTGCCATTGAGTATTTATTTTCCCTAGAAAAATGGCCACCTAATCATCCTGTTCTAACAGGTTCTATTTTTTTAGTTGCTGAATTTATTAAATTTGCGAATAAACAGAAATGCTAAATTTTAAATTGTTCTTTTACTTCCCAACCTTCCAGTTTCCCAGGGTTTAATAACCCTTTGGGATCAAATCTTAATTTTGCTTTTACTTGATCTGCATCCACCACTCCGAGACCTCCGCCTTCAACTGTTAAAACATGAGGATTAAAAATAAACGCACCAAGTTTCTTGCAATCTTCCATGATTTCATTTAATTCTTCTGCCCCATTCCACTTTAATACAGGCAAAGCAGCTAATCGCGGTGATCCTTGTTGAGAAACTGCCTCTAAATGCCAAAGAACTTTTTTACCCCATTTTTTTCTCAAAAAATTAATTAACTCTAGTTCATAATTAAGTGGCAAAAGCATCTGTAAATACGTCCAATTTTTATCCCTAGACCTCATATGAAGAGTTGTATGATTCCATACGACTTCAGAAATTCCATTGACGAGCTTTTCTTCTTCCCCAAGTAGGGTAGATTCAACTTTAAATTTTTTACAAATTAGATCGATGGTTTTTATTCCTCCAAGAGTAGATTGAATTAATATCTTGTGACTTCTAGATTTGCTTTTAAACCATTTTGGCATTTGATCTACAATTTCTTCTTGAAGAATTGCTCCTAATTTCAGATCAATTGCTGCACTAGTAAGAGTTTTTAATATTTCTATCGTTTTTTCAAATTCAATACAGTTGATAACTAAAGAATACCACTTACGTTTGATATCAGTAGCAAGTAATAAAGAAGTAATTATTCCATTAGTCCCATAAGCATGATTTAGAGGTTCGGATTCTTCAGCATCAAATTTTAATAATGCAGGTTTTTCATTCATCGTTACTGCCTCTAAACCTATAAGATTTCCTGGATCTCTTAAAAATCCCCACCTAATGGAACCAATACCTCCTGATCCACCTGCAATAAAACCTCCAATTGTTGCAGTTTTCCAAGTACTAGGAAGTAACCTCAATTCCCTCCCATATTTCTCTAATTGTTTATTCAAATCGCCCATAATACAGCCAGACTGTACTTTTACAAAGCCTGTATCTGGATCAAATTCTTCTAACTTATTAAATTGACTCATCTGCATTACAACTCCTTTAAATAATGGGACAGCTTGTCCATAATTACCTGTACCTGAACCCCTTAAAGTAAGTGGGATAGATAATTCCCAACAAATTTCTGCTACTTCCTTTATCGCTTTGTGATCACTAGGTCTTACCACCAAATCAGCAATACATTCGTCTAATTTTTCAGTAAGGATTGGAGAGTAGTTATAAAAATCTTTTGAAAGTCTTTTTACATCGGATTTATTTTCAATAATCTGTAAGTTTTTGACTTCTCTAAATTTGTCTGTAAATTTAAGTTTTGATATCATTAATAAAAATTTGTATGATTTGTGTATAAATTAGCCAATTAGCAATATAAATCGCCGTTTATAAATACTTTTCTCTTTAAATTGCTTGAAAAAACATCTGCCCATCTTTGTGCATCTAAAATCACAAAATCAGCAGGACAACCTTTTTTAATTAAACCATCCCATTTTAAATTTAATAATCTGCTCGGAGCTAAAAAAATAGAAGATAGAGTCATTCTCTCCCAGGGATTTAGTTGAAGCATAGGCATCGAGCAAGACAACATATAAAAAGGATCAAAATTACCAAATGGGTACCAAGGGTCTTGAACGTTATCACTTCCAAGAGATACATCCACATGTGATTTTTGTAATTGCTTTATTGGCGCAATTGGTCTTTTTAATGAAGTAGTTTTATTACTTCGATTGAGCAGCCAAAAATTTGTTAGGGGTAAAGCAATAACCTTAATATTTTTCTCAGCCATTTTTTCTCCTAAATTTAAAATCTCTTTATTACTGAGAGAAATAAGACTACTCAAATGACTACAAGTGATAGGAATACTATTAATTTTTAAATTTTCGATTGTTTCTAATAAAACTTTTATTCCCGCTCCAGGTTCAATAATTGATTCATCTATATGCAAATCAATTTCTAATTTATATTTACTCGCAAGAAGAAGCATCTTTGCTAGAAATTTACTTGTATTTTTTTTATTAAAAGGGGGTACAATAACACCTCCTAAAATACCTCCATTATAGGAAAATATTTTTGCCAAATCTTCTCCCTCAGTTGTATCCCAGAATTCCAATGGGGCTAGAGAAACGTATTGTAGAGTCAACTCAGATGAAAATTTTTTTTGTAATTTAAAAAGTTCAATCCAAATATCAATAGATTGACCTTTATATGTATCAATATGACTTCTAATTGCTCGGTATCCATTTTGTATGGCAAGTTTTAATGATTTCTCAACTCTTTCAAGAACCTTATCTGTAGTTCTAGTTTTATGCTCTTCAAGATTTACTGATAATGCTCCTCCATAGTTTGATTCCAGATTAGGAAAGTCTGCCCATGTAAAAGATTTATCAAAATGAGAATGCGTTTCAACAAATCTTGGGAATAAAATATTTTTTGGTTTTGTAATTTTATTTTTTAAAGGCTTTAACTCAGAAACAAATCCATCCTCCCAACTAATGGAAACTGAACATAAATCCTCTACATCGATAATGAGGTTATCTATATCTTCTATTAAACAAAGGCTTCTGGGAATAAGAACCTCAGCTGTGCCGGAATTACTCAAATTTTTAGATTTTTCTTTTATTTTAAATCATAAGAAAACTTTACTGAATTAGAAAATAATTCAAATTTAGCTAAAAGATAAAAATAACTATGAAAAATTACCCTTGAGTTGTTAAATTTATAAATGTGAGGCGGGCGTCGCCAAGTGGTTAAGGCAGCGGCTTGTGGCGCCGCTATTCGGGGGTTCGAATCCCCTCGCTCGCCCTCAAAAATATTGCAGCAAAATTATTTAACTTGTAATTTTGAATTAAAGAATCATAAAAAATTCCTAGCAAAGTGCTAACAAAAACAAAATCAGACGAAAAACAATCTCAAAAGAATTCAACTACTGGCAGTTATTGGATAACCACATTTGGATGCCAAATGAACAAGGCTGATTCTGAGAGAATGGCTGGGACATTAGAGAAGATGGGATATGCCAGAGCAGCTAATGAATTAGATGCCGATTTGGTCTTGTACAATACATGCACAATCAGAGATAATGCAGAGCAAAAAGTTTATAGCTTTCTAGGAAGACAAGCAAAAAGAAAGCACAAAACACCTAACCTAAAACTTATTGTGGCAGGTTGCCTTGCGCAGCAAGAGGGAGAGTCCCTATTAAGAAGAGTCCCAGAACTTGATCTTGTTATGGGACCTCAACATGTAAATAATCTTGAGAATCTTCTAGGGAAAGTTGATTTAGGAAATCAAGTTGCAGCCACAGAAGAAACCTTCATTTCTGAAGACATAACAAGTGCCAGAAGAGAAAGCTCTATTTGTGGCTGGGTTAATATCATTTATGGATGTAATGAAAGATGTTCATATTGTGTAGTCCCCTCTGTAAGAGGAAAAGAGCAATCACGATATCCAAATGCGATAAAAAGTGAGATCCAAAAATTAGCTGATGATAATTTTAAAGAAATTACTCTTTTGGGTCAGAATATTGATGCTTATGGTAGAGACCTTCCAGGAACTACAAAAGAGGGGAGAAAAGAGAATACTCTAACTGATCTTCTATATTATATTCATGATGTTAAAGGAATTCGCAGAATAAGATTTGCTACTAGTCATCCAAGATATTTTTCAAAAAGGTTGATTCAAGCTTGTTATGAACTTGATAAAGTCTGTGAACATTTCCATATTCCTTTCCAAAGTGGAAATGATGAAATCTTAAAACAAATGTCAAGAGGATATACCATCAAAAAGTATAAAAATATAATCGAGAATATAAGATCTTTAATGCCCTATGCATCAATTACAGCTGACGCAATAGTTGCCTTCCCAGGAGAAACCGAACAACAATATCAAGATACATTAAAGCTAATATCAGAAATTGGCTTTGATCAAGTGAATACAGCAGCATACTCTCCAAGACCAAACACGCCTGCAGCAGTTTGGTCGAATCAACTTTCTGAAGAAGTGAAAAAAGCTAGATTACAGGAAATTAATGCTTTGGTCGAGAAAACTGCTAGGAGTAGAAATCAAAGATATATCAACAATATCGAAAGCGTTTTAATTGAAGGTTTAAATCCAAAAAATTCCTCGCAACTTATGGGTAGAACTAGAACAAATAGATTAACTTTCGTAGAGATTCCCAAAAACATAAACTTTAATTTTTCATCGGGAGATGAAATAGATGTCAGAATAAACAAAGCAAGACCTTTTTCTTTAACAGGCGAACTTTGTTTATGATTTTTTTCTAAATGACCGAGGGTAAGAAAAAATGTATTGGGTTAATATTTGGCGGTAATTCCAATGAACACGAAGTATCGATATCCTCTGCAAAAACAGTTTATAAAGCATTTAATTCAGAAATAAACAAAGAACGCTATAAAGTTAAATGCTTTTATATAAACAAATATGGAGATTGGCTTATTAGTCATCTCTCAGAAAAGATATTAATTGGTGGAATTGAAAACAATAAAACAAATAAACAAGAAATTTTTAATCAAAAAAAAATTAACTTCCTAGAAAAAATTAATCTACAAAGTGTCGATATTTGGTTTCCTCTCTTGCACGGTATAAATGGTGAGGATGGAGCTATACATGGATTACTAAAATTTACTCAAAAACCATTTGTAGGTTCTGGAATTCTAGGCTCAGCTCTTGGCATGGATAAGATATTGATGAAAAAAATATTTTCTTATCTAAAAATTCCTCAAGTTGACTATTTAGCTATTCAGAACCAAAACCTTAATGATAAAAATGTAAAAGAAAAATTACTTAGCGAGATTATAAAAAAATTTAATTTTCCTATTTTTATTAAGCCCTCTAATTCTGGATCATCTCTTGGGATTTCAAAGGTTAAAAACAAATCTGGTATATTTCCAGCCTTAAAAAAAGCTTCAAATGTAGATTCAAGGATTGTAGTTGAGCAAGGTATTGAGGTAAGAGAACTTGAATGCGGAATAATTGGCTACAAGGATCTAATCACATCTGAAATTGGAGAAGTTATATATTCAACTGATTGGTATGATTACAATTCTAAGTACTCTAGTCATAATAAGATAAATATACCTGCTGAAATCGAATCAAATATTGCTAAACAAATAAAAGAGATTGCAATTAATAGTTGTAAGGCACTAGATATTTATGGTTTTGCCCGAGTCGATTTCTTTTTGGAAACAAATTCTAATAAGATTTTTTTGAATGAAATAAATACAATCCCTGGGTTCACAAATCAAAGTATGTTTCCTATGCTTTGGGAGGCTTCAGGTTTAAACATTGATCAACTTGTAGCTAAACTGATTGAAAATTCCCTTGAATTGATTGATTAATTAAAATGTTGCATGGACTCCTCTGGTTACCATTACTTCTAATCTTCATTTTATTAACTGCATTGGGTTGGTTGGAGAGAAGAAGGCAAAATCTATTTAGAAATTGGGCTTTTGGATCTGAACTCTGTAAATTGGATAGTTCTGGAGCAGCTTCTTTAAAAGACGGAGAATTAAAATGGAGTGCATTTGAAGCTGGCTCATTCGAAGAGAAAGGTACCTTTATTATTAAAAAACTTGAATTAGTAGAATTAATGGCATTAACTTCAGGAGAAGCTCCTTTAACGAATGAATCACAAGGAAAGTGTAGATTAAGACTTGTTGGAGACGGTACAGAAATGGATGTGCCATTTTCAGATGCCGAACAAGCCAGAAAATGGATGGATCAATTAATGGAAAAAGCTCGATGTGATTTGTGAACCACAAGCAAACAAAGTATTTCAAAGAAATTTTTTTAATTTTTTATTTTTGCTTCACAAGTTTCTTGACTGTAAAAACTTTTCAATTTGTTGGTATTCAACATTTTGAAATTAAAGGGAGTGAACTCTTTTCTAAGGAGACCCTTATTAATAACTCATCTCTAACTTTTCCAAAAAGGTTGATTTTTATCAATACAAAGCTTATAGAAAATGAATTAAAGGATAATTTATCTCTTAAAAATGTGACAGTTCGCAGAAACTTGATTCCATTTGGTTTAGAGATCCTAGTTAAAACAAGAAGGCCAGTGGCATATGGAGAAAAGATTTTAAAAGGGAAAAAAATATCCGGTTTTATAGATGAAAATGGTTTTTTTATTGAAGATCAATACTCAGATGAAAAGAATTTAAGCATAGTCTCTACAAGAGTTTTTGGATGGAAAAAGAAATTCAGAAAAGCGCTCTCAGAGATATTTAGTTATCAAAAAAATAGTCAGCTTGAATTAATCTCTATAAGCTACTCGCAAAATGGTTTTTTAACTTTAGAAGAAAAAAAATTAAAAAAAATTTTACTGGGATTTGATCCAAATTTAATAAAGACTCAATTAAAAACAATGAGCAATATTAAAAATCAATTAAAAGGTAATGTCATCTTAAATAAAATTGAAAAAATTGACCTTACCAATCCAAGTGAACCAAAAATTAAAGTGTTCAAACCCTAATATTTGACAATATATTTTTACTTGATATTTTCCATAAGTTCAATAGTAATAAGGCTTTATATCAATAGAAGGGTAAATTTAATAAATTAAAAATTAAGGATATTAAAGCGAAAATCAAACATATTAGCTTTGTAAAGTTCATAATGCAGCAAATAGTAAAATTAAATTTTTTATTTTGAGATGAGCTACGGAAACAACCCTATCAATGATCAATACAATGACATTCTTCCTAGTCAAACTGCAAGAATAGAAGTAATAGGTGTAGGGGGAGGAGGTAGCAACGCTGTAAACAGAATGATAGATAGTGAACTTGAAGGAGTTTCATTTAGGGTACTGAATACAGATGCTCAGGCTCTTTTACAGTCATCTGCAGAAAGAAGATTGCAACTTGGTCAAAATCTAACAAGGGGTCTTGGAGCGGGAGGAAACCCTAGTATTGGGCAAAAAGCCGCAGAAGAATCTAGGGAAGAGCTTCAACAAGCTTTGGAGGGCTCTGATTTAGTTTTTATTGCTGCTGGCATGGGTGGAGGAACTGGAACCGGTGCTGCTCCAGTTGTTGCAGAAGTTGCTAAGCAGAGCGGTGCTTTAACTGTTGGGATAGTAACTAAACCATTCTCGTTCGAAGGGAAGAGGAGAATGCGACAAGCTGAAGAAGGTATTGCTAGATTAGCCGAAAATGTAGATACTTTAATCGTAATTCCAAATGATCGTCTTAAAGACGTTATTGCAGGAGCTCCTCTTCAAGAAGCATTCCAAAATGCAGATGATGTCCTAAGAATGGGTGTTAAAGGCATAAGCGATATAATTACATGCCCTGGATTAGTTAATGTTGATTTTGCTGACATTAGGTCAGTCATGACTGAAGCGGGTACAGCTCTCCTAGGTATAGGAATTGGATCAGGAAGATCACGTGCTTTAGAGGCTGCGCAAGCGGCAATGAATAGTCCACTTCTTGAAGCGACAAGAATTGATGGGGCTAAAGGTTGCGTGATAAATATTACTGGTGGTAAAGATATGACTCTTGAAGATATGACCACAGCATCTGAAATAATTTACGATGTAGTTGATCAAGAGGCAAATATTATTGTCGGAGCAGTAGTTGATGAATCAATGGAAGGGGAAATACAAGTAACCGTTATTGCAACGGGGTTTGAGACAAATCAACCTTTAAAGCAACAAAGGATAAAAAATAGGTTATCGAACCAACCGCTATATAATATGGTTGATAATAAAGAGGGTGGAGCAAATATTCCTGAATTTTTAAGACTTAGGCAGAATCGAAAAGAAACCGACTAACTAATACAATAAAAAAGTGACTCGGATTCCTCGCCTGCCTCAAGCATCCCGTGTGGCTGCTACCTTCCGGTCCTGACCAGATTTAGGCGTTAAAACCGCGAAAGGCCGAGTCAAAATAATATTAGCAACTTTTAATAAAAAAGGATAGAAAGTTATCATGCTTCCATCTGATCTAATTAAATTAAAAAAAAATTCCCAAAAAATTATTGTTTTAACTGCATGGGACTCTATTACAGGATCTTTAGTAGAGGAGTCAGGAGCAGATATTGTTCTTATAGGAGATTCCTTGGCGATGGTTGCATTAGGTTATCAATCAACTTTACCAGTTACCTTAGAGAATATGATTTACCATGCAAACGCGGTATCTAGAGGATTTAAAAAAGATTTCAAAAACCAACCTTTATTGGTCTGTGATATGCCTTTTCTCTCTTATCAATGTGGTGAAGATAAAGCAGTTGAATTCGCAGGAAGAATAATCCAAAGCACGTATGCAAAAGCAGTAAAAATTGAAGGCGCTGAGGAAGAAATTCAATGTGTTATATCGAGACTGATAAGGATGGGAATACCCGTGATGGGTCATCTTGGGCTTACACCACAGTCTTACCTAAATTTAGGGTTAAAGAAACAGGGTCTTAGTTTACAAAGTCGTGACAAATTGAAAAAGGATGCCAAAGCCTTAGAAAAACTTGGCTGTTTTTCTGTTGTATTAGAGCATATACCTGAAGATCTAGCTAAAGAAATTCAAACCAATTTAGAGATTCCTATTATTGGAATAGGTGCGGGTCAATATTGCGATGGACAAGTAAGAGTCACTGCAGATTTACTAGGTCTCAATGAAAAGCACCCTCCTTTTTGCGAACCACTATTAAAAGGGAAAAAGATTTTTGCAGAAAAACTGCAAGAATGGGTTCAAAATGAAAGAGAATCTTGAAAGATCAAACCCATTATCTTAGGTTTAAATTACAGTTATAGTTACTTCATAAAAATTCAATGACCCAATTAAGTAAATTTAAAGACACTCTAATATATTGATAAATTGTTAATATTTTTAGTAATCAATCAATGCCTATAATCTCCAAACTTATTCAGTAATGTATTCGAAAGATGTAACAACAACTATTTATGTAAGTGGAGGATCTTTTAGCAACCCTCCATATAAATTTTATTTAGACGAAAATGGGGATCAAGAATTAACTAACCTAACTTTAGACCCAAGCCAATCATATATTTTTAAAAGACTAAATAGTGCCAGTAGTCATCCTTTTTACATAAGTGATATAGGTTATAATCAACCTTCATCAATAAAAATTTCACTTACAGGGAATGGGAGCCCTACAAGTGGAATAAAAGGCAATGAGAGTTTGCTTCTGTCATTTAATGAAGGAGCTACTACAGATTTAAGTCAACTATATTTTTTCTGTACCTCTCATTCAAGTATGATTTCTTCTTTTAATGTTGAAAATCTCTCTGGTGAAGTAAATATCCTTAATGCAACAAGTAATGATATAAATAATATAGATTTTACAACTTTTGATATGACCAATTATAAGGAATTAAAGTGGGATGAAATTGATTATTCTGCTCTTGATTCTAATTCAAAAGAAGCTATTGACTGGGCTCAAGTTGACCTTAAAGAAGCTACAAAATCAGATAACTTTGATATGGCTGCTGTCGATTGGACAGAATTAAACACCTCAAAATCTGCTACAAAATCATATAAGGCAATCGACTGGGCTAACGTTTCTATTTCATCAGATGTCTCCGCTCAATTAGATTATTCAAAAGTTGATTTTAAGAAATTCTCACCCTCTAGTCTTGATGATATTAATGATCTAAATTTTGCTTCTTTAGGTAAAAATTATAAAAAATTAAAGTGGGATGAAATTAATTATTCAACATTAAATGATGCATCTAAAGAAGCTATCGACTGGGCTCAAGTTGACCTTAAAAAAGCAACAAAATCAAATACCTTTGATAT
>QCCX01000021.1 GCA_003278845.1 Prochlorococcus sp. AG-347-O22
ATCTTTCTTATTTATTTCTTTAATAGATATCATTTATTATGTATTTATATCTAGAAAGTTCAAATCTAAAGTCATTATAAAATATGACTGTTTTGGCAAAGTTTTATTTGAAGTTCTCCCATGGAAGAAAAACAATCTTTTTTAAAACAAAAAGTTGACTTGGAAAGTCCCAACAGAAATATTATGCCGATTACTACATCCATTGAAAGAGATGGGAAATTGTCAGTTGGTGGATGTTCTATTGAAGAACTAGTTAAAAAATATGATTCTCCTCTTTATATCTTGGATGAAATCACTTTAAGAAATTCTTGTAAAGCGTACAAAAAAGCATTAGAAAAATACTACCCAGGAAAATCCTTGCCCATATATGCTTCTAAGGCAAATAGTTCCATTTTCATGAGTAGTCTTGTTTCCTCCGAAGGTTTAGGACTTGATGCTGTTTCAGAAGGAGAACTATTAACTGCTATTAAAGGTGGGGTTCCAAGTGAAAAAATTGTTTTTCATGGTAACAACAAATCAGACAAAGAATTAGAATTTGCAGTAAGAAATAATATAAAGGTGATTGTAGATAATAATTACGACTTAGAAAGATTAGATGAGATCTCAAATTCATTTAATCATGATTTAGAAATAATGATTCGCTTTACTCCAGGGATAGAATGCCATACACATGAATATATTAGAACTGGATCATTTGATAGCAAATTTGGTTTCGGAATAGAATATTTAAATACTTTATTTAAAAGAGTCAGCAATACAAAGCACCTAAAATTAAAAGGTTTACATGCTCATATTGGTTCACAGATTTTTGAACTAGACCCTCATAAGGATCTGGGAGAAATAATGGTAAAGGTTATCTTAGACGCCAAAAAATTTGGTCATAATATTGAGGACCTAAATGTTGGCGGCGGTTTAGGTATCAGGTATACAGAAAGTGATGATCCCCCTTCAATAGATGAATGGGTAAAAACAATTTCTTCTTCCGTTGTTGAAGCTTGTAAAAAAAACAACTTAGATTTTCCCACTTTAATGTGCGAACCTGGTAGATCTATTGTATCTACAGCAGGTATAACCATTTACAAAATTGGGGCTTTTAAAGAAATTCCTGGTATTAGAACATATTTATCTGTTGATGGTGGTATGAGTGATAATCCAAGACCAATTACATATCAATCAAATTATTCTGCATGTTTAGTAAGTAATCCATTTAATATTAATTCCAAAAATAAATATACTATTGCGGGTAAGCACTGCGAATCGGGAGATGTATTGTTTAAAGAAATTGAACTTGCAGAATGTAAAACGGGAGATCTTATATGTGTTTTTGGTACTGGTGCATATAATAATTCAATGAGTTCTAACTACAACAGAATTCCAAGACCTGCTACTCTCTTAGTTAAAGATGGAGAGGCAGAAATTATTCAAAAAAGAGAAAGTCCATTGGATCTTTTAAAATATGACGTATTACCTAATCGCTTTATCAAACAAAATTAGGTACATTTAAATTAATTTTGTTTTTAGTGTGAATTTCTGGGGGATTATAAATTTAAAGCTTTTATTAGATGTCCTATTTGCTGTTGGTTTCGGACTATTATTATTCTCTAGAGTAAAAGAACAACGGACATTATGGCTTCTAAGAGGATATTTATTTTTAGTATCATCCGCATGGTTTATTCAAAGATATGCATACTTACCACTAACATCAAAATTAATTGATGCTGTAGTCCTCGTTTGCTCTCTCTCATTAGCGATCCTTTGGCAAGGAGAGTTAAGAAGATTAATGGAATTACTAGGCACTGGGAGGCTAGCTGTATTACTAGGAAATCCACCAAAGGAATTTAGAGCAACTTCAACTACCATTACTCAGTTAGTTGATACTGCCGGTAAACTCTCTCAAAATAGAAGAGGTGCTTTAATCGTTGTAGATTTGGGGAGTGATTTAAGACCTGAAGATTTTTTATATTCAGGTACCAATATTGAGGCACAATTATCAACTGACCTTTTAATAAATCTCTTTGCTACAGATACGCCTTTACATGATGGAGCAGTCCTTGTTAAAGGAAATAAAATAATTTCTGCTGGCGTAATACTTCCTCTCTCAAGACAAGGAATAAGTAGATATGGCACAAGACATTTAGCAGCATTAGGTATTACAGAAAGATTTGATAGATGTATTTGTATTGTTGTTTCTGAAGAAACAGGTACGCTATCATTAGCAAACCAAGGTAAACTCGAAAGGCCAATTACCAGCAGCAGGTTGCAAGAACTTCTTGCAAAATTGATTGGAAATCAAAACTCTATGGGAGCAAATAAAGGATCTTTAAGTAAAAATGTTTCATCCCAAAAGACAGACTCGAGTGATAATATCAACAGTGATATAAATAAAAAAGAGTCAGAAAAATCAGAAATTTTAATTAACAAAAAGGATTAACTAATGACTTTAGAAAAAGTAATAGACGACAAAATTGCTGACTTATTAATGAAAATAGATAAGCAAAAATTGCCCAAGCACATAGCAATAATTATGGACGGCAATGGGAGATGGGCTTCTAGAAAAGGTTTACCCCGATCATTTGGACATAAACAGGGCGTCAGTGTATTAAAAAAAATTCTCAAATCTGCAAAAAATTTAGGTTGTAAAGTACTTACTGTTTATGCTTTTTCAACTGAGAATTGGACAAGACCAACAAAAGAAGTTAATTTTCTTATAAATCTTTTTAGCGAAGTTTTAAAAAACGAAATTAAAGAAATTCATGAAGAATCAATAAAAATAAAATTTGTAGGAGATTTAACTCCTTTCCCAAAAAATTTAAAAGAAATAATATCTAGTTCAGAATCACTAACTAAAAACAACAATAAATTTTCATTCAATGTTTGTGTTAATTACGGAGGCAGACAAGAAATAGTAAAAGTTGCAAAAGAACTAGCATTAAAATCTTCGACTGGAGAAATAAACCCAAGTGAAATTAATGAAGAATTATTTAATTCAGAGTTATTAACTAGAGGAATTAAGGATCCAGAATTATTAATAAGAACTAGTGGTGAAAAAAGGATAAGTAATTTTTTATTATGGCAATTAGCATATTCAGAAATTTATATATCTGACGTACTTTGGCCAGAGTTCAATGAGCATGAATTTCTTAAAGCAATAATTGATTACCAATCAAGAACTAGACGTTTCGGCGGTATAGAATCATTACCAAATGAATCTTTAGAAGATTCTCAATCTTCTTCCTAACAAAAATGGCTAATTCGGATAATCAGTTAATAAAAGAAATTAGGTTCGATTGGAATAAAGAAGAGATATTAGAAATACTTAATATGCCTCTTATTGATTTAATGTGGGAATCACAAACTGTTCACAGGAAATTCAACAAAT
The DNA here is from genome assembly GCA_003278845.1 of Prochlorococcus sp. AG-347-O22. GTDB lineage: Bacteria > Cyanobacteriota > Cyanobacteriia > PCC-6307 > Cyanobiaceae > Prochlorococcus_A. The sequence continues at coordinate 3,380 of QCCX01000021.1, forward strand.
ACAACATTCAATTAGCATCATTATTCAGCGTAAAAACTGGAGGATGTGAGGAAAATTGTTCGTACTGTAGCCAATCGATTTATAGTACTAGCGAAATCAAAAGTCATCCACAATTTCAAGTTGAAGAGGTTTTAGCAAGAGCTCAAATAGCAAAAAATGAGGGTGCAGATAGGTTTTGCATGGGTTGGGCGTGGAGAGAAATTAGAGATGGAAAATCCTTTAATGCAATGTTGGAGATGGTCAGAGGTGTAAGAGATTTGGGGATGGAAGCATGCGTTACTGCTGGGATGCTCACAGAAGAACAAGCTTCCAGACTGGCTGATGCAGGTCTAACCGCCTATAACCACAATCTTGATACTAGTCCTGAGCATTATAAAAATATTATTACGACAAGAACTTATCAAGACAGACTAGATACTATAAAAAGAGTAAGGAATGCAGGGATAAATGTTTGTTGTGGAGGGATAATAGGTTTGGGTGAAAATAATGGCGATAGAGCATCTCTTTTGGAAGTACTTTCAAACATGAATCCACACCCTGAAAGTGTTCCTATAAATTCATTAGTAGCTATTGAAGGTACTGGTATAGAAGATAATCAAGAAATTGATTCTATTGAAATGATAAGGATGATAGCTACAGCAAGAATTCTTATGCCTAAAAGTAAAATAAGATTAAGTGCAGGGCGAGAAAAGCTTTCAAAAGAAGCACAAATTTTATGTTTTCAATGTGGGGCAAATTCAATTTTTTATGGAGATGAGTTACTCACAACTTCAAATCCATCTTTTCAATCAGACAGAAAACTTCTTAAAGAGGTAGGAGTATCATTTAACAAAGATTTTGAAACTAGTGAAAAAACATTATCTTCTTTATGAAAGACAAAAATTATAAAATAGTTTCTCTTTACTCTTTCTTCCCATTTCAAGAAAACTTAATTCTTGATCTAAAAAATAAATTATTAGAAATCGAAAATGAAAATGATCTTTCAGGTTTGTTAATTTTTGCAAGTGAGGGTATTAATGGAACTATTTGTGCCGAGAAAAATGTAATTGATTTTATTATCAATTTACTTAATAAATATGCAGGCAATAGAAATTTCAATATTAAAGTAAACTTTTCAAAAGAGAAAGTGTTCAAAAAATTAAAAATAAAAATCAAAAAAGAAATAGTTACCATGGGCGTCCCTGAAATAAACCCTGCAGAAAATAATGGGACCTATATTGACTCAGCTGATTGGAATAAGTTAATTAAAAATCAAAATACAATAATCATTGATACTAGAAATCATTATGAGGTTTCTTTAGGTACATTTCAGAACTCTATAAACCCAAATACAAGAAACTTTAGCGAATTTCCAAAGTGGGTAGATGATCATTTAGATACCCATTTAGAAAATAAACAGAATACAAATATAGCAATGTTTTGTACCGGGGGAATAAGATGTGAAAAAGCTACTAGTTTACTGAAAAAGAAAGGTTATCAAAATATTTATCATCTACAAGGGGGTATCCTTCAATACCTTGACGATATACCAAAAGAAAAAAACTTATTTGAAGGTGAATGTTATGTTTTTGATAATAGAGTTGCTTTAGATCAAGATTTAGAAAAAGGCTCTTACTCGATTTGTCATGCATGTGGAATGCCAATTTCAATTCAAGATCAAAAAAGAAAAGAATATAGAAAGGGTATCCAATGTCATTTCTGCATAGACCAATTCAGCGATGATGATAGGAAAAGGTTTGAAGAAAGACAAAAACAGATCGATAGATTAAAAGTTGAAAATTATAAAATCTATGAGGACTAATTTTCAAAATCGTGAAAGTTGAAGAATTAGAAAAATTAGCAAATAACATTGGATTATTAATTAAAATTCAAGTTAGAGAAACTCTCGGATTATGTTTCTTTAGAATCGTTATAGCAGAACAGAAAGATAATATCATTAAGATTTGGGCCGAAATGAAAGGTTGGACTTATTTAAATAAACAAGGAATTCAGCTTGACACATTACGAATCCTTAGTAAAGCACCTTCTTTTGTTTCAGAATTAATATGGGCAACAACTATGGCTTGGGCAATTGAAAAAAAATCAAGCAAAAAAGCAAGACTTTTAGCTATTTTTGATAGTGAAGGATATAGTAAAAAACTTGTAAGATATTTTAAGTTAATAGGATTCAAAATCGTAAAAGAAGTTGGTTCTAGCCCAGTAGATCTTTTATTAAGATTGGTTTGGGGAGGTGCAGGTACACTCATGAACGGGGAATGTTCCTCCATATTAAAAAAACTTGCAAAGAAACTCGCTTTAATTGAAGAAAGTTAACCTGCATGATAACTACTTCTAACTAAGGGGCCAGAAGATACCTTCTTGAATCCTAATTCCTTAGAGAAGCGATATAAATATTCAAACTCCGATGGATCCCAATATTTCTTTACTGCCAAATGATTGAACGATGGCCTTAAATATTGGCCAATTGTAATTTGATCACAATCTATTTTTTTAAGATCATAAATTGTATTTTTTATTTCATCCAATGTTTCTCCAAGACCTAACATAATTCCAGATTTAGTTTGAATATGAGGAGCAATATCTTTTGACTTTTTTAATAAATTAAGGGATTTTTTGTAATTTGCACCTCTCCTAACTTCTTTTTGCAGTCTTTCAACAGTTTCAAGATTATGATTAAAGCATATCGGATCTTTTTCTAAAATAATCTTCAATCTCTCAGTCTGAAGGTTATTAGTTTCATCAAAATTTTTGCCCCCACCCCATAAATCAGGAGTTAGAACCTCTATATTTATTGTTGAATCAATTTTTCTAATCTCATCAATTGTAGATATAAATAAATTTGCACCATGATCAGGAAGATCGTCTCTAGCTACAGATGTCAAAACAACATATTTCAAATTTAGTACTTTCACTGCTTCAGCAACTTGAGTACATTCATCAACATTGATAGAACTAGGTCTACCTTTATTTACCTGACAAAAAGCACAAGAACGAGAACATATCGATCCACCTAGTAAGAAAGTGGCCGTTCCCGAGGCATAACATTCTGCTCTGTTTGGACATCTTGCTTCTTCACAAATAGTATGAATATTTGATTGTTTGATGAGTGTTTGTATTTTTTCGAACTCTGAAGCTTTACTAATAGGAAATTTAATCCAAGAGGGAAGTCTTAAGATTTTTTCTTTCTTGATTAGATTATTATCTCTCATTGTCTAATTTAGTTTTGTTCTTCCTTCTAAGGCCCTTGCAAGTGTAACTTCATCCACATATTCAAGTTCACTGCCCATTGGGAGGCCATATGCAATCCTCGTAACTTTAGTAAAAGGGGCTAATAATTTTCCAATATAAAGACTTGTTGTATCTCCCTCAACACTGGGGGTCAATGCCAATATGATCTCATCTATTTCAGACTTACTAACTCTTTCTACCAAGCTTCTTATTTCTAAGAGTTCAGGACCAACAGAATCCATTGGGGATATTAAACCACCAATAACATGGTAAACACCTTTAAATTCTCTGGCGCGCTCCAAAGCAAGCAAATCTTTAGTTTCTGCTACTACACAAATTAGTTTTTGATTTCTTTCAGTATTTCTACAAATTTCACATTCATCTTCTGAAGTCAAATTGAAACATTTTTTGCAACGACCAACATTACTATGTGCTTCTAAAAGAGCCTTTGAAAAATCTCTTATTGTACTTTCAGGTTGTTTTAAAATAAACAGGGCTAATCGTTGCGCTGTTCTTGGACCAATCCCTGGGAATTTCTCAAAATGGCCGATTAATTTTGAAAGTGGTTTGGTATAAGTAATCAAAATTAAACTATTTCTAGAGATAATTTAGACGCAAAACTCCGAATTGCCATAATTGTTTGCTTTTAATGTCTTATTATATTTTTAGTTAGTAATTTCAAACAAAATGAAAAATATTAAATTTAACCCCTTCAAATATTTATTTTTGGTTTTTTTGTGCTTAACACTGAGTGCTTGTAGTGGCGGACTAAATGCTGGATTAGAAGCTTATCAAAGTCCAGATGGTAGATATGCCTTTTTGTATCCAACAGGATGGACTAGAGTAAAAGTCGATGGAGGACCTGAAATTATTTATCATGATTTAATAAATAGTAATGAGACATTAAGTTTAGTTATTTCTGATGTCAATAAAGAGGTTCAATTAGAGCAATTAGGAAGCCCAAGTGAAGTAGGTCAAACATTAATTGATAAAGTCATTGCTCCCGAAGGTTCAGGTAGAGAGGTAAAACTTATAAATGCTAATAAAAGGGAAGCATCCAATCATATTTTCTATGATTTAGAGTATGAATTAAATTTAAATGAACAGGCAAGGCATGAATTAGCTACTGTCGTAATTGATAGAGGAACACTTTACACTTTCGCTGTGGGAACAAATGAAGAAAGGTGGAATAAAGTTGACGGTATGTTTAGTAACGTAATTGAATCATTTAACTTCTTAATATAGTTTAGAAATTCATCCTAAATTCCTACTTGAACATTCCACAAATCAGCATATATTTTGTTCTGATCTAATAGTTTTTCATGTTTTCCGCTTTCAACTATCTTACCTTTATCAATAACTACAATATTATCCGCATTTTTTATAGTGCTTAATCTATGAGCTATCACTATAGTTGTTCTTTCTTTTGTGATTTTAGATAACGATTTTTGAATTAAAGCCTCTGTTTCATTATCAACTGAAGCTGTAGCTTCATCTAATATTAATATTGGAGCATCCTTTAAAACAGCCCTCGCCAAGGCAATTCTTTGACGTTGCCCGCCTGAGAGCCTTTGGCCCCTTTCCCCCACAATAGTTTTATAACCATCTGGTAATTGTTCAATAAATTTATGGGCTTCCGCAATCTTTGAAGCTTTAATAATATCTTTAAGACTTGGGTTGATTGAGCCATAAGCAATATTTTCTTGTATAGTGCCATGAAATAAATAAGTTTCTTGACTTACTAAAGAGATACACTTCCTTAAATCCCTCAAATTTATTTTTTTAATAGGAACCCCATCCAAGTTTATTGTCCCATTATTACTATCATAAATTCTTAGTAGTAGTTTTATTATTGTACTTTTCCCAGAACCTGTTAAACCAACAATTCCTAATGTTGAGTTATTTTCAATTTTGAAATTTATGTTTTTTAAAGTTAAATCTCTTCCAGGATAATTAAAATTCACATTATTAAAAATAATTTCTCCTTTGATATCTTTAGGTTCAATTTTAATTTTTCCATCTTTTATTTTTATAGGCGTATCTATGAGATCAATTACTCTATCTATTGAAGCCATAGATCTCTGAAAATCATCTAAAACATGCCCCAAAGTAGTTAAAGGCCATAATAGTCTTTGTGTAATAAACACTAAAAAACTATAAGTACCTACATCAAGTGTCTTATTCCAAGTTTGGAAACCTCCAATTAATAGAATCGCTATAAAAGCAAACAAAATTGCAAATCTTATAAGAGGGATAAAAGCAGAAGATAATTTTATTGCAGCCTTATTACTTCTTTGATAATCGAGACTTTCTTTATTTAATCTATTTAATTCCCATTTTTCTTTAGTAAAACTTTTTATGGTTAGAATTCCACTTAAATTATTATTAAGCCTAGATGCCAACAGTCCAGCTTTATTTCTAACATCTCTGTATTTTGGAGCAAGCTTCCTTTGAAATTTAATTGAACCTAAAAATATAATTGGAATAGGAAAAAAAGCAAATAAAGCAATTTTTGGTGCGACAAAAATCATAGTGCCCCCAATTATTAAGACAGTTATAAATAACTGAATAATCTGATTAGCCCCTTGGTCTAGAAATCTCTCGAGTTGATTTATATCATCATTCAAAATAGATAATAGCCTTCCAGTATTATCATTTTCAAAAAAATCCATATCTAATTCCTGGATATGCTCATAAGCTTTTATTCTTAATTTATGTTGCGATAACTGAGCCAAATTTCTCCATAAAATCGAATATAAATATTCAAAGGAGGATTCACCAGACCAAACTATTCCTGAAGCAAATGCAAGAAAAATCAAT
>QCCX01000022.1 GCA_003278845.1 Prochlorococcus sp. AG-347-O22
AAAATAGGTCTAAAAAAGCTCTTTTCAATCCTTATAAAAACGGAATAAGTTCATACGATATGGCATATCTTTCATCAAAAAGAAATTTAAAAAATAAAACTGTTTATCTAGAAAAAGATTCTAAGAAAGATTATCTTGCTGCATAGCGATGCCTTATATTAATGTTTCGACTTCAGCAAAAGTAAATGATAAAGGCAAATTACTCGAAGAAATTACAATTCTTATTTCATCTTTAACTAACAAATCAAGAAGTTTTGTTATGGCGAAAATAGAAGATAATTGCCAAATGTATTTTGATGATGAGACACCTTCTTGCTTTTTAGAAATCAAATCAATAGGTTCTCTAAATCCTTCAGAAATGGCAAAGCCAATATCAGATTTTGTTTATGAGAAAATTGGGATCCCAATAGATAGGATTTATATTTCTTTTGAGGATGTACCTGCTTCATTGTGGGCTTGGAATGGAAGAACATTTGGTTAAGAATTTTTTATATAAAGCTAATGGAAATAAATAAATTAGTCGATTTAAATAATCTTAGAACTGCACCTCAATTAAGTAATATCCAAGAAAAAAAACTTTTAAAGGAACTTGAAGCAAATATTTTTAATGCAGATTGGATAACAATAGGCATTATGGCACCTAGTGATAATAAAGCTATTGAAGCATTGAAATCAATTTCTAAGAAATATTCCTCAATTAAATTTGGTAATCTAGGTTCCCTTCATGCTGATGGAGCTGTTTTTTTAAAAGCTAATCAAAAAACTAATAATGTTTTTGTCAGATCTGAAAATGGTCTTGGAGAAGGAATTTTAATAACATGTCAGTATAACGAAGGTCCTAAAGAATCTAATACTTTTGGACCATTGCCATTAGAATTTTTCTCTAATTAATTTTTAAGGCAGCGCAGTTAAGAGAATTTATTGGTTGAAAAACTATTTTAGAAACCAGATTTGCGAATTAATATTAATCTTTTCTGTTTAAATGGGAACATTTATTTTTATTATTCTTTTAAATAAGCTTTGTTATTATTAATGGCATTGATCAAAATTTCTCCACTTTTTAAAATTTGATGTTTTTTCAGGATATAATTCAAAATTTAAATAATTTTTGGTCCAAAGAAGGTTGTTTGATTATGCAGCCTTACGATACGGAAAAGGGAGCTGGCACTATGAATCCTCATACTTTTTTGAGGGCTATTGGACCAGAACCGTGGAGTGTTGCATATGCTGAGCCATGTAGAAGACCCACAGACGGACGATTTGGCGATAATCCTAATCGTGCACAACACTACTTTCAATTTCAAGTAATAATTAAGCCCTCTCCTGATGGGATACAAGAAAAATATTTGAAATCTCTAGAAAGTCTTGGAATAAATCCTAAAGATCATGATATGAGATTTGTTGAAGATAATTGGGAGTCACCTACTCTTGGAGCCTGGGGCGTAGGTTGGGAAGTATGGCTTGATGGAATGGAAGTTACTCAATTCACCTATTTTCAGCAATGCGGGGGAGTTGATTGTCAACCAATTCCAATTGAAATTACTTATGGTTTAGAGAGAATTGCAATGTTCTTGCAAGATAAGGAAAGTATTTGGGACTTAGACTGGAATGATAAACTGAAATATAGCGATATTTGGCTCCAATTTGAAAAAGGTCAATGCTCATATAATTTCACAGAATCTAATCCTGAAAATCTCAGGAAATTATTTGAAATATATCAAGATGAAGCAAACCTTTTAATTGAAAAGAATCTAACTTATCCTGCGCTTGATTATGTTTTAAAATGTAGTCATACCTTTAATTTACTTGAAGCCAGAGGCGTAATATCTGTAACTGATCGGGCTCAATATATTGAAAAGATCAGAAAGTTAGCTAGAGAAGTCGCGTCTTCATGGTTAACAGAAAGAGAATTTTTGGGGCACCCATTAAAAAAACAGATTTGATAATTTATATATGAGATTTAAGGTATCAAAAGATACTACGCCTTGAAACTTTTATTTCTTTGCTTTTTTGTAACGCAGGATACAGTATGGTTACCCATTAATTAGTGGGCAATTTTAGTGTGAGGCAAAATGAAACTCTTCCAAAAATTGTTGGTTGCTAGTACAGCTATGAGTTTAATTACTCCTTTAGCCGCCCAAGCATCTGACACAGTGAATCTTGATAAAGTGAATAACTTTTCAGAAATTCAAAGATTCGATAATAAAACATTCACTAATAAAGTTAGTGATGATCTTACCGCTCTTAAAGATATTCTTAATCGATTATCTGATAAAGGTTTAATCGGTAGCGATGATCTTGCAAATCTTAAAGAGAGCTTAGATGAAACAGAAACTAAGCAAAATGTATTAGAAGCTGGTGGTTTCTCTGATACCACAACAATGGATGGTAAGGCGATTTTTACATTAGGCGGAGTTGAATACGACGACAATTCTGGTAATGAAGCCATCCAGGCTTATTACAGTTATACAATGAACCTTAATTCAAGTTTCACTGGTGACGATAACCTTTACGTAAGAATAAAATCTGGTAATGGTGGAGATTTTGCTAACTCCAAAACCTATGGTACTTACCTAAGCTCCAACAAAGCTAATGGTGATGTCCTTAAAGTTGACAAGATTTGGTATCAATTCCCTGTTGGTGAAAGCAACACAGTTTGGGTCGGTCCAAAAATCGAAAACTATTATATGCACGGAACTAGCCCATCTATTTATAAGCCTGTAACTAAGCAGTTTACTTTAGGTGGTAATGGAAATGCTTATGGTGCGAGTACAGATACTGGTGCTGGTTGGGCCTATCAAGCAGATAATGGTTTTGCGATTAGCTCAAATATAGGTACTAAATCTACTACAACTGGATCTGTCGATATACTTAATGATGATGATGTTGTTATTGGTAGTAAAGCAATTAACACTGGTCTTTTAACTGACCAAACCAAGACTAGCTGGGCAACGCAGATTGGTTATACACAGCCTTCATACTCTGTTTCAGCAATAGTAAATGTTAAATCTAATGGCTGGAGTGATAGCTACTATAAAGCTGGTGATATCAATGGTAACGCAGATGCTAATGATCAGTACACAGCTATCGGTTTAAGAGGATGGTGGAGACCCGATGGTGATTTAGCTCTTCCTTCAATTTCGCTTGGTTATGATACTACCAATTATGATAGTTCTACTGCGGATGCATGGTTTGTTGGATTGAATTGGCAAGACATCTTTAGTGCTGATGATAGAATAGGTGCTGCTTTTGGACAGCCTACATCTAATGAAGACTCAGATGTAACGCCATTTGCATACGAAGTTTATTATGCATTCAAGCCTAATGATTCTATAACTGTTACTCCTGCTATTTTTGGTGGAACTGACAGAAATGGAGTTTCCGGTGGAGATGTTTTTGGTACAGTTCTAGAAACAACGTTCAAATTCTAATTTGATTTAGATCAATAAAAAACGCCCTATCAAAGGGCGTTTTTTTTATGTATTAACTTTTTTTATTTAGTATTTACCAGCAGTTTTCACCTTCTCCAATAGGAATACATGCACTTGATTTAGCAGCTTCATCAGCTATTCTTTGGGCATCTTTATCTAATTTAAAATCAGCATCTAAGGCCATATCGGTATTCCATTCTTTTAATCCCCCTAAGTCATTTTCTCCTGATTTAACCGAATTGGTATTTGCTGTTGAAATTGCTAGTGCACTTGTAGCTGCAATAAAAATTGAAATTGAACTTTTTTTTGGCATCTGATAATCATATTTTTTTTATATATTAATCATTTTTAGACCTATATTCTTTTTGATGTATAAAATGATTCTTTTTTAATCACCCATAACTCTTAAGAGATTTGAATAAGATTTAAAAATAAGATCAAGCTCGTCTGATCTGCCATGCTTTGCAAGTAGACTTCTTGCACCTGCATCTAAGTCAAATAAATACTCTCTCTCTTCAATACTTTTTATATAGCTTTCGATCCATCCAACACATACTATTCTTTCTCCATTGAGAACTTCTTTAACTGAATGTAAATATGTGCTTGGATAAATAATTATTCCCCCTTGCTCAAGTCTAAATTTCTTTTCTGAAGTTAAATTTTCTATTAAAAGTTCCCCACCTTCATATTGGCTTTTTTCTGAAAGAAAAATTGTGAAAGATAAGTCAGCCCTACCGGATGACATATATGCATTATCGATATGACGTCCATAACTCATTCCTTTTGAATATTTAGTGAACATGATGCTATGAATATGTTTAGCTAAAGTAAAACTTTTTACTAAAGTATTCTTTAAAATTTTTTCTTTAATTAACAGAGATAATTTTTTTGAAATGTCTGATTTTTTTTTTAGTTGCAAATTATTTTTTACTTCAGCGGCATGACTTCCTGCAGTATTTTTACCATCCTCCCAACTTTGATTTTCTTTTTCTAATTCATTTTTTATATAGTCTGTTTCTTCAGCATTCAATAACTGATGAGTTAAATAATTCATATGGAATATAAAAATTGATACATCTTTATGTATCGAAGATCGCTTTTAAAGTTCGAACTCTTTTGATGGGTATAAAGTAACCATAGATACTAATTTGAAAAAGTGCAAAATTTCAAAAAACTATTTTATACCGCACTAACATGTACATTTTTAATTAATACAAATATCCCAGTCAATTCAACAGAAAAAGAAGTCAAAGTTTATTCTGGTAGACACTACAACACTGATAGGAGCGTCTATAAAAAATTTGCAGAAAAAACAGGGATTAAAGTAAGGCTTATTGAAGCTGCCGGTATAACTTTAATTGAGAGATTGAAGAGAGAGGGTAAGAATTCTCAGGCGGATTTAATTTTATTAGTTGATGCCGCAAGAATTACTAATGCAGCCAAAGCTGGATTACTTCAATCAATAGAATCTTCTAATCTAGAAAATGATGTTCCAACTGGATTGAAAGATCCAAATAAGGAATGGTACGCCTTAACAAGAAGAGTAAGAGTTATGATAGCCAATCCAAAAGTCGTAGATGTTAGCAAGATTAATGATTACACTGATTTGGCTGATCCTTCTTTTAAAGGGAAAGTATGTTTAAGAAATAGAAAAAGTCCATATAATCAATCTTTAGTTGCCAATCAAATAGTTAACAAAGGCGAATCAGAAACTAAAGCTTGGTTATCCGGAATGATTTCTAACGTTTCTCAACCGTTTTTCCCGGGTGATATTTCAATAATTAGAGCAGTTTCCAAGAAAAAATGTGGAGTAGGTATTGTTAATCACTATTATGTAGCAAGAATGTTAGCAGGAGTTAATGGTAGAAGGGATACTTTATATGCAAAAAAAACATCTGTTATCACTCCTAATCCTGCACACGTAAATATTAGTGCTGGTGGTGTTTCAAAATATGCAACAAATAAAAGTGAAGCCATCAAGTTGCTTGAATTCTTAGCATCTCCTGAAGGAAGTAAAGGTTTAGCTGCACCAACTTTTGAACATCCTTTAAAGGAAGTAAATCAGAATGAAATTGTGAAGAACTTTGGAGAATTTATACCTGATATTGTCACAGTAGAAGAACTTGGAGAGAAAAACTCTCTAGCTATTAAATTGATGAAAGATGCAGGATGGGATTAAAAATTAAGATAACTATATAGTTATCTTAATTTTTTTTTATTATGTGCATACTATTAAAAAGGCGGAGAGGTGGCTGAGTGGTCGAAAGCGAACGACTCGAAATCGTTTAATAGGAAACTATTCGTGGGTTCGAATCCCACCCTCTCCGTAATTCTATACAAATAAGGAATCGTCAGATATCGTCAAAAAGTCCAGTATGACTGGTATGACTGAATAATTTGTCGTAAAGTTTAACCCTAAGACAGACAAACACTACCACAGAAAAACAGTCGGTGTTAGGTATGTGTTAGGGATTTTCTAAAAGTTGTGTTGGGGATTATTAAAAATAAAAAAATTTATTCACTTCAGATTTCTCTGGTAATTCTCATAAAGTAATTTAAAAATGAAATTCTTTACTGGTTCATCACTACTAATCTTTTTATAAATTTCTGCACTATTTTCTATATCATCAATTATCAAATTTTCACATTTCTGAGCAAAGAAGTTTTTTTTATTTCCTTCTGAATTATCTCCTTGCATATACTTTTTGACTTCCTCATCTAATTCTAATTTTTCATTCAAACGATTTAATTGAACTTTATCTTCCTCATTTAAATTTCCGCCATATGTTCTATTTACTTGATCAATAAGTTCTGAAAGAAGATCATATTCTGGTTCTTGATCTCCTCCTGTACCAAATCTTGGAGGTGAAACGTATTGAGTTTCAGGTACAGGAGATTCAACTTTTTCATATATTTTTTGAATTCTTAATGACTCAATATCAACCGAATTATCAATATAAAAAGGAGTTGTAGACCTTTTTGGAAGATCCTTATTCAGGAATTTCAGAAATATGAAGTGTTTCTCTAATTCGATGTCTGTAAATTTGATGATTTGAGATAAGTAACCATAAACATGCATATAAGACTGAATCTTTGATTTAAATATTGATTTCTCCTCTTCGGTTTCAAGATTTTTAAAATCATCTACTACTGGGTCTGTAATCTGCGTTAATTCTTCATCTCCTTCTCGATATGGATCCAGAAAACTTTTACAGAATTGATTGATATCCTGAGAATTATAGAGATTAAATTCTTTTATTTCTCTGAGATAGTCATAAAGAATATTTGGATCAGTTTCTCCTTCAAGAACTAGAGATTTATAAAATCTTTGGAATGAATCATTAATATCTTGAGGTTCATTTTTAAAATCAAGAACAAAAGTACGATTCTTCCCACGAGTAGTTCTGTTTAAACGCGAAAGGGTTTGAATACATTGAACACCTCCAAGTTTTTTATCAACGTACATTGACTGTAGTAGAGGTTCATCAAAACCAGTTTGAAATTTATTTGCAACAACTAAAAGTCGATATTTAGGATTTTTTAAACCAAGAGGAACATCTCCTTCATGTCCAACTTTTAAATTACATCCTGACTCTGTATACTTTTCACCATTTATAGATACTTCTCCTGAGAAACCTACTAAAGATTTAAACTCCATTCCTCTCTCAGTTAGTTGTTTATTTATTTCGTCTGAATACCAAACGCAATGTTTTCTTGATGCAACGATAATCATTCCTCTTGATTTACCTTGAATTTCTTTTGAACCTTTATTAATCCAATGATCAAGAATAATTTGAACTTTAGTCCTTATAGTCATTTCATCTGAATCAACATATTTTATAAGTTCTCTTTTACCTTTACTACTTGGAATCTCAATATCTCCATCACGAGTTTGTTTTAATTTAAAAAACCTTTTATAGGTAGTGTAATTTTGTAAAACATCTAAAGTGAATCCTTCATGAATTGATTGGTACATGGAATATTCATGAAAAGGTTTGAATTCTCCATTTGATTGTTTTGTCCCAAACAATTCAAGTGTTTTCTCTTTTGGTGTTCCTGTAAATCCAAAGAATGATATATGTTTTTGACGTCCTCGATTTTTTATTTCTTCACGAATCAAATCTTCAAAATCAAATCCATCCTCATCATCATCTTTGGTAAGTGATTTCTTAAGTTCTTTGGATAATTGACCAGATTGACTTGAATGAACTTCATCAATGATTACCGCAAATCTTTTATCTCCCAAAGAAGCAATAGTATCTGATATTTGTGGAAACTTTTGAATAGTAGAAATGATAATATCTTTACCCGATTCAAGAAATTTTTTAAGATCACTAGATCCTTTTTCAACTGGATAAACTACACCTTTATTCTTTTTTAGATCGTCAATAGTTTTCTGTAATTGATTATCGAGTACTTTTCGATCAGTAACAACAATAATTGAATCAAACATTCTTTTGGTGTCTCCATCTTTTTGGTAAAGAGAAGTCAAAGTATGAGATAACCAACCGATTGAATAGGACTTACCTGATCCAGTTGTGTGTTGAACTAGATAGTTATTACCAACTCCATCTTTTTTAATTTGACTACGGAATTTTTTAATCAGATTTAATTGATGATATCGAGGGAATATCAATTTTTCTGATTTTTTAGTATCTATCTTCTGAGTTTTCTCATTGAAAAAATATTCTTCTTCATTTGCAAGATGAACAAAATTTTGAAGTATATCAAGAATAGAATCAGGAGATAAAATTTCCTCCCACAAATATTTTGTTCTATATCCTTTATCAACTTGGGGATTTTCAATATCACGATTGTAGGGAAGAAAGAAGGTCTTTCTTCCAGACAATCTTGTTGTCATTGAAATATTATGTTTGTCGACACAGAAATGAACCATACATCTTTTAAATCTTAAAAGTGGTTCAATTGGATCTCTATCATTTTTATATTGATGTTCTGCGTTCTTATAATTTTGACCTGTGTATTCATTTTTGAGTTCCATTGTTATGAGTGGAAGACCATTTAAGAAAAGAACAATATCAATTGAATTTTCATTTTTGGTTGAGTAATGAAGTTGTCTTACTAAAGTGAATTTATTAAAGTCATAAAGTTTTTTTAGATCTGGATTTAGATCACTTTTTGGTTGGTAATAACAAAGATCAAATTCAATACCAAGATCAACAACTTTATTTCTTATGACATCTATAATTCCTCTTTTTGATATCTCTGAAGATATTCTTTTAAGAATTTTTTTCTCTGTTTGTTCTCCATTAATCTCATTTAATTTATCCCATTTTTCTGGTTGAGTATCTTTTATAAACTCTATAACTTCATCATGAATAAGACATAATTCTCTATCGTAGTCTTTGTAATTTCTTGAACCAAAATTTAGAGAATTAAGTTCTCTTTCTATATGTTCTTCAAATCTTTTTTCGTTTGGAGAAATAGGACTCATATCATGTCCTCTGTTATTCGAATCTTACCAGTAACTACTGAAGAAATTAAGGACTGACGATATTCTTTCAAAAGTTTAATTTTTTTAGTGTTTAATTCAATTTTCTTTTCATTAGATAAAACTAATTTTTCTTTTAAAGAGGTAATTTTAATTTGTTCATCTATCGGGGGAACAAAACAGGTGATATTAATAAATACAGAGACTTTCAGATTATCGATAGTATTACCTTTATTAATAAG
>QCCX01000023.1 GCA_003278845.1 Prochlorococcus sp. AG-347-O22
ATATAACATCCATTTCTAATTGAATTAAATTCATAGGTAAGTTAATTAACTATAAAATTAAAACTAAACTGTTGAAATAATATTTTGTACTGCACTTTTTGCAATATTTAAAGGGCTAAAAGTATCTCTAATTAAAGCTAAGAGTTTTTTTGCATCAGTAAATTCTAATTTTTCATCTTTTATGAGACTTAAAAGAAGATTCTTCCTAACTTCGGATCCTTTTTTACTGACAAATAATTTCAATCCAGCGTTCGCAACTGGTATGAGATCTGAATTAATATTATCGGAATCTTTAAATAAAATATTTAGTAAGCTTTCAACTTTTTCTATTTGGATTTGACCTTTTTTATCAAAAACGACTTCTAACAGTATGTCTAAAATCTCTTCAGAATTATCGGTCAGTAGTTTTTTTGCAATATATGGATAAGCTATTTTTAGAATTTTAAATTCAGGATCTAACCTTAGTGCTAAACCCTCTTGACTAACAACAGCTCTTATTATTAAGGCAAACCTACTGGGAACTCTGAAAGGATAGGAATACATTAGTTTTGAGAATTTGTCAGTTACATTTTTAAGATTAAAATTACCAACCTCAGCGCCGAAAGATCCTCCTAGAACTTCTTTTAATGGTTCAACAAGTTTTTGAAGGTCTTGTTCTTTGGTTAAAAAGCCTAATTTCTGGAAATCTTCTGCGAGAAGAAAATATTCTTCGTTTATTATGTGAACAATTGCCCTAATAAGAGTAAGTCTATCTGAATTTGTAATAGTATCCATCATTCCAAAATCAACATAAGCTAAATTTCCATAATCTGCATTTCCCCCTTTTAGAGCAAACATATTTCCTGGATGTGGGTCTGCATGAAAATATCCAAATTCAAATAATTGCTGCAGTCCACTGATAACACATGTTTTTATAAACGAAGCAGGTATTAAGTTATTTTCCTCTAGTAAAAATCGATCTCTTAACTTAACTCCATCAATCCAAGAAGTGGTAATTACCCTTTTGGATGAAAACTGTTTTTCTAATTTAGGAATAAAAATATTTGGATTTTCTTTGAATAAATTTGCAAACCTCAAAGCATTTTCGGCCTCTTTTTGATAGTCAATTTCATCAAAAAGTGCCTTACCGAATTCATCTATTATCTCTCCAATTCCAACACCTATATTTAATGGTAAGAGTGGGGATAAAAAAGTTCCTAGAAATCTTAAGATTACAACATCTCTTCTTATAAGAAAGTGTAAATTTGGCCGCTGTACTTTTACAGCTAGATAAGAATTATTTAATTTTGCTTTATAAACTTGACCCAAGCTTGCTGAAGCAATAGGACTATCTGGAAACTCTTCAAATAATTCATTAGCAGGGGATCCTAGTTCCTCTTGAATGATTTTTAAAGCAATTTTGTTATCAAATGCTGGGAGATTATCTTGTAAGTTTGTAAGTTCAGTAAGCCAATCTTGTCTAACGAGATCAGGTCTAGTTGAGAGAGCTTGGCCTAATTTGATAAAACAAGGCCCTAAATCCGTTATTACATCAAAAAGATATTTCGAGAGATTTTTTTGTACATTTTTATTTTTACTGTTACCTTGAAAAAGTATTCTTAAAAAAAGAAAAATAAAAGTTAAAAGGATATATAAAACTCTTGGAATAAAAATCCATGGTCTTAAAATCAACCAAAGAAAGTCATCTTTTGCTGAATATTCCGAATAAGATCTTTCCATTAAAGTTAAAAAATATCAAAAAAGATTATCATGTAGTTCATTCTATATATGTCAATAATACTTTATGAGCATTTCATCTTTTCTAACTAAAAAGTTTTTAAAGTCTTTATTCTTTCCCGCTCATAACAGAGGGGCAGCTTTACCAAAGAAATTAGTGAAGTTATTAAAAAATCCACCTGGGTATTGGGACTTACCCGAATTACCAGAAATAGGCTCCCCATTATCCCAAAGCGGATTAATTGCTAAATCTCAAAGAGAATTCTCCGACAAATTTGGGGCCAAAGGATGTTTTTTTGGAGTTAATGGAGCTTCCGGATTAATACAATCAGCAGTAATTGCAATGGCAAATCCAGGCGATAATATCCTGATGCCTAGAAATGTTCATATAAGTGTCATAAAAATCTGTGCGATGCAGAATATAAATCCAATATTTTTTGACTTAGAATTTTCAACCATAACGGGTCATTACAAACCAATTACAAAAATTTGGTTGGAAAATGTATTTAAAAGATTAAATTTTGATGAGAATAAAATTGCAGGGGTTATTCTTGTAAATCCTTCTTATCATGGTTATGCCGGAGATTTAGAGCCTTTAATAGATTGTTGTCATCAAAAAAATTTACCTGTTTTAGTTGATGAAGCCCATGGTTCATATTTCCTTTTTTGTGAAAATCTTAATTTACCAAAACCAGCCTTATCATCAAACGCTGATTTAGTGGTTAATTCATTGCATAAGTCACTCAATGGATTAACTCAAACAGCGGTCCTTTGGTACAAAGGGAATCTAATAAACGAAGATAATTTAATCAAAAGTATTAATTTGCTGCAAACTACCAGTCCAAGTTCCTTATTACTTTCTTCCTGTGAAGAGTCTATTAGGGACTGGCTTGACAAAAAAAGTTTATCAAAATATCAAAAAAGAATTTTAGAGGCAAAAAGTATTTATAAAAAATTAATTCAAAAAAATATTCCTCTCATAAAAACTCAAGACCCATTAAAAATTGTAGTAAATACCTCTAAGGCTGGGATTGATGGTTTTACTGCTGATAATTTTTTTTATAGAAATGGACTTATTGCCGAATTACCAGAAATGATGACTCTCACTTTTTGCTTAGGATTTGGAAATCAAAAAGATTTTCTTAATTTATTTGAAAAGTTATGGAAAAAGTTACTATTAAATTCCAAAAAATCAAAAAGTTTAGAAGTGCTCAAATCGCCCTTTAAATTTGTTCAAGCTCCCGAAATCGAAATTGGAATTGCCTGGAGAAGTAAGACTAGGAGTATTTCTTTTTCACAATCATTAAATAAAATATCTGGAGATATTATTTGCCCTTATCCTCCTGGGATACCTCTACTAATTCCTGGCGAAAAAATTGATATAGATAGGTTTAATTGGATAAATAATCAAAGTTTATGCAACAAAGATCTGGTAAATTTTAATATAAGAGTCTTAGAAAAATAGCAATTTCATATGAGATTAAAAAGCGGGTTACTTATAGGAATTTTTGGTTTAATTGTTGTTTTGATGGGGGGATGGTTTTTTACATTGGCAACTGCTTTGCTTACATATCTAGCATTATTAGAATTTTTTAGAATGGCAGAATTTAAAGGAATAAGACCAGCCACAAAAACCACATTATTTTCATCCTTTATTATTATAGTTTCTACTTATCTTGAGACTATTGGTGTGCTTGAAGAAGAAATTTCAAATTCAATTTTGCCAATCTGTTCAGTTGGGATATGCACTTGGTTACTTTTACAGCCAAAACCTGGGACGATTTCAGATATTGCAGCCTCTATTTTTGGATTATTCTATTTAGGTTTTTTACCTAGTTATTGGATTAAGTTAAGGGGATTAGATTCAGTGATAATAAGTTCAAATCAGAGTTTTATGTCGTTTGAGAACTTATCAAATACTACAGGTCTGCATTTAACTTTAACTTCTTGTTTTTTAATTGTAGCTAGTGATATTGGTTCTTATTTCATTGGGAAGTCATTTGGTAAAACATCTCTATCTCCAATATCTCCGGGCAAAACTATAGAAGGTTTAATTGGAGGAATATCCTGTTCAACTTTACTAGCCATAATTTTCGCATTTTTAATGAATTGGGAAAATCCATTATTTGTTGGAATAATATATGGAATTTCAATTTCTCTTATGGCATTAGTTGGAGATTTAATTGAATCAATGATGAAGAGAGATGCAAAAATAAAAGATTCCGGAACTTTTTTACCGGGACATGGAGGAATTCTTGATAGAATTGACAGTTACATCTTTACTCCATCTGTTTTATATTATATTTTTATAATTCTCAAGTATCTAAATTAATTAAAAAATCTTTTATTCCAAAAAATTATCTTGGATAATTTTACTAGACAATGATGGTAGATCTATATGTGGAAGATGACCACAATTTTGTAACCCTACAAAATTTAATTTTTCAATACTTCTTATATTTTTAATCTCTTTTTTGCCAAGAATTCGATCATTTTCTCCACATAATGTTTTAATTGGGATATTTGGGATATTTTGGATATATTTTTGAGTCCCAGCGAATCCACCACTTTTTGCAAATGATGCAAGTGAATTCCTCCATCCTTGACAACCTAAATGAATTGAAGCAATTTGCTCTTCCATTTTACCAACACATTCATCAGGAAAAGCAAATGCTTGCCTACAAAGACTTTTTCTAACCTGAGGCAATCCAAGAAATGAGGCGCCAATTTGGTTAAGTGGAAAAGGGATGCGCTTAGGTTCTCCAAACAATCCGGCGGGGGACAAAAGGATTATTTTTTCAATAGAATCAGGAATTTCATAAGCAAGTTTTAAAGCTGTTGAGCCTCCCATAGAGGCACCTATAATTTTTAGATTCTTTGTTATTTTTAATGTCTTAAGGAGATCAATTAAATGCGAAATTATTTTCGAGGAATTGTATTCATTTGTTGCGCACCTGGGACTAAAACCAAAACCCAGAAGATCAGGAACGATAACTTGAAAATTTCTTTTTAGTGATTTATATATTCTTCTGAATTCTAAAAAACTACTATCAAAACCATGTAGAAGAAGTATAGGTTGACCTTTTCCTCCAGTAACTACTGGGAATTTTAAGGAGTTCCAATTTTCGTTGAGTTTTATCCATTTAACATCATTTGCCAAATAAAGACCTAAAGGATCTAATAGTGACAATTTGGCACTTTCGAAAAATTCTGCATTTAGATCACTTAATTGTTCAAAATTTTTTTTAGTCAAAAATATTTATGTTTTAATTTTTTGTTGTTCAAAATTTGAAATAACCTCTATTATATCTCGTTTATTAATTTCAAAAGGCAAAAAGTGAATCTCAGATTTATCTCGACAAGTAAAATCAGCAATTTTCTCTAAATTATTATTTTCAAAAACATTTATTCCAAGTTGTCCGATAGTAGTTGGCAAATTCAATTCTTTCATAAGTACAAATAATTGTTTAATTAATTGATCAGCTAATTTATTATTATTTTTGATTTCTTCTAGTCTTAATTGCAATAATAATCCAACCCCAACAATCTCACCATGTAAGAATTTATTAGGGGTGATTATCTGAGTAATTGCATTATGAATAGCATGTGCTGCTGCAGTTCTACATTTTTCTCCACCAATACCTCCAACTAATCCTGCTGTAAGTCCACATGCTTCTACAGTATTTTGCCAAGATAGATTATTTTCAAATTGACTCTTAAATGCTTTTCCTCCATCTATTAATAGTTGATCTCTTAAAACTCTTGATATCTGAATTGCTTGTTGAACAAGACCGTCATCTATTTTTGAACTTGTTATTGAGGATTCGTACCATTTTGCCAAGGCATCTGCTATGCCACTTGCGAGTGTTCTTGATGGAGCTGTTTGAATAAATTTATGATCAAAAACTAGTATTTTTGGACAACATCGTAATGCAACATCTTTTATAAATTGACCATCCTTTGTATAAATATTCGATAAGGCTGTCCAACCAGCACATGTAGAGGCGCTCAGGGGGACTGTAATACAAGGGATATTAAGAGACTCGGCTATATATTTTCCAGAGTCCAGAACTTTGCCACCTCCAGCCGCGATAACACAATCGTTATTATTGTTTGAAATAATACTCTTAACTCTTGAAATATCTTCGTAACAACAATCAAATTGTAAATTAGCAGAATTTACATTAAGTTTTTGATTTTTTAAATCATTAAAAATATTATTTCTCAAATTATTCGTTTGAATCCCTCTACCCAGAATTAATGGACTTTTAGTTAATTTAGTAATTTGAGGTAAAGATTTTTGCCAAGCAGAGTTCCCCCTATATATAGTTTCTGGAGAGATAGACTGCATATTTACTATGAATGATTAGAAGTTAGCACCTGCTAACTCTTGAGAAGATTCTTCAGAAGAAATATTTATTGTAACTTTTTTATTATCATCTATATCAACTAAAGCATGATCTCCATTTTTTATTCTCCCAGAAAGAACTTCTTCAGCCAAACTATCTTCTAGTAAACGCATAACTGCCCTTCTTAAAGGTCTCGCTCCGTATGAAGGATTGTAACCTTCTTCAACAAGTCTTTCTTTGAAAGCATCGGTGACATTTAATTTAATACCTTTATCCTGTAGTCGGACAAAAACTTCTTGCAACATTATTTCAGCAATTTCTTTAACTTCATTTTTAGTTAATTGTCTGAATACAATTATTTCATCAAGCCTATTTAAAAATTCAGGCCTAAAGTATTGCTTAAGTTCTTCATTAACTAGTGATTTAATTCTATTGTATTGGCTATCTTCAACTGAATCACCTGAGAATTCGAATCCTAGTCCGCCACCACCTTTCTCGATTACTTTTGAACCGATATTAGAGGTCATTATTAACAATGTATTTTTAAAATCTACAGTTCTACCTTTGGAGTCAGTTAATCTTCCGTCTTCAAGTAGTTGCAATAATAAGTTGAAAACATCTGGATGAGCCTTTTCAACTTCATCAAATAAAACGACTGTATAAGGACGTCTTCTAACTGCTTCAGTAAGCTGACCACCTTCATTAAAACCAACATAACCAGGAGGCGAACCTATAAGTTTACTAACTGTATGTCTTTCCATAAACTCTGACATATCTAATCTAATCATTGCTTCTTCACTACCGAAGAAATAAGAAGCCAATGATTTAGTCAATTCAGTTTTACCAACACCAGTAGGTCCAGAAAAGATAAAACTTGCTATGGGTCTATTAGGATTTTTTAATCCAACTCTTGCTCTTCTTATTGCTTTTGAGACAGCCTTTACAGCTTCATCTTGTCCAATTAGCCTTTGGTGGAGTGTTTCCTCCATATTAAGAAGCTTGACTGATTCAGTTTCTGTTAATTTTTGAACAGGAACACCCGTCCAAGAAGCCACAATATGAGCTACATCCTCTTCACTAACAAGGGGGCTTTGTAAAAGTTTTGAATCACTTTTTATAGAATTATCAGCATCAGATTGATCTCCAGCTGTAGATTCTTTTTTATTATCCAAAACCTCTTTAATTTTTGCAGACAATTCCATCTCTTTTTCGCGCAATTGGCCAGCTTGATCGAAATTTTGGTCTCTTACAGATTCTTCCTTCTGTTTTTGGACGCGTCTTAGTTCTCTATCTATTTGTTTTGCTTCAGGCGGAAGTTTAGAGTTTATTAAACGTACTCTACTTCCTGCCTCGTCGATGAGGTCAATAGCCTTATCTGGTAAGAATCTGTCAGATATATAACGATCCCCTAGATGAGCGGCGGCCTCTAGCGCATCATCAGTAATTTTTAGACGATGATGTTGTTCGTAACGCTCTCTAAGACCTTTTAAAATTTCGATTGTGTCTTCAATAGATGGCTCCCCTACCATTACAGGCTGGAATCTCCTTTCTAAAGCAGCATCTCTTTCAATATGTTTTCTATATTCATCTAGAGTTGTTGCTCCAATACATTGGAGTTCCCCTCTAGCTAATGCTGGCTTAAGTATATTTGCTGCATCTATAGCTCCTTCAGCAGCTCCAGCACCAATTAAAGTATGCACTTCATCTATTACAAGAATGACGTTACCTGCTGATTTAATTTCTTCCATTATTTTTTTTAACCTTTCTTCAAATTCACCTCTATATTTTGTTCCTGCTACCAAAAGACCTATATCAAGAGTCAAAACTCTTTTATCTTCAAGTATGTCTGGAATATCCCCAGTTTGTATTCTTTGAGCTAGACCTTCTGCGATAGCTGTTTTACCTACACCTGGCTCCCCAATAAGAACAGGATTATTTTTTGTCCTCCTGCCTAGTATTTGAACTACACGATCTATTTCTGAATGACGTCCAACGACTGGATCTAATTTTGATTCACTTGCTAATTTTGTTAAATTTGTTCCGAATTCATCAAGGGTAGCAGTTTTTAAGTTGCCTTTTGTTGTACTTGCCCCTGTGCCAACTTCGGCTGTTTCACCAAGCATCCTTATAACTTGAGTTCTAACTTTTGTAAGGTCAATATTAAGATTTTCAAGAACTCTTGCAGCCACACCTTCACCCTCTCTTATTAAACCCAACAATAAATGTTCTGTACCAATGTAATTGTGGCCAAGTTGACGAGCCTCTTCTAAAGATAGTTCTAAAACTCTTTTAGCCCTGGGAGTAAAAGGTATTTCTACAGCTACAAACCCTGACCCTCTACCTATTATCTTTTCCACCTCTATCCTTGAATCTTTTAAATTAACTCCTAGTGATTTAAGTACTTTCGCTGCGACCCCAGTTCCTTCTCCAATTAACCCCAAAAGAATTTGTTCTGTTCCAACAAAATTATGACCAAGTCTTCTAGCTTCCTCTTGAGCAAGCATAATGACTTTTATAGCCTTTTCTGTAAATCTTTCAAACATTAGAAGGTTAAATTCTTACTAATAACCTACCAGTAATATGTCAATTTTGTGTTCAGAATGAGCTTTTGTGAATACCCAAAAGTATAATTTATCAAATTAAATTGAACTTTTTTAGTGA
>QCCX01000024.1 GCA_003278845.1 Prochlorococcus sp. AG-347-O22
ATCATGGAGGTTATGGATTGATTCAATCTAAATAAGTTTTAAATGCCCAATATTGAATATGAATTAAACGAGAAAATTCATGCGATTATTATCAACCCTTATTTATCATGGGAAGATTTCTGTGTGAATTGCGATTTAATAAGAAAATACAATATCAAAAATATTTCTACTTCACTAAATTATTTAACTGATCTTAAAAACTGTTTGGGTAATTACAGTGCGGATATAAACGCACTTATTTCCTACCCTTTAGCAGATTTACCAGTTTCATTTATTGAAGAATTAGTTTGTTTTGCAAAAGATAAGGGTGCAAAAGGAATTGAATATATCCCAAACTTTATCAATTTATCAAAAAGAAATTTAGAAACTTTCGCTGCTGAAATTGAGCAAGTTAAATTATCTGGATTACCAGTTTCAATAATCATAAATAAATCAAAACTACAAGAAGAAGTTTTTATTAATGCGATAGAAATATGTTTGGAATTAGGAATAAAAAATTTTCAATTCGGGGACGGGTTTGGATCTCCTCTTACATCAAATGATGTCCCCGAAATACTAAAAATAACAGGTTCTCAAAATCAAATAAAAGTTGTAGGTGGTATAAAAAAACTGACACAAGTTATTGATTTGTTTGATAATGGAATTAGTTGCGTTGGAACTTCTAATTTTTGTGAGATTTTCCAAGAAGTAAATTTTTAAATGTCTGGTTCTGGAGAGTGCAGACTAGAGGGTCTCTGTATTAAAGCTTCTCCATTAGGCGAGAATGATAGACTAATAACTATTCTTACAGATGAGCAGGGGATTGTTCGATTAGCGGTACCTGGTGCTAGACGTCCTAAAAGTAGTCTTGCCGCAGCTACACCATTAACATATTTAAGTCTGCAAATTTTTGGGAAAAGAAATCTTAAATCTGTACGTCAAATTAAAATATTAAAAAGCTATTCTGGTCTAGGGAAAAATATTGAATGTCTTGCAGCCGCGCAAGCAATAACTGAATTAACTTTTTTATTAGTAGGTAATAATGATAAGCAACAAAACTATTTATCTTGTGTTCTTGCACATCTAGATAGGATTTATTTGTATGAAAAATCTAAAGAAGAAGATATTAAAATGCTCTCAATGAGTATTCAATCTTTAATCCATCTATTAGCCATTGGAGGTATAAATTTACCAATTCATCATTGCTGTAAAACTGGAGAACCTATTATTCCGCCTTTAGGAAATTGGGAATGGCGTTGTTATTATTTGCCAAGTGAAGGGTTTTCGTCAATTGAAGATCCTCAAAGTAATCTAAAAATAAATGCATCTGAAGTTGCTCTATTACAAAGACTTCTTTTCCCAGAATTACCAATAAAATCTAATGGAGAGTTGTTGGGTCCCAAAAAAGTCTGGCTTAAAATATTATTCATTATTGAGACATGGATCTCTACTCAATTAGAGAAGGAGCTATCTTCACTAAAAATGTTAAGAGAACTATATAGTTAGGATTTTCATAAAGCATTAAAAAATTTAAAAAATATGATCATGTCGCCTTTGCCTGTTAATTTAATAAATAGTTAATTCAATAAATGTGGTTCATATTGCCTGGCTGGGGAAAAAATCCCCTTTTTGTGGAAATGTAACTTACGGTAATTCAACTACTCAGGAATTAAAGGTCAGAGGGCATAAAATTAGTTTTATTCATTTCGACAATCCCTCTAGTTCAAATTCATCAAACCCATTATTTCTTGCAAATGATCCTGATGTAAGTCTCCCATATTTAATTAAATCTCAAGTTTACACAATACCCTCGCCAAGGGCAGAAAAAGAGCTAAGGCTATCATTGGAAAGATTAAAACCTGACATAGTACATGCAAGTCTAACTTTATCTCCTTTAGACTTTAGACTTCCAGAGCTTTGTAATAAAATTAATGTTCCTCTTATAGGAACATTTCATCCACCATTTGATGCAAAAAATAGAAATCTAACTGCGAGCACTCAACAATTAACGTATCAACTTTATGCTCCTTCTTTAGCAAAGTTCGATAAGATAATTATTTTTTCTGAACCTCAAAAAAATGTTCTTGAGAAATTAGGAGTACCTAAAGAAAAACAAATAATTATTCCAAACGGTGTTGATGAGAATATTTGGAGACCTTTTTGCAAAAAAAGTAAAAAATATGATCAGGTAAAAAACAAACTTGGAAATGAAAGAATCTTTTTATATATGGGAAGGATTGCAAATGAGAAAAATATCGAGGCACTTTTACGTTCTTGGCGCCTAACAAAAACTCAAAATTGCAAATTAGTTATTGTTGGGGATGGACCAATGAAGCCAACACTTGAAAATAGTTTTTCTAACATTGGTAATGAAAAATTAATTTGGTGGGGTGCCGAATTAGATTTAGAAACTAGAGTAGCAATAATGCAAATAGCAGAAGTATTTTTCTTACCAAGCTTAGTAGAAGGTTTATCATTATCACTTTTAGAGGCAATGTCTGCTGGTACTGCTTGTGTAGCTACAGATGCCGGAGCTGATGGTGAAGTTTTAGATAACGGAGCAGGAATAGTAATTTCAACTGATAATGTTGCTGCACAATTGAAAACTATAATCCCAATTCTTGTGGAACATCCTTCATTTACAAAAGATCTTGGTGAAAAAGCTAGAGAACGAGTACTTGAGAGATATACAATTACTAAAAATATAAATTCACTTGAAAAAGTTTATACGAATTTAAAAGATAATTGAAAAACCTAACGAAACTCTTTACTTCTATTACTAGCTGAAACTATTGATTCAATTAATGCTGACCTTACACTTTTTTTTTCTAAAACCCTTAAAGCAGAAATAGTAGTTCCACCTGGGGAGGTTACTAAATTTTTAAGCTCAGAAGTAGTAAGTTTATTTTCCTTTATTAGACAAATAGTTCCTAGTATCATTTCCATGACAAGTTCCTCTGAAATTATTTTTGGTAATCCCCCGCTTAATCCTCCATCACTTAATGCTTCTATAATTAAAGCAATAATTGCAGGACCTGATGAAGTTAAAGCTAAAAATATATCAAGGTAATCTTCAGTAAATTCATAAATCTTACTAGTATTTTCAAATAATTTTTTTGTAAATTGTTTCTGATCTTCTGTGATTTCTTTTCCCCAAGAAATCCCTGTTAACCCTTTTCCTATAGTTATTGGAATATTTGTAACCACTCTCACACATTGATGATTAGGGAACTTTTGAGAAAGTCTATTTATTGAAACCCCCGCAAGAATTGAAACTATTAAATTGTCCTTGTTTTTTGTATGATGAGCCTCACTAATATCATTAAATTGTTGGGGTTTTATCGAAAGAAGTTTATATCGACAATCCCATATTATTTTTGACTCTTCAGAACCTGATCTATAAACGTTTATATTGTGTTTATAATTTTTTTTTATATTTTCTAAACTTTTTTCTGAATTTACAACACAAAAAACATGTTCTGGCTGAATTAATTTGTTATCTAACAGAGGAGTTACTATAGCTCTTGCAATATTTCCAAAACCAATAATCGCAATTTTATCAGTCACAAATTAATCATGAATAAGCACTTAATTTAGAATTACCCCATGCTGGTTCAGGAGTAGTATTTTTGCCCAAACTATATTGTGATGTTTTTTCTGTAGGGACAGAAGAAGGAGACGCTTCTTCTGGTGAAGAACTAGTTACATTTACACAACTTGGCGCAAAAAGAAAAATACTTTCGCCGACTCTCTCTTGATGTCCATCAATTGCATATGTACCCCCAGCAATAAAATCAACCGCTCTTTGAGCTTGATCAGGATCCATCATAGTTAAATTAAGAATTACGGTTTTTCTCTCTCTTAATGCTTGTATCGCTTGAGGCATCTCATCAAAACTTCTTGGTTCCATTAAGCTTACTTCTGAGGATGAATTTGAAATTCCAGGCATCCCAACCACTTTTGATGATCTGTTGTTATTCATAAAATCAAATGGATTTGAATTTGCAAGGGCATTTGCACTCCTTGGATTTTGTTTGTAATTATGAATATCATTTAATTCATCCTCTGAGGCATAATCCAACTCATCAAAATCATCATCGAGATACTCATCCCCTGCAACTACTGCCTTTAATCTAGAAATAAGTGACACCTTTTAAATCCTCTTGAAATTGATTACTAAGGTTTAAGAACCTTAAGTAATAGATTCATTTTTTAAATGAATAAACTACCTATACTTAAATAACGTTAGTTGAACTTTACTGCAAGTTTATAGATAAGATTTTTATAAAAAAAATAACTAATTAGGATCTACCTCCAAAAATTAATGATCCTAATCTTAACCAAGTTGATCCAGCATCAATAGCTTCCTCCCAATCACCAGACATCCCCATTGAACAATCTGGTAGTTGCAGTGAATCAGCGAGAGCACGACATTTTTTGAACAACCCTGAATTTTCTTTAGGGCTAAGTCCTTTAGGATTGATAGTCATCAAACCGGTTAATGATATATTTTTCAACTCTTGAATTTCTCTCCATTTCATTATTAAAAATTCAGGATTAAACCCTCCTTTAGTAGGGTCATCACTCAACTTAACTTGCAACATTATTAATGGATTTTTTTTCTCTTCACATGAAATATTAGAAATCTTTTGCAACTTTTCAAATGAATCAACTGAATGAATGTATTTAAAATTTTGAACTATTTTCCTTATTTTATTACTTTGTATTCTGCCAATAAAGTGCCAATTTATTTGTTTATGATCTTTTAAGGTTAATTGTTTTTCAAGCGCCTCTTGAACCTTACTTTCACCAAAATCGTTCTGACCAATATTTTGAATAGTCTTGATTTCTTGACTTTTAAATCCTTTACTGCCCGCAAGAATATTTACATTTGAAGGTATTTTATTTTTTATTTCTAAATAATTTGCAGGGTTCACATTTTATAAGAAAGTTTGCGTAAATAAATTCTCCCATTTAGATAGTTCTTCAGATCCTTTTCTTCTAGCTTTTTGAAGGTTTAATTCTGCCTGATTACGAGCATCTAAGTAAGGTATAACTTCAAAAAAAACTTCTCTCTGTCTAACTTCTACCAAAAAAAACATTTTTTGAGCGTATAAAGTCGCATAAATATCTCTCCCATCATTTCCAGGAGAAACTTGGTACAACATACCAAATGTTGGATGGTTTAAATAACGCTCAGAACTCAAACCTAAATATTGTGTTAT
Source organism: Prochlorococcus sp. AG-347-O22 (assembly GCA_003278845.1). Lineage (GTDB taxonomy): Bacteria > Cyanobacteriota > Cyanobacteriia > PCC-6307 > Cyanobiaceae > Prochlorococcus_A. The sequence goes on from QCCX01000024.1 coordinate 5,205, forward strand.
TTATAATGCACCATACAGTTTTCTAAGAAAAATTGCTATGCAAATAAAACAAATCGATAATGTATTAACAATTACATTGAGGGGTTTTGATGGATAAAGAGTTCTAAATCTATTGGTTTTTATAATAATTTTTTTCTTTGAGAGTAATGATTCTGCTCCATGATCAATTCTCAGAAATATATTTTGAAATAACCTTTCCACTAAGATTAATAAAACATTAAAGGATTTCTTAAGTCCTAAATTTCGAAAATTTATGGATCTAACTGACACTGATTTAATGATATTTTGAAGTTCTTCCTGCACTAGAGGAATAAAACGTAATGCAATTAACAATTGAAAAAGCCACTTACTAGTTGGCAATCCAATCTTTCTTAATGGATACATAAACCAACTTAATCCCCATACAATGTCTTCCTGCAATGTGGTTAAAAGCATCAAATTCACACTATGAATAACGGTAAATATCAAAGTAGAGGTTTTTATTCCTAGTTCAAAGGCTTTTCTTGATAAATTGTAGGGACCAACATTAATAAACCATATCTTCTGCGAAGGAATTTGCAAAATATTCCATTTATTATCGCTTTCTAGCACTACTTGCAACTCATTGGGATCTCTTAAGTACCCATCAAGAGATTGAATATCAGAAGAGGCAAGTATTGATATGCATCCAATTAATATTGACAAACATGAGAGAAAAAATAATGATCGCCACCATACTCTAGATGGCAATAAACTTAAAAAAGTAATTAATAGTAAAAAACCAACTAAACTCAATCTCCATATTGGACCTGCCCAAATTGGAGTGATTAAAAAAATCATTACCATAATTATTTTTAATCTACTATCTATAATTCTTAGCCAACTTCTATTACCATGAACATATTGACCAATAGAAAATTTGGTTAGCAAATTCATTAATCTTTTTGAATTAACTCAATATTTTCTCTTTCAACTTCTTTATTTAAAGCTCTTTGCTGTTTTCCTCTCCAAAGTAAAATGAGTGGTGTGCCTTCAAAGCCTAAATTTACTCTGATTTGTTTTTCAATATATCTTCTATAAGTTATTCCGAATAATTTAGGGTCATTTACAAAAAGAGTAAAAGTGGGAGGTTTGTTCTTTACTTGAGTACCGTAATAAAGCCTACCTTGCTTACCGCTTCTTTTCGTTGGAGGACTTTTCCAACTGATTGATTCTTTAAGTACTTCATTAACTACAGATGTTGTAACTCTTCTTCTATGTTGATTCACAGCATTAAGTGCATGCTCAAAAATATTATCAACCCTTTGACCAGTTAGAGCAGATATAAAAATCATTTTTGACCAGTGTAAAAAATAAAGTTTAGATCTAAGTTCTTTTTCTACTTGATAAATTGTTGAACTATTTTTTTCTACAAGATCCCATTTATTAACAACAATTATACAAGCTCTGCCTTGTTCTTCTATTCGCCCAGCCAGCTTCTGGTCTTGATCAGTTACTCCGTCAACCGCATCTATAACTAAAACACAAACATCACTTCTATCTATAGATTTAAAAGCCCTATTAATACCAAAGAATTCAGTGCCATATTTAACATTTTTCTTTCTTCTAATCCCTGCAGTATCAATAATTTTCCAATAATTATCACCTTTTTTAATAAGCGTATCTATTGAATCAGTTGTCGTACCACTAATGTCACTAACAATAGCTCTTTTTTCTCCACAGATTGAATTTAACAAACTAGATTTACCAACATTAGGCCTACCAATAATTGACATCATTATCTTTTCTTCATCATCCTGGATATTATTTTCAGGAAGTTCGCCAATAACGAGATCTAAAAGATCTCCAGTACCTGAACCATGAATAGCCGAAACAGGGTTAGGTTCGCCCAATCCTAATTTCCAGAACTCTGAAGCTAGGGATATTCCTAGAGTAGTCGATTCGCATTTATTAACAGCCACAATTGTTTTACAGCTTGAGTTTCTCAACCATTTTGCTATTGATAAATCACCATCAGTAACGCCTTGATTACCATCTACCACCAGTAACGCGAGTGAAGCCTCTTCTAGAGCTAAGAAAACTTGTGTTCTGATCTCCGGGAGAAATTCACTATCATCATCAAAAACTAAACCTCCAGTATCAACTATTTGAAATTCCTTTCCTCCCCATGAAGCATTTTGATAAGTTCTATCTCTTGTGACACCAGGCTTATCAAATACTATTGCATCATTACTTTGGCAAAGACGATTAACTAAGGTGGATTTCCCAACGTTCGGTCTTCCGATAATTGCTATTGTAGGAAGAATCAATTCTTCTCTCCAAAGAAAGTAGTATCCATTACAACTATACCTTTAATAGAATCATTTACCTTATTCAAAAAAACTTATTTAATTTCTGGATCGCCAAAATGTCCTTTAACTGGATTAGCCAATGGTGAACTTGGACTTGGCATTAATCCATTATCTTCTGAAAAACAATCATTTTCAATCGCCCAATAAATTAACCAATTTACTGCCGTCGCTCTTCTAGTTCTTCTTGGATAGAGTTCAT
>QCCX01000025.1 GCA_003278845.1 Prochlorococcus sp. AG-347-O22
CAATCACTAAAGGGTCTTAACTGCATGGAGCATAGAGGAGGTTGCGGAGGAGATAGTGACTCAGGAGATGGAGCAGGGATTTTATGTTCAATTCCATGGGAATATATAGAAGAGGAAATTAATCTAAAAAATAAGCAAGAATTTAATAAAGGTTTAGGTATGATTTTTATGCCTAATAAAAAAGAAAAAATTGAAGTATGTAAATCAATATGTGATCAAGAAGCAGAAAAATTAAAAGTCAACAAAACATCTTGGAGAATAGTTCCTGTTAATAATGAAATCTTAGGTCCTTTAGCTAAAGCAAATGCTCCATTTATATGTCAATGGATTTTATATATAAATAAAAAAGATCATCAGGATGTCGAAAGGCTTTTATTCCAACTAAGGAAAAGAATTGAGAAAAAAATAAGAGAAACTTTCAAAAACGATGTTGGGGATTGTGAATTTTATTTTGCCTCACTAAGTTCTCAAACAGTTGTTTATAAAGGTATGGTTCGCTCTGAAATATTATCCGAGTTTTATAAAGATCTAAAAGAAGAGAGTTTTAAAGTTTCATTTTCTGTTTATCATCGTAGATTTAGTACTAATACACTTCCAAAATGGCCGCTAGCTCAACCTATGAGATTTTTGGGTCATAATGGCGAAATAAATACTCTCTTAGGAAATATCAACTGGGCTAAAGCTTCAGAAACACATATAGATGATTTTTGGGGAGAGTTATCTAATGAAATCAAGCCCATTGTAGATTTAAACAAAAGTGATTCATCAAATCTTGATGCAACCCTTGAAATCAATATTCGTTCAGGTCAGCCCATTACTGACTCATTATTAAAACTTGTTCCTGAAGCATTTAGAGATCAACCAGAACTTGAGCAGAGAGAAGATATAAGAGCTTTTTATGAATATTCTGCAAGCCAACAAGAAGCTTGGGATGGTCCAGCACTCCTTGTATTTGCTGATGGAAATTTTGTCGGAGCAACGCTTGATAGAAATGGCCTAAGACCAGCAAGATATTCAATCACAAATGATGGTTTCGTAATAATGGGTTCTGAAACAGGAGTAGTAGATCTTGAAGAAGAAAGAGTAGTAGAAAAAGGTCGATTAGGACCAGGACAAATGCTGGCAGTTGATTTTCATCAGAATAGAATTCTCAGAAATTGGGATGTTAAATCTGAAGCAGCTCAAAGGCATGATTATAAAAATCTTCTCAGTAATAGAACTTTAAAAATTGAAAATAACGAATGGGTTAAAGACTGCAAACTAAAAGACCTTGAGTTGTTGCAACAACAAACTGCATATGGGTTTTCAGCGGAAGATAATGACCTTATCTTAGATTCAATGGCTTCATTAGCTAAAGAGCCTACTTATTGCATGGGCGACGACATCCCATTAGCAGTTCTTTCATCTAAGCCACATATTTTATACGACTACTTTAAGCAAAGATTTGCGCAAGTTACTAATCCTCCTATTGACCCTCTGAGAGAAAAACTTGTAATGAGTTTAGAGATGCATCTAGGAGAAAGATCTACACCATTTGAAATTAAAGATGCTAAACCCTTTGTTCATTTACAAAGTCCGATTCTTAATGAGAAAGATCTCATTTCTATCAAAAAATCAAAAATTAAATCTCAAACAATTTCAAGTTTGTTTGATTTAGAGGAAGGTATTCAAGGCTTAGAGAACCAATTAAAAGCAATCTGTAAACAGAGTGAGCTTTCTATAAAAGAAGGTTGCTCTTTAATTATCATTTCAGATAAAGGAATTAATCCTAAAAAGACTTTTATACCTCCTTTACTTGCTGTTGGAGCAATTCACCATTATCTTCTTAAAAAAGAAATCAGGCTAAAAGCTTCTCTAATAATTGAGACTGGTCAATGTTGGAGCACACATCACTTAGCTTGTTTAATTGGATATGGAGCAAGTGCTGTTTGCCCTTGGTTGACCTTCGAAGCAGGTAGACACTGGTTAAAACATCCAAAAACACAAAAACTTATTGATAGCAAAAAAATAAATCCATTATCAATAGTTGATGTTCAAGAAAATATTAAAAAAGCTTTAGAAGATGGTCTAAGAAAAATTCTCTCAAAAATTGGCATCTCACTGTTATCTAGTTACCATGGTGCACAAATTTTTGAAGCTGTAGGCCTTGGATCTGACTTAATAAAAATTGCTTTTGATGGTACAACAAGTCGTATCGCTGGCATAACGTTAAAAGAATTAACCAATGAAACACTTTCAATACATACGAAAGCCTATCCAGAGATCGATTTAAAGAAATTAGAATTTTTAGGATTTGTACAATTTAGAAATAATGGAGAATATCATTCCAATAACCCAGAGATGTCTAAAGTTTTACATTTAGCGGTAAAACAAGGGCCAGGATATGATCATTTTGAAACTTACAAAAAACTTATTAGTAATAGACCCACAACATCTCTTAGAGATTTACTAACAATTAATTCAACAAGAAAAAGTATTCCATTAGAGGAAGTTGAAAGTGTTGAATCAATTTGCAAAAGGTTCTGTACTGGAGGAATGAGTTTAGGTGCTTTATCCAGAGAAGCGCATGAAGTTTTAGCAGTTGCAATGAATAGAATTGGTGGGAAAAGTAATAGTGGAGAAGGGGGAGAAGATCCAGCTCGTTTTAATATTTTGAATGATATCGATGAAAATACTCAGTCAGCGACGTTGCCATTTATTAAAGGCTTAGAGAATGGAGACACCGCATGCTCAGCTATTAAACAAATAGCATCAGGAAGATTTGGAGTTACACCTGAATATCTAAGAAGTGGTAAACAACTTGAAATTAAAATGGCTCAAGGTGCAAAACCCGGAGAGGGGGGACAATTACCTGGTCCAAAAGTTGATTCTTACATCGCAAAACTAAGGAATAGTAAACCTGGAGTAGCTTTAATATCTCCTCCCCCGCATCATGATATTTATTCAATTGAAGATTTAGCTCAACTTATCCATGACTTACACCAAGTTCATCCAAAAGCGAAAGTAAGCGTTAAACTTGTATCTGAAATTGGTATAGGTACTATTGCTGCTGGAGTAAGCAAAGCTAATGCAGATGTAATTCAAATATCAGGCCATGACGGAGGGACAGGTGCTTCCCCCCTGAGTTCTATTAAACATGCAGGTTTACCATGGGAACTAGGTGTTGCTGAGGTTCACAAATCTCTCTTAGAGAATAACTTACGCGAAAGAGTTATTTTGAGAACTGATGGAGGTCTCAAAACAGGTTGGGATGTTGTTATTGCAGCTTTACTAGGTGCTGAAGAATACGGTTTTGGTTCTGTAGCGATGATAGCCGAAGGATGCATAATGGCTCGGGTTTGTCATACAAACAAGTGTCCTGTTGGAGTTGCCACTCAAAAAGAAGAATTAAGAAAAAGATTTAAAGGTATTCCAGAAAATGTTGTCAATTTTTTCTTGTATATTGCTGAAGAAGTAAGACAGATAATGAGTAGTATCGGTGTTTCTAATATGGAAGAACTGATTGGTAATCAAGAATTTCTTTCTGCAAGAAATATCGATCTTCCAAAAACTTCTAATATTGATCTTTCTTCTTTAGTAAATAAACACTCAACCCCTGATAGATCTTGGTTAAAACATTCAAAAACTGCCCATAGTAATGGTTCTGTATTAGAAGACGAGTTTTTGTCTGATACTGAATTTATAGATTCAATTAAAAATCACGAAATATTAACCAAAGAAATTGAGATAAAAAATACAGATAGAAGTGTTTGTGCGAAAATATCAGGCGAAATCGCAGAACTTCACGGCAACACTGGCTTCAATGGCGAACTCAACTTAAATTTCAAAGGATATGCAGGACAAAGCTTTGGTGCCTTTTTATTGAAGGGAATGAATGTTCAATTAATCGGAGAAGCAAATGATTATGTTTGTAAAGGAATGAATGGAGGAATACTCACAATAATTCCACCAAAAACAGAAAAAACTTCATCCGAACAGGTTATTTTGGGAAACACCTGTCTTTATGGAGCAACAGGTGGGAAATTATTTGCATTAGGAAAATCAGGAGAAAGATTTGCAGTAAGAAATAGTGGTGCTACAGCGGTAACAGAAGGAGCAGGGGATCATTGTTGTGAATACATGACTGGTGGGAAAGTAGTTATTCTAGGTTCCACAGGAAGGAATATTGGTGCGGGTATGACGGGTGGGATAGCTTTTATAATCGATGAGAAGAACGATTTAAGTAATAAAGTTAACAAGGAAATAGTTAGCATTCATAAAATAACTTCATCAAAGCAGGAAAATATCTTATTGGAAATTATTAGAGAATATCGAGCAAAAACAAATAGCTTAAAGGCTGCCAAAATAATTGAAAATTGGTCTTATTACAAGAGTACTTTCAAATTAATAGTTCCCCCAAGCGAAGAAGAAATGCTTGGCATAAAGAAAATGTAAATGCCTTTCTTTATAAAAACTGAAATCATAAAAAAAGAATACTTAATTAATCTTGATTTAAAACAAAAAATAATTAACGAACATATTGATTGGATAAAAAAATTAAAAAAAGAGGGAATTAATATAAAAAGTGGTTTTTTAGTAGATGAGTCAAAGAGGCCAGGTGACGGCGGATTGCTCATTCTTGAGATGAATAGTTACAAAAATGCACTAAAAATCATTAAGAATGATCCAATGATTAAAAATGATCTAGTTGAATGGAAATTAAATGAGTGGATAGATTCAAATAAATAAACATGACTATCTTGGATACTTTTTCATTAGTTTTTGAATATCTTCAGCATGGTAACTGCTCCGAGTTAAAGGAGAACTAACTACTTGCATAAAGTCCAAATCTTTTTCCCCGAAATCTCTATAATAATTAAATTTTGAGGGACTCACAAATCTTTGAACGGGTAAATGATTTGGGCCGGGAGATAAGTATTGGCCAATAGTAACAATATCAACGAAATTACTTTTTAAATCCTTAAGAAGACTTAAGACCTCCTCATCTTTTTCTCCTAAACCAAGCATAAAACCTGACTTTGTATAAACTTTAGGAGAATATTCTCTAGTCCTTTTAAGCAACTCAAGAGTTCTCTCATATTTACCCTGAGGTCTTACTTTTTTATATAGCGAAGAAACAGTCTCAATATTATGGTTTAAAACGTTTGGATTTGAATCAAGAACTTTTTCAAGCGCTTTCCAGTTGCCACAAAGATCAGGTATTAAAAGCTCAATAGTAGTTTCAGGCGATTTTTTTCTCACTTGATAAACACATTCAAAAAATTGAGATGCTCCACCATCTTCAAGATCGTCTCTATTAACTGATGTGATTACAACATGTTTAAGTTGCATTCTATAAACAGCTTCAGCTAAACGATATGGTTCTGTTGGATCTAATTCTCTTTTAGATCTGTCAAAATCAATATCACAATATGGACATGCCCTAGTACAGCCAGGACCCATTATAAGGAAAGTGGCAGTGCCACTTGCAAAACATTCACCAATATTTGGACAACTTGCCTCTTGACATACAGTATTGAGATTTAAATCATTTAACAAATTTGCAGTATTCCCAATTCTCTCAACTTGCGGAGCTTTTACTCTTAACCAATCAGGTTTTGAAATTAAACTATTGGAATTATTAGTCAAATTAATTTTATCTAGCTTGTATTCTTATTTTACTAAAAACATTTTGAATTAACTATTAATAATTTCAAAAATGAAGACTAGTCAATAGAGGTCAAAAAATAAATGAATTTAACTAGTCCTTAGATAATTTAAAAATCCTAATGCAAGTTACTACTTTCAAAATATT
>QCCX01000026.1 GCA_003278845.1 Prochlorococcus sp. AG-347-O22
GAAATTCGATCTTATCAATACATGGCAAGGAAGTCTTTTGTATTTTTTGATATTAGTTTTAACTATTTTTATATTAAAGAGATACTTTATTTTAAATGTGAATGTTATAGAGATTCAAAATATTGAAAATCAAATTATTGATAAATAATTTTTAATAATATCTACATTAGAGCTCTCCCAAATTTATTTCCTAGCTCACTAAACATTTTTAGTTTATTTTCTATTTCTTCTAAAGGACAATTTAACTTCCATTTCCAGTTATTTTTTGTGGTCCCAGGTTTGTTTAATCTACTTGAATCGTCTAGAGATAATAGATCTTGTAATGGAGCGATAAAAAGATTAGCATTTGTCTCCATGCCAATTTCTATTAAACCCCAAGAAGGATTTTCTGAAAATTTATACTCATCTTTTATTCTTTTTTGGGATTCACAATCTAAATTTTCCCACCATGAAACAGAAGTAGAGTTGTCGTGAGTACCTGTATAAACAACCCAATTTTCTCCTTCAATATTCTTCGGTAAATAAGGATTATTTGCATTGCCATCAAAAGCAAATTGTAATATTTTCATGCCAGGTAGTTCGAAGTTTTTCCTTAATTTCTCTACATCTGGAGTTATTACTCCAAGATCCTCCGCAATAATAGGTAAATAGTTACCCCCTCGGTCCTTTTTTACTTTATTTAATAGTGTTTTACCTGGAGAATTTATCCATTTTCCAATAACTGCCGTTTTAGAATTGCCACTAACTCTCCAGTAACCTGCTAAACCCCTGAAATGGTCAAATCTTAATATGTCCACAAGTTCAAATTGTCTTTGAAATCTTTTCCTCCACCAATTGAAATTAGTCCTTTTATGCTTTGACCAAAAGTAAGTTGGGGTACCCCATAATTGTCCTGTTGATGAAAAATAATCAGGAGGAACACCACTTTGAAAGATTAAATCTCCATTTTTAAAAATTGAAAATAATGATTTATTACTCCATACGTCTGCGCTGTCTCTAGAGACATAAAAAGGCAAATCTCCTATCAGCTTAATATTTCTTGATTTTGCAAATTTTTTAATGACGCTCCATTGCTCATCAAGATGCCACTGTATTAATTTTTGAATAAGTATCTCCTCACTTTTTTTCTTAATCCACGATTTTAAGAACTTGTTATTTTTTATTTTAAATTCTTGAGGCCATTCCCACCAAGGCAACATATTAAATTCCTCTCTGATAACAACAAATGTTGCATAATCTTCAACCCAAGAATTCCTACTGACCCATTTGTTAAAATTAATTTTTCTTTCTTTAGATTGTGAACTCCAACCTTTCAAAAGGAGGAGACCTAATTTTTTTGTTAGGTCATCCGCAATATCAAAATCAAAATGATCTTTATTCTGATTTATTGGACCTAGATTTTCTTTATCTGAGATGTAGATAAAACCTTTTTCGATTAAATCATCAATATCCAAAAACCATGGGTTTAGTGCAAAACTAGATGGGGAACTATACGGCGAACCTGTAGAGTCAGTAGGTGTAAGAGGTAAAAATTGCCAGTATTCAATTCCATGCCTATGAAGTTTTCCTATCCACTCTTTAGCTCCTCTCCCAAAAGTTCCACATACTCTTCCTCCCGGAATACATGTTGGATGCATAAGTATGCCTAATGATTTTCTTGCAATAATTGACTCTTTAGGCATGTTTTCAATATATTTTGATTCTTTAAACTTAACGTGTTTTTAATTCTCTAAATTCAACCTTATACAAATTTTTTTTAATTGACAAATATCATTGCTGATTTTTAAGTCTGGATAAATATAAATTCTAATTTTTAATCAACAATTTTTTTTAATTGAGGTGACTTTTGAAAATATCTAGTTACTATCTTTTGCGAAATTCACATAAACGACTACGATGATAATATAGTTTTATGGTGCAAATTTCGTGACAAGTTTTATCACGGCAATGCAGAGTAAAGAATCGAATTTTAATCTAACTAATAGTAGATTAAGGTTAGTAAGTGGGACAACAAACCCAAAGTTAGCTGAAGAAATTGCATCATACTTAGGGATTGAAAATGTACCTTTAATATCTAAAAGATTTGCAGATGGAGAACTTTATGTTCAGATTCAGCAATCTATTAGAGGTTGTGATGTATTCCTCATACAACCTACATGCGCACCCGTAAACGACAGTTTAATGGAGCTCATGATAATGGTTGACGCTTGCAAAAGAGCTTCTGCAAGACAAATAACGGCTGTAATTCCCTATTTTGGATATGCAAGAGCAGATAGGAAAACCTCAGGAAGAGAGTCTATTACTGCAAAATTAACTGCCAATTTACTTGAGAAATCAGGAGTTGATAGGGTTTTAGCGATGGACTTACACTCGGCTCAAATACAAGGTTACTTCGATATACCCTGCGATCATATTTACGGTTCACCTGTATTAATTGATTATCTAGAATCTCTAGATTTAGAAGAAATAGTTGTAGTCTCTCCTGATGTAGGCGGGGTAGCAAGAGCAAGAGCGTTCGCAAAATTAATGAATGATGCGCCGTTGGCTATCATTGATAAAAGGAGAGCTGCACATAATATTGCTGAAAGTCTAACCGTTATCGGTGAAGTCAAGGGTAAAACGGCTATTCTTATAGACGACATGATAGACACGGGAGGTACAATTTGTTCTGGAGCAAATTTACTAAAAAAAGAAGGAGCTAATAGAATATTTGCATGTGCCTCACATGCTGTATTTTCTCCTCCTTCTTATGAAAGATTAAGTTCTAAGAATCTTTTCGAACAAGTTATTGTGACTAACAGCATTCCAGTTATACATAAAGATAATTTTCCACAATTAAAAGTTCTTTCAGTCGCAAATATGCTTGGGGAAGCTATTTGGAGAATCCACGAAGAAAGTTCCGTTAGTTCTATGTTTAGATAAAAAAATCATTTTTACAAACCTTGTAATTTCTTGATTCTTTCAGTTTCAATCTTAAATTGTTTTTCGATCTTTTCAGGAACATTATCAGGACATACTTTAAGAGCAGATTCAACTAATTGCAGAGATGCAATAAATTGTAATTGTTTCATATCAACTGTTTGTTCTTTCTTTTTCTCTATTATTTTCCCTCCATGTTTTTGTGATACTACTGATGCGAACGTTGCAGAGGCAACGTTTAATGTTTTTGGGAAATCCAGATCAAAACCTTTTCTTGTCGCATTACATAGAAATGAAACACCCATCCCATGATATAAATCTAAATCATTTTTATTGGCAGGCGAATTTTTAACATTTGCATTTACTTTATTAAATTCATTATTTGTATCAAATAAAAAGGACGAAAAAATTAGAGGAATTGCAAAAATTTTAGATATTTTAAAACTCATATTTGATTTATTTTTAATTCACATTATTAAAGATAACATTTTTCATTTTTAAACTAAATCTGTCCACAGAATTTATTTAATAATTTTAATTTCGTGATGATTCTCTACTATTTTGAGCATATCTTTGTTCCATGAATATATAACCCTAAATCTATAATTATCAGAATCTACAAGTCTTGTATGTTCAAGGATATACCAATCTTTGTAAGAAGATTCAAAAATCATTTCGTGTTCGTCGACTTGTTTAATATTTGAAATACCTTCATCATTACTTAAATAAAATTTTTCCCTCTTAAGTTGATGGCCTTTTAAAAATGCATGCATTTCTCCTCGTTCTTTATACTGGGGATTTTCATCAAAGAAATTATATTTTTTTTCTGGATACCAAGTAAATTTATAATGTGACTCCCATTCAGACTTACTCTCGAGAGCTTGAATATTTATATTCATATTTAAATTATATGTTTTTTGTGATTCATCGAGAAAATACGTTCTATTAGATTTCCATAATCCAATATTCCTGGTAAACCACCTTTTTAAATTACTATTTAAGTTTATTTCAGGAGGGTTTTCACCAAAATGTAAATTATTCTTTTGATTAATAGCAACCATTTATAAAAAAGTTCTATTTATTTAATAGCCTATCTGTAAAATAAAAAAAAATATCTTAAGGTGTTTATAAGGATTAACAGCTTTTCAACACTTCAGAGGAATTCATTTGAATGATAAAAAAGAGCTAAAATTAATACTTGTTGCGGCTAGAAATCAACTTTCTAGTAATGATATTAAGTCCCTAATAGCTTATTTAGAATCAGATGATTGTGAATTTGAGACATCTCTCCAGATCTCAGAACCCACAGAGCAACCAGAATTACTTGAATTACATAGATTAGTCGCTATTCCTGCTCTTATAAAGGTTTCCCCAGCTCCAAAGCAAATATTTGCTGGAAGTAATATTTTCTCTCAGTTGCAAAAATGGTTGCCAAGGTGGTCACAAGAAGGCTTAACAAAAAATCTTGGTATTAATTTGCAGCCATCAAAAATTGATTCAACAAGAACTCAAAAAGAATTTCTATTGGAAGACGAACTTCTTGTTTTAAGACAAGAAAATGAGACATTAACAAAAAGAATAGAATCTCAGGAAAGATTATTAAGAATGGTAGCGCATGAATTAAGAACACCTTTAACTGCGGCTACTTTGGCTGTTCAAAGTCAAAAACTCGGACAAATAGATATTTCAAAATTGCAGGAGGTTATTAAAAGACGTCTTGAAGAGATTGAACTCTTATCTCAGGATCTTTTAGAGGTTGGAACAACTAAATGGGAAGCATTATTTAATCCTCAGAAAATTGATTTAGGTAATATTAGTGCTGAAGTAATACTCGAATTAGAAAAATTCTGGAGATTAAGGAATATTGAAATTGATACTGATATTCCATCTGATCTACCAAGTGTATTTGCAGATCAAAGAAGAATGAGGCAAGTATTTTTAAATTTAATTGAAAATGCTATTAAATTTTCTAAAGATTCTGGATCTATAAAAATCACTATGATTCATAAGACAAATCAATGGGTAGAAATAACAATTTGTGACAAAGGTGCAGGTATTCCTTTGAGCGAACAAAAAAGAATTTTTCTAGATAGGGTTAGACTTCCCCAGACTTCTGAAGGAACTTCAGGATTTGGTATAGGGTTATCAGTATGTAGGAGAATAGTAGAGGTCCATGGAGGAAGAATATGGGTCGTATCTGAAGTTGGGGAAGGATCCTGCTTCCATTTCACAGTTCCTGTGTGGCAAGGACAAAACAAAGAGCAACAATACTTGACGAAAGGCTAGCCTTACTCTTAGTTTTTAATAAGCTGTAATGCTAATTTCCTGGCCCCATCGTCTAGAGGCCTAGGACACCTCCCTTTCACGGAGGCGACAGGGGTTCGAATCCCCTTGGGGCTATTAATTTAAATTTATAACGATCTTTTTGATGATTTTGCTTGCTTATCTACCGCAATTAAATTTTCTGAAAGATCCTTTTTCAGTCTTTTCTCTATCATCCCTATTGGCATCCACTGACAACCTTGAACGGTAAGCTCATAAATTAATGAGTTTGTTGAAGTATTTTTGATATTTTGAAT
>QCCX01000027.1 GCA_003278845.1 Prochlorococcus sp. AG-347-O22
AAATACTATAAGTAATGCAAAGTAAATAAATAAACCTATCCTTAATTCAGAAAGGAGGCTAAATTCATTCAGGAAAAGTATCTTATCGAGAATGTAGAAAATATAAAGATTAAGCAAAATAAATCCTTCAATTCTTGTGATTTTACCTTTGCTCCAGAAAATTGGTAAGCATGCAAAGGTAGTTAAAACCATAAAAGGTAAGTCAACTTTTATTAGACTCTGTTCAATTACTAAACCTTTGAATCCTGAAAAAATACTGCAACTTCCAAGGATTAAAAGTTGATTGAGTAAATTACTTCCTATTACATTCCCAATAGCAAGATCTGTTTTGCCTTTAAATGCAGCAATTATTGAAGTTACTAATTCTGGTAAAGATGTCCCAGTTGCGACGATAGTTAAACCAATAACAATTTCATTTACACCCAAAAGAGTAGCGAGGGTTTGAGAACCATTTACTAAAATATTTGAACCAAAGCTTAAAAGAAATATTCCCAATATTAACTTTAGTAAAATATTTATTTTCCCTTTATAGTTATCTTTTAATTCTTCTATCTCTGGTTCAGCATCTTTTGTCTCCTCTCCTTTTTCATTGATGGTATTGATTTCCCATATTGTATTTAAGATTAAACAAAATATTAGAAATACCCCTGCTTGCAATGTTAATAAGCCTGTTGATGACATAGCCCAAACTGCACAAGAAATTGCCATTAAAAGAGGCACATCTCTTCTGACTATTCTGCTTTTTACTTTAAGAGGTGTTATTAATGAGCTTATGCCCAAAACAACGAGAACATTAAAAATATTGCTTCCAATTACATTGCTTGCCGCAAGCGAATCACTGCCTTTTAAAATTGAACTCAAACTTACCAACAACTCAGGAGAGCTTGTTCCAAGAGAAACAACTGTCAAACCAATTACTATTTGAGGTATTCCTAAAATTAAAGATAAAAATATGGCACCTTGAATAAATAACTCTCCTCCAGCAAAAAGTAGAACTACGCCTAAAAATATTTCTATTATTGGAAATAAAAAATCACTCATACTTAGGACTTAATTTAGATAATAAAAATTTTCATAATTGGTTAATAACTATCCTCGAATATCTATAATTTATTGTCAATTTTAATTTATTGTTAAAATTAATTAAATAGAAAAAATTTTGAAGACTTTAAACATAATAAAACCTGACGATTGGCATTTACATTTAAGAGAAGGTCTTGTATTAAAAAATATCATTCAGTTTACTTCGGAATATTTTGGAAGAGCCATTGTTATGCCAAATATTAAAAGTCCCATAACATCAATCAATAGCGCTATTTCTTATAGGAAATCTATTGTTGAAGCGCTTCCAGAAAGTTCTAAGTTTGAACCATTGATGACAATTTATCTTACTGATGAGACTGATAAAGGGGAACTAATTAATGGTTTTAAAAATAATGTTTTTTTTGCAGCAAAATTATATCCTGCTAATGCCACAACAAATTCCAGTCATGGAGTTAGGAAAATTGAAAATTTATATAAGATCTTTGAATTAATGCAAGATTCTGGAATGCCTCTTTTGATTCATGGGGAAGTGACTGATTCTGAAGTAGATGTATTCGATAGAGAAGAAGTTTTTATAGATAAAGAACTTTCTCAAATAACCAAAAGATTTCCAAAATTAAAAATCGTTCTAGAACATATAACCACCTCTTATGCAGTGGATTTTGTTCAAGAAAATAATATTGGGGCTACTATCACTCCGCATCATTTGCATATAAATAGAAATGCAATGTTTTTTGGAGGCTTAAATAGCGATTTTTACTGCTTACCAGTTGCTAAGAGGGAAAATAATAGACTCGCTTTAAGGAGAGCGGCAACAAGTGGGAAAAAATGTTTTTTCTTGGGGACTGACTCTGCTCCACACCTTAGGAAGTGGAAGGCTTTTTGTGGATGTGCAGGCATTTTTAATTCGCCAGTAGCAATAGAAAGCTACTTAACAGTTTTCGAAGAGGAGGATGCTCTAGATAATTTTGAAAAGTTTGCAAGTTTGAATGGCCCTAATTTTTATAATGTCCCACCAAATAAAGAAAAATTAAAATTAGTTTCTAGACCTAACAAAATTAAAGAATATATTGATGTTGTTGAAGGAAAAAATATTGTCGGACAAATAAAACCATTTCATTCAGGTGAAACTTTACAATGGCAAGTAGAAGGAATAGTAAATTAAAAAATTAGATTTAATCTGACAATTAAAAGTGTAAATATTCCAATTTTTCTTGGTTAAATGGGTTACTTTCAGCTACGATTAGAAAGCGCAAATTCCCTTGGGAGTGTGGCGGAATTGGTAGACGCGCCGGACTTAAAATCCGTCGAGCGATTTAGCTCGTGGGGGTTCAAGTCCCCCCACTCCCATTATTTAATTATTTATTTTTAGTTCTGACAATAACTTCCAATAGTTGTTATGTTTTAACTAAGCAACCATAAATTAAAATGGAAAGTTTTTTCAATAATTCATTCGCTACTTTAATTGCTTATATCGGAATTATTTCTACCTATTTATTGGTTATCCCATTGTTACTATTTTATTGGATGAATAATAGATGGAATATTATGGGCAAATTTGAAAGATTAGGAATTTATGGCCTTGTATTTCTTTTCTTTCCTGGTTTAATTTTATTTTCTCCATTTTTAAATCTCAGACTAAAAGGAAGTGGTAAAGGGTAAATAATTGACTAAAGGCAAAGTTATACAAATTGGTTTATTTATTTCATTAATAGGATTAATTAGTTATAAATTTGTACCGCAAATTGGGATCGATAATTTTACAGCCACTACTCTATCAAGTTGTATCTTGATTTTGATTGTTATTACTTGGGTAACATCTTATGTTTATAGAGTTGTAAATGGAAAAATGACTTTTATGGAACAAAGGAAGCGTTATAGAAAAGAGTATGAAAAAGTTGTTAATGATAAACTAGAAACCAAATTCAACTTATTGTCAGAGGAAGAGCAGCAAAAACTTATGGAAGATTTAGAGAAAAATCCATAAATTTTTCATATAAAAATATCAAAAATTATGAAAGATAACAAAATGCAAATTACTAAAAATGAATCTTTATCTAAGGTAGATGAGATGTTTTGTAAGTTAAAAAATAAAAAAAAATTTGCTTTAATGCCTTTTATAATGGCTGGAGATCCCAATATTGAAATAACATCTGAGATTTTATTAAAGTTACAAGAAAATGGAGCTGACCTTATTGAATTAGGTATTCCGTATAGTGACCCACTTGCAGATGGACCTGTTATTCAAGTTGCGGCCTCTCGCGCCTTAAAGTCAGGCACTAGCTTAAGAAAAGTAATTACTCTTTTAGAGTCTTTAAAAGATAAATTAAATATCCCCATCATCCTTTTTTCTTACTTGAATCCATTACTATGTTTTGGCTTTGAAAGGTTTTGTGAGATGGCATCTGATGCTGGAGTTTCTGGACTAATAGTTCCTGACCTCCCTTTGGAGGAAGCTTATAAATTTTCTAAAATAGTTAGTAACCATTCTATGGACTTAATTTTATTGGTAGCGCCAACTACTCCTTTTGAAAGAATGAAACAAATATCAAATCATACAAAAGGCTTTACTTATTTAGTAAGTGTTACAGGTGTCACTGGTGAGAGAAACAAAATGGAAAATAGAGTAGAAAATCTTATTGCTAAATTAAAAGATGTAAATAGCAATCCAATTGCTGTTGGTTTTGGAATATCAACTCCAGAACATGTTAATAAAGTTCGTGATTGGGGAGCAGATGGAGTAATTATTGGGAGTGCATTTGTAAAACGAATCTCGAGTTCAAGTGAAAAAGATGTTGTCAATCATGTTGGTGAGTTTTGTAAAGAAATGCGTTTAGCTGCTGATCAAAAAAAATAAATACAAAGATAATTTATTAATTAAAAGTATTATTTATAGAAAATTAATAAAAAAATATTATAACCAATTTATTGTTGTTGTCTTTAAGATTCTTCTGTAGGTAATAATCTGATTTGTTTTCTTCCGAGCTTAATTTCGAATTCATCACCTGCTTTTAAATCAAGAAGTGCTGTATATGCTTTCCCAATCAGAAGATTCCCATTCCCTTGAACTGTAGCAATATAACTAAGTTTTCTCCCACCTTTTCCAATACCTGCAACTCCAGAATCACCAAGATTAACCCCTTTTGCTTCTAAAAGTGCTTCATAAAATGCGGTAAAGTTTAAGCGCTCACCTCCATTTTTTTTAGTAGAAACATATCCACAGGCGCGAACTAGGTCAGATTTGCTAACATCACCAAGTTCTTTAACTTTTGCAAGGAGATCGCTACCAGTTAGCATAATTTATTAAAAGAAAGTTGTATTAAACAACATAGCAATCTGCGTGTAATATATGCAATTATTAAGTATCTATTCATGCTAATATTTATATTTAAAAATGGAAAAGTTTATAGTTTTTGGACGGTACTGTGAAGACGCAATTATTAAAAGGGAACCATATCGAGAACAACATCTGAAGAGACTTAAAAACTTAAAAGATAGCGATATTTTAGTTACATTAGGGCCAACAAAATGTACCAAATATTTGTTTGGAATTTTTAATGCTAATGA
>QCCX01000028.1 GCA_003278845.1 Prochlorococcus sp. AG-347-O22
ATTATCGCAACTGGAGCAAGAGGGGCAGCAAATAGTAAATAATATTAGATCCCAATCGGTTAATCCCCTAGATCCAAGGGTTCAAGAACAGGTTAGTCAGGTGCAACAACAAGTCGCAGCAAAACGAAATGAAATTGAAGAACAAAAAAGAAATCTACTTCAACAACAGAGTCAAGTTCGCGAATTAAAAATGGACGAAATTGTTGATCAAGGACAAGTTGATAGTTTCTGTGATGTCACTGTGGGAGACAATCTTATTGAAAAAATGCAAGTCTCGATTACCGTTAAAGATGGTGTTATTCAATCTATAGAAAATAATTAAAGAGAAGATTTAGTATTTTTGATAAATATAATTAAATCTTAATTTCGAAAAGTTTTAAATTATAATCGATCTAAATTATTACTTTCTTAAGTTTTAAGAGTTCCCACTGTGAACATGATTTCGTATAATTAAAACAAGAGTTTAAAGGGTTCTTAACCATAAAAACTTTAGGAAGTTTGGTAGAAATCCCTTGAAACTTATGCAACAACAATTTTCTTATGTCTCACGAAATATTCATGCCTGCCTTGAGTTCTACTATGACGGAGGGCAAGATTGTGGAATGGTTGAAAAATCCAGGAGATAAAGTTGAAAGAGGTGAATCTGTCTTGGTTGTTGAATCTGACAAGGCAGATATGGATGTTGAATCTTTTCAAGATGGATATCTTGCAGCTGTTTTAATGCCTGCTGGCAGCACTGCACCAGTAGGAGAGACTATCGGTCTTATTGTAGAAAATGAGGATGAGATAGCTTCTGTTCAAGAACAAAATAAAGGAAATCAACCCGAAGTTTCTAGTTCGGATCAACTTGAATTGGTAAGCAATAAAACTGAAGAAAAACCTGTCGTTCAAAGTCAAATTGTTGAAAAACAAGAAAAAGAAGTCGTATTAATGAGTGAAAAGGCAGCCTCATCTTTTAATAGTGATCAAATAAATGCTGCTACGAGTAATGTTTCTTCGAGGGTGATTGCATCTCCAAGAGCTAAAAAACTTGCCTCTCAAATGGGTGTTGATTTAGCAAAGGTTCATGGATCCGGACCTCACGGAAGGATTCAAGCCGATGATATTTTAAAAGCTAATGGCCAACCAGTCTCTATACCATGGATAGGTGAAGGTGGTTCTCCTGCAAGTATTCCTGGCGCAAATTTGGGAGTTGAAAGTAAACCAGAAACTTCAGGAAATAGTTTTGGTAATCCCGGAGAAACAGTTCAATTTAATACTCTTCAAAAAGCGGTAAATAAAAATATGGAATCTAGTTTAGATGTGCCATGTTTTAGGGTGGGTTATTCCATTAACACAGATAAGTTAGATAATTTCTACAAAAAAGTAAAACAGAACGGAGTTACTATGACTGCTTTACTAGTAAAGGCAGTTGCAAAGACACTAAAGAAACATCCTCAAGTTAACTCAAGTTTTTCAGAGAATGGAATTTCTTATCCAGAAAATATAAATATAGCTGTTGCTGTTGCGATGGAAGATGGTGGACTAATAACTCCAGTTTTAAAAGAACCATGCAATACTGATTTATTTGAATTGTCTAGGGAATGGAAAGATCTTGTAAAAAGATCAAGATCAAAACAATTAGAACCTGATGAATACTCAACGGGAACCTTCACTTTATCTAACCTTGGGATGTTTGGAGTTGATAGATTTGACGCAATTCTTCCTCCAGGTACCGGTGCTATTTTAGCGATAGCATCATCGAAACCAACCGTTGTTGCTAATAGTGATGGTTCAATAGCTGTTAAAAAAATAATGCAAGTAAATCTAACAGCTGATCATAGAGTGATCTATGGAGCTGATGGAGCTTCATTCTTAAAAGACTTGGCTTCCCTAATTGAAGATGAGCCAGAGACTCTTGTCTCCTAAATTTAATTGATTTCTCAAATTAATATTGATGAAATAGATTATAAGCTTGAAGCTTATGATTATTCACTTGATCCTTCATTAATTGCTAGTAAACCTTCTGCAATTAGGCATGAATCAAGATTGATGATAGTTAGAAATAGTGTTTTAGAAGAAAACTGCTTAACTAATAAATTTACCAAGAATCTTTTAGATGAATTTAGAGAAGGGGATCTTGTAATTGTAAATAATACTAAAGTTATGAAAGCTAGGTTAAAGGTTGAATTAGAAAATAAGACATTAGTCGAATTATTAGTTTTAGAAAGATCCCATGAATGTGTTTGGTTATGTTTGGCAAAGCCAGCAAAAAAGTTAAAAATAAATAGAAAATTAAAATTAAAATCTCCATTAGCTCAAGATATTAATTTGATTGTTGATGGAGTTGATGAAGAAACTGGAGGGAGATTTATTAAATTTCCGGAAAATATAACTTGTCTTAATTCAATGAATGAACTTCTTGATAAATACGGGGAAATCCCTCTTCCTCCTTATATAAAAAATTCCGAAGAAGAATCTTTTCATGAGAAAAGTTATCAAACTGAGTATGCAACTAATCCGGGGGCAGTTGCTGCACCAACAGCTGGTTTACACTTAAGCAAAAGTCTTATTTCCAATCTAAAAAAAAAAGGAGTAATAATCTTACCGATAACTTTGCACGTAGGTTATGGAACATTCAAACCAATTGATCAAGAAGATTTAAGTAACTTAAAACTTCATAAAGAATGGGTAAGTGTTAATAAGGAAGTAGTGGAGGAAATAAAAAGAATAAAGAAAACAGATAGAAAAATAATTGCTATTGGTACAACTAGCGTAAGAGCTCTTGAAAGTTGTTATTCTCACGAAATTAATGACTTTATTCCCATCGCTAAATATGTAGATTTAGTAATTAAGCCAGGTTATAAATTTAAGATAGTTGATGGCTTATTAACTAATTTTCATCTACCTAAAAGTTCATTATTACTTTTAGTAAGTGCAATGATTGGTAGAGAAAGATTATTAGATCTATATAAAAAAGCCATAAAAGAAAAATTTAGATTCTTCTCTTATGGCGATGCGATGTATATTTCACCAGATTCACTACTGGAGAAAAAATAGATTTAGGCTTTGACTGGTTCTTGAATGATTCCGCTTGGAACTTCAGTAAACATAATTGACGATAAATACCTCTCTGCTAAATCAGGTAGAACAACTACAATTGTCTTCCCTGCATATTCATCTTGTTCAGCTAATCTAACAGCAGCAGCAGCGGCAGCCCCACAAGATATTCCTACTAATAGACCTTCCTCTTTAGCTAACCTAAGAGCCATCTCTATGGACTCGTCATTTGTTACTTGTTCGACCTTATCAACAATTGATAAGTCAAGGTTCTTAGGAATAAATCCTGCTCCAATTCCTTGGATTTTATGTGGTCCGGATTTAACCTCTTCTCCATTCATTGTCTGTGTAATAACAGGACTGTGTGATGGTTCTACAGCTACAGAAGTAATATTCTTGCCCTTCTCTTGCTTAATGTATCTTGAAACTCCTGTAATTGTGCCGCCAGTTCCAACCCCTGCAACTAGGACATCAATTTCACCATCGCAATCATCCCAGATTTCTGGTCCAGTAGTTTTGAAATGAATTTCAGGGTTTGCTGGATTATCAAATTGACCTGGCATGAAATATTGAGAAGGATTACTTTCTGCAATTTCTTTAGCCTTAGCTATTGCTCCAGGCATACCTTTAGATGCTTCTGTTAAAACAATTTCAGCACCCAACACTGCCATAACCCTTCTTCTTTCAATTGACATGGATTCTGGCATTGTAAGGATGAGTTTATAACCTCTTGCTGAAGCAGTAAAAGCTAGGGCAATTCCTGTATTTCCAGAAGTTGGCTCAACAATAGTTTTATCTTTTGTAAGCTTTCCACTTTTCTCTGCATCCCAGATCATGTTTGCGCCAATCCTACATTTGACACTGTAAGCAGGGTTTCTACCTTCAATTTTTGCAAGTACTGTAGCTTTCGCGTTTTTAGTAACTGATTTTAATTTTACTAATGGAGTGTTTCCAATAGCAAAACTGTTGTCCTCATAAATTTTTGCCATTTATATATTGAGAAAATATATTTTAATACTAACTATTATTCAGAAAAAGAGTATATAAGTTTCTATACGGTAAATACTAGGAATTTAGAAATTATTGAGTGCTTCAGAAAAACTTTTCCACAATTGATCTTGGTCTTCTAATCCAACTGATACTCTAATAAGGTGCGAGGGTATACCAAAACTTTCAGCCCAATCCAACTCGTCATAATGAGCTAGTAAAACATAAGGACAAACTAGAGTAAATTTTGTACCTAAACTAGGTCCTTTAGATACTTGAAGAGAATCATAAAATTTTTTAGCTTTGTTCAATCCTCCATTTAATTCAAATGATAATAAGCAGCCGTACCCTCCATCAGAAGTAAGTAAAGAATTAAAATTTGGACAATTTTCAGGATGGAAAATATTTTTAATCTCGCTATGGGTCTCTAATCTTTTTTTTAATTCTAGACATGCTTTATTTTGTTCAAAAACTCTTTGA
>QCCX01000029.1 GCA_003278845.1 Prochlorococcus sp. AG-347-O22
TAAAGTTCTGCTTAATTGTTCTTGTTCTTCAATATTGTAGAGATTTGAAATGTGCTGAATCTTTTTTAATTGAGTTGATAACCTTCTTCTTAAAACTCTGTTGCTATGTCCAAGACTACAAGTTGCTATGCCAGCTACTGCATCAAGATACTTTTTACCTGTTTTGTCCCATAGCCAACAACCTTTTCCTTTTTTGAAAGATATATCGAATCGACTATAAGTATTCATCAAAGTGGGAGCGGTCGGACTTGAACCGACATACCCGAAGGTGCCGCATTTTGAGTGCGGTGCGTCTACCAATTCCACCACGCTCCCAAGGCTTTTGAAAAAATGAACTTTTTTATTATAACAAAAATCAACTTGTTGACTATTGTTTTGGCAAGGAACAGTGATCAAGATAATGTTTGTTAATAGTTAATCTTTTCGATAAAAACATAGAATTATTTATTGCATTTGCTGACAAGAAATAAGGTAAAAAAAGAAAACTTAAACATTTATGATACATCTTTGTAAATAAATAAGCTTAAAAGTTGTTTTTAAAAGGAGATAGCTTCATGATTAGTAATATTGTGTTATATTTGGTAAAAAACAAATGTCTAAAACTCAAGCTAAAAAATTATCCTTTAAATTCGTCCCTTATCTTTTTATTGCAGTAACTATACTGACAACATTCGGATCTAATAGCGGAACTTGGGCATGAACGAATTCAAATTTAATGGTTTAAATAAAAATTGGTCTAATCGCTTTTTAGTTTTGTTTATATTATTTTTGGGATGTATTTCACTAATCAATACTGCTTACATTTGAATCAACTTTCTTAGTTATAAAAATATTATTGGAAAAGACTAAGCAGCTTCGAGTTTTGAAAGATTTTCAGATCTAGGTTCAATTTTATATCCATTCTCCTCAAAAGTATTTTTACTGATCTCTCTAACTATTTTTACACCTAAATTTTTCAGTTTTAATTCAAAATTTTCATAACCTCTATCTAGATGTTCTAATCCATAGAAATTACTACTACCTTTTGCGATGATTCCTGCAATTATTAATGCAGCTGATGACCTTAAATCTGAGCCAACTAGATTCATCCCATTAATTGTTTTAACACCTTTGATGTGAGCTATATTTTTGTTTAGTTTTATACTGGCGCCCATTTCATTAAGTAAATAAATATGATTCATTCTGTTTTCGAAAATTGTTTCAGTTATCTTTGATTCACCATTTGCGATTGCCATTAGAGTTGTAAATGGTGCCTGCAAATCAGTAGGAAATCCTGGAAAAGGAGCTGTTTCAATATCTACTCCTTTAATCTCTTTACTCTTGATAGAAATCGAATTACCTTTAATCGTAATTTTACTCCCACTCTCTTGAAGCTTATTAGTGACAGCTTCAAGATGATGAGGGATTACTGGAGAAATTGTTATTGAAGAGGAAGTCGCAGCAGCAGCTATTAGAAAAGTTCCAGCTTCTATTCGGTCTGGAATTACTTTATGGATACATCCGCCAAGCTTATTAACACCATCAATAATAATTGTTTCTTTACCGGAGTCATAAATTTTTGCCCCCATTTTATTAAGCATTTGGCATAAATCTTGAACTTCAGGCTCTCTAGCAGCATTTTCAATAGTAGTTCTTCCTTTGGCTAAAGATGCTGCCATTATTAAAGTTTCAGTCGCACCTACACTTGGACAACTTAATTTAATATGAGTGCCATGAAGTCTATTTTTGTTCCCCCTTGTTTTTGCCTTTACAATTCCCTCTTCAATAATAATGTCTGCTCCTAGTGCGATTAATCCATTAATGTGCTCGTCTATTGGCCTTGAACCAATATTGCATCCACCTGGTAACGGTACTTGAGCTTCTCCAAATTTAGTTAATAGTGCACCTATACAAAAGAAACTAGCTCTTAATCCTTTAACAAGTTCATATGGAAGTTCTTTAATCGAAATAGTTTTTGGATCTATTTCAAGTTGGTTGTTTTTACGAACTAAATTCACTCCTAAATTCTTTAAGATATTTCCCATCTTTTCAATATCAGTAAGAAGAGGTACATTTTCAAGAATTATTTTTTCATTAGTTAGCAATGATGAGGCTAATAAAACTAAGGCGGAATTCTTCGCACCACTTATTTCAACTATTCCATTTAACTTGCCTTGGCCAAGAATCTTTAAATTTTGCGATTTAAGATATGACTTCGTTTTGCTTCCGCAAATCATTAAGACTTAATTTATTAGATTCATAATGACAAACTAATAATATTAAGTCCACCCTATGTAACGTCATGATTATTAATTAAAAGTGAAAATGTATTTTTTGATTTCTTGGGAAATAAAAATTTAATAAATAATTGATCAAAATATTTATGTAATTAAAATATAGTTGATAACAAATTTTTCAAAATACTCATAGAAAATACTTTTTTAAAAATAACTAGTAAAAACAATAACCTAGTTAAAAGATTTAGATCATTTAAAAGAGGATCATCTCCAAAAGATCAAGACTTTTTTTGCATAGAGGGTACACATCTCATTAAAGAATTGCTGAAGTCTGGAAAAAATCCTTCTAAGATTTTAGTCACCGAAAAATGGCTAAGAAAGAATCAAAATCTAAGCAAAAAATTTGATGAGTCATTAATAAATATTGTCTCAGAGGAAGTCTTGGCATCTGCGATTTCAACGATTAATCCAGATGGGATAGCAGCTTTAGTAGAGATTTCAGCAATACCTAATTATCAATTTAATAGAAAAGATGATTTTGTTCTTGTTCTCGACAGAATTCAAGATCCTGGAAATATGGGTAATCTATTTAGAACCGCTTTAGCTGCGGGTGTTAATGCAATTTTCTTAGCTGGAGGTGCGCACCCATTAGGCCAAAAGGTATTAAGAGCATCCTCAGGTGCAGTTTTTCATCTGCCATTTTTAAGATTTGATGGCATTGAAGAAGAAATATTAAATTCTTTAATTAAGTCTTTGTCTGAATTATCAAATGTAGGATTTAAGATTTTCTCTACTAGTAGCCACAATGAGAGTTCAAAAAAACCTTCAAAACCTTACTGGGAAGTTGATTGGTCTAGACGTACAGCATTAATTTTGGGTAATGAAGGTCAAGGTATTCATAAAAAAATTCAAGAAGCTTTTAATGAAACAATTACAATTCCGCATAGTGAGATTGTAGAATCATTGAATGTGGCTTGTGTTGCAGTTCCGTTATTACTAGAACGAAAAAGAGTCGCATACACCTCTAAATAAATAAATAAAAAGTGACTGATTCAAGTTTTGATTTTGATTTAATCGTAATAGGAGCAGGATATGGAGGTTTTGATGCCGCAAAACATGCTGCTGGTAAGGGACTGAAAGTCGCAATAGTAGAGTCTTCTGATATGGGAGGCACTTGTGTTAACAAGGGTTGTGTTCCATCGAAAGCTCTTTTGGCTGCAAGTGGAAAAGTTAGAGAAATAGGTAATTATGAACATTTAGCTAAATTTGGTATACATGCTTCACCAGTAAGGTTCGAGAGATCAAAAATTGCAGATCATGCAAATAATTTAGTTTTAAATGTTAGAGAAAATTTAACAAAAACTCTTAAAAGGAGTGGAGTTGAAATTATTTTGGGCATCGGAAGAATTGAAGGAAATCAAAAAGTAGGTGTAAGAGATAAAAACGGAATTGATAAAATTTTCACATGTAAGAATATTGTTATAGCAACAGGCTCTTCTCCTTTTGTGCCCCGTGGAATAACTTTGGATAATAGGACCGTATTTACTAGCGATGATGCGGTTAAACTTGAGTGGCTTCCAAGATGGATAGCAATTATTGGAAGCGGTTATATAGGTCTAGAATTTGCTGATGTTTATACCGCGCTTGGTTGTGAAGTTACCATGATCGAGGCTTTGGAGAATATTATGCCAACATTTGATCCAGACATCACTAAAATTGCTAAGAAAAACCTTATTCAAGCAAGAGATATAGACACAAAATCAAATGTCTTTGCAACAAAAATAACACCTGGATGCCCTGTAAAAATAGAACTGACTGATGCAAAATCTAAGGAAGTTGTAGAAACTTTAGAAGTTGACGCTGTACTTGTCGCAACTGGCAGAAGTCCTAATAGTAATAACTTAAATCTCGAGTCGGTTGGTATCGAAACATTAAAAGGTTTCATTCCTGTAGATGATCAAATGAGAGTTAAGAATGGTGATGAAATAATACCTAACATTTGGGCT
>QCCX01000030.1 GCA_003278845.1 Prochlorococcus sp. AG-347-O22
TTTATGCATCCTTTAAAGAATGACTTGCCTCCATCTATTGGTGCTCATGCTTATAGCAGTATTCCTCTAAAAAGAAAATTGAGAAGAAGGTTGAATTAGGTATTAACTTATGGGAATTAATTTTTCATTTTTATTATCCCATATAATATATTTGAAGCAGTTTGAAAAATCGCTTAATTTTAAGAACTTTGATTGTTGGAGCAAATGAATGTTTGCTTTATGACAAGCTCTTAAGTTGTAATTTGGTATTCTCTCAGAGAGATGATGAATGCTGTGGAATGATATGTCTGCTAAAAACCAATTTAGCCAATTTGGTATATCTAAGTTGCTACTACCTAAAATAGCTCCATCGATAAGATCCCAATTTTTTGTATTTCTAGCATATGTACCATCGTAATTATGTTGTACGAAAAAAACACATATTAAAATTGCTGCTGATAAGGTTAATACAATGGAATAAAATGATAAGAAAAAAACTGCCCCCAACCATAAATCACAATTTTTACTTTCAGACCAGTGTTTTAAGTTTTTATAAATATGATTATTGTTTAAATAACCGACAGGGTTTTTATGTTTAAAAAGTTTTTCTGGTTTGCTTGAAATAAGAGCAAATAGATTTATCAATTTTACTTTGCCGTAATTATTGTTTTTCGAAATTTTGATTATCTTTTTTGTTGTGTTGTCCAAGAAAACTTCATCAGATAATGAGGGATTTAAACCAATAAAGATAATCTCTTTTTTAGATTTAGAAATCTTATAACTTAAACTCCATCTATATAGTTTGTTAGCACTTATTAAACAATTTTTTTCTTGAAATAAATTTTTCAACCTAAACCTACACCTCTAGCCATGAGAGTGGCAAATAAAGGTATTGTTGCAAAGCCTACTAATTCAGTAGTAATGATTAGTCTGAACCTCTTAACTAGATTTTCAGATATTTCAGGTAATTTATTCTTACTCAATGGGATGGCCCATAAGATATAGGTAGTTGTTGGATATAAAGAAAGTAATCCCACCAGAATGTAAAGAGAAACTTTTATCCAAAAAACAGGATTACCTGTATAAAAATCACCTCCTTGACCAAAATACTTAACACGCAAAATCCCAGTAACCAATATTGCAACCCCTGCCAAACCATAGACCACATCTGCAATTATCATTGAAATCGTCTCATTTCTATTAAGATCTACTTTGAGAGTCAATCTTTCAAATAAAAGAGAACCGAAACACAATATAATTCCTAAGTAATGAACATATGCTACTAATGCACTTTTAGCAATTTCACCTGTAAATAAAGTTCCTAATAACATTTTCTAGTCAAAATTTATACAATACTAACCACCAAATAAAGAATTTGTTTAGAAAATAGATTAAACAATAAAAAGCAATATATTGATTCTATGACCCTAAAAACCTTTTTTGACCGTCTTCAAAAAAATCCTTTTTATTCCACACTTCGATTACATCTGGGAAATGTTTTTCCATACAATTATCACAAACCCCATGACTGAATCTTATATCACTAATTTTCGAAAGATATTTTTCTAAATGCATCCAATCGCCCTCCTTATTTTTCACTTCTCTGCAATATGAACATACAGATAGAATCCCTTCCTGTTTATGCAAATTAGATAAAGCATCTAGCAAATTTAATGACTTTTTTCTAAGCTCTAAAAATGAAACTATTTGCTTGGATAATAATTCCATAATATTAAATTGTTTTGTAGTTAGATTTCCTGGCTTTCTGTCTATTACACACAGAGTTCCAAGCTTATTACCATCACTATTTCTAAGGGGAAAACCTGCATAAAAACGAATCTTTGGATCTCCAGTTACCAATGGATTATTTATAAATCTTTCATCTTGGAAAGCATCATGAATAATTAATGGACTATTTTCTTTTATTGCATGTGTACAAAAAGACCAATCTCTTCTAGTTTCTGATATTTGAAGTCCTATTTTGGATTTAAACCATTGTTTATCTTTGTCTACTAAAGTCATTAAAGAAATAGGCACATTACAGGTTTTAGCAGCAATTTTTGTAATATCGTCATAACATGATTCTGGCTTGGTTCCCAAAATCCTATATTCTGCTAAAGCTTTTAATCTTCTTTCCTCTTCTTCTTTTTTTGATACAAGATTTTGCATTAATCTTCACCAATAATTAAAACTTTAAAATTAAAGTTTCTCCAAAAAACTTTTTCCGTCTAATACTTAATAAAAAAAAGATAAACTTATTGAATTGTTACTTACTGATTTATTACTTATTAATTTATTATTGATTGATTTAACTTTGAGACTGCCATCCCAGCGATCCATCCACTTGTCCAACAATGTTGAAAATTAAATCCCCCAGTAATCCCATCAACATCCAAAACTTCTCCAGAAAAAAATAACCCTGGACAAATTAAGCTCTCCATACTTTTAAAATTAACCTCATTAATTTTTACGCCTCCGGAAGTAACAAATTCCTCTCCAAATGGACCTTTGCTCGAAATTATATATTTATCCCTCATTAGAGTATGTATCATTTTCTCTCTTTCATCCGCCAGTAAATCAGCCCACTTTTTCTCTTTATCTATACCTATTTTCTTTAATAAAAAAATCCATAATCTTTTTGTTAATAGTGGAACAGGTCTACTATTAATAAGATTCACCTTGCCTTTATTTAATCTTAAATAATTAACTTTTTCTTTTAACTCCTCATAACTTAAAGAAGACCATTTAATGAATAGATTAAATTTATATTTTTGTCTATAAAGCTCCCTTGCTGCAATTGATGAAAGTTTTAATACTGCTGGCCCACTAAAACCCCAATGCGTTATTAGTAAATCGCCTCTATTTTGAAAATTCTTATTGTTTAATTTAATTTCTATATCTATGCCCTTTATCGATACCCCACTACATTCATCCAAATTTGCTTCTTTTGTAGAAAAAGTAAAAAGCGATGGTACGGGTTTAACAATGGTGTGTCCAAGATTTTGAGCTAATTTATATCCGCTTGGATTACCTCCAGTAGAAAGAATAATATTTTTTGCAGTTACCTTTGATTTTTTAAGACTAAAAATATTGAATATATTATCTGGAGTTTTTGAAATTTCTTTTACAAAAAATTTTGTTAATATCTCTACGTCTTTTGATAAAGCACTTTTTCTCAAACAATCAATAACATCTGAAGAAGAATTAGATACTGGGAAAACTCTTAGATCTTCCTCAATTTTTAATTTTAAACCTTTTTTCTCAAACCAATCATATACATCTCCAGCAGCAAAACGATTAAATGATTCCAAGAGCTGAATTCCACCTCTGGGGTAATTCTCAACAAGTTCATTAGGTATCCATGTCGCATTAGTGACGTTACATCTTCCCCCTCCACTAATCCTTACTTTCTCCATAAGTTTTGAAGTTCCTTCAAGAATTATTATTCTTTTTACTCCATTTTCAGCAGCAGTTATTGCTGTCATAAAACCGGCTGCACCGCCTCCAACAACTGCTAAATCAAAAAAGTCCAAAAACTTATTATTTAATATGCTTCAACCTGATAATAGCAAGTAGTTATAAAGAAAAATTAGTCGCAAAAACATAAAAAAATAAATATAAAACTTTAAAACTACATAATAAATAGCTACGATTTGCTAATTTTTAAATTTCTAGAAAAATCAACACAGTCGTTATTTTTATGCTTTAAGTTAATTAAATGAGCCTGTTATTTTCTTACGTTAAATATTCTGAAGCCAGTTTTCCTATGACTGGTCAATATACTGCTCTTCTTTTAATAACTTCTGTTATTTGGATTCTACTTTGGTTTGGATATAGACAAAATAAGATTAATGATGAGATCAAGAAAAAAGAAAAAGAAGAAAGAATTAATGCGAAAGTTCAAAGAAGAAAGAAGTTAGAGAGCTTGTACCCTTCTAATAAAAAAACTGTTTAAAATAAAATATTTTAGAAAACATGAAAAAAAATAATTTCAAATCACTAATTCAGTACTTACCTGGGATTTTGATTCTTATTTATGTATTC
>QCCX01000031.1 GCA_003278845.1 Prochlorococcus sp. AG-347-O22
ATATAAAATATGGATAGTTTTTCATCATTAACTTTTATTCTGTCAGTAATTTTTATCGTAAGTCTTTATTTTTTATTTAGGGTTACTTCTAGTTCAAAGAATTAAAAAATATTTTCACATCTTCCTAAATGATCGGATCATCTCTTAGTAGTAAAACCGTATGCTTATTTAAACCATCATTAATCCATTCTTTATATTCTTCTAGAACACACTTTTTATCAAAATTATCTAATAAATTAATTCTTTTTTTTGCATTATCTAGTGCCAACTTAATACAATATTTATAATCATTGTAGTTTTCTTGCATTTGTTTTAATTGAATCTTAGTAAAAATAATTTCTTATTCTGTATTGAAATTTACAATAATAAGCGTTGATTTAATAAGAGTATCAAGCAATACGGAAGAAATTTGAATATATTTAGGATAATAATATTCCTTATAATAATCTTATGTCCTACGAAGCAGGCAGTAAAGAATGTAGACATTTAATTGAAGCCAAAGATAGCCTTCTATCAACATTAGATGCGTTAAGTAATATACATTCGACCGATCTAATACAAATCCAAATTAAAGAAATTTACAATAAATTAGAACAGATGCACGACAATAGAAAAAAAATAGAATCAGCTACAAATTATCTTTAATACAATCAATTTAACTGAAGGCTCTCAAAATTGGCTTTTTATCTTGGTTACTTTTTTTTCTGACAATAAATCCAATAAAGCATCAAGCTGAGCGATTACTTCCTTTGCTTCATTAATGTCTGGCAATAAATCTTCTTTTATGAGCATTTGATGCATATCTCTAAGCTCTAACCTTATATATCTAAGGTGAGAACAAACTTCCTCTCTCTTTGTTGCACTCATATTTCCTTTATATTCTTTACATTATACAATAAGATCTTTTTTGACTCTTATATAAGTTTTATCAATTTGAAAAATTTTTACAAACCCAATAACCTATCAAAATCTTTTAAAGTCGAATTGTAGTACTATATCCTTCATGAAAAAGAAAAAATCTAAAAAAAAACAAACTAATTCAAATTTAAAAGATCAAAAATTAGGTCAAACAAAAAATTCTGCTAAATTAGTACTTTTTGTTTTTGGGATAGGTCCAATTATTGGCATAATAATATTTTTATATAGTAAGGGATTTTTTAATTCGCCAATTATTTAAATCTTAAGTAATTAAAATTAATTTTGAAATGATTAACTTTAAAAAATTTAAAAATAATTATTGAAATTTTTTTAATGAAAATATCCTAAATTCTGCCATTTTTCTAGCATTTTCAGGATTAGATATCAAAAAAGGGTGATCTGATAAAAGTTCTAATACCTTATCTATCTTTAATCGTATATCATCACAATCAACATTTTCCCATTCCTCATCAAATGACATTGCAAAGCTATCAGCATTATCATATAGTTTATCTTTCATAATATTTGGAATTTAAATTTAGAAAATATCAATAATCAGTACCAAACTGAAAAAGTAATTAGAAGTTTCATTTAAAACTATCCCCATGAGAATTTGAAAAATAACTTTGAATGAATGTTCTTTGAAATTATACTTTAATCCTACAATTTAAATTTATGCATAAGTTCGATTAATCAAAATCTGAGTTGATTTGACAGAAGTGTTACAATATTGACATATCTAAAGACTTATGGAAAATAAAGTTAAAAGGATAGGATATCTTCCTAGAAAAAGAGTACTTGAAATTATTGATGAAATATCCAAGAGCGAATCTATAAGTAGATCTAAAGTAGTTGGAATATTAGTTGAGGAAGCATTAGATGCCAGAGGAATTGCCAATTTTGGATATAGTAATATCAGCAAGTCAAATATATTCAAGTCGAATAATTTTAAAGATCTCCAAAATGAAAATGCCCACATAAAA
Source organism: Prochlorococcus sp. AG-347-O22 (assembly GCA_003278845.1). GTDB lineage: Bacteria > Cyanobacteriota > Cyanobacteriia > PCC-6307 > Cyanobiaceae > Prochlorococcus_A. The sequence goes on from QCCX01000031.1 coordinate 1,902, forward strand.
GATGGGGAAGACGAATTTGTTGATGACAGTGGTTACACAGTTTCATCTCACAAAACTTTAGACCGCTCAATATCTTCTGCAGATATAGAATTAGCAAATAAAATAAACATTCTTAAGGAATCAGGATTAATATAACTTTTATTGAGTAATTACTTTATTTTTTAATGCATAATATTGTTTCATTGTTTATTCTAAGTCAAGAATAATATTCTTTTTACATAATTCGAATATTAAATCCTTTCTAATATTAATTTTGTAATTAAAAAATGAAAGATATTAAATGTCCTTCATGCGGCAAAACTTTCCGAATTGATCCCAGCAGCTTTGAAGAAATACTACTTCAGATAAAAGACGAAGAATTTAATAAACAAATAAAAGAAAGACTCACCTTGGCTGAAGAAGATAATAAAAAAGCTTTAGAAATTTTAAAACGTGAGTTAAAAATACAGTTAATAGAGCAGAATCGGATTAAAGAGTCTGAGATCCAAACTCTTGAATCTAAATTAAAAATAGCTGAAGAAAAGAAAACAAATGCCCTTAATGATTTAAAAAATCAAGCAACAAATAAAATTAAATTATTGAATAATGAATTAATCAAGTTGAAAGACGAAATCAAAAACCAGTCTTTAATTTCAGAATTATCTTTAAAAAACAAGATTAGTGAAGCTGTTACTTCTTTAGAAAAAGAAAACTCATCTTTAACAAATTCCATTGAAAAGATGAAGCTTGAACATTCAATTAATGAAAAATTAATTGAAGAAAAGTTTAAAAGCAAAATTAGTGAAAGGGACCTGACTATTCAGGAGTTAAGAGAAATGAAATCTAGATTATCTACAAAGATGATAGGAGAAACATTAGAAATCCATTGTGAAACTCAATTTAATCTGAATCGTGCCTCTGCATTTAAAAACTCATATTTCGAAAAGGATAATGATGCCACTTCAGGGAGTAAAGGTGACTATATATTTAGAGAATATGATGAAAATAAAACTGAAGTTGTATCCATAATGTTTGAGATGAAGAATGAAAGTTTAAATGGAACTAATAAAAGAAAAAACGAAGATTTTTTAAAAGAATTAGATAAAGATAGAAGACAAAAATCTTGTGAATATGCAGTTCTCGTATCCCTTCTAGAGCCAGATAGTGAACTATATAATGCTGGAATAGTAGATGTTTCTCATAGATTCCCAAAAATGTATGTCATAAGACCTCAATTTTTCTTGCCCATTATTTCTCTGCTAAGAAATGCATCTATGGAAACCTTAAAGTACAAATCACAAATTGATTTAATGAAACGTGAGAATTTTGACATAACTAATTTTGAAAGTACTCTTGAGCAATTCAAAAATGCAGTTGGTAAAAATGTTTCACTTGCCCAGGATAGATTTAATGATGCAATTTCAGAAATTGATAAATCAATCGCCCATTTACAAAAAACTAAAGAGGCTTTAGTTCTCTCAAAAAAACATCTTTTATCTGCTGACAGCAAATCTCAAGATTTGACAGTAAAGAAATTAACTAGAAATAATCCAACTATGAAGAAGAAGTTTAATGATTTAAATAATTTTGAAGATGAGGTAGCCTAATTAAAAAAGTTTTTAAAATTAATAATAATTAAAAATATATTTAATTTCCAATTTATAAATATACTATAAATAATAAATTTCATAGTAGAGTAAATAATGACTATCAACACTCCTATTTTCAGTATTGCCAAAGATCTTA
>QCCX01000032.1 GCA_003278845.1 Prochlorococcus sp. AG-347-O22
TGAAGATCATAAATAAAAAAAAAGAAGCTATTGAAGAATTAAAAAGGATTTCTACTCGAACTAATTCAGAAAACAATAATAAGATAAATAGAATAGTTGAAGAAATTATCCAAGAGGTAAAAATTTCTGGAGATATAGCGGTAGAAAAATATACAAAAAAATTTGATGGTTTCGACCCTAACCCTATGCAAGTGAGTCCGGAACAAATAAAAAATGCGTGGGATGAAATCGATAACAATTTGAAGCGCTCACTTGTGGTAGCTCATGAAAGAATTCAAAAATTCCATGAAAAGGAAATTCCTCAATCTTTCACAATAAAAGGTGAATATGGTGATATCGTCCAAAGAAGATGGAGACCAGTTAAAAATGCAGGTATTTATATTCCAGGAGGTAGAGCTGCTTATCCAAGTACAGTATTGATGAATGCTATACCTGCAAAAGTAGCAGGAGTAGAACAAATTATAATGGTATCTCCTGGGAATAAAGAAGGGGAAATAAACAAAACTGTTTTAGCTGCAGCTTACTTATCAGGGGTCAATAAAGTATTTAGAATTGGAGGAGCTCAAGCAATTGGTGCTTTAGCATTTGGCACAAGTCAAATCAATAAAGTTGATGTCATTTCAGGTCCAGGGAATATATATGTTACAACTGCGAAAAAACTCATTTATGGCTCTACAGGGATTGATTCTTTAGCTGGTCCAAGTGAAATATTAATCATTGCAGATGAAACAGCTCAGAGCACTCACTTAGCATCTGATCTACTAGCGCAAGCAGAACATGATCCTTTAGCTTCATCAATACTTTTAACTACATCAAAAAACCAGGCAAAAGAAGTTTTGGAAGAACTTTATAAAAAAATAGATGATCATCCAAGAAAAGAAATTTGCATGCAATCAATAAAAAATTGGGGTTTAATTGTGATTTGCGAGAATTACGAATCATGTGTTGAACTAAGCAATTACTTTGCCCCTGAACACCTAGAAATCCTTACCATAAATTCAAAAAAAATTCTTGCAAGTATAGAGAATGCAGGAGCGATATTTTTAGGAAAATGGACACCAGAAGCTGTTGGAGATTATCTTGCCGGACCAAATCATACTTTACCCACGTCAGGAAATTCTAGATTTAGCGGTTCTTTAGGGGTTGAAACTTTTATGAAAAATACTTCAATAATTGAATTTAATGAAGAAAGTTTAAAAGCTAATAGCCTTGATATTATTAATCTTGCCAAAAGTGAAGGATTACATAGCCACGCTAACTCTGTAGAAATAAGATTTGAAGATTAGCTAGCTCTTGTGGGTGAGTAAACCATAGGAATGTTATCTTCAATTTTACCAACTAATACTTTGTCTGTAAGATCAACAAATAATCCATTTTCTAATACTCCTGGAATATTATTAATCTTCATTTCAATGTCTTTTGGATTCTTAATACCATCATTAAATAATACATCTAGTATGAGGTTGCCTTGGTCAGTAACAACTGGGCCAGCTTTTTTAATTGCCATTCTTAAAGAAGAACTTCCATTCATTTCTGAAATGAATTCCTGAACTTGCTTCCAAGCATTTGGAAGAACTTCTACAGGTAAAGGGAAAGATTGATTTAAATTTTGTACGAGTTTAGTTTCATCAACAACAATCAACAACTGATTAGCTTTAGATGCCACTAACTTTTCTCTAACATGGCATGCTCCTCCCCCTTTTATTAATTGAAAGCCTGGATCAACTTCATCTGCTCCATCAATAGCTAGATCAATTTGAGATACAGAAGCTAAATCGATAAGTGGGATATCCAGTTCAAGCGCTAAAACTTCTGATTGAAAAGAAGTTGCAACACCTCTTATATTTTGGAGTTTCCCAGAACGCATTTCATCCGCAAGACTTTTTATCATAAACGCAGCTGTAGATCCAGAACCTAATCCAAGAATCATGTCACTCTTTACTTCCTTTATTGCTGCATCAGCAACTACTTGTTTCATTTGAGTTTGTGAATCCAAAATCTTTTTCTCTAATCGTTATAGATTATTAAATTTCAATGGGTGCTTTATGTCAAACCTGGCAGAGGTTCTGGTTTGATATTTATCTGTATCTCTTTATTATTTCTCAAAATGTTTAAAAGAAATACTTTTCCTATCTGAGCTTTTTCTACTTCATCTAGTAAAGTTTTAGGCTCATTTATAGAGATATTTTCGGTTGCTACTACTAGATCACCTCTTCTTAAACCAGCCTTTTCAGCGGGGCTATTAGGTATTACTGATTGAATTAGCGCTCCATTTCTTTCAGGTAATTGAACTAACGAATTGGGATCTCGATTATGTTCTTTAGCAATTCTAGGATTTAAAGAGATTAATTGTACCCCTAAGTATGGATGAATAACTTCCCCATTTTTAAGTAGCTGATCAGAAACATTTTTGGCTAGATTGATGGGAATCGCAAAACCTAAACCAGCTCCGGGGCCACTTCTTACTAATGTATTTATTCCAATTACCTCACCATTAGAATTTATGAGTGGCCCCCCAGAATTTCCTGGATTTATTGCCGCATCAGTCTGAATAAGATCCAGCCTTTTATCTGAAAACCCTAAACTATTAATATCTCTATGCAGGCTGCTTACAATCCCTAAGGTAACTGTTTTTTCAAGACCATAGGGAGTGCCAAGTGCTATTGCCCAATCTCCAACTTCAAGATCTTCAGAGTTTCCAAGTGGAGCAAACCCAGAATGAGCATCTTCATCAATTTTTACTAAAGCAAGATCAGTGACTGTATCCGTGCCCAAAACTTCACCATCACAAATAGATCCATCTGCCAAAGTAACTGAAACATTATCGACTCTTTCTACGACATGAGCGTTTGTTAGAACCAAACCATTCTCATTAATAATAACCCCAGAGCCTTGCCCTCTCTCCCTTTCAGGAGTAATACCTTGCTCGCCAAGTAAATCCCTTAACAAAGGGTCAATTAATGTAGGATCAAATTGTTGCCTCTCTACCAAGCGCTCAGTATCAATTTTTACAACTGCAGGGCCAATATTTTTAACTGCGGATGATACGAAATTATGATTTTCAAAAGAAGTTAAAGCTAAAACTTCAGCATCTTGAGAGAAATTAAGTATACAAAAACAAATAAT
>QCCX01000033.1 GCA_003278845.1 Prochlorococcus sp. AG-347-O22
CTCATGCAAATATGGAAATAATTACTGTCGTAACAAAAGGAGCAATAACTCATAGAGACTCTTTAAACAATCTTGGAAAAATTCACAAAGATGAAGTACAAGTTATGTCTGCAGGTACTGGAATCTCTCATAGCGAGAAGAATGAAGAAAATGAGAGCTGTAAGTTGTTCCAGATTTGGATATATCCTCAAAAAGAAAATATCAAACCTCGATATGATCAAATTTCATTAAATGAGAAGTTGTGGGACAATCTTATTTTTAATTACAAAGACGGTAAAAATAATAATCTTTTTCTAAATCAAAGTATCTCTTTATGGCGTTGTAAATATAAGCCAATTAAAGAAAAAAAATTGCCATTAGAAATCGATAAATATAATTGGATACAAATAATAGAAGGTAATCTTTTATTAAAAAGTAAAGACTCTAATTCAAATATATTTCTCGAATCTGGAGATGGCTTGGGTTTTGAAGTTAATTATTATGATGATGTTTCTATAGATACTGAAAAAAACTTAGATTTTCTCTTATTTTCGATGCCTTCCTTATAATTTATCTGTTATTTTACCCATCAACTCCTTTATTAAATGCATTTAAGGCTTGCAAAGCCATATTAAGGTGAACTTCCATAGCACCAAGTGCAATTAGAGAATTTGGTGATTTATCTTTTAGTAAATTCTCTTTTCTTTTTGATAACTCATTAACTACTTTCTTAGTTGAAGCTTCCCAATTGTTGATTAACTCTTCAAATTCTCTTTTTTCAGGGCTTTCTATAGCTGCTAATTCATCAGAAAAATGAGAATCCTTTTGTGCCTTAAGCATCAAGTAACTTAATTTTTTATGACTTATTGCTTGAGGTAAATTGTTAGATTCACTCATTGCTAGTGGTTAATTTATAGCCAAAATCTAACTAATTAAGTGAATATTTGCTAGGGGGTAAACGGTTGTGATGACCGACCTGAAAATTACGAAATGATACTTGAACAAAAAATGGATTTATTAACCTTTAATTTTTCACTTATTAGTTTCTTAAAATAATCTCCACGCTCTTCAAAATTTTTAAATTGATCAAAACTAGAGCATGAAGGTGAAAATAATAATGTTCCAACCCTATTATTTGGTAAATAATGAAAAACAAAATTTAAAAGCTCTTTTAGTTCTGAAAATTCAAAAATATTTTTTTTAAATCCTTCATTAATAAGCGCCATTTTTAGGACTTTTGAGCTTTCTCCAAAAAGGAAAACACATTTAACTTTTTTCTTTAAAACTTTTATCCACTCACTATATTCATTGCCTTTTAATCTGCCTCCAGCAATGATTATTATTTGACCTTCAATTGAACTTATTCCCGCAATAGATGAGTCAAAATTTGTAGCTTTACTATCATTAATGATTTCCAGATCATTATTTTTATAAATTGTTTCCATCCTATGGGGTAATTGTTTGTAATTAGATAAAGAATCTTTAATCTTCTTGCCAGATAATCCAACTTTTCTTGCTGCTGCAATTACCAATAAAAGATTTTGAAGATTATGCATTCCTTTTAAAGAAAAATGTTCAAGTTTGAATAATTTCTTCCCTCTCTCAACAATGTATTCTTGTTCATCTATCCAATAATCGCAATGAATAAATTTTGATTTATCGAAACTAGTTGTTATCCAAACCCCTCTTGATAGCGAACTGTAGTGATTTCTTAGGTTTTTATCGTCATAATTATAAATTCTAAAATCAGATTTTTCTAACAAGCTTTTTTTTATGTTGAAATAGTTTTCAAGTGTTTTATGTCTTTCAAGATGATCTTCTGTGAAGGTTGTCCATATTCCAATATTAGGTTTTACTTCTGGAGATATTTCTATTTGATAACTGCTTAATTCAGCTACAATCCAATCAATTTTTTCATGTTTTTTGTAGTGAGCATACTTACATAAAGGTGTACCAATATTTCCAGCAAAAGGAGCATATAATCCAGTATCACAGAGTATATGGCTTAGTAGATGAGTAACAGTAGTCTTGCCATTAGTGCCAGTAATACCTATCCAATTTGTATCTTTTAAAATTTCCCATGCAACATTAATTTCTCCAATTACTTTAATTCCCATTTTTTTTAATTCAATGGTAGTTATATGGTCATAAGGTATTGATGGACTTACAACAACAGATTCGATCTCTTTCAAAAAAGGTTGAATTTCTTCAAATACGAATTCTTTATTTAGAGAAACTATGATATTAAGCTCTTCTAATGCTGTTTTTCTTTCTAAGAATTCTATTCCATCTTTACTTTCCCAAACAATTACTCTCTTTTTGATGCTTCTCAAAAACTTGGCAGCCCAAAATCCAGATTTACCTAATCCAATTACAAGATTAATATTTCTTTTACTTGAATGATTATCTATCATTAAATTTATAATTGCATTTATATTAATTGTGTTTAAAGGGTAATTCAATCATGAGATTTTTCTTCAGTATCTATAGTATTCGCCAAAGAAAAGTTAATTAATGGAAGATAATACTGCAAAATATTGGTTCTCTTGGTTTTATGAAAAGTGGGAGAAAAATGCTCCAGGTGAATTAATTGAACAGGGTTTAACTCCGTCTCAGATTGCTGAGCGCTTTGTTAATGAAAACCATGATAGTTTTATTCAATTGTC
>QCCX01000034.1 GCA_003278845.1 Prochlorococcus sp. AG-347-O22
ATTGAAGTAATAGCTGCTCCTTCTGGAGCTAGCAATATTTCTGAGCTAAAAATAAATATTGATTTTGTTGACTTTTACAAATCAGGAAAAGGTTTAGATAACATAAAAATATGGTTTGATGATGATTCTAATGAATATTATGAATCTCTAATTCTGAACGAAAATAATTTGATAGAAGGGAACATTTTTGATGGCAAATTAGAAGGAACTTATAAATACAAACTTAATCCTGGAACTTATGAAGTAAAAAATATTAGCCTACAAACCAACTCAATATCTCAGGTATATAAAGAGGATTATATTGAATTATCTGAAACAAATCTAGCAAAGAAATTTATAATACCAATTTTCCCTGCATTTGAGGAAGACCCACCTTTAGTAAATAAATATCAAATTAGTTCAGATTATATATATTATTCTGATGAAGATAATGATGCGATTTCTATAAATACAAATCCTTATTTTATTTTTGAAATATTCGACGAATCTAAAATATATGATTATACAAATTTTTCGTACAGCATATTTGATAATAATGGGGAAAAAATTATTACCACAATTGGTGGTTCCGAATTAATTAAGATTGCTGAAAATGAAAACTATTCAAGTTATTTTGCCAATTTATACATACCAACTTCGTCGCTAAGCGATCAAAAAGAAATCAACCAAATAGCTTTTGAATCTTTTCAACTACAGGATGATTATGGGAATGAAACTCTCTTAGATATTGCAAATATAAATTTTGCAAATCTTGAGCTTGAGAATGATTTGTCTTCTGAAGATATTATTTCTATTAATACATTGATTGAGGAAAACATAGATAATTTTGATGGGAATTATTATAAACAAATATTTGAAATCGAATTAGATGGATTATTCTCCTATGATTCTGGATATTTAACCTATACACATGAAGATGGAGAAACAAATATTGTTATCAATGATTTTAACGTAAGTAAATTTGATCAATCTAATAATATTACCTACCTCACTTCGGTGAAAGATATAAATCACAACGAATTTAAAAGTGGAGTATGGAATTTATCCGGAGGAAAGTTCAATAACTCTTTATTTGATTCAGAATCTATAAATATTAATTCATCTTTTGTGCTTCCTGAAGATATTGAATTTAAAGACAACTTTGAAATTAAAGACCTAGAAATTCAATTATCCAAAAGTGAAATAAATCTAGATGAAGAAAATGTTATTGAATTATCAATTAATTATGAAACTGATGTAGATATAATTTCAACAGAAGTATATTGGAAGAAAGAGGGAGGAGGATCAAATTCTTGGTTCTATTCTGGATTAGAAGATACTTTATTTCTAGATTATTTATATAGTGGTGATTACTTTATACAATACATAAATTTTTCTTCAGCAGATGATGGTGGAGTAACTCTTTACAACGATAACTTTTATGATGTCGAAGATATTAATTCACTTAAAGGTATAAGTGACATATCGATATCAGTAACTAATGAGAGCGGTGATAATAGCTCTAACAATATCCCGGTAATATCAAATTTTTTAATAGATAAGAATGAATTAACCCTTTTTTATGAGGACTACGAAGATATTGGATTTTCTTTTGATATTTCTTCAGAAAGTGAGATTAAAGAAATATTTTTAAATACCTATTTTAATGGAGAAATTCAAGAAGGCACATATGGCACATATGGTGACAAAATTTATTCCAAAAGTTTTTGGGAAGCACCCAAAGATCTTATTTCAATAAACCAAAATTTATCATTTTCTAAAAATAATTTCCAGACGAAAGCAGGGCTTTATCAATATGGTTTTAGCGGTGTTGATTTTTATGGTAATAATTTTTCAATTACTCCAGGAGACCTTCTAGATTTAGGATTTGATACGTCCATAAATTTTGAAAAAGGTTGGAATCCACTTATATATATTAATGATGATTCAAAATATATAATCAATGGAGATGTTTCTACTCCAGGATCAGAACTTTTTATTTCCAATGATGAATTTTCAGATACGTTAGAAAATACAAGTTTTTCTTGGTTAACATCTAAGGACGGGGTTATATGGGAAGAAGTAGGAAACCAATCAAATTACATTCTTAAAGATGAAGATCTAAATAAACAATTAATTGTCAAATTATCTTACGAAGATCCTGATCCTAATTTATATGAAGATCCGCAGATAATTATTTATGCTGATTCTATTCCTCCAATAGAAGATACTTTAGCTCCAAAGTTAATATCTCTTGATTTGTTCCATAAAGATTTAGAGGATAATGGTGAGATCTTAAAAATTGATGCAAATTCATGGGAAGATTTTTTTATATCTTTTGGATTTAAGGATGATATTTCTGGTATCGATGAAATAGAAGTCGTATGGGAAAGTCCATCTGGGGCTCATAAATTAGAGGCCTATACTAATGAAAAATTTATAGAGGGTAACATCCTAGAAGGTAAATTAGTCAATTCATTTGGTGACTTTATAAATGCTCTTCCATATGAAAATGGCATTTGGAATTTGTATGAAATTGGATTAATAGATAAAGCAGGCAATTATACTTTTTTATCTAAAGAAGA
>QCCX01000035.1 GCA_003278845.1 Prochlorococcus sp. AG-347-O22
ATGTTGAATCGATGATATCCTCTTTTTTTAAAATTTCCCTGACTAAATTCCATCTTTTGCCAACTTTCATAAGGGCCAATACCGTTTTATTTGCCTTACTTTCCCTAATTAGGGTTGTTAATTCAGATTCTGAAGAAGGGCATTCCTTGATGATCAATGTCTCACCTTTTTTTACCAAATCAAAATCAGTCAAAGCTGCTGCAGCTGAAATAGAGGAAATACCAGGTATGGTTTTGGTAATAATTTCAGCATGATTATTTTTGATTAACCTCAAAATATTAGAGGAACTTGCAAATAGTGATGTATCTCCAAGACAAAGTAAAACAACTGATTCACCATTTTTTATAAATTTCACAATTTTTTCTACTGCGTTAGACCATATTTCATCAGGATCAAAATCCTTCCTAGCCATTGGAAAAATGATGGGTATGTTTTTTTTAAATTTGGTGTATTTCTTGACTATTTCCGCAGCGAAACTCTTTTTATTATCATCTGATATTGGAAAAACTATAACTTTCGCTTTTTTTATTGCATCCACAGCAGCAATTGTTAAAAGCGACGGATCTCCAGGGCCTACACCAACGATGGTGAATGTTGGTAAATCAGTTTTATATCGATTAAGTAAACTTAAGAACTTATTTATTATCATTTTTATTTTATTAACTTTAGCTATGTACCCTTGGCAATACAAAAGTTTCAGCTAGTATTGACGACTCAATTTCAGACAATTCCTCTAACCTTTTGAAAGTTTTATTTTTAGGGAATTTAGTTTGCGCTAGTTTCCAGTAAACCCCAAAATGTCTTGCCTCACTTTCAAGCAGAGATTCATAAAGGGATTTAAAAGATTTATTTTCAGAATTCAGCGCAAGCAAGCTTAATCTTTCATGACTTCTTGCTTCAATAAGTCCTGCTATTAAGAAACTATCAAGCATTCTATTAGGCTCTTCCTTTCTTATATTCTTGGACAATTCAGCTCCATATGGAGGCGGTTTTAAGGACTCAAGAGAATGTCCAAGATCCTTTAAAAAATAAAGTATTTTTTCAAAATGCTCCAATTCCTCTCTCGCTATTGGACTTAAAACTTCTGCCAGATTTGGCTCTGATGGATATCTAAACATTAATTGAACAGCTACTCCTGCTGCTTTTCTTTCACAATGAGCATGGTCAATAAGAATATCTATTGGATTAGATAATGCGAGTTTGATCCACTCATCTGAGGTAATTGACGATAAATATTTAATATGAGAAGTGGGCCTTTTAAAATCGACTAGCATTTAATCTTCAATACTCAAATATCCGATAATTCCTTCAAGAGCTAAGGAATAACTTGATATACCGAATCCACTGATAATTCCTATAGCTTTATCTGTAAGAAAAGATTCTTTACGAAAATCTTCTCTGCTGAAAATATTTGAAATATGTAACTCTACAAAAGGAATTTTTGATCCAATTAAAGCATCGCGAATAGAAATCGAGGTATGAGTAAAAGCGCCAGCATTTATAAGAATGCCTTGTATACTTTTTACAGAATCCTGAATCTTATCTACTATTTCTCCTTCGTGATTACTTTGAAAACATTCAAGATTTATACTCTTTTCTAGGGCAACTTTTGTTAGATCTTGTTCTATATCACTCAATGTTTTATTACCATATATTTCAGGTTCTCTAGTTCCCAATAAATTTAAATTTGGGCCATTTATCAATAAAATATTCATCATCAATAAAGTCTTTTCTTTACAAATGCTATCTAGAAAGAAACAAAAAAACCAAAACATTTTCACACAAAGTGTCCATTAACTGATAAGTTCAAATAGTGGGGGTCGGTGCCCGAGTGGTTAAAGGGGGCGGACTGTAAATCCGCTGGCTCTGCCTACGTTGGTTCAAATCCAACCCGGCCCACTTTAAAATTGCCCTTGTAGCTCAGCGGTAGAGCACTCCCTTGGTAAGGGAGAGGTCTCGGGTTCAAGTCCCGACGAGGGCACTCGCGGGATAGCTTGGTATCAGTGAGATTACCACTATCGCAGAAAGAAATTATTCAGAAGTGGACGTCCGTTTTCGGGTCCACTTTTCTGTTTTCAGGGCAGATATCTGGAGGTGCATCACACAAACGATGACACCGAAATGGCAACAATCAGAAGAAGCGGAAACGGCTGGCAGGTCCTTATCAGAAAGAAGAATTATGTAGGCCCGAGGTCCAGAACTTTTCTTTCCAGAGATCTGGCCCAATCATGGGCAGATGTAGTCGAAGAAAGAACAAAAAAGGTTTTCAGAGATGTCCCAATAACCCTGGGAGAGGCAATCAATGACTATATAAATGGTCCATTGCTTCTGCACCGCAGTGCGGAGAAAGAAAAATATCCTCTCAGGGTAACTGCAGAAAGCTGGCTTAGAGATATTCCACTAAGTGATCTGCAGATTAAGCATTTTGCGGTCTGGAGAGATGAACGATTACTGAAGGTGAAACCAAATACAGTGATGAGAGAACTGAGGATATTGAGAGTATTGAAGATTAAAT
>QCCX01000036.1 GCA_003278845.1 Prochlorococcus sp. AG-347-O22
TAATAGGAGGTTATTCTTTTGGACTTTTTCAAGCAGTTCAAAATGTCTAATTAATCTTTTCTTTTAAGTAGAACTTGCTAGATGATAAATTAATATAAGACTAAGTATTTATTATGAGGGAATATATTGAGACAAATCTTACAGTGATAAGAAAATATTTAAAAAAGCGAAAAAAGTATACATCAAAATTAAATAATGATTCGATAATGGAAGAATTCAAAGAATGGAGCAAAGATCCATTACCTGAGACAGAATCAATATGGACTTTACCTGACTTAACGAGGAATGAAAGACTAAAAAATTTTTGTCGCTCAATTAAGAAGGAAATAAGATAAGTTTTTAACTACCTAATTGTATATGATTTACCTTTAAGTAAAAATAACCCGCAAACCCAACTATATTCAAAATTACAACGAAAACCCAAGCTCCAATTGGCTGATTAGAATCAAATTTTTTTATTTTAACTTTTTCCTTTAGTCTTTCAATATATTTAGCCATAATTAAAAATATTAAAAAGAATATAAAAATATTGAGACTATAACCTTTTAAGTCATATAAAAAAAATAGATAAATTCATCATATGGAAGTCAAAAAAAAAATTAGGAGTTCTAACACTCCTTATTTTTTCTCTAAAGAGATGATTATCACAAAAAAATCACTTAACGAAAATCAACTCAAATTTACTTATCAAAAACAGTTAATCTCAGATCTAGATAATAAACACAAGGAATGGTCAAAATCGATTAACAATAAATTTTAAAAGCTTTGGTTGATTATATTTAAAAGTTTATTTCTTTTAATTGTATTTTTTTCTTCCCAATTAAGTGTTACTTCATCATTAATGATAGGTTTTGCTTCATAAGCTAGATACCAAAGTATAAATCCGACAGGAAATAATAAAATATGCATAGCAAAATTAGTTGACTTAAATCAAATATAGTGCAACACTTATAATGTGCAAGTGTCACACTAATTTTATTTTAATTATGCCTTCTCCGAGGAAAAGAATTGGTTTTTTGCCAAGTGAAGAAGTGCATGAAATTATTGAAAAATTGTGTACAGCTAATGAGTTTAGTCAGTCAAAAGTCACAGGTTTATTGGTTGAGGAAGCGTTAAGGTCTCGAGGAGTGTTAAATGAATCTTATGGTCAGAATCATAATAATAATAGGGATTTTATAAACTTTTCTTTTGATCACGAAACATTTTCTGAAAATAATAGTTCTTCACTTAATGTGGACGAATATGCAGTAAATAAAAAAGTATTATCTGATGATATCAAAATGATGCATGAATTTATTGAGTTTAAGTATTTCAAGAAAGTTATGAAGCGAAATAACAATATTATTGAATAAATAGTGTCACACTATTAATGTTTATATAAGAATGCTTTTCAATGGAATTTAGACATTAAACAGAGATAAATATTTTTTAATATTTCAAATAAATTTTTTAAAGAAGGATCCAATATAAATTAATTCTTTAAAAATTCAGCGGACTAAATCCTCGTGGAGATATGAACCTTAGCCCGCTTTAAAAAAATAGCAATAAAAAAATATAAATACAATAAGTATGTAAATTTACTTTTGATTTAAAATTGGATTATAAAAACTCTAAATATAAATGGCAGTAAGTGAATTAAATGAAGATACACAGGACCAAATATGTGATCTTCTTGAAAATCTTCAGCAAACAGAGAAACTTAAAAATAAAGATATACGGATTTTGCTTGATAAGGTAGTAAGAAAATATGGAGGAAAAGTAGTAAATAAATGAAACACCTATTAATCCCACTGTTAGTTTTGCTTCCTTTCCCAAATGTTGTAAATAGCTCCCACTTAAATAATCAGAGAGAACTTATAGTCACCTCAGAAAGCACTAGGGAATCAATCGAGTTGGCAAAATACCTTAAAGATAATGGTGTAGTTAAATATTCAGCATATTGGTGTCCTAATTGCCTTAATCAAAGTGAATTATTTGGTAAGCAAGCTTATAGAGAACTTAATGTTGTTGAATGTGCAAGAGATGGCATTAACAGTCAAACTCAGTTATGTATTGATAAAAAAATTAAAGGGTTTCCCACATGGGAAATAAATGGAAAACTAATTTTAGGCGTACTTTCACTAAAAGAGTTATCAAAGTTGACTGGATTTAAAAATTAAGAAAATGTAAGTTGATAAATGACTAGATATTAAAGGTTATTTCTTGAGTACCTTTCATACATCCTCCAGTTGGATAGTTAATTACTTTTTTTGATATTAATCCAATACTTATAGCAACTA
>QCCX01000037.1 GCA_003278845.1 Prochlorococcus sp. AG-347-O22
GATAAATTTTTATTCTAATTCAATAACTAGATGAAGGAAGTTTCCAAAACTGGTCACTTCAAAATTGATTTGCCAAGCTCTGATGCCGCTACAGCATTATCTGGACCTGGTAATTCTTTCTTAAAAAAATTTGAGTCTCTTACAGGAGTTTCTTTAACTATAAGAGGCTTACAACTTGAGATGAACGGTGTCATATCCAAAATTGAGAGAGCCTCAGCATTAGTAGAACTAACAAGACCAATTTGGGAACAAGGGTTAGAAGTTCCAGAGGTAGATCTTAAAGCGGCTTTAAGTTCTTTAAATATGGGCGAATCGTCTTCACATGCTGAACTTGGAAAAAAAATTCTTGCACGCTCCAAAGAAGGAAGATTTTTAAGACCTAGAACTATAAGACAAAAAGAATATGTTGAATCAATTGAAAACTTTGATCTTACCTTCGCAATTGGCCCAGCTGGAACTGGCAAGACATTTTTAGCAACTGTTTGCGCGGCAAGGCTATTGAACGAGAAAAAAATTGAAAAAATTGTTTTAACCAGACCAGCTGTAGAAGCTGGCGAAAGTTTGGGATTTCTACCTGGTGATTTGCAACAAAAAGTAGATCCATATTTAAGACCCTTATTTGATTCTTTACATAGTATTTTCGGGTTTGATAGAACAAATTCGTTAATTGATAAGGGAATTATTGAAGTTGCTCCTTTGGCATTTATGAGAGGAAGAACCTTAGATAATTCTTTAATTATCTTGGATGAAGCACAAAATACTACTTGCTCTCAAATGAGAATGTTTTTGACCAGATTAGGAGAGAGATCAAAAATGGTTGTAAACGGAGATATTACTCAAATTGATTTAAAAAAAGATCAGGAAAGTGGCCTCATTGAAGCATCGAGAATTTTCTCCGAAACTGAAGGTATAAAATTTTGTTATTTAAATACTGAAGATGTAGTTCGTCATCCTTTAGTTCAGAAAATTATTGAGGCTTATCAATAACTTCATAACTCTGGAGATCCGTACCCTGAAATCTTAAAAATCGAGTAGAATAAATCATATTTAAAAAAAAAATGCCAGCAAGTAGTAATTTCAATCAAGCTATTCGTGAAGCACAAACTAGTTCAATTGTTGGACCTAATGTTGTTCAAAAAGCTTTACCTTACGTTGGTGGAGGTATGGTTCTAACTTCTTTGGGCGTTTTAGCAGGTGTTTCACTCATAGCAACAAATCCTAGACTTTTCCAGCCTCTTTCAATTGTTGCATTAATTGCAGAATTGATTTTGTTTTTTATAGCCACTAGTGCTGCAAATAATGCAAATAATGCAAAGGCACTACCCTTGTTGACAGGATTTAGTTTGTTAACTGGATTCACCTTAAGTGGAATAGTTGCTTTAGCAATAGGAACAATTGGTATTGGTTCTGTTGGAACAGCTGCCTTGGCTACTGGTATAACTTTCGTTATTGCCTCTTACACTGGCCAAAGAATGAGTGATAGTGTTGGTCAAGCACTAAGTGGAGTTGTTGGTCTTGGATTGATAGGTCTGCTTATAGCAATGTTTGTCCAATTAATTGGAGGATTCTTTGCTCCAGGAGTTTTTGGAGGTTCTGGACTCGAATTGATAATTGCAGGGTTTGGAACTGTCTTATTTGTTGCAATGTCTTTTGTTGATTTCTATACAATGCCAAGAAGATATAATGATGATCAATATCTTGCAGGGGCTTTAGGTATGTATCTAACTTATATAAATCTTTTTGTTTTTATATTGAGATTAATGATTGCACTACAAGGCGGTGGAAGAAGAGATTAAACATATTACTTTAATAACTAACTTAAGCGTAGATTTTTTCTACGCTTTTTTATTGGGCGATATCAAGAATTTGTTTTTTTATAAATTCCTTTTGCTCTGAGTCATACTTTACTGAATTATCAAAACTATTGCCCATATCATCTAAGTCTCTAAGAACTTGATTGATAGACTTTGTAACTGACTTGGTTTCTAGCAGTCTTAAAATAGCCTTACATCTATCGGAAATGTTTTCTGATGTTGTTTCATATTCATGATTATTATCTCTTCGATGAATAATAATTTGAGCGGAACTCATTATTAAATTTTTTACAACTATGTCTGTTACCGCATCACCACCTTCGTTAAGTTTGTAAATCAGTGAAAAAGGGAGTTTATCTAACAAAAAACAATCTTTATCGGATAAAGCGTATGCAAAAAATCCTCTGAGTCCATTCCTTGTTTTAGTTAGCTCTGCGATTCTATCTG
>QCCX01000038.1 GCA_003278845.1 Prochlorococcus sp. AG-347-O22
AAGGTAAAGATAAAATATTTTGCTAACAGACTTATTCGTAAATCTTAAATAAAAATAATTTTTTTAATTACTTAAAGGAACAAGCCACAGAAGAAAAAAATTATAATTTATTATAAGTAAAAATACTTAAAATGAGCATAAGCAAAATTTTAAATTCTCTTGAAAAATCCTGGGAAAGAGATGATATTCTTTTAAATATAAAGAACGGGTTAGGTACAGATGAGATAGTTAATGAATTTCTTATGAAAAACGAAAGACAAATTAAAGAATTAAATTCTTTATTAAGACCAGAAGATATTGAATTATTAAATCAAGTAGAAAAACTCTCAACTTGCGAATCTAAATTAATAAATGAGATTAAAAATTTAAATTACTTGGAAAATAATGAAAATCATTTCGTTATGAATAAAAAAAAGATTGTGCCATCTAATATAGTTTCTTTCAACAAAATCAGTTCATTCATGATTAGTTGGAGTAACAAATTTGTAATTATTTCTTTACTAACAATTTCAGCCATAGCTTTATCAAAACAAGCGTGGGCATAATTAGCTAAATTAACTTCATCGTAAGAGATTTAGTTTTGAGAAATAAACAAGAATATTTAATTAGATATAAAGATGGAAATCTTTATTGTGAACTTGCTGATATTTGGATTGATCCAAGCAAGCCAGTAAAAAAGGCATTAATAACTCATGCTCATTTTGATCACTTTATATTTGGCTGTGAAGAATACATTTCTACTAGGGAAACTGCGATTCTTCTTAAAGAAAGAGTTGGTGATAATATCAAAATTAAGACTTTTGAATATGGAGAAGAATTTAAGATAAATGGCATTAATATTTCTTTTCATCCATCCGGTCACATCCTTGGATCTAGTCAAATAAGGTTTATTTTTGCTGAAGAAAAATGGCTAATTTCAGGTGACTTTAAGCTTCAAAAAGATCAAACTTGCAAACAATATGAAATAGTAAAAACCGATTATTTAATAAGTGAATGTACTTTTGGTTTGCCAATATTTAAGTGGGATGAATCAAATAAAATAGCAAATGATATTTTAAAATGGATAACTTATTCACCAGAAAAAACTTCTTTACTTTTCTGCTATTCACTTGGAAAAGCTCAGAGATTGTTAAAAGAAATTAGTCAAACAAATTTTAAAGGCAATATTTATTCCCATGGCAGTATTCACAAAATGAACAATATTTATAGGGAACTTGGAATTGATATTAAAGATACTATAAAAATTGAAAATAAAAAAAAGATAGATGAACTTAAAGGAAGTCTAATATTATTACCGCCATCTTTAAGTAAAGGTTCTTATTTAAAAAATTTCAAAAACATTCAAACAGCTTTCGCAAGTGGATGGATGTCAATAAGAGCTCTAAGAAAAAGATCAGGATATGATAAAGGATTCGCAATCTCTGATCATGCTGATTGGGATGGAATTCTGGAAGTAGTAAAAAGATCTGAAGCAAAAAATGTATTTTTTCATCATGGAGATAGTGAAGCCTTAAGTAAATATTTAGTTGAAAAGGAATCAATAAATGTCCTTTTATTCGGTAAATAAATATGAGCTTAAGAAAGTTTTCAGAATTATTTGGCGATCTAGATTCAATTAATAGTACAAATAATAAAATTGAAGTTTTAAAGAATTATTTTTTATCTAATGATCCAATAGATAATTCATGGGCAATATATTTACTAACTGGAAAAAGTAATAAGAGATTTATTAGTGGAAGATATTTAAAAAATCTTTTTTCTCAAATATATAAATATCCTCAATGGTTAATTGATACTTGTTATTTAAAAGTTGGTGATTCTGCTGAGGTAATAACGTTATTACTTAAAAATAAAACTAATTCTAGAAAAAAGAAATTATCAAATATAAGTCTCAATGAATTACTAAGCGAAACAATACCTGCATTATCAAAACTTAATGAGGAGGAGAAAAATTTAGAAATTAAAAATCTTTGGGAAAGATTACCTGAAGATAACCATCTAATTTTTAATAAAATTCTTACAGGTACTTTTAGAGTAGGAGTTTCTATCGGATTAATCACAAAATCAATATCAAAACTAACTAATATTGAGGAAGAGATTATTTCTCATAGGTTGATGGGTGATTTTAAACCTTCAATTGATTCATATGAATTTTTAATTAACAAGAATATCAATCTTCAAGAGTTAAATTCCAAACCATTTCCATTTCTTCTGGCTAATACT
>QCCX01000039.1 GCA_003278845.1 Prochlorococcus sp. AG-347-O22
AAAATACCAAAAAGTTTGAGCCAGTTAGATTCCAATTGGTCGTTTGTTGATGACAGTAAGGTAACACCTAAGGGGTTTCTTTTTGCTGGGATATCTGCTGGTTTAAAAGCTTCTAATAAAAAAGATTTAGCACTAATACTCGCTCCAGAAGGAAGTATTTTTAGTGGAATGTTTACCCAATCAATAGTTCGCGCTTCTTGTGTAGATATTTGTGAAGAAAGGATTAAAACAACATCAGGTTTTCTTAGAGCAATACTAATTAATTCTGGCCAAGCAAATGCCTGTACAGGAAATCTTGGTATTCAACATTTTCAAATTGCTACAGGGAAGATTGCGGAACTTTTAGGAATAAAAGAAGAAGAAGTTTTAATGTGCTCAACTGGTGTAATTGGTGTTCCAATACAAATAAATGATTTAGTAAAAAATCTACCGAATTTAGTTAGTGATTTAAAGGATAATAATTTTGAAAATGCAGCAGAAGCAATTTTAACTACTGATTTGACTTTGAAAAAAGTGTCAATAGAGACGATTATTCAAGGTAAAAAAATAAAAATAGCAGGATTTGCAAAAGGTTCAGGAATGATTTACCCCAACATGGCTACAATGCTTGCTTTTCTAACCTGTGATGCGGGTATTCAAAAAGAAGAATGGGATAAAATGATTGCTATTGCGGTTAAAAAATCTTTTAATGCAATATCAGTTGATGGAGAGACAAGCACAAATGATTCTTTTGTTGGAATAAATGCAGGAGAGAAAATTGAAAAAAGGTTTTTTCCAATTATCCAACAAGGGATTGATATTGTATGTCAGAACTTGGCAAAAAGTATTGCAAGGGATGGAGAGGGAGCAAATTGTTTATTAGAAGTTTTGGTTCAAGGAGCAAAAAATACAGATGATGCAATTATGCTTGCGAAATCTATTTGTAATTCTGCCTTGGTAAAAACTGCGATACATGGTTGTGATCCGAATTGGGGACGAATCATTTCTGCTGCAGGCAATTCTGGAGTTAAATTTAATTTAAATGATGTTGACTTGTATATAGGAAAAGCTCAGATTTTGGAAAACGGCAAGTTAAATAAATATGATCCACAAAAAGTCACAGACTATATTAAGTCCAGAATGAAAGGTAGATATTTAGCAGATGATATTGTAAAAATTATGATTAATCTAAATTCTGGCGAATCGAAAGGCACAGCTTGGGGGTGCGATCTTTCTCAAAAATATATTGAAATAAATAGCGAATATACCACTTAATCCTAAATCCATTGCAGTACAGTATTTTTCAGCGTTTATATTTTTGGTTATAACACTTATATACCACTAAATTAATGACTTCAATTATTTGAATTTACCAAAAATCATAAATGAACTTATAATTTCATTCTCATATAATTTTTCAAATTTTTTTTGAGTCAATGCTTTTAAACTTTTCTCTAATTTCGTATTTAAAGAATAAGCCTTAATGTTATATTGATGTTCATTTTTTGGCGGACATGGACCAACATATTTTTTACTTCTATCACTATTTTTCCCCGCAATACCTATCCCTACTTTTCCATCTTTAACTTCATCTAAATATTTCGTCTCTGGAGGAATATCAGACAATATCCAGTGAACCCATGTTTTCCCCGCTACTTTTTTGGCATCTGGATCGTCAATTATTAAGACAATTGATTGAGCATTTTTTGAGACCTTAGAGAAATTTATTGGTATTGAAATATTGTTACCACCGTTGTATTTACATCCATATTTTTTTGGTATTTTTTCTCCATTTTTAAATGCTGGCGAATTTATTTCAATCGCAAATGCATTTATTGGCAATAATGATAAGAAAATTACGGATAAAAATTTAAACATAGTTAAACAAAATTTTTTATAATTCTGCACTAATTTTGATATTTTTAAAAGTATTTTTTGCTTCTTAAATATTAACTTTAATATTTTTTTATACCGCAAAAAAAACTCTATCTAATCTCTCACTTGGGTTTCAAGGATAAAAAGTTTTTTTTACCACTAATATACCACCAAATTTGAGAGTAAGAACCCAGTCATAGCAATGGATTTGGGGTTAGATATGTATCAAAAGCGAAAATACTACTTAAGTTTTAGTAAATCTAATGGTAGATATTCATTCATATAAAGAAACAGTATTGTTAAAGTTCCAATTACAGAACCAATAA
>QCCX01000040.1 GCA_003278845.1 Prochlorococcus sp. AG-347-O22
CTGACTTATATGACGATGTAAGTTTTGAAAACTATACGAATGTATTTGTTGTTGTGATACTTAAAACAACTGCAACAAAGAATATATAAGGAACCTCCTTAAGGGGTACATATCCTTGTCTTTTAGATATGAAATCCATTTATACAAATCCCGGAATAATTTGTCCTGTTGTTAGATATGCGCCAATAAGGGCAATAAAGCCAATCATCGCAAATCTACCATTGAGCTTCTCAGCTACAATTTTTTCCTTCTCAACTGTTTTTGTTTCGTTCATTTGTTTTGCTGGTTGTTTAGCTAAGACGCTTCCTAATGCAATCTTGAAACAAATCTAATAATTAAAAATTATAAGTGTGAGTATAATTACTTACTCTCATACTCTCTATAAGCTGAACTTATTAAAGCTTACGCGACTCTAAATTCCTGTTTCATATTCATTTCAGGCAAGTCATTCATTGAGTCTCTCCATTCCTGGGCCCATTCACTTTGACTATGTCTATAAATTCTAATTAGCTCATCTACAGAGGAATCATGATAATCAACTCTCAGATCTAAAAGAGGAAAGCCTAGTTCTCCACTAACTTTTAGGGCGCTTGAGGTTGAACGGAGGCTTCGTCTATCTCCACCTATATTTTCTCCTACATTAAGAGCATCAAGTAGTCTTTTCCCTAATTTAATATTTGGATCACTTTGTTTAAAAACATCAGCCATTACCTCAAGAACTTCAATATTCTCTAGAAAATTGCCAGCTACAGAAAAGTTTTCCCCACTTATATGTCCGCTTGTCTGAAAACATTCTTGGCCTGTCCAGCATGCGCTTCTCCCATACTTATCAATTAAGTGAACCTGTCTTTTTTCCCTACCAAAATCTTCCTTAATTAAATCTTCCAAAACAATTTTCGAATCAGAGCAGGATTGGAGTGACTCAAGACTTCTTATTCCTAAATACGGATTAGTTTGCCCTTGAGTTGCAACAGCACCAACCTGTGATCTAACGAATGAAACTGTTGAACCAACAGCTATATGGCAAGAAGAAACTGCAACACCAAATCTATTTTTTAAAGGATCAAAACCAATAATTGAAAATGTCATTTATATCAGTAGAGGCTTGTCTAAAAAATTCTTATCAATGGAAAATATTGTATTTAATAAAACCTCAATACCATTAGCACATTGATCAATAGAAGTATATTCCTTGTAGGAATGACTCAGACCATTCCTACTTGGAACAAAGATCATCACCATAGGACAGATCCTTCCTATTTCTTGTGAGTCATGACTTGCTTTGCTTGGTAAGATTCCAGTTTTAAACCCCAACTTTTCAGATTCATGAAATGAAGAGCTCACTAATTTAGGGCATGACTTAGTGGGAATAACTTCAAATTGAGGTTCTATCTGTACTACGCATCCAGTAACTTCTTGAATTTCTGAACATAGATTCTTAATTCTTAAACTCATTTTCCCAATTACATCTTCATCCAAATCTCTCATATCTATCGTGAATACTGCCTCTCCTGGAATAACATTTGCCGCATTGGGATGTAATTTCAATTTACCAACTGTTGCGACTGCACTTTCAGAAGTGGTTTTAGCTATCTGTTCAATGCCAACAATAATTTTAGAGGCTGCCAAAAGTGCATCATTTCTATTTGACATCGGTGTAGTTCCTGCATGATTTGCCTGACCTGTAACCTTAACGGTTATCCTTTTTTGACCTACTATTCCATTAACAATTCCTATATCCAAACCACCATCTTCAAGGACCTTTCCCTGTTCAACATGTAATTCAAGAAAAGCGAATATATCTTTTTTACTTCTTACCGCACTTTTAATTTCAAGCCAATTTCCACCAATCCGAGAAAGATTTTCAATTATTGAACGGGAATTACTGGTAATAAAATCTTCTTCGTTTGCAGATAAATTTCCTGTAAAACCTTTACAGCCAATCATTGTCGATTCTTCATCTGCAAAGACAATTATTTCAAAGGGTCTATTTAATTTAATGTCATTTTCCTGAAGGAAAAAAGCAATTTCAATTCCGGCAATCACTCCTAAAGTGCCGTCGTACTTACCTCCCTTTGGAACAG
>QCCX01000041.1 GCA_003278845.1 Prochlorococcus sp. AG-347-O22
TCTATAACTCCAACAATTTTTAATTCTTTCTTTCTCAATTTTCGGATCAAATCCATTTCCGCATGCCAAACTTATTAGATGTTGTAGAAGCACATCATAAGATAATTCAGGAAGTCTAATTTCCTCAGATATACCACTTTTTATTATTCTTCTCATCGCACTAATCTCTAATAACTCTAATGAATTAGTAGGCATAAAAATTATTTTTGATTTCCCGCCTGGTCTATGAGCACTTCTTCCTGCTCTTTGGATAAGTCTAGCTAAATTCTTTGCACTTCCAATTTGAACTATTTGATCTACAGGTTGGAAGTCGACTCCCAAATCTAACGAGCTGGTGCAGACTACCCATTTTATTAATCCGTCTTTAACCCCTTCTTCAACTCTTTTTCTATCTTCTTTATCGAGGGAGCCGTGATGAAGTGCGATTTTGTCTTCCATCTCTGGCAGAAAAAATTTAAGACATTGATACCATCTTTCAGATTGATTTCTAGTATTGGTAAATAATAAGGTGCTTTTATTTTTATCCAGGATTTTTAATAGTGAAGAATGACTTCTAATCCCAAGATGCCCACTCCATGGAAAGGTAGTTTCCTCTTCTGGTAAAACACTTATAATTTCGATCTCTTTTTGAATATTTGTACTTATAATTTTGGGTCTAATAGCGCTCATCCCAACTATTGCTCTTGCTGCTTCTTCAATATTTCCAATAGTTGCAGACATTGCCCAAATTTGTAAATTTTTTAAATTACCTCTTAGCCAGCTTAAAGATAACTCGCACTGGTTTCCTCTTTTACTACCCATCAATTCATGCCATTCATCAATAATTATTGATGACAACTCCTTGAACAGATTATTAGATTCTTTATTTGAAAGTAAAAGAGATAAAGACTCTGGAGTGGTAATAAGAATATTGGGTGGTTTAGCTAGTTGCTTTTTCTTTTCATATGGGGTTGTATCCCCGTTCCTAATCTCAACAGTGATTTCTTTATTAAAATGCAAAGCTGCTAATTGTATGGAATTTTTTAGATCTCTACTAAGTGCTTTTAAAGGGGTTATTAATAATATATTCACACTTTTATTATTTTTGGGATCTTCTATCTTTGATAGAGGTCCCATTAATGCAGCATAAGTTTTGCCGCATCCAGTAGGAACTTGAATTATTCCACTCTTACCATTTAAAAATGCTTCCCAAGATTCGATCTGATAGGGTAGTGGCTCCCATCCATTTGTGGAGAAAAACTGTTTAATTTTAGAAATTAAATTATTTTGCTTATTATTTTTCGTAATATTTTTCATGATATTTTTTTCATTAGTCCATAAGCATTCTCTAAGCTATCTGCATCATTAATTTTTTTATCTTTTCTCCATTTTGTTATTCTTGGAAATCGTACTGCTATGCCTGACTTATGACGTTTAGAAATTTGTATTTTCTCAAAAGATATTTCGAATACCATTTCTGGTTTTAACGATCGAACAGGACCAAATTTTTCTATTGTATTTTTTCTTATCCATTTGTCTAACTCTTTAATCTCAATATTCGTTAAACCAGAATATGCACTTGCAAATTTAATTAATTCTTTGTCTTTCCATAATGCAAAACTGTAATCTGTATACAGACCAGCTCTTCTACCACTACCACCCTTAGCGTAAATTAGAACAGCATCCAGTTGCATAGGATCAACTTTATATTTCCACCAAATACCTTTCTTTCTACCAGAAGAGTATATAGAAGTCTTTTTCTTAATTATTAATCCTTCAGTATTATTTTCTCGAGATTTTTCTTTATAAGTTAAAGCATCAGGCCAATCTTTAGGAAAGATTAAATCACATATTTTGAAAATTTCAGAGATATTATTCTCAGTTTTAATTTGCCATTTTGAAAAATATTTTTCTAACTCAATTCTTCTATTTTCTAATTTAATTTCTCTTATATCTCTCCCATTAATCTCTAAAAGATCATAAGCAATAAAAATAATTGGATATTTTATTTGGATTGATCTAGTAGGAGACTTTCTATTTATTCTTTTTTGAAGTAAAGAAAAATCAAAGGCAATTTGTTCTTTA
>QCCX01000042.1 GCA_003278845.1 Prochlorococcus sp. AG-347-O22
ATTTCTTTAATTATTAATTATCGAATTTAAAAATTAAATAAAAAGTCTTTAAACACTAATTAAAAACTTATTAACTTATAGGGAAAGAAAACAAAAAAAAAGACTCTTACGAGCCTAGGTGATGGGGACTCCTATAATGACAAATTAAACAGAAACAAACAACCCCACCAATAGGTAATTTTAAATACTTACAAACACTATATGTGGTGCTATGATTTTTAAAAAGGTTGGGTGATGGGGATCATCCCTCTTTTTTTATTGGGGCGAAGCTAACGCCCTTTTTTTTATGGAAAAATTTACTTTAATCAATAAAGCCAGATCGAGGATTAAAGTATTTGAACCTTTTGAAGATAGTTCTAAGGACTCTTTAATGATTAATGCAATTTTAATCTCTTATGGTTGCGTTTTTAAGCGATCAAATAAGCCAGTTATGAAAGGCTCTAGGGTTGAATCTATCGAAGAAGCGAGAAACGAATATAAAAAACTTTTAGAGGAAGGGTGGAAAGAAACTTATAGATTCAATAGTGTTTTTTAAAAAAAAATGGTTAATAGGTACTTTACCTAAAATTTGACATTATTAAAAATTAATTGCTAGATAAGCTTCAGAATTGAAGATTAAACATGAATAATGACAATTATTCAAATATTAAAGATTCAGATGCTTTGGAAAGTTTTTGTGAATGCATAACTTCTTGTAGCATCAATAGTGAGGGAGTAGATTGCACAACAGCATGTTATGTAAAACATTTAGAACCAAACAATATCGATTACCCTTTAAAATTTTTATAAGCAAAGCTTATTGGTAATTGTTATATTTCATGAATGTTATTTCCACCTCCTCAAGTTATTTTTGGTCTATTGCTTTTATCTATAGCAGTAGTTCTAATCTGGGATATTAGATACAATCCTTTTGGAGAAGACGAAGACGGAATTTAATTTTCAACTAGGAAGCTGGTTTGTAGGTGGTGCGTGAAATCGCCGTTTCTTTCTTTTCAGTCTTTTGTAAGCGACTAAAGAGCCTAACAATAACAATGTAATAGCTATTGAGTTAATCATATCAAGTAGTTTTATATATATAAAAACAAATATGTCCAAAATATCAATGATTAAAGTTTTTTTTCAAAGTGACTAATTATGGAGTTATTTTTAATATTTAGCTTTGACATTAGGTATCCAAAACAACCAAGAGAAAATACTTATCTAAACAAAAGTAAATTCTATGCAATAAGAATAAATCACTTTTTCTTATTTCTCATTTGATATTGCAGAACAGCTTTTAGGTGTTGTACTTCTTTTTCTAAAGTCTCAATTCTTTTTTCTAGTTCTTCATTAGTTGCCATATTTTTAGGAGATAAATTCCTTGATATTTATACTATTAAAAAAGTAACTTGTAACCCATAGCAAAAGTCAAATAAGTATTAGAGCCTATTGATGGGCATAATTTCTCTAGATAAATTATGCAGAGTATAAATTTAGGGGGAATTTATGAGTGGAGATTATGAGACACTAGAAATCAATCAACCTAAAATTACATATTTTCAGAAAAGATCCGAAAATAATACAGAGTGGTTAGATGAATTAATCAACCAAATTGAAGATATGAAAAACAATATATCCAAATCTGCTTAATGACAGAAAAAGAGTTTAAGGAATTAGAGAAATTTGCAAAAGAAAATGGATACAATGACGAGCTAAAAGATATATATTTAAGGGAGCTTATTGACAGAAATAAAGAATACGAATGAGCACAAATTTTCGGCCAAACATTCGACTAACTACAAACATATCTTTAGTTATTGGTACTTTTGCTATTGCTTTAAAGATTACTCCAATAGCAGAGGTATATCAGGAAAAAAATTTATGTATTAAATATTTAAAACATCAAATAGATCGAGATAGACTTATCAAAAGACTTAAAATAATTAAACAAGCAAATCCATCTAGTATTTGTGACTCTATCCTAAAAAGTTAAAAATGCTTATTATTCTTAGAAATTTTAAATTTTTTATTTTTTT